>CALWXC010000043.1 GCA_944385415.1 uncultured Oscillospiraceae bacterium | reverse complement strand
TTCGGGTTATAACGGTACGCTAACAGTGCATATAATATATCATAGACAGGCCAGCGGCGGTTGGCAGCCGCTCCATAGGCTGATAAACCTCCCCCCATTCCCGTGGGCGGGGCGTCCTACGCTGTGACGCATAGCCGACGCAAGTAGCATGATCCCGTACCTGTGTCATGGCCTGCGGTTTTGCCCGACCGCTTTGCGCTGGCGGTGTGGATCGCTCCCTTCCATCGGAGTTGTCACCTCCTTTCCCGATGGAAGATCCCGGCGCACCCAGCGTATGGCTCAACAGAGTACGGCAAGTATCTGGCTTGCCCTATTCAGTTGTCAGTAACATAGAAGGAGTGAAAAACCCTCCTTCACCTATCGCCGGTTTAGTCCCAGTTCTGCACCCACCTTTCTAAAAATTTTCTGAGAATTTTTTTTGCGGCCAAAATACGCTTGGATACATTCTGATGTTTGACCTTCTCTTGTGCCGCAATTTCTTTTACCGTCAGCCCCTCCACACAATAGAGCCATAGACGGCGGCGCTGAGATATAGTCAAGCAGGCCTCCAATCCCTCGGCCAGCAGCCGGCACAGACGGGCTCTCTCCTGCCGATCATACTGATCCATGATCTCTGTCTCGGCAGAGAGTACGGCGAAGGAGAGTTCAGCCAGGCCCTCCAGAGAGAGCGTGCGGTTGTCATGGCGATGCTCCGCTTTTTCGGCGGCGTGATAGTCCTCGTCAGACCACTGTTTCCATTTCTCAAATTCTGCTTCACTGGAAAAGTCATTGCGGGTCAAACGAATATGTACTCCGGTGGCGCTCTTGCATACGATGGCCTCCGGGTCCTTTTTGTTCAAAGCGTAATCGCTGTTGCGGTCAAACATGGTAGGTCCTCCTTTGATTTTCATTGATTCGCGGATGGTCAACGAAAATCGGGAGGAGCGCGGCAAGAATATCTTTTTCCACCAAAATGCAAAAATTTTTCTATTTTTTCTGCGTGGTTGCTAACATGGTAATTGTTGGCGTAAGAATCTCGCCTATATCTCGACGGACTATCCCAAGATTCCCCGGCGTTTGCTGGGGAACCCTCGGATAACCTGTCGAGAAAAAAATGAGGCGCAAGCAACCAGCTGGTTGCCTGCGCCTTTTCGACAGGTGGTGGTATTGGATTGGGTGGCGGTTTAACCGCCGCTGGGACAAAAGGGACAATCGATCATGTATATTCTCCTACGCGCTTCGTTCCCAGATACCTCATGGCACGGCTAGCAGTAACTCTAGCCGTGCCACAAATATTTGCTAAGCATATCTCAGCAGAAAAAATATTGAAACATTACTATGTATGGCTAATGGAATCCTTAGTTCCAATATACTACACTGCAAGCTATGCGAAGCAGTATGCTTTACATTTCAGATTTACGTTGTTTCGCTCTCTTCATAAATAATAACAGTTTCCTCTTGCGTAATTGTAACGTCATGCCAGCGGTTGGAAAGGCGCATATAATAAGCAATCGAGATGATTGCGCCAATCAGTACAACCATACTGACGGCGCAAAGCACTGCCAGCTTCCGGCCAGTTCGTTTTCGGTACTTCCTTGCGCTTTGCTCTCCGAGAGTATCCTGATAGGAACGGGCAAGTTCCTCTGGTGTTCCTAAAAATTCAATCAGGTTCTCAATGTTCGGCTCTGAAACACCGGACAAATAATCCTCGGCCAGCCGCCTGGTTTCCCGTAAAAATGTGTTCTTTTTTGCTCGGGAGCATTGCAAACAACTGCGAAGTTCTTTAGCATATACATTCCATACTTCATTCATGTTGTCTCATCCCCCTGTAAACTGCCATCCTTAGAAAAAATCAGAGCCACTGTATCGATGAAGTTCTGATACTCTTGCCGCAGATCCTTGAGATACGCTTCGCCTGCCGGTGTAATGGCAAAATAAATCCGAACCCGGTTGTCCTGGGACAGAACTTTTTCGGATTCTTCAATATATCCGTGATCTCGCAGACGATAGATGGCTTGGTACAGCGTATTAAAAGACAATCGCCCCTCGCTAAGTTGTTCAATCGTGCTCATCATCTCGTAGGTATACATAGACTTTTGGTGCAGTACGAACAGGACCAGCATCTCCGTGGTGGCTTTTTTCAAGGAATCATTGATGCTGGCAATGGTACCGCTCTTTTTTGAAATTTCCTTATTTCGAGCCATAATACCGTCCTCTATGGTGCAATTAGTTATTACTTTTTGATAATAATTATAATTAAAAAATATATATCTGTAAATATATTTGTTATTGACAAATATATTATGTGATTTATAATTAATACCATGGAATAGCTATATGCAAAGCAGCAGAAATATAATCGGACAAGCCTAAATCATATCTTTTGCAGTAAGAGGTTGATTCCAATGGGCTAAGGAATCAAGTAAGAGCATTTATAAATTTTATAAGCGAGGCAGATATACATGAGAAGTAGACTTATGTCCATATTGATGATTATGTCTATACTTGGGATGCCGTTGGTTGGTTGTACTAAGTCCCAAGAAAATCAAACGATAGAAGTCGAAGATTCTGTGAATACATTGCAGGAAGATGACACGACCGGCCGTGCTGATGGAACGACGGAACCAGTACAACCATCCCAAGAGATATCAGAACCTCATCCATACATCTCCATCACTTATGGACGGAGTAATCCGGAGATGCCCCTGGGCCGGGAGATTGTTTTCTACACCTATGATCTGGTAGACGAGGAATTAAATGAAATTTGCGCTTTGCCGTTCAATGCAAAATATGCCAGTGGCGTCGTTTCTCTGGAAAATCAGATGGTTTATTATTCCAGTCGAATGAACGCGGAGGATTTATCATCTGACGACTGCCTTTGGGCCTATGATCTTAACAGCGGTGAAAGTATCCGGTTGGAACACGAAAATTTTTCATACAATGATATTGCAATAATTGATTCTAATACTTTATTAGTCATGGCTGTTAAAGCCGGAGATGCTCATGTGATTACACCGGCACTGTTCGATCTGACAACAAACACTTTTACATATTTGCCTGATGTCAACGCAGAGCCGTTGACGCAATACTCCACTGGTCCATCCCCAATGAATTATAATTATCGCACAGGACAATTTTGCTACATCTACCGAAATCAGGAGGAAATGTATTGGCCAGAGTATCTTGGAATGCGCGAACCCATTGATGTACACATTGCACTGGTGGGAGCAGATCTGACAAAGCAGCCGAAGAATACGTATACCGCTCAATGGAAATCCACTCAAAACGTTGATTGGCTAACACAGGTTACAGACAATACCATGTTAATACAGATGTATACAGAAGTGATTGATCCAGAGAATCCCACACTGGATAACAATGAGATGCAGTATTATACAATTACATTTGGAGGGGAAAACGCCGTATTGGAGCCTGCTGCTCCACCATTCCCAGATGCCGCTTCTGTAAATTTGATGAATTGTCAAACATTTGATGGCGGAAAAACCTATTATTTGAAAATGAATCGTGTGGGAGATACTTCCGGTCTTTTTTCTTATTCTGCTGAAACCGGAGAACTGCAACCGATTTTGTTGAATAACGATGCGGAAGAAAACCATGTAATCAATTTCAGTGCGGTAGGACCATGATATTGCACCCATCCACTCAATTTGAGGGGATTTGTCTATAAGATGATACGGTAGTTAGTGACCTAAAGCAATATCATTAAATGCGCATGTCTCAAGAACAAGTTGGGGGGCGGATTGTGGAAACATAGTTATCCGCCCCCCGCTACTATATTTGAATGGGTTGATTGTATGTCCACATTTACAATAAAATTGATTGCTCTTTTGCTTATGTTGCTAGATCATGTGGGCCTTGTGTTCGGAAAACTAGATGGGTGGGGCATAATTGGAGATGCCACCTATTTAAGAGGGTTTGGACGGATTGCATTCCCACTGTTCGCCTTTTGCCTTGTAAATGGTTTTTATAAATCCAAAAATCTTAATCTCTATATCAAAAGAATTTTGATATTTGCGACGATTTCTCAAATTCCATTTTCTTTGGCTTTATATACAGTAAATCTTATGAAATTGACGGATAGTGAAAGCCTAAATCTGATAAGTTGTAATGGATTTCTGATAATTATTCCAATATGTTTGTCTTTGGGCTACTTGGTAGTTCAAAACTTCAATTATAAAAGTAATTGTCTATATCTATTCCTGGCACTTATCGTATCTGGTATATCGCTTAAAGTAAATGGAATGTGGGTTTTATATTCTGGGAGCCTCAACGTATTTTATACGTTAGCTCTAGGATTACTAACATTGCAGGCTGTAGAAAAACTACGATTCCATACCGATATGCGATTCTACCAGAAGGTACTGACAGTTGCTTTGATTTTATTGGGCTTGGCATATATAGGGACACGATCTGATTACGGAATACCTGGCATCATACTGATACTTGGTCTCTATTTTTCAAAGTCGAGTATCACACGGGAAATTATGGTGGTTTGTATATGGGGACTTGTTTTTTATGGAATTATAATTGGAAACTTCTATAATGCAATATTTAGTTGTGCCAGCGCCCTTATCATTTTGATGTATAATCGAAAAAAGGGACCGTCTATAAAATATTTGTTCTATATTTTTTATCCACTTCATTTGTTTTTGCTGGGTTTAATGAACATAATTTTTAGGTTATAAGTAGAGCGGTAAATAGCAACAGATAGCATGAAGACTATGCGTGGGCCAATCATAGTACCAAGATACACCTTGCCTATCTTGCAACCACCAACGGCAACGTCTCGGGTCCCAGCAAAGGCCCCAGTAGCGTATCGAAGATCGAGATTACATATTTGTCGTATGAAAACTTCTACTTCTGCATGTACTAAGTAAACCCTGTACCGCAAAGTATCCTTAGGGGCGCTTTGCGGTTTTTAATATTTTGTAGAATACTAGGCAGTACGGAGGAAAAATGAAAAAAACAAAATTTTTTGTTGCCATTCTCTTGTTTCTTATATCATTTATTCTAATTGGAGAGTTTTATGTATGGCATCTATACACATTTCCATCTGAATTCCCTTCTACTACTCTATATTTGCAAGAAGGGCAAACCCAAAAAGAACTTTTGCGCGATGTCACATCCGCAGCGGCTGAAACAGGAGTTGATGTTTTTGTTGTTGATACAGAAATGAATAGCGCAGTCTCAGTCACTATTCATATATATGGATCGGAAAATGTTATACAAAAGCTTGTACGTTACAAAATTGAAACAGGCTCTTATAAAAGCCTATTTCTTGGAACCATAAATATTGAAATAGAAAAATTTGATGAGATGCCCTCTGATTTTATCCCAAATAGATTTTTTTTAACCGGCTCCTATACCGATAATGTAGCATTCAAGCAATTATTGATTAATAAGTATGCCGGAAATTTCCCTAAACAGATAGAAAATACAAATCAAAATATTTTTATGATCTGTGGACTTTGGCTTGTAGTGTTCACACTCTTGTTGCTCATTTCCTTGTATGATTTAGCATTAATCAAAAGAGAGGGTATTGTAAGGATGGTATCTGGGGAACCTCTTTCAATATTTGTCTTAACAAATATATTAAGAGATTCCTGTGTTTTCTCTATAATTTTCTTTTTATTGCTTTTCTTAACCAGCATATTTACTAAACCAACATTTTTCTTCAATATAACACTTGCTGCGTTTATAATATTTATTGCAATTAACGTCTTATTAAATTTGAAACTGCTAAGAGTTGATTTCAGAAAAGATGTCTGCTCCAAACAAAGTGCTAAGGGAATTCTTAAAATTAGCTATTTCTATAAATGCGCAGCAATCATATTGACGATTTTTGTTGTAAACGGTAATATTCAACTTATTAGACAAGGGGCGACATATTTTCTCCAAAAAGATTTTTTTGAGCAGCATAAAGACTATTATTACCTTAATGTGTCAACAAATTCTGAAAATAGCCCTGATTCAGACACACAAATTTTGGAGAAACTGCTTTCTGATCCACGTCATTTAACATTGATCGATTTACAGGCGTCAAATGATGGCGTTGAATACATATATACAGATAGTTCTTCCAAAGATTATTTAAGTGAACAAATTCCATCCATTGAAAATATTAAGTTTGAATCAAAAGTCTATCTTTTTATTCCGAAAGAATTTATAGATGACTCTCTGGTAAAGGAGAATACATTATGGGTGTGGTCTACATATTATCGAGATTCTTTTGATTACGAATTTATAGAATATGATAACGCAAACATAATGGCTATAAAGAATACGGGAACAAGTATTGAGAGCACTCGCATTGTTAATCCCATCATTATTTATAATAACCTTGGAGCTGCAAGTTACAGTGCTTTCTTTAATCTTGAATACGTTGCCGGAAGCACACTTTTTAACATTCCGGAAGATAATTTAGCAAATATTGATCTTAATGGACAAATTAATTATGCAACAAACGCAAATGAAAATTATTTGTTTCATATTGAGTCCGAAAGGAGAAATGTTATTACCGGCGTAGTGTTTTTGGGATTGATAGTGTTACTTAATTCTGTTATATCAAAAAGTATGCTATACTACGAATACAAAATAAGAGCGGTTGAGTATACTTTGAAAAAAATATTAGGAGAGCACCTACTTGTATCCAATATGAGGGTTTTTTTGCTTTCTGCTATTTCAGCCGGTGTCGCTACCATAATTAGTTCTATCATTATGCTTGTCTTAGGGAATCAAAATGTTATGTTTAATATTTTCGGCAGCATAATGGTTGTATTTTTAGATTTCTGTTTTTCAGGTTACTATATTCACATAATTAGCAGAGTTAGCATCTCTCGAGTCTTCAAAGGTGGAAGTATATGATTGAAATTAAAAATTTGAACAAATCTTACGGAGAACACAAAATTTTTGAGGATTTTTCTTTATGCATTGAGAGTGGGGAATTAGTAGTCCTATCAGGTGAAAGTGGTGCTGGCAAAACAACCTTGCTTAATATAATTGGCGCATTGGAGCCATTTGATTCAGGGCAGGTTATTGTAAACGGCATAGATATTAATAAACCTAAAAATCATCGAAAATATTTCGCCGAGCACGTGGGGTTTCTGTTTCAAAACTTTGTGCTTATCGAAGATATGACTGTGCGTAAAAATTTGAGCCTTATCCGAAAAGCAAATTCATCAGGAGTATCTATGGAAGAGGCGCTGAAGCGAGTAGGCCTACTAGATAAAATTGGCAGTAAAGTTTATACTTTATCTGGTGGAGAGCAACAACGCATTGCGCTCGCACGGCTTATGATTAAGAAGTGCGAGATTATCTTGGCCGATGAACCAACTGGTTCTTTGGATAGAAGAAATGCGAATCAGGTACTTTCTATTTTAGAGTCACTCAATGCTGCTGGAAAAACAGTAGTAATCGTGACGCATGATGAGTCAATTAAACAACGCGGATGGAGGGTAATTGAATTATGATAAGAAAGCATAAAAAAGTAGTAATCATTTTAGGAGTTATTATACTGCTTTTTGGCCTTTACAATGTTGTGTGGTATACGATAATTTGGGGAAAATATGGTGACTTCGTCGAAGGTATGAAGGAACTTTATTCTCACAGAACATATGTAATCGATGAACTAGACGGGTATACATATAATGTAAAAATCCCGGATTATTTAAGTTATACCGGGAATCTGGGAATTCAGCCAAGCCAAAACAGTGATTGTGCCTTGATTATCTGGCCTGGAATTTTCAAAGAAACAGAATATGGTGTTTTCTTACAAGATGAGAATGGAAGAAATCATGCTATTGAGTTGACCTCTGACCGGGAGGCAAAACCCGATGCTCCAGAAGAAGTAAAGCAGCTTGTAGAAGAGTATAGAGATAAAATTGATGCTTTGTTTGAACGAGCGGATGCACAATGGGACTACTAAATTTTAGTCCCATATGACTTACCCAAAGCTAATAGATACTTCGAGACGATGTGCTTTCACCCAACACTAGAGCATATCTGAAATCTATTCCGCAGAGTTGCTACCCGTTACAATAAGCTGGCATCTTTGTTCTTTGCGTTTTGTTTTGCTTGCTTCTATTTGGCTTTTTGCAAAATAGCACAATCATTTGGTGTTTTCCGCTCTAAAAAAATCTCACGGTGAAACTTGAATCCGACAAGATTTGTGTCTCACCGTGAGATTTATTTTATTCTCTGTAATATAGTGGCCGACCAATGTAAGCGTCAAACGTAACGGCACATAGACAATCCCAGCTCCGAAATGATTCTCAGAGCTGGGATTGTCTCATCATTT
>CALWXC010000042.1 GCA_944385415.1 uncultured Oscillospiraceae bacterium | reverse complement strand
TGTCTGACACTACACGGAGGTATTGTTTCATATTACACTTATTGGAACAAGGCGTGGTTAGATTTTACGCTTACTATCACACGATACACAACCCTATTTTAGTACCGCAGAAAATGGAGCAGATGATTGTAGAGTCTTAAGAAAACAACAAAGCTGCACTTTGTTTAGTGCAGCTTTGTTCCATATGAAATTCTGATCGCAAACACTACGATGGAGCCTTTGATACCTACTACCAGGAAAACAGCACAAGTGGCATGATGGGACTCGGTACCGATTTGCTGGGGAAGCGGCGCCTCAGAATTTAGAGTTGACAAAGAGAGCGTAAAACATGGTAACATATTAGACTTAGACGTTTGATAGACCAAGCAGTAGATCATGTGCGGTTGAACCCACATAGAAAAATTCAACGAATTAACTTGACAGGGATACACTTGCAATGTATTGTTAAATCACCTACTCCCTGCTTGTAAGCGTTGATTGAAAATTGCTTTCGCACAGTTTTAGAATCATCAGGAATGGAGAAAATACGACTCCTCAAGATATTAAGTACGTAAAACAAAACTGAATTTATCTTAGTTTAGAAACCTGTTAAGGAGCTATGATTGTGTCTATCGTCACTCGGAAGAGGAACTTGCTATGATTGAAAAACTGAACGGTACCACCGAAACGGTAGATTTTACACTTGCTACCGGTATTCGTCTCTATCACAACACTTCAGCAGAAGATTTTCCGCTGCATTGGCATGTTCCCGGAGAGATTATCTGCCCTATCCAAAATACCTATAATGTGACTGTTGCAGGAGAAATACTTTATTTAAAGCCGCATGATGTGCTATTCATCGGGTCGGGAGAATTACATTGCATAACTGCTCCCAACAAAGGCGAACGGTATATTTTGAATTTTAGCACTGTAATGTTTGAGCAATTCCACGAACTTTCTCTCTTTTTTGCAACGTTACATCCTTTCAAGTTATTACGCTATCAGGAGCATCCAGAATTCAATGACCGACTTTTGAACGTTATAACACAGATGGAAAGTGAATATTTTGGGTTGACACCATTCCGTGACTGTGAACTTTCCTCACTTATGCTGCACTTCTTTGCTATCATGGGTCGCCAGCTTTATCAAAAAACGCCTCATGAAAACGTATCCTCACTGAGACAAAAAGAGCAGCAAGAGCGGTTTTCAATTGTGTGTAATTATATCAATGTTCATTGTACTGAGAATTTGTCTTTAGATAAACTAGCTGGTGAGGCAGGGTTTAGTAAGTACCACTTTGCACGGCTGTTTAAAGAGATGACTGGTACCACTTGCCACAACTACCTATTGGGGCGGCGGCTGCTCTATGCTAAATCTTTGCTGGCAGATATTTCGCTTCCCATCACAGAGGTAGCTATGCGTTCAGGGTTCAATTCACTAGCCACATTTAATCGTATTTTTAAATCTCAAATCGGCTGCACGCCTAGTGAATTCCGCAAGTTGGGTTTTGGCTATGGTACTTCACAGGAATAGTAGATAACACGCGGAAAATCCGCCTTTTTGGCAGAGACCCAAGAATCTTTCAGATCAAAACTCCTGAAAATTCAATTACAGCGGACGGTTAGGTGTGGATTGAAGAATCTGTACTAATCGCTGTGCAGCCTCCCTCCCATCGCCGGGATGATTGGCTGTGCCAAAACTAAAGCGCAGTGTACACAATGCATTGCGAGCCGCAGTTCCTCCTAAAGCTAACAATACGTGGGAGGTGCTGCGGATACTTGTATTGTCGCACGCAGCACCCGGCGAAACACACACACCGGCTACATCCAACCGGTAAGTAAGGTTCTGCCCCTCGTAGCCAGGTAGCCCTACACTAACTAGCCCGGGTAGACCTAGTTTTGTGCTGTTGAAATATGCTCCTGACCAAGATTTTTGCAGCGTTTGGCAGAATTCCTCTGCCAATATTCGTTTAAAAACAGCATGCTGCTCCATCCGTTTATATGCCAACTTTAACCCGCATGCCAACCCTACAATCTGGGCTACCGGTTCTGTTCCAGGCCGCAATCCACCTTGCTGTTCGCCACCAAAAATTAAAGGTTGCAACACAGCAGGGCTTCGCGCATATAAAAAGCCAATTCCTTTTGGACCACCAAATTTGTGCGCAGATGCACTGAGGAAATCGATATGATCTAAGGACACGGGAATATGTCCGATCGCTTGGACAGCATCTACATGGAGCAAAACGCCGTTCTCTCGGCAGAGACTGGCTATGGTGGAAATATCTTGAATAACTCCTACCTCGTTATTGGCGTATTGTATGGTTACCAATCTGGGCTGCCGCTTCAATGCCTGCAGCAAAGCGGACAAATCTACTTTTCCTGCATCGTTGATCGGCAAAGTATATACTGCCATTCCTTTTTTTCTCAAGGCTGCACATGCTCTGCTGACCGAATGATGTTCAAGGGGAGAGGTAATCACTTCTCTGCTTCCAACGGCTTCCCGGCAGGTACCACTCAGAATTGCCCAGGTATTGCTTTCGCTGCCACCGGATGTAAAGAATATTTGTGATGCGCTGCATCTCATGCATTCTGCAACGCTTTGGCGAGCTCGCTCTACTGCTTGATGCGCAACAACCCCGCTTCGATAGAGAGCCGCCGGATTCGAAAAATCCTTGGTAAGCCAATAGTACATCGCTTCCCACACTTCAGGCTCCAGCGGTGTAGTAGCTGCGTGATCTGCATAAATCGTGTCACTCATCAAATCATCTCCAGTAAACAGCAGAAAGGTTTATAGAAAAGTCAGTCGGGGATAACAACCTTTTCAGTCTGATGCAGCAGAATTTTGAGCGGTTGCTGCCCTGTCAGTGCAATGCTACGAGCATCAGGCTGGCTTCCTCCTACCCAAACAGTATACTTGCCTGGCAGCACTTCCAAAACGCCTGCTTCATTGCAAAGGGCGAAGGCACACAGTGGTAAATGAAGTGTAATGCGCTTTTCCTCCCCAGGCATAAGATCTACTTTTTTAAGCGCTTTTAGCTGCGCATTTGGTGTATTGGGACGTTCAGCTTTTACATAAACTTCCACTGTTTCACAGCCTTCATACTTTCCGTCGTTGATTACCGTCACTTTTACATCCATTCCATTCGGTCCAATTTGCGGAGAATCGGCTTCAGCTTCCTGAAAAACAAAATGACTGTAAGAAAGCCCATAACCAAAGGGATACAGCGGTTCTTTTTCAATATAGCGGTAAGTCCGGCCCTTCATCGCGTAATCTGTGAATGCGGGCAGGTCTTCATCTGACTGATAAAAAGTAACCGGCAATTTGCCTTGAGGATTACTTTTCCCAAACAAGGCGTGCGCCACAGCCCGTCCTCCTTGGGCACCGGGGTACCATGCTTGGATCACAGCTGCCGCGCCTTCCTGTGCAGTTCCTAATGCCAATGCACTGCCACTCAGCACAACCACTACCACAGGTTTTCCACTTTCAATGCAGGCTTTCAGCACCGACTCCTGGTTTCCTGGCAGAGCAAGAGACTGCTTATCGCCGCTGGCAAACTGGTTTCCCTGATCGCCTTCTTCTCCTTCCAGACCTGCATCCAAGCCCAAGCAGCAAATGACCACATCACATTCCGCGCATACGCCACGTACTTCACTGATGAGTTCATTGGATTTTGCCAGTCCTTGGAGCTTGTCTGCATACAGATGGCACCCCTCAGAGTAACGAACTTGCACGTCTTCTCCCAAGTACTCCTGAATTCCATCCAAAACCGTCACGTATCGGGACGCTGTTCCTTCATAATTACCAACCAATGCCTTCCGATTGTCTGCATTAGGACCCACTACTGCAACCCGTTGCAACTTGTTTTTATCCAGTGGCAAGGTATGATTTTCATTTTTAAGCAGAACCAAAATCTTCTCCGCTACTTCAAGATTTAGTGCCTGCATTTCCCGGCTATCGACTACATCATAACCGATTTTATTGTAAGGTACCTTTTCAGCGGCATCAAACATACCCAATCGCATACGAGTTGTAAACAACCGGACTAAGCTTTGGTCAATCGTTTCTTCACGCACCTTGCCTTCAGTCACAGCTTCTTCCAGATATGCATATAGATCTCCACAGTTGAGATCGCAACCGTTGTTTACGGCCAATGCTACAGAATCCACTGGGCCAGACGTAACCATGTGTCCCTCATGGAAATCCTTGATTGCCCAGCAGTCGGATGTGACATGCCCTTGGAAACCCCACTTACCGCGCAAAATGTCTACAAGAAGCGTTTTGCTGCCGCAACACGGCTCACCATTTGTGCGGTTATAGGCGCCCATAACCGCTTCAACTCCGGCTTCTTTCACAAGTGCACGAAATGCCGGTAAATACGTTTCCCATAAATCCTGTTGAGAAACTTTTGCGTCAAAATAATGCCGCTGATCTTCCGGGCCAGAATGGACTGCAAAATGCTTTGCACAGGCAGCTGCTTGCAAATAGTCCGGATCATCACCTTGCATGCCTTCTACAAAACGTACCCCCAGTCGAGAGGTCAAATACGGATCTTCACCATAGGTTTCATGGCCTCTGCCCCATCGCGGATCACGGAAAATATTAACGTTAGGTGCCCAGATTGTCAGGCCTTTATAGATATCTCGGTCTTGGTAGCTGCGATACATATTGTATTTGCCACGAGCTTCCAAGCCAACTGCTTTTCCAACCTGACCCAGTAAGTCCTCGTCAAAAGATGCGGCCAATCCTATCGCTTGCGGGAATACGGTTGCCGTTCCAGCACGCCCAACACCATGAATACCCTCATTCCACCAGTTGTAAGCAGGAATCCCCAAACGTGGAATAGCCGGAGCCCAACTGAGCATCTGACTGACTTTTTCTTTTAGCGTCATTTGGGCAACAAGTGCACGTGCCCGTTCTCTGTACTGCTCAACCTTTTTGCTTTGAAGTTTCATTTTATATTTACCTCTTATCTATTTTTTGTCGTTAGCGTACAACACCAAAACCAAGAATTGTAAAAGTCTTATCCTCGTCCTCTGGAACCATGCAAATTTCTATATGGTGTTTATCAGCTGCTTTCTCCTGAAAAAGAAGTGTTGCATGACAATGGGTCCATCCAACTTCTTGCGGGTTATAGTAAGTGACCCGCTGTCCATCAACTGTAACACGGATCGTTCCAAAATCAGGGGAAGCCGAATCCTTAAAAACCAATTGGAGTGCTTTACACACCAGTTCCATTTGAAACGGTTTATTTCCGTGTGCTTTTTTCCAGTTATAAGGAAATTCTGCTGTTTTATACACATTATCATCGAGTGCCACCATCTGCAAATCTTCATCGGTGTCAGTAAAACTTCCTGGATTTACAGAAACGTCAGGGGGCAAATTGTTGCGGTCGTATGCCTGCATCGAAGAAAAATAGAAGCTATAGTAGGGCGGTGCCGGTTTTGTTGGTTTCATATCTTGTTGACTGTCCAGACGTTGCAATAAATACATTAAACAGTCTTTCATGATTCGGTGGCCGTTGTTAGACGGATGATATGTATCATAAAAATATTGTCGCCTTGTAATAACTGTAGGTTCCCCAGCATTTGTTATAAATTGAGGACTAATAGCTTCCAACACATCTACCATTGGTAATTCATGTCGCCATCCAACCGGTGCCAATCGTTCTTTTAGATTCCAATCATTCGCAAAGACTGAAAATAACAGTATTACAGCCGGCTCGCCGGGATCATTCCAGATACGATGAACCAGACTTTCATAACAGTTTCCATTGGTTTCATCGCCCAAGTCATTTACGGCAAACTCTACTACCACCAAATCCGGATACACAGTACCATTTCGTGTAACATCCCGATCATAACGATTTAATGCCAACTGTGACGGCGTTCCTCCTACGCCGGCTTTGATGTATTTCACGTTATCCGGAGCAGATGAATATTTTTCCCGAATAGCTTCAAAGGTCAGGCGGGCATAGCACTGTTCCTGCTCCGGCACTGCGCCTGCGCCTTGTGTAATAGATCCTCCCAGAAAAGCCAATGTCACCGCCTTGCCTGCACGTAAATCCCTCAAAACCCGCTTAATTCGTGCATTGTTCCCTGTACTCAAGCAAGAGCGTGCAATCATTGTTTTATATGGGGGCATATCAAATTTAATTGGTGGGTCTGGATCTATTTGGGGTGCTTTATATCCATCGTTAAGATAAAACTTAACTGTAGCAAATGCAATATCCTTTTCTTCTGGCAGTTCAAATAAAAATTTGTTTGGAACCGTATCAGAATCTCGCCAATCTAACGAAGACATTTCTATTATGCTTTCCAGCCCATTCGTAAGCAGAGGAATCCGGCAACTGCTACATTCTGCTCTGTGTTCCCCTAAAAAGCTTATGGTAAAGTGGGCGACTTTATCTGGTAAATCCCCGACAATACTTACCCCAACGCTGTCGACCAACTTACGAAATCCTTTTGCACTACGCAGCATTTCTAAAATTTTTTCATCCTGAATGCCTCCAACTATTTTGGCGAACGTTACCAAACGGTCGTCATTGATGAAAATAGGGAATTTCCCACCATCAGCTTCTGTCCCACCACCTCCAATAGGCACATCAATCAAAATGTACAATGCTTCTTTTTTTTTGATAGGATCACGTGGCGCGATTGCTTCATGCATCACCGATATCCTCCTTTGTACATTTACGCTTTTATCTTTTCTCCATTTATTTATCATAAAGATTTATATAGTAAGACGCTTCTCATTTTTTGCTATACCGGTCCTTGTATTTTGCTCTTTTGGTTTTCCAGCAGTATACATGATTTGCTTTTAAAGTCAGCAATTTTTAATCAATTTTCTTATTTAAAATGTGGGGCGTTCAACCTATCTCTCCGCCATAACACACCCCAACCTTATACTATCGCTGGGCTATCTTTTTAGCTACTCCATCACAATCCACTACTGAAAATCTGCAGAAAACCGCACCAATGATAGCATTTTTGAAAATGTTGCTATCTTCACAGCTGTTCAATTACTCTAAACCATTGCTGTAAAACTCCTTTTCTCATTTCTTGCTATATTTTAAGCACATTTCCATTTCATACTTTTTTATCATCCCTTTGAGGCCGTTTTCATGCTTGTTTTAAGACAAAAAAACTGCTATAGTGAGTCACAAAATCAGGATCCCGTGTAAAACTTTTGTATCTTACACGGCCCGAAGGAGTTGAAATGATTATGCAAGGCGCATACTATAGCGGACAATACTTGAACAGACTGAAAGTGCTTGGATACTCGGAAACTGAGATTGACAACAGGATTGAAAGTACGTTTGAACAGATGTTTTATGGACCGGAGGATGTTCGTTTTTGCCATTATGCCGCTCCCGACATGATGTACATAGAAGACACAGGGAATCACGATGTTCGGACTGAAGGTATGTCTTATGCCATGATGTTCTGTGTACAACTGAATCGCCAAAAAGAATTTGATTGCCTCTGGCGATGGGTGGTGGCCCATATGTACCTTACCGAAGGCGAAAACGCCGGTTACTTTGCTTGGTCCTGCCATACTGACGGCAGCAAAAATTCCGATGGTCCCGCTCCAGACGGAGAAGAATTTTTTGCTATGGCTTTGTTTTTTGCTGCCAACCGGTGGGGTTCTGGCGACGGGGTATTGAATTACGCCGCTTGGGCGCGGCGCATTCTGCACGCTTGCGTACACAAAGGGGAGAGAAGCGATTCAGGATTTCCAATGTGGAATCCTGATAACCATCTCATAAAATTTGTTCCTAACTGTGAATTTACGGATCCATCCTACCATTTGCCGCATTTCTATGAGCTTTTTGCTCAGTGGAGTGACGAATGCGACAGACCTTTCTGGCATGCAGCAGCAAGTGCAAGCCGCCTTTATTTACGTAAAGCTTGTCATCCCAGCACCGGCTTAAGCGCCGAATATGCCGAATATGATGGGCGGCCTCACCGCGGCGACCAGCCGGATCGTCACGACTGGTTTTTTAGTGACGCATACCGCACTTTGGGTAATATTGCTTTAGATGCGCAATGGTTCGGGGATAAAGATGGTTGGGCACAGAAAACGGCCACGCATATTCAGCATTTTTTCGAGGAAAAGGAGCATGGTAACACAAACGGCATTTACCTGATTGACGGTACTCCTGTAGAGGGTTGTGCTTTACACCCTGTGGGGCTCTTGGCTACAATCGCACAGGGATCTTTGATTCTGCGTGATCCTTGTGCGGATGAATGGCTTCGCCGATTCTGGCGCACACCGCTCCGTTCCGGTCCGCGGCGCTATTATGATAATTGCTTGTATCTTTTTGCGATGCTCGCTTTAAGCGGAAAATACCGTATTTGGGGTCCGCGTGAGGGTGCAACCGAATAACCTTTTGCTGCAATGGCCCTTCCAACCCCGAAAATCTTCTGCACTGTTTTTGTACTGGAATAGGTTTGTATTTTTATGAGGCATTAAGGTGCTGTTTGTTAACCATTTCCAGCATATAACTAACAGCTTCAAACAAAAAGGTAACCGTCGAACATAACGGCGTATAGACAATCCCAGTTCAGGGATGATTCTCAGAGCTGGGATTGTCTCATTATTTTACACACTTTCGAAATTGGAAACTCCAGAGGTATTTCCACTCTGGTCAGATTTGTGCCGTTGGCTGTTTTCAGCGGTCAGGTCAAGTAACAGTAGGGATCCAACTGATTTTCCATCGCTGTCTGAATTATAGAAAAAATCACTGCACTGCTAGCAGATTCTCTTGGCGTATTGGTAAATAGAACGAATCACAAAGGGCTTTCTGCTTTGTCCTTCTAGTAATCTCTTAGAAACCCATGAAAAGAACTAAAATGTCTCGGTGGAAACATTGCGAGATTTTCTGTATGATATTGCTTAAGGCTTGTTCCGAGTCTAGGAATAGATACATCATTTTCCTTGCTGAACCTATCAACACGTTTTTTCATATGCGCTTTCAAACTAAAGCAACTGCAATTTATTGAATGATACATTCAGGAGGTTTTGCCAATGCTGATTTTTATAAACGGCAACCGTTCTATTGGCACCATCAACAAAAATATTTATGGGCATTTTGCCGAACATCTGGGTCGCTGCATTTACGGTGGTCTGTATGTAGGAGAAGATTCCAAGATCCCTAACCAGAATGGAATGCGTACCGATGTTGTTACTGCGCTCAAAGCTTTGAATATTCCCGTGCTTCGGTGGCCTGGCGGTTGTTTTGCAGACACGTATCATTGGAAGGATGGTATCGGTCCTAAAGCTTCCCGCAAGACGTTAATCAACACCACCTGGGGTGATGTGCAGGAGGATAATTCCTTTGGTACCCATGAGTTTTTGGAATTATGCACTCAGTTGGGGTGCGAAGCATATATCAACGGCAACGTAGGTACCGGTACTGTGCAGGAAATGAGCGACTGGGTTGAATATTGCAATATGGGCGGCATTTCCCCCATAACTGACTTGCGGCGCAAAAATGGTCAGGATATGCCTTGGAATGTAAAGTACTGGGGTATTGGTAACGAAATGTGGGGTGGTGGAGGCAATATGCGATCCGACTACTATTCCGATCTGTGTCGCCAGTACGCCAGTTTCCTACGCGACTACGATCCTTCCCATAAGATTTACAAAATTGCAAGTGGTGCCTGTGATTTCAATTACGAGTGGACGCAACGGGTTGCCGAACTTACCGGACCGCTGGTAGACGCTTTAAGTCTACATTACTACACCATTCCCGGCAGTGAATGGGAACATAAGGGCTCTGCTACTCATTTTAATCGCGAAGATTACTACGTTACCATGCATAAAGCTCTTCGGATGAAAGAGTTAATTGAAAATCATACTGCCCGGATGCGGCAAGCTTGCCCAAACAAAAATTTGGGCCTTGTCATTGCTGAATGGGGCACTTGGCTTGATGTAGAAGAAGGGACAAACCCGCATTTCCTGTATCAGCAAAATACTATGCGAGATGCTCTTGTGGCTGCAGTAAGCCTTAACATTTTTGGAGATCATTGTGATTCTGTGGTAATGGCCAATATTGCGCAAATGGTAAATGTGCTACAGGCTATGATTTTGACCGATGGGTCGAGCATGCTTTGTACGCCCACATATTATGTATTTCATATGTTCAAGGGCCATCAAGGAGCACGCCAGCTGGAAACTTACGCAGAAACAACACTGATTGGCGCAGAAAATTCTGATTGTAAGGTTCCCAATTTGCATGTTTCTGCCAGTGAAAGCTGCGATGGAAGCGTATTGGTTACAATTGTAAACCTTAGCGATCATTCCTTTGCACCTGTGGAAGTTCACTGGAACGGTCTTAGCAAATTTACTTCCATAACCGGTCAGATACTTACAGACCAAATCAGCGGCGCAGCTGGTCATAACACGTTTGACAACCCACATCAAATTGAACCGAAACCGCTGACCAACATAAAAGTAGGCGACAATAGCTTTACTTCTACTTTGCCTCCTTGCAGTGTTGCCGCCTTTACACTGAAAATCTAAATACAGACAAAAGCAGAAGAGTACAGAAACATTGTTTCCAGCGCTCTTCTGCTTTTGTATGCTGCTAAAAGATTATTTTTTGCTTGTTGAATGCTCCGGTGTATCCTGAGACAATTCTTGATTCATCTGAGAAGAATACTGCTCTGAACACTTCACAAAAATACTATTTAAAACAAAGGCATTTGCGTAGGCAATCGAAGAGAAACCCAACGCAAACCACAGAAATAGACCATAACGAAATGTGGCCTGAGTGTACAGCGTAAGCGCCACACATGCGCCAATTAACAGCAACATGGAAAATGTTTTTGGCAGAGAGGTAACAGACATGATAAATGCATTCCGGATGGTACCTAAAACCGTATTGTTAAATCTTGCGAGCAATGGGAAAACATATATGAAGGTCATCATATAAGCAACTGCCGCTACCGGGACTAAAATCTTAAAAACACTATTTTGGAAATCACTTGAATGCCATAAAATATAAACATCATAGCCTAGGAATCCCCCTGCCAATGCAAACACGAAACCCAGTATTACCGACTGGAGAAAATTGGAACGAAACGATTTAAAAAAATTGCTGATCACTGGGGGAGTATCCTTTTCACCCGCCATTTTTGTAGCGACGTAGTGCAAGGCAGTGATTGCCGGGCCAATGGTAATAACAGGAATGCAGCAAATGAGAAACAGAAAATTAAGGACGATAAGATCCCATACGATGCCAAGTGCACGCATTAGCGGACTATCCAGATTAAAAATTCCTCTCACGGGTATTCCTCCCTTTTGGTTGCAGGTTGTAATTTTCTACAAAAATCAACAATTCGGATTGTATACAATTAACTCATCTACTTGATTGACAATCATTCTCCAGCTGATTTATACTGTCATTATACTTTGCACAGCTGAAAATAGCAAGGTTCTTTTGGATCACTCATCGGCAAGGAGCTTTGTATGAACCGATTTTGTCTCGCCAGAATCAGGCTGGAAGACTTTCTAAATAATTTAAGCCTAAAGAAAAAACTTCGATATCTTTATTATTTTTGCATTCTAGTTCCTATTTTTTTGACGGATATAGTGATTTTGTATGCTTTCACTCAGGCTGAGCATGCTGAACAACAGCACCAGATGGAAAAAATAGTAGGATCAGTGCAGTCTATGCTTGCTGCTGCTACCGAAGACTCATCTCTCATCACAACCAGTCTTTATATGGATAACTCGCTCCAAGATTTTGTGAGCCGTCAATATGCCAGTCCCAGAGAATATTTTGATAGCTACAAAGATTATATCAGCAATTCTTTACTGCAAGGCATTTCACGGATCACAAATTCTGTCATCACAGTATATGCAGACAACGAAACTCTGATAAACGGCAGCGAATTTGGGCGGTTATCTGCCGTTTCTCAGGAATTATGGTATCAGCAGTATACTGAGGATGGTTACAGTCCACGCCTCCTTTTTTCCTATGATGACACAGATGGGCGCCAGGTATTGTTTTTGCGCGGCATGAATGGCCTTTACAGCGATAAAGCAGAGCGCCTTGTGTGTATCGAACTCAATTATAGTACGCTGGAACGTGACTTCCAAAACATGGGTTATGACTATGATGTTTATGTTTGTAGTGGTAATCAAATCGTCCTTACTAATGCCACGCCGAATTATCGGTGGCAACCATATAGTACATTTTCCAGCTTGGGGTCTGTAGGGCTATCCCAGCACCTTACCCTTTACGGTGAAGAATTGAATATCTATGTACTTGAGCCCGGGGATGATGTTTTAATGCTACTTCGTACAAACATCCATATTCTTATCCTTTTGCTGCTACTGAACATTATTCCCCCACAGCTATTGATGAATCTTCTGGAGAATTCTATCACCTCGCGGCTTTTCCGTTTGGAAAAAGTGTTTAACCAAGTAGATAGCGATGTTTTGATTAAGATTTCAGGGCCAAGCGGTCAAGATGAAATTGGCAGTTTAATGGACAATTATAACCATATGGCTGATCGAATGAACAGTCTAATTGATATTGTTTATCGGTGTCGCTTGAAAGAGCAGGAAATGGATATTGCCCGCCAGAACGCCGAGTTAATGGCCCTATACAGTCAAATCAATCCACATTTTTTGTTTAATGCGCTCGAAAGTATTCGCATGCACAGCATTCTAAAAAAAGAAGACGAGACCGCCGACATGGTACAAAAATTAGCCATAATGGCCCGTCAGAATGTGGACTGGTCGTCTGATTCCAATACCATAAAGCGTGAGTTGGCATTTGTTGAGGCGTATCTGGCTTTACAAAAATACCGCTTTGGGGAGCGCTTGTCGTACAAAATCAGTGCGCAGGAAGATTGTAAAAACATACTGGTTCCCAAATTGACCATTACCACCTTTGTGGAAAATGCTTGTGTTCATGGTATTGAAACAAAATCGTCCCCAGGCTGGATTTTTGTACGTGTCTACACGGAAGATCATGATCTTTGTATTGACATAGAAGACACAGGCGGTGGCATGGACGAGGCTGAGGTAGAACGCATTCAGGACCGGATGCAGAATGCAAATCTGATGATGTTAAAAGAAAAAGGACGCATTGGCATGGTGAACACATGTCTACGCATCCGTATGATGACAGAGAATACCGCGCAATTCTCAGTTGAAAGCGAATCGGGCATTGGAACACTCATTTCGATTCGATTTCCTCTAAACAAAGCAGTAAGGGCGGAGTGACATGTTAAAAGTTATTATCGTAGATGATGAACAGTTTATTGGGCAAGGTTTGCAGGCTTTGATTGACTGGAAAGCCGCAGGTTATGAAGTCGCTGCTGTTTTATCTGATGGGCAGGAAGCATTGGAATATTTAAAAAAGTTTCCTGTTGATCTTGTAATTACCGATGTTATGATGCCCAAAATGACAGGACTCGATCTTCTCGAAACTGTTCGACGTGAGAACATTTCAAATGCTGGTTTCGTTATACTAAGCGGATACAGCGAATTCTCCTATGCCCAAAAAGCGTTGCGTTACGGGTGCATTGACTATCTTCTTAAACCTGTGGAAAGTCATGATCTGTTGTCTATTTTGAGCAAATACAGCGATATCTCACACAATAGTAAGATGGAAGAACAGTATGAACTTGCTTATCAGGCTCGCTGTTTAGTCTCGTTGTTATTCGGAAAGCATGATCCCAATGGCGTAGAGTATTTGCAGCAGCATTTGGATTTGTCGGATGGCATCCGATACATAGAAATCTCTGTTTGCCAGCCTTCTGGCACTGAAGATGGCGATGACGAAGACCATTTTCGCATGGTTCAGCGCGAGTTATACCAAAACTGTGTGACAATTTTAAAAGAGGAGCGTTCTCGGTGCTTTTATGACGCCTCATTGGATCGCGTTGGTTATGGGATCGCGTTTATTTATAGCGGTGTACTTGCCCGAAATGCCAACTGTACCGAAGAACAGTATATTCAGGAGTTTTATAAAAAAATAGGCGTTTTGATGCAACACGAATTGAGATTTTTGATTGGCAAAAAAGTGGACGATATCACTGCTATTTCTAAATCCTACGACACCGTCTGTGGTTTGAAGAATCTTTGTGCTTTCCGACAGCAAAAAGCAATATACTATTACGAGGAAGAGTTACTGGTTCCACAAGAAGGGAATGTGTTGTGCAAAGATACATTGGATCAGCTAATTGCTGCTATTGAACTGAATGAACCGGAGCGTATCGGTTTCAAAATAGATTGTTTGTTTTCCGAAATGCAGCAATGTGGTGTGCGTGATAAAGATATCAACTTAAACTTGAATTATTTGTTATTTCGACTCATGCATTTTGCATCCAATTTGGACAGTGAAGCCAACCAAAAAGAAATGCTGCAATTTATCAGTGCACAGTCTTTTCGGGAGGGAATTTCACGTGGCAGCCGACAACATCTGTTCCGCTTTGCACGAGAGTATGCAGATTACCTCTCACTTCTGCGCAAAAACATTTCTACAGATATTTTAGACTCCATTGACAAAGAAATTCAGGAACATTACTCTGAAAATCTTACGTTGCAGAGTCTAGGAAAAAAATACTATATCAACAGTGCATACTTGGGGCAGATTTTCCGCAAAAAATACGGGCAATCCTTTAAAAACTATTTGTGCTCTTACCGAATCAATGAAGCTTGCCATCAGTTGCTGTATACAAACAAGCGTATTGGCCGTATAGCTGAGGATGTAGGCTATAAAGATGTAGACTACTTTCTTTGCAAATTTATTGAATTGAAAGGCTGCACGCCTTCCCGCTTCCGGAAGAGTAAAGCAGTGAACCTGCACCAAGAGACATCTGACAAATAAGTTTCATAAGCAAAATTGTACCATCCGTTTTCGCTTTTATTGCGTTCCAACTATCGAAATAACAATACTTCAAAATAAAATGCACAGGCAGATTCCCCTAAATCGCTATGAGGAAGGGAAACTGCCTGCTTTTTTGTACCATTGTTTTGCTTTCTGGACCAGAGTCCCCACACACATTGATAATGCTATAATTTTAAGGGAATTTTACTAGAATTTGTCGGTTGTGTAAAATATTTTTGGTATATATACTTAAAGCATAAAGATCGCAAGGGGCGAAAAATCTATTTATAGGAGGCCAATTATGAAAGTTAAATTGTGGCGGTGCGTATTTACAGCAAGTATGTCTGCAGCCATGTTGCTGGGCTTAGCGGCGTGTGGCGGTTCTGATGATGCTGAATCATCTGATGGAATCAAAACATTTACGATGTTTACCGCAATGCCCGGTACCGAAATCAATGATGACAATGAAATTATGAACATCATTGCTGAGAAAACCGGTGCTAAGCTGAAAGAGACCTGGCTGACTGGACAGACCGACGCGGAAGCCATCGGCACAATCATCGCTGGCGGGGAATACCCGGATTTCATCAATGGCGGCGATGCTATGATGTCTCTTTATGACGCAGGCGTCCTGGTGCCTTGGGATGATTACCTGGAAAAGTACCCCAACCTGAAAGAACTGTACACCGACGAAGAGTGGGACAGTTTCCGCCAGGATGACGGCAAGATTTATTGGGCAAACGTGTTTCAGAACACCTATGGTGAAAATCGTTCGACCACCCATAATGATCAAGCCTTTTGGATTCAGGCGCGTGTTCTGGAATGGGCCGGTTACCCCGAAATCAAAACCCTGGACCAGTATTTCGATCTGCTGGAAAGCTATGCCGATGCCAACCCCACCATGGCAAACGGTACCAAGAACATTCCCTACACGGCACTTTGCGAAGACTGGCGCTATTTCTGCATCGAGAATGCACCCCAGTTCCTTGATGGGTATCCCAACGACGGCTCTGTCATTGTAGACACGGATACGATGCAGGTAGTTGACTACAATACCACGCCCACTGCCAAGCGGTATTTCCAGAAATTGAACGAAGAATACCAGAAAGGCTACGTGGACGTAGAATTCGCCACCCAGACCTACGATGAATACATCGCCAAGCTTTCCACCGGCGCTGTGCTGGGCATGTGCGACCAGTGGTGGAACTTCGCGTACAATGTCAATGATGTTTTCAAACAGCAGGGTTTGGACGAGCAGGGCTGCAACTACGTTCCGCTGGGCCTGACCATTGACGAAGGAATGGAAAACCGCTGGCACAACTACGCCGACACGTTGAACAACTCCAGCGGTGTGGCGGTTACTACCAGTTGCTCCGACATTGATGCAGCCTTTAAGTTCATGAATGACCTCTTGGACCAGGAGATTCACGATCTTCGCTACTGGGGCGTTGAAGGTGAGGATTACCTGGTTGATGAAAACGGCCTGTATTACCGCACCGAAGAAATGCGGATGCAATGTGCAGATCCCGCCTATCAGGCCTCTCACATGTGCAACTATTCCTACATGCCGCAGTGGCTGGGCACCAGCCGGGACGGCAAGAACGCCATGCAGCCCGACCAGCAGGCAAGCGAATTCCTGGACAGCCTGTCCACCCCCCTGCAGAAACTGTTTGATGCCTACGGCGTAGACAGCTACGTCGATTTGATCGGTTCTGTGGAAGAAGAACCGGGCCCCTGGTTCCCGATGTATTCTTACTCCGGTTCAATGACTACCGAAACCCCCGGTGGTGTTGCCTGGGTCAAGATGGGCGAAGTCAAACACGAATGGCTGCCCAAAGTTGTTATGGCGCCTGATTTTGAAAGCGCCTGGAATGAATACATGACTGCGTACAACGCAGCCAATCCGCAGGATTTCTTGGCAGAAATGCAAACTGAGCTTGAGCGCCGCGCCGGTCTTTGATGCCCGTTATTGCAGGCGACACAGACGTTGACACATACAAGTGGCCACGGCTGCACAGTGTAGCCGTGGCCATTTGCTGCTAAAACAGCATAGTGTGGTGTGAGTTTGCGATAGTTATTTGCTATAAACGTTCTTTAGGAGGATTTGCCAATGAAAAATCCAGTGAAACGTATTACATGGAGAGAGATCGCGCATCAAAAATTTTTGATGGTCTGCGCTGCGTTTTTTGTTATATACGGCATCGTATTTTATTATGTTCCTTTGGCAGGTTGGGTAATGGCTTTCCAGAACTATAAGCCCAAAGACGGTCTTTTTGGCTCTCAATTTGTAGGATGGGAGAAGTTTAAATTTCTGTTCTCTGACGAGGTTTTTTTGCGGGTTATTCGTAATACCTTGGCTATGGGTGTTCTTAATCTGGTTGCTACGTTCTTAATGGCGATTATCTTTGCCATTCTGCTGAATGAAGTCCGGAATGTATTCGGCAAAAAAATTGTACAAACGGTTTCCTATCTACCTCATTTTCTTTCTTGGATTATTGTTACTGGTATTCTGCATGATGCCTTGTCCTCTACTGGTATCATCAATGAACTGCTGGTGAAGTTTGGAATTATGGACAAGCCCATCAATTTTTTTGCTAATCCGTCTTATTTTTGGCCAATTGTTGCGTTTGCCAATGTTTGGAAAGAAACTGGCTGGAACGCGATTGTTTATTTGGCTGCGATCACCTCTATCGACCCCAATCTGTATGAAGCCGCCACCCTGGATGGTGCTGGACGGTGGGGAAAAATTTGGCACGTAACACTGCCAAGTCTCAAACCCACGATTATGATCTTGCTGATTATGAATATTGGTAATGTACTAAACGCCGGTTTTGAAGTCCAGTATTTGCTTGGAAATGGTCTGGTAAAAAGTGTATCGGAAACCATCGATATCTATACCTTGACTTGGGGTATTAGCCAGAATGATTACTCTCTTGGTACTGCAGCTGGTATCTTTAAGAGTGTGGTTGCCATTATACTGATTTTCGGTGCAAACTGGATTGCCAAACGTTCCGGTGAAAACAGATTGTTCTAAGGGGGGAGACATATGAAAAATAATTCGTCCGTCACGAATAAAGTCTTTGTTGTCTGCAATGTAGTTTTCTTGACTTTATTTGTGGTCATTACGTTGTATCCTGTCCTGAATACAGTTGCTCTGTCCTTCAATGATGGTATTGATGCTATTCGCGGTGGCATCCATTTATGGCCGCGTGTCTTCAGTCTTTCAAATTATCAAACTGTACTGAACCAACAGAATATTATTACTGGTGCAATTATTTCCGTGGCAAGAACTGTGATAGGAACACTCCTGGCCTTGGTAACCAATGCACTTCTGGCTTATATCGTCAGCCGCAAACGTTTTTTGTTCCGCTCTCAGTTATCGCTGTTCTGGATCATTACAATGTATGTTAATGGTGGTATGATTCCAACTTTGATTTTGTATCGCAGTTTGAATTTGACAAATTCCTTTTGGGTATACGTTATTCCGGGAATGATTAGTGCATTTAATGTTCTGATTATGCGAACCTATATGGAAGGACTCCCCAATGCACTGGAAGAATCTGCAATGATTGACGGTGCCAATGATTTTACGATCTTTACCCGCATTATATCGCCGCTGTGTAAGCCAGTGTATGCCACAGTTGCATTGTTTGTGGCAGTAGGGCAGTGGAATTCCTGGTTTGATGCCATGCTGTACAATCGGATGAACGCGCAATATACGACCTTGCAGTATGAGTTGATGAAACTTTTGTCCTCAGTCATGCAGCAAAGCGGCAGTGCTACTACGGGTGGTAATACCGCAAGTGCGGCTGTCACACCGGTTACCGTGCGTGCTGCTGCTACAATCGTGACGATGCTTCCCATTATTTTGCTTTATCCATTCCTGCAAAGATATTTTGTATCGGGCATGACCATTGGTAGCGTAAAGGAATAATTTTAATTTTCTGCTCTCTGTCCATGTTTTTCAGTGCCTACAATATGAGAAGTCAGTTTGGTGGCACGTTTAAATCGTTATGGCCGCTGTATCGATGGTCCACCTAAAGACAGTGGCCATAACTCTACATTATATTATAAGGTTGCAATTTACCATGTCCCATTTGGAGGTTTTCTATGCTTTCCGTTAAAAATCCTATCATGTCTGGCTTCTTCCCTGATCCCTCAATTTGCCGAGTTGGAAACAAATACTATACGGTTCACTCGACATTTGCTTATTTTCCGGGTGTACCTATTTTTGAAAGCGAAGATCTGGTTCATTGGAAATTAATCAGCAATGTTCTCGTTCGGGATTCTCAAATTCCTTTGACTGGTTGTCAGCATTCGGAAGGTATTTTTGCACCTACCATTCGTTATCATAAGGGTACTTGGTACATGATAACCACCAATATACCCGATCATGGAAATTTTATCGTTACTGCAAAAGATCCGCAAGGCCCATGGTCTGAGCCGTATTATTTGGGTGAGACCGCAGGTGGCATTGATCCCAGTCTATTTTTTGATGATGATGACACCTGCTATTATATTGGCCAGCGGCCACGTTCTACCGGGTATCGTTACAATGGTGATTGCGAAGTTTGGATTCAAACACTGGATTTGCAAACTATGCAATTAAAGCAAGATGCAACCATTGTCCTTACCGGTTTTCAGCGCAAGGCAGTCTGGCCTGAGGGGCCACATCTGTATAAAAAAGATGGATATTACTATATCTTACATGCTGAAGGTGGCACTTCCATTCACCACAGTGTTATGGTTGCACGCAGCAAAAATGTGTTTGGTCCATACGAATATTGCCCGAGCAATCCGATTTTAACGCATAGACATTTGGGGGCAAAATATCCCATCACCTGTGTAGGCCATGCTGATTTGGTCGACGACGGTAATGGAAACTGGTATATGGTTGTTTTGGCATGTCGACCCAATGATGGCTGCACGTTATTGGGCCGTGAGACCTTTTTGGCCAAAGTCACATGGGAAGATGGCTGGCCGGTTGTAAACGCTGGCGTTGGTCATCTTGAAGAACAGGTAATGCTCACTGATGTTGAACAGCCTGACGCTTATGAGCCTGACTGTAGAACGTATATGTTCGACACCTCATCTCTGCCGCCGGAGCTGTTAACTTTGCGGAATCATCGAGATCATGTACTGCAATTAAATGCAAAGGAGCATTATGTGCGCCTTTTCCATCGCCGTGATACTTTGAAAGATTGTGGTGAACCTGCTTATCTCGCCTTGCGCCAGCAGAATTGGAATTGCGAATTGGAAACCAGTTTCACCCCTAATTTTCATCAAAAGAATGAATGTGCCGGTATTGCAATGGTTCAAAATCATGCAAATCATCTGCGAGTGGAGTGCCATCCCCAGGATACAGGTGTAGAACTTGTTGTTTTGCTGTGCGAGGATGGTAAGGACGTTTGTCTGACACGAATTGACATACTACCGACAACATCCATCAAACTTAAGTTGCACGTGGAAGGACTTACTGCCAGTGTCTTTTACCAAACCAACATAGAATGGCAATTAGCTGCCACTGATATTGATCTGCGCTCCCTAAGCACCGAACACGCTGGCGGTTTTGTTGGATGTACGTTAGGTCTTTATGCTTCCGGTAATGGAGAAGATGCTGGTGGGTATTCTGACTTTGAGACTTTGACTTACCGCGAGCTACCCACTAAATAACCCACAGCGTAGTGACAATCCCAGCTCCGAGATGATCAGAGCTGGGATTGTTCCGCCAGTTTACTTTGCACACAGTACAGATTTTGTCTGCTCCATCCGTTGGACATATTGTTCTTCCAGAGAAAGGAAGCTGACGTCTTCTCTAATTTAAGTAGATTTTACAATAAGCTAGTTTTTGAGCAACCGAACCACCATTTGCCTTACTCACAGGTATAGATATTATTGCATTGTCAAACTTACGTTCGATATAGACCCAGTAGTCGCTCACAATGCTGTCCTCCATAAGAGTGCGACATCTGACATAACTGTCTGTGTGGGGATGGCTTCGCAGAAGACGCTAAAAAATGCTTTTGGATACTTGGCGTCCCGTCTGGTACTCGCATACTTTTTCATCGAATGTAAAATTGTCCAGAGTGATGCGAAGGATTCAGGACTTGATATTGCCCGTCATGTAGTCGGACAGGGAAAGAAGCAAACTGAGACTTCATGATACCAGAGCCCCAGTTGAAGAATACATCCGGTTGTTTACGGGTGGCTGATTGTTTTTTAACTTCAATTTATGAAACTTGATTTCCGTGCAATGTGGATGGTGCCCAAATTGGGCATATCAGTTTCAGACGTGCCAGGGCTGCCGAACCGACCTGCTGTTGACACAGGTACATAACTGCCTCCAGCCAGTCTTTTTCTGAAAAGTCCTCCAACGGCATCCCTGCCAGAAAAGGAAAACGCAGCTAACTTAGTGGAAGAAAACGCAAGTCGGACATATAGGTACAGCCGACTTTATCAGCCAGATATTCCAGTAATTCCATAATTGAGCCCGCCTATAAAATATTGAATATGGGTATCGGCTTTAAACAGCTGACCACAGAATAATGGAAGCAGTCCTAAATAAGGTACACCAGGCAATGTAAAATAAGCGTATCTTTAAGAATACGAGGTGCATTGCATTGGCCAAGGCGGTCCGAATGACGTTTAGGGAATTTCAGGAACGGTTTTCAACCGAAGCAGCATGCAGGGAATATCTGTTCTCAGAACGTTTTCCTGAGGGGTTTGTATGCCCCAAGTGTGGGCATAGGGAGTATTATTGCATCCAGACTCGTCACACCTATCAATGCAAGCGCTGCTGCCGGCAGACATCCGTTACAGCTGGTACCGTGATGCACCGCACCCACTTACCACTGACAGTGTGGTTTTGGGCCATGTACCTCTGCGCTACGGATAAACGGAGAGTCTCGGCGCTGGGGCTGGCAAGACATCTGGAACTATCCTACGAAAGTGCCTGGTATCTGCTGGTTCGCATCCGCAGCGCCATGCGGGACCGCAATCAGCACTATCTGCTTGACGGAATAATTGAGATGGATGAAGCCTATCTGGGTGCTTCCAAGCATGTAAAGAAGCGTGGCCGGGGTACTGATCGGCAGAAAATAGCCGTTATGGTGTTAAAAGATAACTCTGGTCTTCTGAAGTTTGTGCATCTCCAGAACATTCCAGATATTAAAACAGCCACCCTGCAAAATGTAGTTAACTGCCATGTAGTGCCTGGGACTACATTGGAGTGCGATGGCTACAAAAGTTATAAAGGGCTAAAAAATGTCCATGTAAACCCGTCAAAGTACACTACCGGTGATTTGAAGTGGGCACATGTAGCAATTGGAAATTTCAAGGCTTTTCTGCTGGGAACCTATCATGGCAGCTGTGGGAACATCCAGCCATACTTGGATGAGTTTTGTTTCCGCTTTAACCGTCGTTTTCAGCCAACACAACTGTTTTCCAGATTATCCAGAGCTGTGGCTACATCTTGTGCCTTGCTGTCTTAAACCGATACCCATAATATTGAATATGCAAGGAACCATTAAAAACAGGCACGGCCATGATCTGCATCTTGCAGAAAGGACAGTGCCTGTTTTTGTGTTTCTGCTACCGCTCCGTACGCCACAGGGTCAGAATCTTTCCAAAGATCAGTTTTTTCTCCAAATCATGCCGCTGTATGATAAGGATCACTGTATCGCCGATCTGGAACTCCGAATCCTCATGCTGGTAGGAGTAGTTACAAAGGCACACAGTTTCATCCGGCAGGTTACAGAACACACGTAAGCGTAAAATCTAACCACGCCTTGTTCCAATAAGTGTAATATGAAACAATACCTCCGTGTAGTGTCAGAC
>CALWXC010000041.1 GCA_944385415.1 uncultured Oscillospiraceae bacterium | reverse complement strand
ACCTTGCAAATAAACAGGAAAATAATTTCGAGAAGCATCACCTGTAAAAGATTTAACTACAATATTAGTACTATCTGCTGTATCTTTTATATCTAAATTAAAATCGACACTGCCAGTACCAGTAATAGGGATAGAAGGAGCAATACCTTTTTGCCTAAAAGGTAAAGCGGAAGTAAAATAATCCTTACGCCAAGAACGATACAATATTTTGTCATTATTTAAATTAACTAATTCTTGTAAATTTTCGTCTCTATACCATTCATTGTAAATTAAATTATATGCTCTACGAGGATAGTCGAGAGGATAAGAACCTACTGGATCAACACCTACAGGAAAACCAAAATAATCCCAAAGAGAAAATTTTTTATTGTTTAAAGTAGATTTATCGGAAGTAGCTGGCGACCATTCCGGCTGTGGATCTGTAAATTCTTCAGGTGGGATACTATCTTTTTTAATACCAGTGATATATTCTTCCCATTTATCCCATAATAAACGAAATGGGACAAAAAAATACTCTGTACTTATATAAAGATTATCTAATACAGGAGAAACAAGAGGTTGTAAACGACATAAAACTTCTTGACCTATTTCAAATATATCACCAGCTTCAGCTCTCTCTAAATAGGAAGGGATAAGCTCACCCATATTACAATTATACCTATTTGGATATCCGAGATTAAATTTAGTACGTTGAGGCTTAAGACCACCAACGTCTTGGAATATTGTTGCCATACATAGCTCCTTTAAAAAAATTAGCCCGCAAAAGCGGGCTTTTTTGTATTATAAAGTGTTTGAAAGACTAACTCGACGTAAATATGCTAAATTTTTTTTTTGTTCTTCAGTAGATATTTCATTATTAGTAAAAGAATATTGAAATAAATATTTTTTACGTAATTCTGAATAATCTATATTATTATTATCTAATAAAACTTGTAAATCTTTTATATAGTTTTTTAATATATATATTCGCATATTTTGTTTTTTAGTTATATCTAAAATATCCATTGCTGTCTTTTGATTAATTACAAACGTCATTTATTTATCATTTTATTAGTTTTCTCTCTATACTGTAATACAGAGGATTCAATATCTTTATACCACAACAAAACTGAAAAATCATCTTCAACATCGCCTACAGCGAAACCTATTCTGTTAATTTTATGCAACTCTAAAGTTTCATTAAATAAATCATTTGTACCTACTGCATAAGCAATAAACTGCCTTTTAGCTACATCATCGTTTTTGCAAGTAAATAAATAGCGATAATTATTAGCTTCAACATCGTAAATACCATAAGACCAATATTGTGTATTAAATCCTTTTGCCACGTCTAACTCCTTAATTTAATATCGTCATACGCAGTTGCCTGCGTACGACGTGGATAAATATTAAATATCCTTAGATACTTAACAATTAAAAACTGTAATTATGTTATAATACGCTTTTTAAAAAATTGCAAACTTTTTTTCTATAATTTTTCTTTTTTCTTTTTCTTTTAATTCATTAGCTTTATTTTCTAGTGAAATATGATACAATTCATACAAGCGAGGATAATTTGATAAATCATAAGTATTAATTTCCTCTTGAAAATTATTTTTTAAAGTAATATTTAATTGAGTAATACGCTTAATAGTATTAAATATATCTTCTAAATGAGTTTGAGTTAATCTATTAGCATAATGTTTTAATAAATTAAAAAATTGAGTTTCTCTAAATTGTTGTGTTTTCTCTTTTATTTTGTCTTTAAAATCACTAAACATCTTACATAACCATCTATAATAAGTGCGAGGAATAGACATTTGAAAATTACTATTTCGAATACATAAATTATTATATAAATTATCTTTTTCTTGTTCAACGTAACGTTTACCAAAACCAAGTGAAGACAATTTAAAAGGAGTTTCCCTACCTTGATCAATATAACGCTTCTTATAATCATAAGTTTCATGAACTTTATTACAATACTTAGCAACATACCTACCAGAAGCAACGGAAGCGTCTCCAAAATCAATATAACCATATTTCCAACATTTTTTTATTAAATATCTATCTTGAAAACTCCACGACTTCATACCTAATAATATTACATGGTAATGTGCTCTATCTGTTTTATCGCCATATTCACCGCAGGCATAATATTTTATCTTGCGTTTTTCTTTATCTAAATAATATCTTAAACGTTTAAAAAACTTTTGAAGATGTGATTTTACTAATGTAGTATCTGTATAAAAAATTTGATTATCAATAATTTTAGGCGAAGATGTAAAAGCTCGAGGAATAGATGAATTATTATACGTTAAAGTAAGAAACATACCGGTTCGAAAAAACATTAATTCATGTTTTATACGTAATGACCATTCATTGACTTTTTGTTGTAAACAAAAAACACACTTTCCGCAAGGGATTTCTACATATTTTATACTATCATCTTGTACGTATAATTGAGGACGTTTTAAGAAATTTCTAAAATTAATATTAAAAACTTTATCTGTTTTTTTTAGAGATATACCGATTTTTTTAAAGATAGGGTTCAAACACTTCATAATACACTCTTTAATTAGTTATTAATTCTTATACCACCACGACTATTACCATAAGTATTTTTCGTTTTAGAACTAGCATTAGTGTAATGGCCTTTAAAAACTGTTTTGTTTCCTGATTTTGACATAAATTACTCCTTTTATATTTTATTTTGAAACACTTACATGATTATTGCTATCAAATAACCATTCCAATAATTTTTTAGCACTTTCATAACCTAAACCAGATAAGCCGTCTTCTTTTTTATAGCTTCTACCGTTAGGAGCTGCTAACACACTTTCGTTAGCTAATCTTTTTTTCTGTTCGGGAGAGAGGTTTTTTAAATAATCCATTAATTTACCACCAGACATTGCAAGACCTTGACCTAATAAAAAAGGATTACTAATATTAAAATTATAAGGTAAATTAAGATTATCGTAAAGCTGTTTAGCACTATTTTTTATCTCATATTCTAAAGTCTTCAAATCTCTATCAGCTTTATAACCTTGTGTTCTCTCCATACTTTCTGCAGTATCTTGCATAGTCTTTAATGTATTAGCTCTAATATTTTGTTGTTGCTCGTAAGAAGTAGCAACTTGACTAGCATTAAGCATACTACCATAAATTGTATCTAAAAACTGTGAACCTAACTGCTCATTAAGAGGTGTAAATTGCCTCTGTGCAGCTTGTACTTGTTGTAAATTAGGTGCTTGTGCTGAAGAACCAGCCGCTAAAGTTTTACTCAAACCAGCATTAGCTAAATCTTGTGCTCTAACACTAACGGCATTTTTAGAGAACCATTTTTGATACTCGTTCATGGCTTTATTCTCCGCCAATGCTTGATGTTGTAATTCGTAATTTTTTTTATTCCATTTTTCAGAATTAACGGCATTGTATATACCTATACCAGTATTCGCTATACCACTAATAGCACCACTGATAGCATCTGCTATAGCTCCCATATTGTTATCTCCTTTATTAACACTGACAGAGAATAATTCCTGTCAGTTGCCTATATATTATCAAGTAGTAAGACGGCAACTTTGAAAAAATACTCCGTACCGTCTCCGACTTTTTTTCAAAGTGTTATTCTTCTTTTTTTATTGCTTGAGTTGCTTTTTTATGCAAATCATTTTTTATTTTATTTTCTAATTCAATCTGTTTCATTTCTTCCAAGTATTTTTCGTGAAGCTCTTTTAAACGTTCTTGTTGTGATTTCACTGTATTATATTGTCGCATTTTTTCCCTGTATTTTTCTACAGTATCAATTCTATCCATATACCTCTCAAACATACGATTGGTTTTATACTCTGCTAAATCACTATCAAAATCAAACATTTCTTCCCTAGCACGTTTCAATTGAATACCGGACAATGTAAGACG
>CALWXC010000040.1 GCA_944385415.1 uncultured Oscillospiraceae bacterium | reverse complement strand
CGATCCATTTTTTCACGTTCCAGCATCTTTTTCACCACCTACTTTATTTTACCTCTTACAAACGAAAAAGCCCAGCTCTCGTTGGACTTTTTCGACAGACTGAGGCGGGTATGCATTGTGCATACCCGCCTATTGTCACGTTTTGATGAGATATCCTTTGTGATCCAGTTCGGCTTCAATCAGATCCAGCAGCCGCTCAGAGTTGGCAGCCACCGTATGATAATGGGTGTCCTGGGTCAGCTTCTTTAAAGGTGCGGCATCAACATGGTTCCATTTGGCTGCAAATTCTTCGGCGTCCTGCACAGAACGAATAAACAGATCCACACGGAGCTGACCGTAAATGCTGTGTTCTATGCTGACATCCAACACCTGACCGCCTAGTTCTGTAATGGATGTCAGTTCATCCAACAACTGTTCTGTGGTGTGGCGCACATGAAACACCCGGCGGCAGGAAGTTTGCACATCGGCGGAATCATAGATGAGATAGCCTTTGTTTGTGGATAAGATATTTTTATCTTCCGCTCGCATCAGCGCAATGTCCTGCACGATGATTTGACGGCTGACGCCGAGACATCGGGCCAATTCCGTACCGGTCATGGGATGCTTGCTGTTCAATAAAGAGGCGATTTTTGCTCTGCGCTGCTGTCCGTCCATGTCACTCACTCCTTTTGCGTAATCATATACAATATACCGCAGTCTTGTCAATGAGATTTTCAGAAAGAATTCTGATTTTCACAAAAGCCATTGACATTGGCAACACAGTCAGTATAATGGGGTTGTCAATTGTCTTGTCAGTTAGATTTACAGAAAGCAGGAGAGTGTGTGAAAGAGTTTTTGAAACGGAAGAATATTGTCATATCGGCCAAGCGATATGGTGTGGACGCGTTGGGCGCCATGGCGCAGGGCTTGTTTTGCAGCTTACTCATTGGCACCATCATTGATACGGTAGGTACGCAGTTCAATATCGATTTTTTGACCCGCACGGTGGCGACTTTGGGCACAGGCGACCACGCCCTTTCCTATACGGTAGGCGGTTTGGCTTCAGCCATGAGCGGCCCTGCTATGGCCATCGCCATTGGGTATGCGTTGCAGGCTCCGCCACTGGTGCTGTTTTCTCTGGCTACGGTGGGATTTGCCGCCAATACGCTGGGCGGGGCAGGCGGCCCACTGGCCGTTCTGTTTGTGGCCATTCTTGCGGCGGAATTAGGGAAATTGGTTTCTAAAGAAACAAAAGTGGACATTCTGGTGACACCGTTGGTGACCATTGCCGTTGGTGTGGGATTGTCTGCCTGGTGGGCGCCGGCCATTGGTACGGCGGCCAGTTCGGTGGGCCAGCTCATTATGTGGGCCACGGAATTACAGCCGCTTCTAATGGGCATTCTGGTATCGGTGATTGTGGGCATTGCACTGACGTTGCCCATTTCCAGCGCGGCCATCTGTGCAGCCTTGTCCCTTACAGGTTTAGCTGGTGGCGCTGCTGTGGCTGGTTGCTGTGCGCAGATGGTAGGCTTTGCTGTTATGAGTTTTCGGGAAAACAGTTGGGGCGGTTTGGTGTCTCAGGGTGTGGGCACATCTATGCTGCAAATGGGGAACATTGTACGGAATCCTCGCATTTGGATTCCGGCCATTCTCACATCGGCTATTACCGGCCCGATTGCCACCTGCGTTTTCCGGCTGGAGATGAACGGATCACCAGTATCCTCTGGTATGGGCACCTGCGGTTTTGTAGGCCCCATCGGCGTTTACACTGGATGGGTGAACGATGTGGCTGCTGGCACCAAGGCTGCTATTACGGCTATGGACTGGATTGGAATGGTGCTGATCTGCTTTATCCTGCCGGCAGTTATTTGCTGGGCGCTGGGACTGGCATGTCGTCGCCTGGGCTGGATTCGGGAGAATGATCTGAAACTGTAACTTGCCTTTTGACAGCATTAGAAATACAATAAATTCCGGGGGCACCTGCTCCCGGAGTTTTTTGGAGGTGGACCATGGAAGCGACGCTTTTATGCAGTACGGGTCTGTTACTGCAATACGGTAATTCTGCTATTCTGTTCGATGGCCTCAATGGCCGCCATGGCAGTTTTAAACAGATAGACCGAACGCTGGCCCAAGGAATCATTCAAGGGACTCTGCCACCGGATGCACATATAGATGGGCTGTTTTACTCCCATCTGCACCCGGACCACTATGATCAGCCGGATAATGCGGCATTTTTGCAGAACCATCCACATGTGGTGACCTTTTTCCCTACACGGGAGATGCCAGACCATGGTACTCTGCAAGCTGGGGCATTTACGGTGGAATATCAATACCATGAACATATGCCCTGTGAGTATGTATGGGCTAAGCATTACACCTTTTTTGTGCAGGCAGGGGAGACAAGCTTCTATTTGACAGCCGACGCGGAACTGTTGCCGGAAAAACATCGAACATTTTTACATGGACGTATAGCAGACCATGGCTTTTTCAATGCGGTATATCTGTCTTACCCGGAGACACGGAAGCTGTTGCGGGAAACGGTCCGCCATGCCTGGATTTATCATATGCCGGAGCCGGAAAGCGACGGCGGCGGCATCTGCAAGAAGGCGGCCAAAAACCTTGTCAGATATGGTGGGGAAGTACCCAATGTGACGGTGTTGGAACAGTATCCAACTGTTATTCTCAGATAATCAACTGCGCATCACACACAATGAAGGGAGAATTGTATGGCAAAGTTAGAGCAAACCCTCACAGGCAATTTTGATGAGATTTTGCAAAGAATTGAAGAGGGAATTCTAAACGGCAGTGTATCGGCATCTATGGAAGATTCCAGCGATTTTTGGAGTGGGGATGCCAGGTGCAGTGTCCGGGTGTTTGAACGATACAGCTATGCAGGAAGTAACCGTGTCAGCCTGAATGTGACATTGTTTCAGAACGGCACGGATGCTATTCAGCTTTCGGCCATTACATCTGGTGGCAGCCAGGCTGTCTTTTTTAAGATTAACACTTGGGGAGAAGAGGCCTTTCTGGAGAAATTGCGGGAGATTTTATGATTTGGAACGTGGTGTAGGGGAAGCGTTATGAGACAATATAATGGAGTGCTTTTTGGTTCACTGGTAACGATTGATCTGGACGCTACAGCGACATGGTACCATCATGCAGAGCCATGGGGCTGCGATTGCGGACACTGCCGCAATTTCCTGAAGCTGGCGCAGCAGAAACAACTGCCATCCCCCATTATAAAGCTGTTGGAACAATTTCAGATTTCACCAGAAAAGGCGACCTATGTCTGCGAACTGTATGCAACCGGTGGTGAACATCTGTATCAATTTTGCTATCGGCTGGCGGGTCAGATCTTGCGTGAGAATGATTTGCACGAGAGTGAGTTCAATTGGGGTACAGGGTGCTGCGGTCACGAACCGTATCCCTATGGGGCGCCTGAATTTCCGGAGCCGCAATTCGATTTGATGTTTTCAGCCCAGCTTCCGTGGATTCTGGAAGAACCAGATCAATAGGGAGGAACTACATTGTATTCGTATAGACTATCAAGGTGGGATATTCACTTTGTCTGCTTTTGGACTGGAATGTGATAGATTTCTTTCCGCAAGAGAAAAGAACCGGACAGAGCAATTACGCTGCTGTGACTATGATGATCCAATAAAAGAGAGCGCTCCACCCCACACGATACAGCCCAGCCTGTGCACCTTGCACAGGCTGGTTTTTTACTGAACGAATCTGGGCAATGGACGGCTACCAGTCTAACTAAAAAATAAGAATATTTTTAATAATATTTACTGTTGACTTTAATAATATTAAAAATTATAATAAAAATCAAGGGGGTGCGGGAATGCAGCTTTTACCGGAATGGCTTCATAATCTGGAATCGGAAGATGTTACTTTTATGAAAAACTTTGTACTGGCATCTGGTTCCTTGAAAGAAGTGGCAGCGCGGTATGGCGTCACATATCCTACGGTTCGCCTGCGGCTGGACCGACTGATTCAGAAGATCCGGGTGGGGGAGATGGCGGACGCCGACCCGTATATCGGTCTCATCAAACGCATGGCAATGGAAGAACGGTTGGACTTTGATGCCGCCAAGATTCTGATTGAAGAATATAAAAAGCAAAAGGATTGATGCCTGTCGTTTCCTGTGATAGAATAAACAGATAAGAACCGTTTGGAGTGTTAGAGTGTATGGAGTTTATTACCCGGTCTCCCCAAGAGACGGAACGACTGGGGGCGGCTTTGGCCCAATATCTGTTGCCCGGTGATGTGCTGGCTTATACCGGCGATTTGGGAGCCGGTAAAACAGCATTTACCAGGGGATTAGCGACAGGTCTTGGCATTACAGACCGCGTTACCAGCCCTACCTATACGGTGGTCAATGAATATTTGAGCGGTCGGCTGCCGCTGTTCCATTTCGATATGTATCGGCTGCATTCAGCGGATGAACTGTTCGACATCGGGTGGGAAGATTACCTGACCCGTGGTGGTGTCTGCGCCGTGGAGTGGAGCGAAAACGTGGAAGATGCGCTGGAGGACCCCATCCGTGTGGAGCTGCGCAAGGTGGATGACGATCCAAAACAACGTGTGATTTCGATTGAAGGGGGGCGGCGGTTTGCGGATCTTAGCCTTTGAAACATCAGCAAAAGCGGCATCGGTGGCGCTGCTGAATGACGGCGTCCTGCTGGCTGAATACTATCAAAACAGCGGCCAGACCCACAGCCGTACTGTCATGAAAATGGCGGAGGATTTGCTGGGCAACTGTGATTTGACAGTGGAGCAAGTGGATGCTGTGGCGGTGGCAGCCGGTCCCGGCAGTTTTACCGGCGTCCGTATCGGCGTGGCGGCAGCCAAGGGGTTTGCTTGGGGACGGCAGCTGCCTTGCTGCGGTGTTTCTACGCTGGAAGCCATGGCATGGTCCAGCGGATTGGCAGATGGCATTGTGGCTCCAGCCATGGATGCACGCCGCAGTCAAGTCTATACTGCTGTGTTCCGAATGGAGCAGGGCGTACCCCAACGGCTTATGGAGGATAGTGCGATTTCCCTAGAAGAATTGTGCAAAAAGCTACAAGCTGTGGAAGGACGAAAAATTTTAGTTGGAGATGGTGCACAGCTGTGCTATAATACCATCGGAAAGCAACTGTCGGATCTCTGCCTGATGCCGGAGCACTTGCGCCACCAACGGGCATCCGGCGTCGCTTTGGCCGCACAGCGGCGGCTGGAGCAGGGAATTGCCTGTGACGGCGCATCGATGACGCCTTCCTATCTGCGCCTGAGCCAGGCGGAACGGGAACGGCTGGAACGTTTACAACCGACGAGAGGAGACCAATAACCATGGGAACTGTTCACGTTTTGGATCATCCCCTGATCCAGCATAAGCTGGCAATCCTGCGCGACAAGCGCACCGGTGTCAAGGAATTCCGGGAGATCGTCGGCGAAATTGCCGCTCTGATGTGCTATGAAGCCACACGCAATCTGCCCACCGAAGAGGTGGAGGTGGAGACACCGGTGGCCATGGCCAAGGTACGCGTTCTGGCTGGCAAGAAGCTGGCCATTGTCCCCATTCTGCGGGCTGGTTTGGGTATGGTGGATACCATCATTGACCTGATTCCCTCGGCCAAGGTTGGACATATCGGCCTGTTCCGGGATCCGGAGACCCACGAGCCCGTGGAGTATTACTGCAAAATGCCGCCCGATATCGCGGAGCGTCAGGTGTTTGTGGTGGATCCCATGCTGGCCACCGGCGGCAGCGCTTCTGCGGCGATTGCCCTTCTGAAGAAAAAGTATGGCTGTAAGAATATCACGCTGATGGATATTCTGGCTGCGCCGGAGGGCGTGGAGACTGTGCAGAAGGATCATCCCGATGTGGATATTTTCCTGGCTGCACTGGATGAACGCCTGAATGAACACGCCTATATCGTTCCCGGATTGGGCGATGCCGGCGACCGGATTTTCGGCACCAAATAACCTGCGGAGACACGGCGTTTTGACGGAGCGGCGTGTCTTTTTGTGAAAATATATGAGAATCCGCTCTGCGGAACGGCGAAATTGCGTAGTTCTTCGCCTTGACACCGGGACAAGCTATCCGTTATAATTATATTGGAACAAATTGTTCCAATATTTCTGTTTTGCAACTATGTTGAGGCCTATCAGACAGGCCTTTCCATGAGTTAATAAGACTGAAAGGAAGATTACCATGATCTACTCGGCAGAAGTACAGCATATGTGCCCCGTTGCCAAGGGCGCATACCATGGTCCCGCTCCCATTCCCGAAGAGGGCAAGTGGGTGCAGGCAAAGGAAATCAGTGACATTAGCGGCTTTACCCACGGCGTGGGCTGGTGTGCTCCTCAGCAGGGTGCATGTAAGCTGACTCTGAATGTCAAGAACGGTATCATTGAAGAGGCTCTGGTGGAGACCTTGGGCTGCTCCGGCATGACCCATTCCGCCGCTATGGCTTCCGAGATTCTCATCGGCAAGACCATTCTGGAGGCTCTGAACACCGACCTGGTTTGCGATGCCATCAACACCGCCATGCGTGAGCTGTTCCTGCAGATCGTTTACGGCCGCACCCAGTCCGCTTTCTCTGAGGATGGTCTGGCTGTCGGCGCTTCCCTGGAGGACCTGGGCAAGGGCCTGCGCTCTCAGGTTGGCACCATGTTCGCCACCAAGGAGAAGGGTCCCCGTTATCTGGAAATGGCCGAGGGCTACTGCACCCGCGTTGCTCTGAACAAGGACAACGAGATCATCGGCTATGAGTTCATCAACCTGGGCAAGATGATGGATGCCATCAAGGGCGGCATGGATGCCAATGAGGCCATGGAGAAGGCCAAGGGCCACTATGGTCAGTTCGAGAACGCTGCCAAGTACATCGATCCGCGTCACGAATAAGAGGGGAGGACAACGAAAATGGCTCTGTTTGAAAGCTACGAGAGAAGAATCAACAAGATCAACGGTGTCCTCGCCAACTACGGTATCAAGGATATCGAGGAGTGCCGCGCCATTTGCCAGGAGAAGGGCTTCGATCCCTACGAGATTGTCAAGGGCATTCAGCCCATCTGCTTTGAGAATGCCGCCTGGGCTTACTGCATGGGTTCCGCTATTGCTCTGAAGAAGGGCGTTAAGACTGCTGCCGAGGCTGCCAAGGCCATCGGTGAGGGCCTGCAGGCATTCTGCATCGACGGCTCCGTTGCTGATGACCGTAAGGTCGGTATCGGCCACGGCAACTTGGGCGCTATGCTGCTGAGCGACGAGTCCAAGTGCTTTGCGTTCCTGGCTGGCCACGAGTCCTTCGCTGCTGCTGAGGGTGCCATCGGTATCGTCAAGAACGCCAACAAGGCCCGTAAAGAGCCCCTGCGCGTCATCCTGAACGGCTTGGGTAAGGATGCTGCTCAGATCATTTCCCGGATCAACGGCTTCACCTACGTTCAGACCCAGTTCGACTATGCCACCGGCAAGGTCAACATTGTCAAGGAGATCCGTTACTCTGAGGGTGAGCGTGCCAACGTTCGTTGCTACGGTGCTGACGACGTCCGCGAGGGCGTGGCCATCATGCATCTGGAGGGCGTGGATGTCTCCATCACTGGTAACTCCACCAACCCCACCCGCTTCCAGCATCCTGTTGCCGGCACCTACAAGAAGGAGTGCATTGAGCAGGGTAAGAAGTACTTCTCTGTTGCCTCCGGAGGCGGCACTGGCCGTACGCTGCACCCTGATAACATGGCCGCTGGTCCCGCTTCCTACGGCATGACTGACACCATGGGCCGTATGCACAGCGATGCGCAGTTCGCTGGCTCTTCCTCTGTGCCTGCTCACGTTGAGATGATGGGCTTCCTGGGCGCTGGCAACAACCCCATGGTCGGTATGACTGTGGCTTGCGCTGTTGCGGTTGCTGAGAGCCTGAAGTAATCTCTTTTACACCTTTGTGCCAGACCCTTTAGGGCCTGGCACTTTTTTATTTATAAAGCCGCCGCTGTTCCTGGAAAAGGGGAACGGCGGCGGCTTTGCTTACTTCTTTTTCTGTATTCCACTGAACAATCCTAAGAATCGATTCTTCCAAGAAAGATGATTGGTTTTGACACCTCCATCCGGTTTCTTCTGTACCGGCACCGGTTTGTGCAAAGAATGCTCCATAAAAAAGGCTTGGCTGTCAATATGGGATGTGGCATTGCTCTTTCGGAAATAAGAGCCATCCGGCTGCAAGCTGCTGGCTTTGACGTTGTCAGCCAACTCTGTGGTTAAAATCTCCTGGAGCATCTGGCACAGCTCTGGATCTTCAATGGGACAAGCGATCTCCACACGGCGATTCAGATTGCGTGTCATCAGGTCAGCGGAGGCAATGTAATATTTGGCGTCAGCTCCACGGCCAAAGCAGTAAATGCGTGCGTGCTCCAGAAACCGACCCACAATGCTGGTGACGTGGATGTGTTCTGTTTTGCCGGGAATTCCGGGCCGCAGACAGCAGATACCGCGGAGAATCAAATGGATGTTTACGCCGGCACATGAGGCCTCAGAGAGCTTATCCATGACATCGCGTTCCGTCATGGAGTTGGCCTTGATACAGATATAACCGTTGGGGCCTTTGGCGATTTCCCGGTCAATCATGTTCAGCAGCAGTTGCTTGATGCCGATAGGGGCTACCAATAAATGATCGTAGCTGCCTTCCAGATTGCCTACCAGCATATTTTGGAAAAATACAGTACCGTCAATACCAATTTGCTCAGATGCTGTCATCAGGCTCAGATCGGTGTACATGGTGTTTGTTTTTTCGTTATAATTGCCGGTACCGATTTGGGTGATATAACGAAGCTGATCTTTTTGGCGCAAAGTAATCAGGCAGATTTTGCTGTGACATTTGAAATCCTCTACGCCGTAAATCACGCGGCAGCCGGCATCCTCCAGCAGACGGGACCAAGAGATGTTATTGGCCTCATCAAACCGAGCCCGCAGTTCCATCAGGACTGTGACTTCTTTCCCGTTCTCGGCAGCCCGGCAGAGAATGTGGGCAATTTTAGAGGAAGACGCCAACCGGTAAATGGTGATTTTAATGGAAACTACATCCGGACGGTCTGCTGCTTCACTGAGCAGCCGCAGGAATGGGTCAACTTTATCAAAGGGGAAAAAGAGCATCTGATCCCGCTGCTGAATCTGTTCGATCATGCTGCGATTGGGGTCCAGGCATTCCGGCCAGCGGGGGACATAGGGGGTGAATTCCAGGGGCTGGACGGTTGTCTCCGGCAGGGCCTTAATCAGACCGTAGACGTACTTCATATTCAACGGGGCCTGATCAAAGTAGATCTGATGATCATGGACATTGATGCGGCGCTTGAGCATCTTGAGGAAGTCGCCTTCGGCAGTGCCGTTGATTTCCAGACGGACAATCGCCAAGTGGGAACGCTTCTTTAAAAGCTTGCTCATGCGGTTCCGGAAATCTCCGTCATTGTCGTCGAACTTCTCTTCATCAAAGCCGATATCTGCATTCCGGGTCACAGAGATTACACAGGCATTTAGCACCTTGTAACTGCCGAACAGTGTAGGAGCCCATTGGAGGATTACATCTTCTGTCCGAATATAGTGATTGGGGTGGTCCGGCATGATAATAAACTGTGGCAACGCATCCGGCACAGGGATCAGGCCCAAAGACTGCCCGTCTTTTTTGTCCTGAAGCAGTGCAGCGATATATAGCCCCTTATTAACCAGGTGAGGGAAGGGGTGATGTACGTCGACAATCTGCGGCGACAGGATGGGCAGAACCTTAGCTTTAAAATATTGGCTGATAAATTTTTTTTCTTCTGGCAGCGGCTCGGAAAGCCCAAGGTCAAGAATATCCATCTGTGCCAACTGCTGGGTGACTGTATGAAAAATCTGGTCTTTCAAAGCCACCAGACTGGGGATGGTTTCGTAGATCCGTTCCAGCTGTTGACCTGGAGTCATATTGCACTTGTTGTCGATCTCATCCGGAGAAATCAACGACAGGTCAAACAAACTGCCGACACGTACCATGAAGAACTCATCCAGATTGCTGGTGAAAATGGAAATAAATTTCAGCCGCTCCAGTAACGGAACCGTTTGATCGGCGGCCTCTTCCAGTACACGGCGATTGAAGCGAAGCCAACTGAGTTCGCGATTCTGTGTATAACTGTAATCTCGGGTCCGTTTCGCGGGATGTTCAGACATGATAACCTCTCCTTGCGTAGCACAACAATCTCTTGGGCGTTCTATGGCACGTTCATATTTACCCTTCCATTATCATACTACATATAACAGGAAGTTGCCACGGTATTTTTAAAAAATTTTGGAAATCGGGGCAGCTGATATGGGAAAATTGAACCAGATAAAAGGAGTGGACCATCATGACAAGAACTGCGAAACGGACCGGCCAATGGAAGCCGTGGCAACTGATACTCCGGGGTGTCGCTGTGCCGCTGGTACTGCTGTTGGCTGTTGCGGCTTTGAGTGGCATGATCGCCATACGACAGTGGGTACCGCAGACAGGCATTCGATATTTGTCCTATCTGACGGCGGCGGTATTCTATCTGCTGGCGCCGCTGCCTATGATTAAATTGATCGGAAAATATCCGCTGCCCATTGCCTGCGGATATGGTATTCTCTGGACGGCACTGTTTGCACTGTTCAAAAACACGGTCTGGCCGCAGGAGGGCAGCGATGAGGGTGCTGTTCTCTGGATTGTCATCGCATGTGCTGTTTTTATCAGCGGTCTGGTGGGGACACGATTGACAAGACGGTAAAATGCAAGAACTCCTGCATAGCACAACCGCGGCGTTTTGCAAGAATTCCTGCATAAGTACTTTGTGCACTATGTTCACAATTTTCGTGGCAAAACCTGCTGTCTAGATTAAAGTTGACATAATGTGTATACATAATACTACGTCATTCTGCACAAATATTTGAAAATTTTCGTATTTTCCTTGCAATTTCCCGTTGATTCCAGTATAGTAATCGTATCGAGAGCGTCTGGTAGATATTACATTTGTTTTAGTCCAGCATTGTGCGGTCGAGAAATAGAGTTTCGGCTGTTTGAATGCGCATCGCACCCCCACACATAGATCCAGTGCAGTTTGCCGTACCCTTCTGATCGTTTGTTTTTCCGCTTTTCCGCGTGGCTTATTTTTCTGCGGTAAAGGTGTTTTTCTACAACAATTTGATACCGCTTCGTCTGCTGGTGTGGATGATATGATCTGCCTGTATACAAATCATGGATTTGTGAAAAGATGGAGCGGTGAATCATGGCAAAGAAGAGGACAGAGACATGGCAACTTTACTGGATGGATTCGAGAACTATTTGATCAACGAAAAACAGGCTTCTCGGAATACCACTACCTCGTATATGCGGGATGTACAGCAATTTATCCACTATTTACAGACCCAGGAACTGGAGCCTGAGACAGTGGAGCGGCCGCAGGTCATCGCATATACCCACTGGCTTACGGAGCAGGGCAAATCGCCTGCCACCATCTCCCGCACCTTGGCTTCCTTAAAATGTTTCTATCATTATCTTTTAAACCTTGGATGTGTTGGAGAAAATCCAGTCCGGAATATTCAGGTCCAAAAGACTGAAAAGAAGCTGCCACAGATTCTGACCGGTAAAGAGGTCGAGCTGTTGTTGGCCCAGCCGAAATGCACTGACGCCAAGGGATTTCGGGATAAAGCTATGCTGGAGTTGCTGTATGCCACCGGTATTCGTGTGACAGAGCTGATATCTTTAAATGTTAGTGATGTCAATTTGCCGGGTTGCTTTATCAAGTGTGGACCGACAGGGAAGAGCCGTATTATTCCGCTGTATCCTGCGGCAGTGCAGGCGCTGACAGATTACATTCAGGATGTCCGGCCCAAGTTAATCGCTCATCCTGAGGAACAATCCTTATTTGTCAACCTGAGTGGTGAGCGGATGTCCAGACAGGGATTCTGGAAGATCGTCAAGCACTATCAGGAACTGGCTGAGATCGACAAAGATATTACACCCCATACACTGCGTCATAGCTTTGCGGCGCACTTGCTGGAGAACGGTGCTGACTTGCGGTCCATACAGGAGATGCTGGGACACAGTGATATTTCTTCCACACACATCTACACCCAGCTGGTCAAACAGAATCTAAAGAATGTCTATAATAAGTTCCATCCAAAAGCATATTAAAAGAGTGGTCACTCGCAGGAGTGGCCACTCTTTTTCGCTATTGGCGGGATTGGGATCAGCCTTTGCAGTCCTGCTTCTGGCAGTTGCTCTCCATGCCGTTCTGAGCCTTGTTCTGCTCCATGTTCTGTGCTTTGTTCTTCATCTTCTGATTCTTGTTCTGATTGGTTGCCTTATCCATTTTGGAGTCCTCCCAAATCAATATTTGCGGTGTTCCGCAGAGATAGGTTATCCCGTTTTTTAGCTTTTATCCTTCGGTTTAAAAATCAATGCGGCAAGATATCCAAAAAAAATAGCTGCCGTTACACCGCCTGCACTGGCTGTCGCACCGCCGAGAAGTGCGCCGACCCATCCGTTTTCCTGCACGGACTCTCGGACACCTTTGGCCAGTGTATAGCCAAAGCCGGTCAGGGGAATCGTGGCACCGGTTCCGGCAAAGTCCACAATGGCTTCATAGACACCCAGGCCACCCAGAATGACGCCTGCTACTACAAAGCTGACCAGGATCCGGGCCGGTGTTAGCTTGGTACGGTCAATGAGAATTTGACCCAGAGCGCAAAAGGCACCACCAACTAAAAATGCTTTCAGATATTCCATGGAATCAATCCTCCAGTTCTATGGCAATTGCATGACAGATGCCAGGGGTGGATTCTTTTTGCTGGGTTGAAGTGGGAGACAGCAATGCGCCGGTACCGCAGAAAAGAATTTTACGATAGCGATGTTCCAACATTTGCCGATATAAATAGCCGCACAAAACCACTGCACTGCAACCACAGCCGGAACCGCCTGCATGGACATCCTGCGTTTTCTGATCGTAAATCATGATGCCGCAGTCTTGATATACGCCATCCATGGCAATGCCATCCTTGGCGAACAGGTCCCCAACAATCTGCCATCCCAGCTGTCCCAGATCGCCGGTGACAATGAGATCATAGGCATCAGGGCCAATATTCAAATCTTTAAAATGTTGGGTCAAGGTGTCATAGGCCGCTGGTGCCATTGCTGCGCCCATGTTGTTGGCATCTTTTATGCCCCAGTCTACGACACGTCCGATGGTGGCGGCAGTGATTCTCGGCCCGCTTCCTTCCCGGCCTAACACAGCGCATCCAGAGCCGGTGACAGTCCACTGGGCTGTAGGCGGACGCTGCCCGCCATAGACCAACGGGAACCGGTATTGCCGCTCTGCGGAGGCAAAATGAGAGGAGGTCATGGCAATGACACGCTGTGCAAAGCCGCCGCTGATAGCCATAGAGCCCAGCAGCAAGCTTTCTGCCATGGTGGAGCAAGCTCCATACAGCCCGAGAAACGGAATACTCAAATCCCGAAGACAAAAACTGGTGCCGATACATTGATTCAGCAAATCGCCGCCAAAAAGAATATCAATGTCCTTTGACTGTAGATGGGCTTTTTCCAGCGCTGTTTGCACAGCCAGGGACTGCATTTGGGTTTCTGCTTTTTCCCAAGAGGGCTGGCCGAATTTTGTATCGGGGTTCAGATGGTCAAACCATTGGTGCAGCGGACCTTCCAGCTCTTTTTTTCCGCCGACAGCGGCGGTGGTCAGGAGAACCGGACGATGCTGAAACACCAGAGTTTGGCGGCCGGTGCGCTGTACGCTCAAATTTATCAACTCCTGCACAAATATAAGATTTGGCAATAGTATGTGCAGTCCGGAAAAAATTAACCGGAACCCGCGAATGAACGGGTCCCGGTAGGATGCAGCAGGGAAGTGGTCATTTGGAAAGTTTGGAAATAGGGTTGGCTTCCGCTGCGATTTTCAATTCCGTGTTTTCAATATGGGTATAGATTTCTGTGGTATTCAGATGTTCGTGGCCCAGAACCTCCTGGACCGTCTTCACATCGACACCGCCGGATAACATGAGCGTAGCTGCTGTATGGCGCAGTTTATGAGCGGAAAACTGCGTAGCGTCCAAACCGGCATCCAGGAGATGCTTTTTGACCAGGCGGTGTACAGCTGTGACACTAATCCGGTTGCCATTGCGGGAGCCGAACAGCGCACGATTATCTGTCAACTCGATTTTGTTGCGTTCAATCAAATAGTCATCAATGGCCTGCTTACAATTACTGCCCATATAGACAATGCGCTCTTTATTGCCTTTACCAACAACTCGGATACGGTCTTCATAGATATCTGTGATGTTTAAACCAACTAACTCAGAACGGCGGATGCCACAGCTGAGAAAGATCATTAAAATGGCATAATCGCGTTTGGCATTAGGACCGGCTACAGATTGAAGCAGACGGCTGGATTCTTCCAGCGTCAGATATTTTGGGAGTGCCTTCCGAAGCTTGGGAAACTCCAAGTCTTGAACAGGATTTTCCTCTAACTGTTTTGTACGGACCGTCAGATACTTGAAAAAGGATTTGATGGCCGACAGTTTTCGCGCTCTGGCTGCTGCGCCAATGCCGCTATCAGACGGTGATTCTCCAGTGGTACGGTCATTGGCAAGATACGACAGAAAATCATAGACGTCAGTCACATGGATATTACGCAGAAATTCTAGATCCACATCTTTGATGGAGATGGAATCCAGCGGTGTATCGTATGGCAACTCCAGACGCATGAGCTTCATAAACCGTAAAAACATTCGTAAATCTAAATAGTATTCCGAAACGGTCTTGGGCGATTGACCTTTGATGGTTTCATGGTAACTGAGAAATTCCCGCAAAATTTGCGGACAATCGTTGGTAGTCATAGATTCTCCTTTGTCTAACTACGTCCAACGCAACAAAATTTTTATTTTGTTGCGTTGGATAGAGGGGCTGGAAAAGATCTCTTTATGTGATTATGGACCCTGCAACCCGCTTCCCTGACGTATTAGCGGATAGATTGTACCAATGCGCGGACCGTCAAAGCGTGGTCCGCGCATTGGGTTTATGTACTAGCTACAAACCAGGCTTTTACCAGAGCAAAAACCTCACGCAGCTCATAGTTCCACATCAGAATCCACGGCGTGGTTTTGCTGCCCAGTCCTGTGGGCTCCATGTCCAGCGTTCCGGCGATATATCGGGCGCGACACAGATGATACTCACTGGTAATGATGGTTGGCCGTGCCGCATCACAACCCGTTTTCTGCGCCAGAGCCGCAGAAAACATTAAGTTTTCCCGGGTGTTGGATGCTTGGGGCTCCTGTATGACACGCTGCATATCAGCGCCATGGCGTTCCAGATATGCGTACATAACAGCCGCTTCCGTATCGTCTTCATCAGGCCCTTGACCACCGGAAACGATCAGTAATCCAGTGGGATTTTCCTGCAAGTACAGCAATCCCGCATCCAGTCGCTGCCGCAGCGTTCTGGAAGGCTGATCCCCTTGTACCTGAGCACCCAGAACAATGGCATAAGATGATGTTTTCGCCTGCTCCCACTGGCTTTCGGCACGGCTGCCCACATAGATCATCCCAACAGATAAGAACAAGAATACAGCTGCACCAAGACCGATCAGAATCATTCGCATCCTCCTGTGCCAGGAAAACCGCTGGGTCCACACGTCGATCAGCAACAGCCCCGCATAGCCCCAAAGGCATAAGCTGGTCATGATGAGGCCATATGGCAGCAACACCAAAATCACACCCAGAACAATGAGAACACAGCCAATCACTACTCGTTTCATGACCGTTCCTCCAATCGGGCCGACAGCGTTTCCCACTGGTCGTAGAGCGTGGCCAACTGTTCTTCTGCGCGCTGCTTCTCTTCCATCAGCCGGGCCAATTCCTGATAATCACTGGCGGCTGCGGCAATCTGCGGGTCAAAGGACGCCACAGCTTCTTCCTGCTTCTCGATTTCCCGCTCCAGCCGAGCAATCTGCTTGTCGAGGTTTTTTGTGCCTCCTTTTGGCTTTTCTCTGCTCTCCTTTTTCTCCTGCACAACGGGTGCCGGGACAACCGGTTTTGTCTGCTGCTCATGCTCACAGATGGACCGGTATTTCTGATAACCACAGGGAAAATCACGGATGCTCCCGTCTTTCAGCTCCCAAATCCGTGTGGCAAACCGATCCACAAAGTAACGGTCGTGGGAGACAAACAGCAGTGCCCCCTCGTATTCCTCCAGAGCCGCCTCAATCCATTCTCTGGATGCAATATCCAAATGGTTGGTGGGTTCGTCCAGAATCAGCAGATTGATCTTTTCATCCATGAGCATGCACAAACGCAGCCGGGACTGCTCACCGCCGGACAGACTGGAAACCGGTTTGAACACGTCCTCTCCCCGGAACATAAACGAGCCTAACCGGTCGCGGGCCATCTGAGTGGTACAATTTTTTTCATACAGCATAGTATCCAAAAGACTGCGCTCCGGATGTGCAAAGTGGATAATCTGCGGCAAATAGGCCCATTTTACCGACGGACCAAATCGCAGACGGCCGGTGGTGGGCAGCTCCTCCCCTAAAATGATCTTGAGAAAGGTGGATTTACCAGTACCGTTATCCCCCAGGAACGCAATCCGTTGGCCGCCTTCGATCAGCAAGTCTACATTGGAAAAAAGCGTTCGGTCTCCAAATTTTTTGGAGAGGTCCTTGATCTTTAACACCTCATCGCCATGAAAGGACTTCTCTGAAAAACGAACCGACAGAGTCTGCTCCTTTTGGGGTCGCTCCGTTTTCTCAATGCGTTCCATGCGATGCTGAATGGACATGGCCCGACGGTACATAGAACGGTTGTTGATACCCCATCCCTTCATCCGTTCCACCGTATAGCCCAGTTGCTTCAGCTTTGCTTGTTCCTGCTCGTATTGCTTCAACTGCAGTTCATACCGGGCCTGCTTCTCTTCCACATAGAACGAGTAGTTGCCGCTGTAGAATTCGGCACGTCCACCCCGCAGCTCAATGACCCGATCAATGACACGATCCAGAAAATACCGGTCGTGGGAAATGGCCAATACGGTCCCCTTAAACCGCAGAATATAGTCCTCCAACCATTCCACACTTTTCAGGTCGAGATGGTTTGTGGGTTCGTCTAACAGCAGGATATCGGTTTTTTCCAACAGAAGACGGGCTAAATTAACGCAGGTCTTCTCACCGCCGGACAGCTCACAGAACAGCCGCTCCCGCATGTCCGACGGAATGCCGAGACCATTACAGGTTTTGTCAGCCTCCACATCCATCTCATAGCCGCCGCCGGCTGTAAACCGGTTGGAAAGCTCGTCATACTGCCGCAAGATCTCCGGCGAAGTCTGCTGGGCCATCTGTTCCTCCAGGGCCCGCAGCTTCTTTTTGATATTCTGCAAGTCCCGAAACGCGGAACGCAGTACATCCTCCACGGTGTACTCCAGCGGATAATGTGGGATCTGGGAAATCAATCCCATTCGTTTGCCGGGGGCGATGTTGATCTCACCGGTGTCATAGTCAATTTCACCAGTGAGTATTTTAAACAGCGTCGATTTACCGGCGCCGTTGCGGCCAAGAATGGCCACCCTCTCCCCTTCTTGTATATCAAAGGAAAGGCCATCGATCAAATTCACGTCTACATCATAGGATTTGACCAGATTTTTCACAGAAATATCGATCATGGATTGCTCCTTTTGTATCGTTCCAGAAATTCTTCACGGCGAAACAGAACGTTGAGCGCGTCCAGCAAACCGTTGGCGCTGAGATGCTCCGGCAGGGATAGCTCCCGCTTTAAAGCGACACGCCGCTCGCTGCTGTCGGCGGTACCAGACAGGCCAAGCTCGAACAAGTCCAGCTTGGTGATCGGTTCCCCTGCTGCTTGTGCTGTTTCCCCTTCTATGTGCGCACCGGCATCCCGAAGGACTGCCAGAAGAATTTCCGGCGTCATTCCTTCCACACCCAGCTTTCCCTCTTTGCCGGCCTGGCGCTTCCGGCGTTCTTTTCCAAAAATATCGGGAATATAGGCATGCAGTACCTGTTCTTTTGGCAGTGCGCCTTTGAGGTAATTACGGATCACAAACCCTGCGCCGTCGGAATCTGTAAGAATGATAAGACCCCGCCGGCGGGCAACCTCCCGCAGAAAGGATAACAACTCCCGGTTATTCATGACGCCAAAGCCGGATGTCTCAAAAATTGGTGCATCCACAAGCTGGGACAGGGTATTTTTATCGTATCGTCCTTCTACAACGATGGCTTCTCGAATCCGGATCATGGCCGTGCCTCCCTGGACAACTGTAAAATTAGCAATTCCAGAATCCGCTCTGGCGTATCCCGCGAGGTTTTCATTCGGCGGTCGGCTTCCAAACACAGGAGTACTGCCCGCTTGCAAAAGGCTGATGTCAGCTTGCGCACGCTATCCATAGTTATCCGGGCGCCATACGGCGAACCGCCCAATAATTTAACCAATTCCTCTGAGGACTTGCCGTTTTCATAGAGTATGCGTCCATAAAGCAGCCGCCGCATTTGGGCTGCCACAGTACCCAGCAATAAGATCGGGTCTTCCTGCAGCGCTAACAGGTCTTGCAGCTTTAACAGCGCCCGCTCGTATGCACCGTCAGCCAGCGCGTTGGAAATGTCAAAGGTAGCCGCTGTTAAGGTGGGTTCTACTACAGTATCCACATCCAACTTGGTGATGGCTTCGCCGTCTGCATAGGCGGTCAGCTTTTCAATTTCTCCGACCAGGGCGCTGAGAGAGTTGTCCTTGAGAAAGGCCAGATAATCCGCCGTAGCATTGTCGATGACTTTGCCGCCCTTGCGGGCCTGCCGCTGAATCCAACTGCGCATTTCGCTGCCGGACTGTTTGCGGAATTCCACAACCAACGCATGCTGTGACAAAGCGGAATGCAGCTTTTTCAGCCGTTTATCGGGACTGTAGTCTACAGTATCGTAAATAAAAATCAGACAGCAGTAATCCGGCAAATCTTCCAGGATGGAGATAATTTTCTCCCGTGATGCTTCCGGCTCCTTATAGAGGTCCACATCCTCCAACAGGATCAAGGTACGCTCAGCCATCATAGGCATGGCTTCCACAGCAGTGGATACTTGATCCCAGTCCAGAGAGTCCTTACGGAATCGATGGAAATTGAACTCCGCCGCCGGACCACCCAGCAGTTTTTTTCGGATTTGACCCAGATAAGCCTCCCGCAGATAGGCTTCTTCACCGTAGAACAGGTAGCAGGAACGCAGTGCGTTCTGTTTGATGTCTGCTTTTAACTGCTGATAGGCTTCGTTTTCTGTAGATGGCTTTTTTGCCATGAAAGTTACCTCCGAATGGTGATATTGCCGCATTGATCGGTACGGTAGACAGACGCCCCAGACTGCCGAAGCCGCTCCAGCGTTTCCGCTGCCGGATGCCCGTAGGAATTTTCTGCACCGACGGAGATCAATACCAGTTCCGGTGTCAGCTGCTCCAGCAGCGCGTCTCCTGTGGAGGTGGCAGATCCATGGTGACCTGCCACCAGAACTTCAACAGCAGAAAGGCCCTGCCGGTCCAGAAGAACCCGTTCTGCGTCGGCATCCATATCACCGGTCATAAGCACATCGAATTGACCATACCGCCAATGAGCCGATAGGCTGCCGTTGTTTTCGTCCACAGCAAAAACCGGCGCATAAACCGATAGCACCGCAGCACCGAACGTCATGGTAAGGTCCTGCTCTACAAAGTACACCTGTGTTCCGACTTCCTCTGCAGCGGCTAAAATTTGCGCTTGTATGCCGCCGCCATCGGCTGTTGCGGGCAGATAGATGGTGTCAACCTTCACAGAACGCAGTAATTCCGGAATACCGCCGGCGTGATCACTGTCGTAGTGACTGACCAGTAAGGCATGGAGCCGGAACCGCCCAGCAGCGTGGAGAAAGCTGACAGCGCGGGCGGCGGGACGGTCTTCCCCACCGCAATCGTACATGGCGGAAATGCCCTTGGACTCCACATAGATGCACTGCCCCTGCCCCACGTCCAGCATGGTCACAGACAACTGTGCCCGGTCATATTCCAGAGAATTCAGCAGCAAACAGCCTAGGAATGAGCAACCGATGGCGGCAACCGGTATCCAAAGCCGGATAGATTGTGCAAAATCCAGAAGCAATACCAGTATGATGCCATAGAACAGGACCAGAAAAATCAGAGCATATCCATTGTCCATGGTCATCCATGCAAATGGCAAACCGGCCACCCAACGGGTCAGTCCCATGGTGATACCAATGAAACATTGCAGCGGATAGGAAAGGATCATCGCTACCGGCATAGAGAGTAAGCTGACCAGCGCCGTAACCATGGAAAGCAGAAAACATGCGGGAATCAACGGCACAATCACAGCCCCACTCAAAGGTGTGGCTAGAGAAAAACTGTCAAAATACAGCAAACTCAGCGGCATTGTCAATGGAATGACCGCAATGGAAGAAGCGACGCCGGCACAGACCGGTCGTACCAGCTTACGGAAAATCCGGTGATGTGACACGAGCCACTGTATGGGATGTGACATCCAAAACCGTTGAAAAATACGGCTGGAAAACAGCAATATACCGGTTACTGAAGCAAAGGACAACTGCAATCCCACATCCAGAATGGCTCTGGGATTGGGCAGGATGATCAGAAGCAACGCCAGCAGTACCGTCGTTGGGATATCGTTATCCCGATGCGCCAGACACGCAATCAGCAGCAAACTGAACATAATTGCCGAACGGACCACAGAGGCAGTCATACCTACCGACAAGGCAAAAATCCAGATCAGAGGCAAACCGACAACAGAGGTTTTCCAGCCGTACTGTCCCAATAACAGCATAATGGCGCCCATCAGAATGCCGATGTGCATACCGGAGACAGCTACGATATGATTGGTGCCCGACTGGCTCAACTGTGTCTGAAAGGTTTCAGATAAGCCGCTGCGGTCACCGCTTAGAAGTGCTACGGCGTAGCCCGTTTCGGCTTCCGGCAACAGTTTTCCCAACTGTTCCTGAAGCATGTGAGAGAGATACAGCGGCCAATATCGTATGGGAACCGAATCGGCTTGCTGGACTTGGTGCCGCTCATACAGACGCAACGTAAAATCCATACCGCGCGTTCCGTAAAAGAGATCTTCCTCTCCCCAGTAGGTATCGGTGGATTGCAGTTTTACCAGGCCATGAACCATATCGCCTGGTTTCAGTGATAAATCAGGTTCACCGTAGAGTACAGCGGTAAACGAATGCCCATCCACTGAACCGGAGACAGTGGTGGCTGTGCCATATGCGGTGGCTCTGCTGTATGCGGCGGCCTCCATTGACAGTGTTCGTACACGGCCGTCATAGGCATCGGTCCAATGAACCTCCCGCTGTACATAGGACCAGGACCAGATTAAACCAATGGCAGCGCCCAGGACTACCAATCCGATCCGTATGAACCATGGACGGCACAGCAGAAACAGCACCACAGCCACGGCCAGCAAACTGCCTGACAATACCGCGCAGTACGGCAGACCCATCATACTACATAGGACGGCCCCACAGAAACCGGCAGCAAACAGAGCCAAAACTCGCACGCTCTCACCTCAGACTCATTCTACCATTTTCCGATCTCATACGCAAGCAAAACAGGGACGCCGCTTGAGCGACGTCCCTGTATACAGCTGGCTTAGTTGAACGAACCCAGCTGCTTACCGGAAAGAACGTGGAAGTGGATGTGATGCACCGTCTGTCCGGCAATTTCGCCGCAGTTGGTAACCACACGGAATCCATCGGCAAATCCCATTTCCTTGGCCAGCTTCGCAATGACCATATAGATGTGGCCAATGGCAGCGGCGTTTTCCTCCGTCGCCTCAGCAGCTGAGGCGAAATGGACCTTGGGAATCACCAGAAAATGTGTGGGAGCCATGGGAGAAATATCGTAAAAGGCGTAGCAGATTTCATCCTCATAGACTTTGTTGGAGGGAATTTCCCCGGAAATGATCTTACAGAACAGGCAGTCAGACATAATGCAGTCCCCTTTCTATCGCGTTACAGACCCAGCTTTTCAGCCACCAGATTGTCCACCGTGGCCAGGGCATCATCCAGCTTCAGAACGTCGGTGCCGCCGCCCATGGCAGAGTCAGGCTTGCCGCCGCCCTTGCCGCCGCAGATGGCAGTGATGCTCTTGATGATCTCGCCGGCCTTGATGCCCTTGGCAACGGCCTCTTTGCCGCAAACAGCCAGGAAGGTAATTTTGTTGTCGTTGACCGTGGAAAGAACGGCCACAACATTGGTCTGCTTATCCCGAAGCATATCACCCATCTGGCGCAGCTTGTTGGCGTCAGCATTGGGCAGCGTGGCGGTGAGAACCTTTAAATCCCCTACAGCATGGCCGCCCATGAGGAACCGCTCCGATTCACCGGCAGCTTCCTTGGCCTTGAACTGCTCCACCATGCGGCGCAGTTCCCGCAGTTCAGCAATGGTCTGCTCGGCCTTTTCCCGCAGTTCGCCGGGCTTAGTCTTGAGCACGGCGGCGGCCTCAAACAGCTTCTCCTGATTCTGGTTCATGGTTTGCAGAGACACAGCGCCAGTGGTTGCCTCAATACGGCGAACGCCGGAAGCCACGGAGAACTCGCTGGTGATGTGGAACACACCGACTTTGGCGGTATTATCCAGGTGGGTGCCGCCGCAGAATTCCACAGAGAAACCGTTGCCCATTTCCACAACACGGACCACATCGCCGTACTTTTCGCCAAACAGAGCGATGGCGCCGCGCTCTTTGGCCTTTTCAATAGGCATTTCCTCGGTGACAACGGGATAGCCCTCCAACACCATCTCGTTAACCATGGCAGATACACGCCCCAGTTCTTCCGCTGTCAGTGCGGAGAAGTGGGTAAAGTCAAAACGCAGACGGTCGGGCTCCACCAGAGAACCAGCCTGATGGACGTGATCGCCCAGAACAGCACGCAGTGCTGCATCCAGCAAATGGGTGGCGGAGTGAGCACGCATAATGGCTTTCCGGCGGACAGGGTCAATCTGAGCCCGGACGGTATCGCCCAGCTTCAGAGTGCCATCTACCAGCTTACCGCTGTGCATAAACTTGCCACCCTTGTTTTTCTGGACATCGGTCACCTGGAAGCAGCAACCGTGCTCACCTTCAATGACAATCTGGCCGTGGTCTGCCACCTGCCCACCCATTTCCGCGTAGAAAGGCGTTTTGTCCAGAACCACAATGGCGTCGACGCCGGGCATCAGTTCTTCGGCCTGCTCGTTCTCCACCACCAGAGCCACCACTTTGGCGTCGGTGACCGTACCCGTTTCGTAGCCGACAAACTGAGTCTCGGGGATGTCCTTGCCGAACTCTACACCGGCCCACCCCAGATCGCCCAGGGCCTCGCGGGCCTTTCTGGCTCTTTGACGCTGCTCTTCCATCAGGGCCTTGAAGCCTTCCTGGTCCACAGTCATCCCCTGCTCTTCCACCATTTCAATGGTCAGGTCGATGGGGAAACCGTAGGTGTCGTACAGCTTGAACGCGTCAGCGCCTGAGAAGACTTTTTCGCCCTTCTCCTGGTGGCCCCGCAGCATTTCATTGAAAATGTTCATACCGCCGTCAATGGTCTTGGCGAAGTTCTCTTCTTCGGTGCGGATGACTTTGGTGATATAACCCTGGCGCTCCCGCAGCTCGGGGTAATGGCCTTCATTCTCGTGGACCACTGTATCACAGACCGTGTACAGGAAAGGCTCATTGACACCCAGAAGCTTGCCGTGGCGGGCGGCGCGGCGCAACAGACGGCGCAGTACATAGCCGCGGCCCTCGTTGGACGGCAAGACGCCGTCGCAGATCATAAAGGTGGCAGAACGGATATGGTCGGTGATCACCCGGAGAGACACATCCTTGGCGTTGGATTCGCCGTAGTGGGCGTGGGTGATCTCACTGACCTTATTGGTGATGTTCATGACGGTGTCCACGTCAAACAGGGAGGCGACATCCTGGCACACGCAGGCCAAGCGCTCCAAGCCCATGCCGGTATCGATGTTCTTCTGCTTGAGTTCGGTGTAATGGTTTTCGCCGTCGTTGTCGAACTGGGAGAACACCACGTTCCACACCTCAATATAGCGGTCGCAGTCGCAGCCTACGGTGCAGCCGTGTTTGCCGCAACCCCACTTTTCACCGCGGTCATAGTAGATCTCAGAGCAGGGACCGCAGGGACCGGAACCGTGCTCCCAGAAGTTATCCTCTTTGCCAAACTTAAAAATGCGGTCGGCGGGAATACCGATTTCCTCGTGCCAAATGCGGAACGCCTCATCGTCGGCCGGGGTAGTCTCATTGCCGGCAAAGACAGAGGGATAGAGCCGATTGGGGTCCAGACCCACCCACTCGGGAGAGGTCAAAAACTCCCAAGCCCAGTGAATGGCCTCCTTTTTAAAGTAATCACCGAAAGAGAAATTGCCCAGCATTTCAAAGTAGGTGCCGTGGCGGGCTGTCTTACCGATGTTCTCAATGTCGCCGGTACGGATGCACTTCTGGCAGGTGCAGACACGATGGCGGGGCGGCTCCTGCTCACCGGTAAAGAAAGGCTTCATGGGCGCCATGCCGGAATTGATCAGCAGCAGAGACGCGTCGTTCTGGGGAATCAGGGAAAAGCTGGGCAGGCGGAGATGCCCCTTTGTCTCAAAGAATTTCAGGAACATTTCGCGGAGCTCATTGAGTCCGTACTTTTTCTGTGCCATGGGTTTGGATACCTCCATCATTTCAATCGCTTGCAGTGCAATAAAAAAACGCTTCGCCCCAAAACAGGGGCGAAGCGACTGCTTCACGGTACCACCCTGATTACCCGAAAATCCGGTATCTCAGTCATCGGATATCGGGGATGAACCGGACCGCTCCTCACGGCCTGCTCGGAAGTGGCTGCGATTCCTTCCAGCCAAGGGGCTTACACCGTCTCCCCTCTCGCTTGGGCCTTTCAAAACCGCTCGTTTCCTCATTGCACTGCGTATTTTCTTACCTATTTTATCACAGTTTTTCCATTTGTCAATGGTTTTGTCGTTTAATCAGCCGCAAGTTTACGCAGCAAACACAAACTGTTTCAGACGGAAAAATGCCTCTTCCAGCAGCGTTCTGGGCAGTGCGACATTCATCCGAATATGACATTTGCCGCCGAATTTCCGGCCATCCTGCCATCCAACGCCCACATCGCTGCCCTGCACCAACAGCTGGTCCAAAGAGATGCCGTGTGTTTCACACCAACCGGTACAATCCAAATACAGCAAATAAGTAGCCTGGGGCATGGCAACTTCCACGCCCGGAAAATGCTCCCGAATGAACGATATGGCATAATGGACATTGTCAGAGAGTACCTGCCGCAGCTCCTGCATCCACTGGGCGCCTTGGCTAGAGTAGGCTGCGACCAGGGCGTGCATTGTCATTACGTTCATATGATTATAGAACGAAAGCCCGGACTCCTGCTCTACCCAGTCCCGAAGGCGGGGATTATAAATAATGCGATAGCTGCCGATCAATCCGGCCAGATTGAAGGTTTTGGACGGTGCATACAGGCCGATGGTCCGCAGTCTTGCATCTTCGGACAGAGACTGTGTGGGAATGTGGCGATGACCATCCAACAGCAAATCTGACCAAATTTCATCAGAAATCACATAAACATCGTACTTTTGGAATAACTCCATGGCTTGCTCCAGCTCCCAACGCTCCCAGACACGGCCGGAAGGATTGTGGGGCGAACACAGAATGGCAGCATGGATATGGTGCTCCCGGATGGCTTGTTCCATATTTTCAAAATCCATGCGCCAAACGCCATTTTCATCCTGAACCAGCGGACTGAGAACCATATTGTAGCCGTTGGCCTTCAAGACACGGGTAAATCCCACATGGCCAGGCGTATGGAGCAGCACAGGTCCCCCTCTGGGACAGATGGCTGCCATGGCGCTGGCAATGCCGCCCAAGACGCTGTTATCATAGGCAATGGCCTCTCTGGGAATGGGTGCTGTCCCCTTCTGTATCTGATGCCATTGAGAGATGGCCTCATAGTACGCATCTGACGGCTGAAAATACCCATAGATGGGATGCACAGCCCGGCGGGCTAAGGCTTCCGGTACTGCTGGAACGGTGGCAAAATTCATATCAGCAATCCACATAGGAATACAGTCAAATCCCGCTTTTGGGGGCTGGGGGGCGTTGCCCTGGCCCAGATTGTCCCAGGCCTGTGCGTCCAAGCCGTGGCGGTTGATGACTGTCGTGAAGTCGAACTCCATGACAAACGCTCCTTTGCAAAGCGGCCACGGAAATCCGTGACCGCAGTTGGTTATTTGCCTGACAGCGCCACAGCGTGGCGTAAAATGGACCAAGCCGGGACCGGTTTTGGCAGTTTCATACGAAATTCCATTTGGGGCGTCCGCGGCTCTGCCAAGGGAATACCCTCCAGGTCTTCCATCATGGGAACGGTAAAGGCGAAGGGCTTTGTATCTGGCCCTACCAGTTCCACGGTATCTCCGGCGGCAAATTTATTGCGCAGACTAAGCGTGGCGTTGCCTTGCTCATCACAGGCTGTCACCATGGCAATCACCTGCCATTCCCGCAGATACCGGGCACTCTCGGTATACTGTCCCGGCTCACCGTAATAAAAGCCGGTGGAGTAGTGACGATGGCTGACGTGCTCCACCTCATCCCGCCAGATTGGGTCCACGGGGCGGCCCGCGGCCACATCGTCCAGTACATGACGATAGGCGCCAGTGACGATAGCAGCATAATAGGCGGACTTGGCCCGGCCCTCCAGTTTGATGCAGTCCACCCCGGCGTCCATCAGATCATCCAGATGGTCAATCATGCACATATCTCTGGAGTTCATAATGTAGGTGCCTTTTTCGTCCTCAAAAACCGGGAAATACTCTCCGGGCCGCTTTTCTTCCATTAGTGTATATTGATAACGGCAGGGCTGAGCACAGGCACCGCGGTTGGAATCACGGCCGGTCATATAGTTGGAAAGCAAACAGCGGCCGGAATAGCTGACGCACATGGCACCGTGGGCAAAGGTTTCCAACTCCAACTCCGGAGGTGTATTGGCACGGATGGTGCGGATTTCCTCCAAGGTCAGTTCCCGAGCCAGAACGACCCGCTTGGCCCCCAGCTCATACCAAGCGGTGGCACAGGCGTCATTGGCAATGGACACCTGGGTGGACACATGGCGCTCACAGTTGGGCGCATATTTGGCGGCCATTTGAAAAACACCGAGATCCGCTATAATCAGCGCATCCACCCCCGCGTCGTTGAGCCGCTCCAAGTGGGCGGGCAGGTGTACAATTTCGTCACAACGGGGCATAGTGTTGACTGTCGCATGGACACGGACACCGTGGCTGTGGGCGTACTCCACAGCCACAGGCAACTCCTCGTCGGTAAAATTACCGGCGAAGGAGCGCATTCCAAAGCTGGTGCCTGCCAGATACACGGCGTCGGCGCCGTAAAGAACGGCAAGGCGCAGCCGTTCCATATCGCCGGCAGGGGCCAGCAGTTCCGGTTTCTTTCTCATTCTGTATCATTCTCCAGTTGGGAAAGGAATTGCTCATGCTCCTGGTTGGTCTCGGAGAAGTGGTGGGTACCATCCGTATCCAGAGCATAGAAGAAGTAATCGGTATCTTCGGGATTCAACGCCGCTTGAATGCTGGCCAGACCGGGATTGGCGATGGGGCCGACGGGCAAACCGGGGTACCGGCGGGTATTGTAGGGACTGTCCACCATCAGGTCCTCCGCCGTCAGGGTCTCCTTGTGCTCACCCAACGCATAAAGCACTGTGGCGTCAATTTGCAGCAGCGGATAGTCCTTGCTGCAAAGACGGTTATAGATGACGGAGCTGATCAGCGACGATTCTGCAACAGAGGCGGTTTCCTTTTCAATCAGCGAGGCCACAATAATGATTTTGTGAAGATCCATCTGACCCGCGGCAATCTCCTCGCTGGTGAAACCGTTGGCCTCCATTTGAGCCGTCAGCTTCTGATTCAGCGTGTCGATGGAAGCCTGCATTTCCTCGGTAAACTTCCGCTGGAAATTGTCGAGGAATTTTTCCAGCACTCGTTCCGGATCATCGCCTACCGCACCGTCGGGCCATGTCCAATCGACATTGCTATTATCCTTCTCTGATTTTACCGAGTAGAACTCATACGTATCGGGGAACAGATAGCCCTCCAGACGGTTTTTCTTCCCGTAGGGCAACCCCTGCAGGAAATCATAGGAAAATTGGCTGTTGGCAGCGGCCTCATAAAGATCCTCGGCGCGGCAGACCCCCTCCTGCTCCAGCATGGTAAAGATCTGGTCGCAGCTATAACCTTCCGGGATGGTCACGGTACGGGTAATCCGGTTGGAATTGCCGGACATACCGCTGACCAGCGCATGATAGTCATAGACATTGTTGAGTTCATATGTGCCGGGGACAATTTTTTCCTCGGCATTGGAGAACCAACAGTAAAAGCGGAACAGCCAAGGCAGATCGATGAGATCATTGGCTTTCAGGGTGTCCACAATATCATCCATGGTGTCATTTTCTCCCACGGTGATGCTGACTGACCGATCCGGTTTTGTCAAAGCCATGACATCGTCGGCACAGTGCCAGCCGGCAAAGGCCAGCAGTACCGAGGCGGCTAAGACGGACAACACATAGATCAAAACCCGCCATCCGGCCGCCATACGCTTCTTGGGCGGCTTGATAGGCTCTTCCGGCTCCTCTTCCTCCTGCGTCCAATCCGCATAGATATCGGGAATCTTCGGCTGAAACAGTTCCTGCCGGTAGGACTGCGGAGCGGAATACTCTGGTTCCTGCGGCCGTCCGGATCGCATGATCCGATCCGCATAGTCCAGTTCTTCTCTGGTGCTCTTGATGAGTTCGTCCACATCATCCCCTGCCAAGCGTACCAAGTCCGGGTCGTGGTTCAAATCTCTGAGCCAGCGTTTATCTGCCATACGACAACTCCGTTTCTGTAGGGACTCAGGCCTGCGCTTCCGTCAGAAGCATGCCTGCGGCCACCTGTGCGGCAGCTTCTGTGCCACACAGAATCTCCGCCAGCTTCCAGCCGAACAGCAGCGCTGTGCCGGGGCCGCGGCTGGTGATCAAGTGGCCATCCACTACTACAGGTGTATTCGAAACGTACCGGCAATCGCCCAGCTGGGACTCTGTACCAGGATAGCCGGTGACGGTTTTGCCGGAAGTCAGGCCCAGACGGGCCAGCACCGTAGGTCCGGCGCAAATGGCGGCTACATACTTTCCGTCCTTCCAGGCTTTACTGACAGCAGCCAATGCAGCCTCCGAACCGTTGATGGATGCCACTCCGCCCAGACCGCCGGGCAGTACAATCATATCCATGACATCCAGGTCCAGCTCATCTACCGTACAGTCGGCAGTAACAGTGATGCCGTGGGTACCGGTAATCTGAAGGCCGCCGATACCGGCTGTCTTCACGGTGACGCCGCAGCGGCGCAGAATATCTACCGGGGCCATGGCCTCGACTTCTTCAAATCCGGTTCCAAGAATGACATATACCATAATTTTATTCCTCCATACAATTCAATACGGTTGCATAAATCTCAGATGCAATTTCCTCTGCCGGACGGATTGCCCCATTGCGGACACAGTCAATGGTGGTCCAGCCACAGAAACGGGCAGTATCTCGAGCGGTGGCGTAACAGTGACGCAGATACTCCACGTCCAGTTCGTGGATATCGGCGGAGCCACCGCCGGTGCATTGCCGATGCTGCATCAAGACCAAGGTTTGTTCCACTGGCATGTTGAGCCAAAGGACCATATCCGGTCGTGGCAGTTCCATGCGCTCATATTCCAATTCTTCCAGCCAACGGAGAAAGTCATGCTTCTCCCCTTCCGGCAGTTTGCCGCCCTGATGGATGGCGTTGGAAGTTGTGTAGCGGTCTGCTATTAGGACGCCGCCGTTGCGATAGTACGCTCCCCAATCCTGCAAGTAGGATGCATAACGGTCCACAGCATAAAACGTGGATGCCGCATAGGCGTTGACGGCGTTAGGGTCCTGCCCAAACGCGCCGCCCAAATACAGGCGGATCAATGCTGAAGATTCCTGATCATACCGTGGAAATCGCAGTTGACGAAAGCCCTTACCCTCTTTGGAAAGCCGTTCTGTTAACAAACGGACCTGAGTGGATTTCCCACAGCCGTCAGTCCCCTCCAACACAATGAGTTTTCCCATGTTCAGGCACCTCTCAGACGTTTGGCTGTCACTGCCACTACAAATTTCGGCAGCCGCAGCATGCGTTTCCAGCGGCGCGGCTCCTTACATAAGCGGTAAAACCATTCCATACCAATGCGAATGACCCAGTCCGGCGCACGTCTGACCGTACCGGCAAATGCGTCCAGAGAACCGCCCAAACCGATCATCAGGGACACATTCAAATCCTCCACATGAGCCTGCATAAACCGCTCCTGCTTCGGAGAGCCGAGACAAACGAAGAGCACATCGGCTCCGGCATGGTTAATGGCTTCCACCACAGGGCCTTCATCTTTGAAGTAGCCGTCTACCATACCGCAGATTTGCAGATTTGGGCATCGGGCCAGCATATTCTGTGCGGCCAACTCCGCCACACCGGGCTTGCTGCCCAGCAGGTAGAGCGTCTTCCCTTGCTCCTCCAAAATGGGCAGCAAATGGGCGGCAAAATCGACACCGGAGACTTTTTCTTTCAAAGGCGTTCCCAAAATCTTTGCTCCCAGCAATACGCCCACGCCATCGGGCAGCACCATAGCGGCACTGTTAAGCAGCTGCCGGAAGGCGGCGTCGCCCATGGCCTCATACACGATTTCGGGGTTGGGCGTCACACAGTAGGTGGTCCGGTCTCCTGCCAGGATCACCTTGGCCTGCTCCAGCGCTTCGTCCATAGTGACATTGTCGAACTGGACGCCCATCACATCAATTTTCACAGAGAATACCTCCAGATTCTGCGATACATACAGCGCTATCATACCATAGAGCCATCCGTTTGTCCATGGTCTCAACAATTTCCATGATGTGAAGCGGGCAAAACCATAGCAGAGACAGCGTTGCTCAAATTGTACAGTGAAGCGTCTGTGGCGGCGCAAAAATCGGAGCATAATCAGCAGTTTGACAGTTTACATTTTCTTTTCGTACAATTAAAATAATCATATGCCCAATATTGCCAAAACGGATGCAGCGGCGCAAGTCCCTGCCTGCGGAGCAGTCCGGCAGTCCAATATTAAATGAGGTGTTCAATATGAGTAGTACTGTTAAGCGCATTGGTGTTTTGACCAGCGGCGGAGACGCCCCCGGCATGAACGCAGCCATTCGTGCGGTGGTCCGCAGCGCCATCTACCGCGGCATTGAGTGTGTCGGCATCCGGCGCGGATGGAATGGACTGATTCATGGAGACATTATTAAAATGGATGCTGAAAGCGTCAATCATATTATCAGCAGCGGCGGCACCATTCTGTATACGGCCCGCAGCCAGGAGTTTATGACGGAGGAAGGCCAGAAAAAGGCTGTAGATACCTGCAAGCTGTTGGGCCTGGACGGCATTGTTGCCATTGGCGGCGACGGTACTTTCCGTGGTGCCCAGGCCCTGTCCACCTATGGTATTCCTGTGGTAGGCGTACCTGCCACTATTGATAATGACATTGCTTGCACTGACTATACCCTGGGCTATGATACGGCCTCCAACACTGCGGTGGAAGCTATCGATAAGCTGCGCGATACCATGCAGTCCCATGAGCGCTGCTCTGTGGTGGAGGTCATGGGTCGTAACGCCGGCCACCTGGCGATGTATGTGGGGATTGCTGTAGGCGCTACGGCGGTTCTGGTTCCGGAGAAGCCTCTGGATTTTGAGAAGGATGTGATTGAGAAGATCCGCACCTCCAGACTGCGCGGCAAAACCCACTATATGATTGTGGTGGCTGAGGGCGTTTCTAGCGCCATGGAAATCGCACAGAAGATCAAGGAAACCATCTCTCTGGACCCCCGCGTCACTGTTTTGGGCCATATCCAGCGTGGTGGTACTCCCTCTGCCCGGGACCGTGTAATGGCCACCCGGATGGGCTACCATGCTGTGCAGGTTTTGGCGGAAGGCCGTCAGAACAGACTGGTCTGTACGGTGCGCGGTGTTTTGCAGGATGTGGATTTGGCCGAAGGCCTATCTATGAAAAAGACCCTTTCTCAGCAGCAGTACGATGTGCTGGAAGCTATGACAGGTGTGTGATTTTTTACATAGTCTCCAACCGGCAGCCCAACGGGCTGCCGGTACAGTTTCATAAAGCGACGACAGGCGGATGGAAGATACCATCCGCCTCAGTCTGTCGAAAAAGTCCAACGAAAGCTGGGCTTTTTCGTTTGTAAGAGGTAAAATAAAGTAGGTGGTGAAA
>CALWXC010000039.1 GCA_944385415.1 uncultured Oscillospiraceae bacterium | reverse complement strand
CCATGCCGGAGGTCACCGCACCGACCGATCCGGACAGAGTCCCCAGTGTTACAGTGGGCTTGCCGGTAGACACTGGGATCAAGGTAGAAATTCCTGTGGCCAATGTGACAGCGGGTACGGTGACTTTGCCCATGCCGGAGGTCACCGCACCGACCGATCCGGACAGAGTCCCCAGTGTTACAGTGGGCTTGCCGGTAGACACTGGGGTCAAGGTAGAAATTCCTGTGGCCAATGTGACAGCGGGTACGGTAGCTGTCTTGGTCAAGCCTGACGGTACGGAGGAAGTCATTAAAACGAGCGTTGCCACGGAAAACGGTATTGTAGTGACGTTGTTTGATGACGATACCGTTAAGATTGTAGACAACAGTAAAGAGTTTGACGATGTACCCGATAGCTTCTGGGGCGCGGACGCTGTGGACTTTGTCACCAGCCGGGAGCTGTTCAACGGTACCAGTGCTACGCAGTTTACCCCCAATGGAGAGATGACCCGCGCCATGATCGTTACGGTTTTGGCCCGCCTGGAAGGCGTGGATACAACCACCGGCTCCACTTGGTATGAAGCCGGACAGCAGTGGGCGATGGAGCAGGGAATCTCTGACGGTACCAATATGCTGGGTAGTTTGACCCGAGAGCAGCTGGCTGCTATGCTGTATCGCTATGCCGGCAGCCCCGCTGTCAACGGTACGATCACCGGTTTTGACGATGCCGCCAGTGTCAGCAGCTGGGCAGTGGACGCCATGACTTGGGCAGTGCAGAACGGCATTCTTGCAGGCAGCAATGGGAATCTGAACCCCCAAGGCAATGCCACTCGCGCAGAAGTGGCCACCATGCTGATGCGCTTTATTGAAAAAACTGCATAATTCAATCTAAAAAGCAGGCACTGACACCTTCTGCATTGACAGAAGGGTCAGTGCCTGTTTTATTGATATAGCAGAAACACCTTATAGAAACCGGACGTATAGCTGTCCTTTATACTGGAATGGTTCTGCGTCAATGTCATAAAGCTGCCGGATCCGTTCACCCGTCAGCACCTGACCCGGCAAACCGCTGTCCACTACCGTGCCGTGATGCAGCAGATAGATCCGGTCACAGAACCGGGCAGCAATGGACAGATCGTGGAGGGCTGCCAGGATGGTTTTCCCAGATGCCTTAAGTAGTTGTAAGGTTTTGATTTGGCTGCCAATGTCCAAATGATTGGTGGGTTCATCGAGAATCATCACCGGTGTCTGCTGGGCAAAGGCCCGGGCTACTTGAACCCGCTGCTTTTCACCGCCGGACAAACTCAGATAGCCACGGGATGCAAGATGGGATAATCCCACGGTATCCAGGGCCTCCGCTACAATCCGCAGATCATCGGGCCCATAGGCATCGGTGAGTTTTTTGGAGGGATAGCGGGCCATCAGTACCACTTCCTGCACCGTGTAGTCAAAGGCAGCCTCACTCTCTTGGGCCACCACGGCCACTTTACGGGCAAGCTCCCGATTGCTCATGGACAGAACGCTTTGCCCGTTCACCAGAATTTCACCATCAGCGGGCCGCAGCACCTTGTAAATCGTCTTTAACAGTGTAGACTTGCCGCTGCCGTTGGGGCCAAGGATACCCACAGACTCACCAGGCTGCACCTGTAAGGAAACATCCCGGAGCAGGGGAGTGGAGCCAATGGTGTAGGAGACGTGTGCAACATCAATCACAGGCTGTTACCTCCCGAATCCGTATTTTCTGGCCCGAATCATCCACAGAAACAGGGGACCGCCCACCATGGCCGTCAAAATACCCACGGGCAATTCCGCCGGGGCACAGACCACCCGAGCGGCTGCGTCGGCCCAGACCAGAAACAGACTGCCGCAAAGGACGGACAGGGGAATGACCCGAGCATGGTCTGCGCCGGTCAGCGACCGGACCATATGAGGAATGATGAGCCCTACAAAGCCGATGCAGCCACTGACAGCCACACAGCAAGCCGTCAACAGAGCGGTCACTACAATCAGCAGCCGCCGGATTTTCTCAATGTTGACGCCCAGAGTGATGGCGGTTTGATCGCCCATCATCATGGCATTGAGGGGCCGGGACAGAATGAGCATGATCATCAGGGCCGGAATCAACAGCAGGGCGGGCAGTAGCAGGTCTTTCCATTCTGCACCCAGACCGCCTAACATCCAGAACGTGGCTTCCCGGACCTGGGCATCCTGGGGCGCTGTGTACACGATAAAATTGGTAACAGCGCTGAACATGGCCGAGACAGCCACGCCCACCAGCACCAAACGGATAGGCGTCATCTGTCCGCCGCTGCGGGCCAGGGCGCAGACAGCCAGAATGGACAACAGCGCACCGCAGAATGCACCGGCGGGGATGCTTAAACGGCTGCCCCAGGGCAGGACCACGCCCCAGACGATGGCCAATACCGCGCCGGTGGAAGCGCCGCTGGAAATGCCCAGCACATAGGGGTCGGCCAGGGGATTTTTGGTAAATGCCTGCATGCCCACACCGGAGAGGGCCAAAGAAGCCCCCACCAATGCGCCCAGTAATGCACGGGGCACCCGCAGGTATAGAATGATGTTCTGGGTACCTTCCTTGATACCATCCACGTCGAACCAACCGAATGCCGTATGCAGAAGTACCCGCCACACCTGGGACAGGGGAATGGATACCGCACCAATGCTGATGGATGCTGCCAACGAAAGCACCAGCAGAATGGTGAGAACCAGACAGCACCAGCCGGTGCGGCGCTGGACCAGTTGACTAAGCCGCCCCATGGTCACTGAAAGAGGTCAGGATGGAAGGCTTCTGCAAATTTGGCTACCGTATCGGCGGTCATGGAGCTGGCGAAGACTTCGCACAGATGGACGGAAATGATACGGTCATTTTTGATGGCACTGATCTCCGCTAGTGCGGGATTTTCTTTCAGCTGGGCAATCTTTTCTTCCAGGGAAGTGGAGCCATAGTCGTTGATGACAATAACCTCCGGGTCTGCCGCAATGACGCTTTCCCAACCCACTGTGGCCCAGGTATTTTCCATATCTTCAAAAATGTTGATGCCGCCGGCATGGCGAATGAGCTTGGCAGTAAAATTGTTGCCGCAGGTGTAGGGGCCTTCATCGGTTTCCATGTCGAAGACGAATACCCGTACCGGCTCCGCGCCGGCCACAGTCTCCTCAACCTGCGCAATGGTTTCCTGCATATCGGAGACGATCTCTTGTGCCCGGTCTTCCAACTGGAAAATACGGCCCAGATTGTAGAAGTCCTCATAGACATCCTCCACATCGGCGCCCAGCTTATAGCCCTCAATGGAGGACAGGGAAGCGATGCCATAACCGGTGAGGGTGTCGTGGGTGGTGCCGTTCTTTTCGCTAAACGCGCTGCTGCGGCCATAGACGAAGTCGGGGGAGACATCCAACAGTTGTTCCAGCGTGGCCGCCTGTTCTGCCAGAATAGGAATGGAATCGTATTCCGCCTGATACAGGGGATTGATCTCCGAATTGACGTAGCAGCGATAGATGATTTTGTCGCCCAGACCCATGGCCAACAGTTGGTCTGCGGTGTTGGTGTTGGCAGCAATGATGGTTTCCGGTACCTTGTCAAAGGTCACAGTCATGTCATTATAGGTAGTAAGACTGAATGGGAACGTGCTGTCCGATTCCGGAGAGACTTCGGCGCTGTCCGGCGTTGCTTCGGGCTGAGACTGTTCAGCGTCGGGCTGGGAAGCTGGTGCCTCGGCAGGCTTGGCAGCGCAGGCAGCTAAATTTGCTGTCAGCAGCAGGCTCAGGGTCAGATAGAGAATACGGTTTTTCTGTTTGCTCATGATGGTTGCGTCCTTTCTATATAGAAATTCCTTCTGCCACAAACCCGTGCGAACAGAAAACCCCCCTTGCAGACGTCTGCAAGGGGGGAGAATACAGCAGGACGTGGAGAACTTGCCGCAGGCAGTCCGTGCTGTCTCTGTACCTCGCAGAGCGAACACAAAAGCAGACTGCGACGCAGTCCGGCATCGGCAAGTATTCTGACTTGAGAATTCAGCAAACGCAGCGCGGCATGGGCCTTCCCGGCGGACCAGTGGCAAATCCATGCAGCTTTTCTCTTACAGCAGCGGGACTGTTCAGGAATTTCACCTGATTCCTTTTTTCAGCCTGACAGACAGGCACCGAATGCGGGGCCATGATACCATAGACCATGTCATTTGTCAACCATGCAGCGGCAAAAAACGGCGCGTCTGGCTTATTCCTGCCAAGCGTGCAGGGATTCCTGCAGTTCGTTGAGGAAGCGGCTGACATGGAAGCCATCACACACCGCATGGTGTACCTGAATGGAAATGGGCAGCAGGGTGCGTCCGTCCTGGTTGCTAAACTGCCCCATGGTAAAGATGGGCAGCAGATAGTCGTATCCCTTTTGCAGGTTCAGTTGAAAGCCGGTAAAATTGCACCAGGGAATCATGGAGACCGGGAAGGCGTTGGCCGGACAGTGGGGTTTTGCGTTCATCTGGTGAATGTCTCCGTAGTTCCTTAGATCTTCCTGATAAGACTGTAAAAATACTCTGTAATCCGGGTGATATTCGGTCCAGATGTTGGAAAAAGTCTCTGTGTCCTGGTGAAATATCGTATAACACGGGTGCATGGTGGTAAAAATGCCGGGCTGCCCGCTGGAGTCCAGGGCGGTGCGAAATTCCGGGTAGCGGTTGACGGCCTGCGCAATCAGATGGAGCATGGCCGGATAGACGCGCGATTTTCGCTCCCGAAGGGCAGTGATGTCCAGCGTGGATGTAACACTGTAGGTACAGGGAACCGCATGGAGAAAGTGCTCATAATACTCCTTGCGGTTCCAGGTTTCCAGAGTGATTGGTATCCATTCCATGAGATGATCTCCTTTGCATCCCCATCCGGCCCAGGGGGGACGGCTTTAATAATGATAGATTTTTTGTTTGGCAATCAGAAAGGCCATACCGAGCACCACGGCCATAAACTCCGCCACCACAATGGAAATCCAAACGCCGTTGATGCCCCAAAGCCGCGGCAAAAGCAGGACAGCGGCACTTTGAAACAGCAGGGTACGCAGGAAAGAAATAATCGCGGAGGTGACGCCGTCGTTGAGGGCGGTGAAAAAGCCGGAAGCGAAAATAGCAAAGCCCATAAATCCAAAGGACAATGCAAAAATCCGGAAGCCGGAAACAGTCAGTTCCATCAACTCCGGGTCATAGCCCACAAAAAGATCAGCAAGCGGGACGGCCAGCAGTTCAGCAGATAGAATCATGCCTAGCCCAAAGAAACCGATCATCCAAAGACTTTTCCGCAGCAATCCCTTTAATTCCATATAATTTTTTGCCCCATCATGGTAGCCGATGATTGGAGCGGTCCCAATGGCATATCCAAAGAACGCCGCGGAAAAGATCATGCTGACATACATCATGACGCCATAGGCAGCGACACCGTTTTCACCAGCGTATTCAAGTAGCTGCAAGTTGTAAAGCATCCCCACGAGGCTCATGGAGACATTGCTCATAAACTCCGAAGAACCGTTGGTGCAGGCTTTGACAATGGCTTTTCGCTGCCAGGTTGTTTTGCCAAGCCGCAAAATACTGGTGTTTTTGCGAGAAAAATAAAATAGAGGAAAGCATCCGCCAATGACCTGACTCATGGCAGTGGCTACAGCAGCACCGGCCAGTTTATATTCCATGGGGAGCAAAATCACCAGAACAGCGTCCAGAACCATATTGGTGATGCCCGCAGAAATGGTCACCGCCAGACCCAAATGGGGTTTTTCCGCCGTGACAAAGAAACTCTGAAACAGCAGCTGTAAAACGTAAAATGGCAGTACCGTGAGAATAATTCTGGCATACACCACGCAGTTTTCCAACAGCGCACCTTCGGCGCCCATTCGGGCGGCAATGGGGCGAATGAAAAGAATGCCGAGGACGGCAAACACAACACCGAGCCCGAAAGCTGTATATACAAACAGAGAAAACAGGGCGTTGGCTTTTTCCCACTTGCCTTCGCCAAAGGCTTTTGCTACTATAGCGGTGCCGCCGGTTCCAAACATCATTCCTACAGTTGCGACGATCATCAGAAAGGGCATAATTAAATTGACCGCAGCAAATGGTGTTTTACCGGCAAAGTTTGAGACAAAAAACCCATCGACCACGCCATAAATCGAGGTGAAAATCATCATGGCAATGGACGGAAGGGTAAATTTAATGAGCTTTTTGTAACTGAAATGATCAGAAAGCTGAATATGCATGATGTCCTCCAAACCATTGGTTTACCAATGCCGTAAGGGCAGAGGCCGGATGCTGCTTTACAGCAATTCGACCTGCTGGCGGAAACCATCTGCATACTTTTCCAGCAGACGCAGATAGGTATCGACTTCATCGTCTGTCCAAGTATCCAACGCCTGCACCTCGGCCGCGTAGATTTTTGCAGCGGTCTTCTGGATGTAGTCCTTACCCTGGTCTGTCAGCACAACTTTTTTGGTTCGTCCAGTGTGTTGCTCCAAATACAGCATACCCGACGCTTCCAGTGCGCGGATGGCAGAGTGGATGGTCTGCCTGCTGATGCCGGTCTTCTTATAGATGTCGCTGAGCAGACAGTCTTCGCCGGTATCGTAAATCGTGTACAAAACCAAGGAAACACTGTCGGAAATGCCGAGTTTTAACGAAGCGTGATGATAATAGGATTCCATCTCAGATATGAGATAGTTGATGCGGTGAATCTCGTTCCATCGTTTCTGGTTCATATAACGCCTCCATGTACGAAATCGGACGATTTATATTTTAGTGCGATTTCGGACTATTGTCAATGGGCAACATCAGAATAAAATTATCGCGATAGGGACCGCTCATTGCAGAACAGGAGAGAATACGCTATATTATAATGCATCATACTGAAAGGAAGGGGCACACATCATGCGGAGAAAGGACCGTGAAATTTTCGGTGAGGAATTGGAAGCCATTTTGCGGAAAGGGGAGTATGGCATCCTTTCCATGGTAGGCCCAGATGGGTTACCCTATGCGGTACCGCTCAGCTATGCCTGGAAACATGGGGTCATCCATCTGCACTGTGCAGCCCAAACAGGGAAAAAACTGAAGCATCTTGCCCATTGCAATGACGTTTGTTTTGTGGTGGTAGGGGATACGGCGGTACAGCCTGCCAAATTTACAACGCTGTATGAAAGCGTCATTATTACCGGTAGAATCCACCCGACCGAAGACAAAGAAGAAAGTCTGCGGGCGTTGATTGAAAAATACAGTGGAGAATACCTGGAGAACGGCCTGAATTATATTCGTGCGGCAGCCGATCAAACGGCCGTCTATGTTATTACGCCCCAGCAAGTGACGGGGAAAGCCAACCGAGGGATAAAACATTCAAAGGACGTGTAAAAGGCGATAAGAGAAAGCGCAAAAGAGACAAAGAAACGCTATAACAGGCAGGTCTGCATTGTTTGCAGACCTGCCTGTTTCTGTCCAATTGCTTTGTCTACGAGGGTTTGACGGGCTGTGCCAGAACCAGAATATCACCGGCGCGGACCATGGTACTGCCCGTGGGGATGACCGTATCAATGCCGCGTTTGATGAGCAAAACGCGATTGGTATGGACTTGGGGAATCTGAGAAAGGGGACGGTTAACGTAGCGGTGATTGCCCTCCACAACAAACTCACATAAAGAAATCTGCTCCGAACCGTCATAACTACGGGCGGCCAGAACGAGAATGTCCTCCGGTTCCAATTGGGTGTCACCGGTGGGGATCAGCGGGGTCTCCTGCCGGACAATCATGGCAACCAGCAGATCTGGCGGTAGTTGTAGCTGACACAAGCTCTGGTTGCACCAGGGATGTTTCGATGCGATATGCAGTTGGATAAAATGAATATCGCTGTCCTCCTGATAGTCGTTGAAGGTGCGGCGAATATCTGCTGTGGGATCGATCATGGAAAGCCGTTTCGCCACCCGGGGCAACAAAGTACCCTGTATGGATATGGACAACAGTACCATACAGAATACCAGGTTATAAAGGTTGTAGGTTGTTTTCACGCCACTTAGTACCGCAGCAATAGCAAATACAATGGAGGCGGCGCCGCGGAGACCCGCCCAGGATACCAGAGCGATTTGCTGTGCCTTGGGACGGAAGGGGGCCAACAGCACTGTGCTGACCAGTGGCCGGGCCACAAAGGTGAGAAACAACATCAAAATCAGTGCAGGAAGCAGAACCGCAGGCAGTTCCAGCGGTGTGACAAGCAGACCTAGCAGAAAGAAGATCAATACCTGTGCTACATGGGTCAAAACGTCAAAAAAGTGGACCAGATACTTTTTTTGTGGAAGATTGGCGTGGCCAATCCAGATTCCACACAGGTACACGCTTAGATACCCGTTGCCGTTACATGCAGTGGGAATGGCGTAGGCCAACACCATGATTGCCAACAAAAAAACAGTGTGGCTCTGCTGGGAGGGAAGCAACTGCTGGTGGAGCAGCTTGACTGCCAGCCATCCCATGGCCACACCGCATAGAATACCGAAAATCAACTGCTGTGCCAGAAGAAGCGGGATGGATAGAGACTGCCCCTCCAGCAAGGCGATTGCCATTGTGGTGAGCATGTAGGACATGGGATCATTGGAACCGGATTCAATTTCCAATAAGGAGTCGGTGTGGTATTTCAGAGCCAGTTTTTGGGAGCGGAGAATGTTGAAGACCGATGCAGCATCGGTAGAGGATATGACGGAACCAATGAGGAAACATTCCAGCCATGGGAGTTCGAATATACAATGGGCAAATAGGGTTACCGTACCGGCTGTTCCCACAACGCCTAATGTGGACAACAGGATTGATGGGGCCAGAACTGGGCGGGCAGCGTGGAGATTGGTGCCAAAGCCGCCGTAAAACATAATAAAAATCAATGATATGGAACAAATGACATTGACGGCCGCATAATCATTAAAGGGGATTTTGAGAACGCCATTTTCACCGAAAAACATACCCAGGACAATGAAAATTAGCAGGGAAGGAATGGGAATCTTCTCCAAAAATCGATTGAGCAAGATACAAATCAGGATGACAACTCCCATCAGTAGCAGAGGTCCATTCAAATAACCACCAACCTTTCATAGAGACTTAACAAGGTTATATTTTATAGTATAACAAAAATACAGCGGTATGCCAACTGGTAAGACTACATGATCAGTTGACATAAAAAGGCCAACTCCACACATGGAGTTGGCCTTTTTGCAACGCTCTTTACCTGTGTACAGCGTCGGTGGGGAACGTGTAAGAGTTGCAAGAATTGTGTGTTTTAGTATCGTTCAGCATAGAAGTCAATAGGCATACCAGATGGATTTCCGTTTGGTGTAGAGGTCCAGAGAAAGATTGCCGCACTCCATGCCCCAGCCGCTTTCTTTCCAGCCGCCAAAGGGGCTGGCGTACTCGTAACAGCCGTATTTGTTGATGACATCGGGCGGCACGCCATATCCATGGGGTAGTTCCAGGGAATGATCTGACCGCAGACGCCCACTGGTTCCCGGACCGCATAGGAGAAGAAATTGCCCATAACCGGGTTGACGTCGCCGCAGAATAACCCTACGTTCTTTGTGAGAAATGGTGGAGATCCACGGACCGTGATCAAAGGCGTCTCGAGTCGCCGCCACAGCGCGGTCCACATCACTGCCATCGGCGCCAAGGAATCGGCCGATGATCTGTCCGGTGGCTGGATTCACCGATTCCAGCTTCGGTTGATAAGTCGCCATATGGAACACTCCGTTTGATCATAATATAAGCATATATTTTATAATATAAATGTTTTTGAAATATATCGAAAAAAGGAGAGCCTGTCAATAGGTACAACGTTAATTTTTATACCGATGAAATAAATTTTCTTGTTTGCACAAAAATGAGCGAAAATATTCTGCATAACTCCCTTGAAAATTTGTGGAATGCAACAGGTACAATTATTTCTGCACGATTATCGGGCGATTCAAGGTTAAACGGTTTGTTTTTCCAATAAAAGAAGGGGATCACTTTTGACGGAATATTGATTTTACGGGGGAAAATAAACGGTTATCGACCATATATGCTTCGTACAAAGTGCAGTAAGATCTTGCAATATTGCCTCCATACCATATACTGTGAGTATATGCACCAGAAAGATAGAAAGAGGTGGTGCGTATAAAAATAGAGGATGAGGGGGGATTTGTATGAATCGAAGGGGGATTGCTGCCTATGCGGCGGTATCCGGGCTTTGGACAGTTTGTATGTTGTCCTATGCGGTCCGACTCAGCTGTGTAAAATGCAGCAAAAGAATGTCGGCCTGCGGCTGGCGGTTTCAATCTTTGCGTGGACCGTGAGTATGGATAAAAGCAAAATCGCTGAGTCCTAATTGCCTGCATGGCAAGAGTGTTTGTTTTTGGACCAATTAAGTGAGGAGCTGAAATTATGAAATCATTTCTGAGATTGCTCTCCCTTGCCTTTCTCCTCTGGGCGACGTTGTGTCTCTGGTGTGTGTCAGCAGCCGCGGCGGAACCGCCCAGTATTCAAGCAGAAGCGCATAAATTGAGTGATGAAGAATTGCAAGAATATGGAATTATAGACAAAGAGGTTTACGGTTTGTTCTTTTCCTGCGATCCAGGTGCGGAAGACCAGACGGTCAATATCATGCGGATTGCCATTACCTATGACAGCCGCGTGGTGCAGCCTTATGACTTCCAGGCAAATCAGGCGCTGCCGATGATTGAAGCAGGATGCTTTCAGATTCTCGGAAAGTATGCAGATGACAAGGAATATCTTTCGTATCCCTTGGAAATCCATGTGGAAGAGGAACAGGTTTCGTTTAGCTATGGGTGCTATGCGCCGCCTTTCACATCTGCCAATCCAGGAAAACAGCTGCTGTATGTCATGTTTTTCAAAATAAGTGAAAATGATGAGTCATTGCTGAAAAAGGGCAGCATAAAAACTACATCCGATGCCGATATAGTAGAATTGCTGCAAATAGACAGCGCTGCCATGGTGCAGACCAGCGCGGGAGAATACAGATATACCAATGGCGCAGCGGATAACGGTATGAGTGTACCCGTGATCCAATATCCCAACTCCACAGTTCCGCAGTTGGGCAGCTTGACATTAGGCGATGTACCCGATGTGACCATTGGGGCAGAGCCGCAGACGAGTACAGCGCCGGAGATTACCGCTGTGGACACAGAGGGAGACCCCATGGCGGCACCCAGTGTGAATTGGACGTATGAGCCTGCGGAAGCGCCGGCGGGCGTTCTTTATAATGGTGATGGTACCATTACGGTCACGAAGGATGCACAGCCCGGCATAATCCATGTTACAGCCTCGGCCGATGGGATTACCAGTAACTCGATAGACATTGCCGTTACCATGCCGGATACCGCTCTGCTGGCGTCGGTAGAGCTGTCGGCAGATATGGTAACGGTGGCGGGAATCCATGCAGAAGCCCAGACGGTGACGGCAAAAGCCTGGGATCAGGACGGTGCCGATATTACCGATTCTGTTACCTGGTTTATTTCCGGTGCAAAGGCTGCCGATGTATCCATTGATGCAGCAACCGGCGTGATTACCATCCAAGGTACCGCCAAAGATGGCAAATATACGGTAACCGCTGCCCAATCGCTGGAGAATACTGCCTCGGACGAATTTACCGTGGTTCATGAGGAGGAACGGGCGGAAAAAATTGAGCTGTCCGACCGTGAAATTGTGCTACAAATTCCGACCGGGGAGGACGTTGTCCAATCATCTGCCATTTCCGCCGTGGTAACAAACCAATACGGCGAAGTGATGCAGTCACCCGAACTGAGCTGGTTTATTGAAAAGGACGGCTCCGCAGTTCAGGGCGTTACCATTGCCAATGGCGTCATCTCTGTGAACAAGGATGCCGCCGCGGCTGTACCTACAGGGGAGCCGGCTGTTTTCCTGGTCACAGCTTCCTGCGGGTCGGTGACGGGAACCAAAACAGTGACGATTACCAACGGTGATTCCCAGACAGGTGCGAGTTTGGTTATGGAGCGAAACGGCATTCGCCTGGGTGATACCGATACCGTTGTGCTTCCCGCTGCTGGTGAAGCAGAGAAACAATATACCTATCATGCGGCGCTGTATGATTCGTATGGCTCCCAACTGCCCGGCACACCAGTATGGAGTGTATCGGAGAGTACGGACAGTCATGTACGGTTCTCCGACGGTATATTGACGGTGGAGAATGGCGCTTCTAAAGACGCCAAAGTGACCATCACGGCGACCATTGATCAATGGAGCAAATCGGTCACCGTTTCCATGACAGATCTGGAAGTGGACTGGGCGGCAGTGGATGCCGCTATGGCTGGCAAGGGCTTGACCTATGGCCAGAAAAACAGCGAATTGACAGCGCTTCCCACCGGCGGCACAGCGATGGCCGGGGACCAACCGCTGGAAGGCGTATTTGCTTTTGGAGATGCGGATGGCATACAGGCTGCCGGTACAAGGCAAGTAACCGTGGTGTTCACCGTAACCACGGACGGAGAATACCAGAATATCCAAGTGGAGAAATTGTACAACATTACGGTTGACAAAAAAGCCATTACCGTTGCAGCGGACTCTCAGACAAAGACGTATGGCGCCCCGTTGCCTGTGCTGACGTTTACAGTTCCAGATGGGGCTCTCGTTGCGGGAGACCAACCCAGCGATCTGTCGGTGCTGCTGCAAACAACTGCTTCGGCTCATTCCGAAGTGGGTGACTATCCGATTACCGGTACTGCCACGGCAGATAACTACACGGTGACGGTAACCGACGGCACATTGACGGTGACACCGGCATCGGTTTCGATACTTACCGCTGTTCCCACGGCTGTTATTCAGGCCAACGATCCGAGCAATACCCTAGAAGGGCTGCGGGCGGTGCTGAATTTGCCGGAAACGGTAGAAATTACCGGCGCAGGAACAGCGGCAACCACGGCGGCAATCCATTGGGCGCCTGCAGCGGAAGCGTATAACGCCAAAGGCGGTACGTATACCTACGTCGGCACGCTGGAAGCCAACCCTAATTTTGCAAACTGCCCGACGGTAACCGCTACAGTGACCGTAACGCCGGTGCAGTTGGTGGAAATCGGGTTGGCAGATGGCGAACTTCCCCAAATGCTGACTGTCACCAGAATGCAGGTCATGGAGGCTGGTACCCTGGCGGATTTGGGGATTCCCGCCACGGTGCGGCTGACCTATGACAATGAGGTGTCGGCGCAGGAGGTCCAAGCCGTCTGGGACATGACGCTGGAGCAGCTGCGGGCGCTGGTCAACAGCCTGGAGGATGGGCAGGAGTGGACGGCTACCCTGACTCTGGCAGAGGACAGTCTTCCCCCATGGGCCACGGTGGAGACGGACCTGCCAACCATCCAGATAACCATCACCGCCAAACAGGTGATACCGGAGGAGGATATCACCTTTGCAGCCATTACGGTACCGTATGGTACGGCGTATACGCCCGTCGCCTCTGTGGCTCCGAAACCAGAATACAAGGGTGTCACCTATACATATACATGCAGCGGCAGCGAAACTTTGCCGGTGGATGCAGGGCAATATACGTTGACGGTGATGGTGGAAAATGCGGACTATTACGGTACCCGGACCACTACCTTGACCATTCTGCCCAAACCGCTGAGCGGAACGCTGACCCTGTCCCGGCAGGGGGATACCATTACAGCTACGGCTGTGGGGCTGGAAACGGGCGGCTATGATCTGGTCTGGCTGCGGGACGGCGCTGTGATTTCCGGTGCGGCTGGTACCGTATACACCATCCGAGATGGGGACAAAGGTACCACAATTTCTGCCAAAGCCGTTGGTAAAGGCAACTATACCGGAGAAATCGCCGCGGATGCCGGGATTGCAATTCCCGCCACAGTGCCCGATACGCCAACGGTTACGGCTGCTGCTAGCGATGGGCAGGTTACCGTCCATTGGACGGTAGCCCATGACGGCGGTAGCACCATAACCGGGTATCTTCTGACCATCCGGAACGGTGACGCAACGGTGGATGCAGTGGAACTGGATGGCCTGACCGACAGCTATACGGTCACCGGATTGACCAATGGTACCACATACACGTTCCAGGTGACGGCATCCAACGCAATCGGCAACAGCGCTCCCGGCATGACGACGGCAATTCCCACGGCGTCTTCTGAGGGCGGCTCCGGCGATGGCGGGTCTTCCGGCGGTTCCAGCGGCGGCGGTACAGCGTCCAATGGAAATACGGAAACCATTGTGAACCCCGATGGCAGCATTACCGTAATCGTCACCGGCCCAGACGGTTCCAGAACGGAGACCACCAAACTGCCGGATGGCAGTATTGTGGTGGTGTATTTCCATCCCAACGGCCAAATCGAGGTCCATGTCACGCCATCCGTTTCAATGATACAGGAGACGGGAGGAGTTCTTACTGGATTGCCCATACCAGTTCTTCCGGTGACAGCCGATCAAGCCACGGCGCCGACGGTAACCGCCCATCTGCCGGACAACACCACAATTCAGCTGGAAATTCCGGTGGAGCAGATATCCGCCGGAACTGTGGCCATTCTGATACGGGCGGACGGCACTGAGATGGTACTTCGTTCCCTTGTCAGGACAGAAACCGGAATTTTGGTGGAGCTGCAAAATGGCGATACGGTTATGATTCTGGACAACAGCAAGGATTTTGTGGACGTGTCCGGCGATACTTGGGGCGTGGAAGCCATTGATTTTACTTCCAGCCGGGAACTGTTCAACGGTACCGGTGAAACCACCTTTGCTCCTACTGCCCATATGAGCCGTGCCATGATGGTTACGGTGCTGGCCCGTCTGGACGGTGTGGATACCAGCGGAGGAGCCACCTGGCAGGAAGCTGGGTGTCGCTGGGCTGTGGAACAGGGAATCTCTGATGGACACGCGATGTCGGAGGACCTGACATTGGAGCAGCTGGCCGTCCTGTTGTATCGGTATTCCGGAAGCCCGGCAGTCACCGGCTCTGCCGTGGAGGCGGTTCAGACGGATACCGTCAGCAGCTGGGCAACGGAAGCCATGGCCTGGGCAATCCAGAGCGGTATTCTCTCCAGCGACGACAGCTTGCAGAATGCCAAGCGTTCTGTGACCCGTGCGGAGGCCGCCGTGATTGTGATGCAGTATCTGCTCACAGACTGAGTTCCTATAATCGTCCGGCCAATCCCTGCGGGGATTGGCCGGTTCAGAGGTAGAACTATGGCAAATCTACGGAATGGCATTGAAAATGCAGCGGCATGATTTGGTAAACAGTACGGTTTTTGTGCTGCGGCCTTCGCAAATCGAAACATAGTTTGCTATCATGCAAGGCAAACAGAATAAACACGGTAGATGTGCTTTCAGCCGTTTGTGCGTGTAGTCTATAGTTGGATGCTATAAGACTGCACGCATTTTTTGTTTTGTTGCAACCAGACAGGAGGTATGTGCATGGATCGAATGAGCACCATCATCCGCCACGTTTGAACAAGAAGTATTTCACAATAATTTATTGACATAATGATGGAAATATCGGCTTATATAGCTTTATTGTTGTTCGATTTATAATAATTTTTGACATTGTTTCAAAAGAAAAATAAAAACCTATACAAATACTAGAAATTATGTTACAATATGCCGCACATGCTGTAACCGTTTTCAAACTGAATGGTTTTGACAAACATCCAACAGGTGTATCCGGTTAGAATCAAAAGAAAGGAACACAAGACAAATGAAATGGTATCATAGAACGTTGTCAGGTGTGCTCGCGGCTTCCATGGGTCTCAGCCTTTTGGGCGGCCTTCCCAGCGCGGCGGCAGCGGATCGCGCCACAGACCCAGCGAGGACTGCGGCGGTCGCCGCCGGTGTCACCGGCACAATCCAGGCAACCATCCGGATGGATTACCCCATCACGCCGGATAAGATGGCGCAGAGTGGGGGAATAGTCACCCTATATCGTGGGACGGCGGCCATTGCGGAGGGCAGTCTTAGCAAAGATGGAGCAGAGTTGACGTTTACCGATGGCAGTACCGCTGACGGTTCGGTCACTTGGCGGACAGAGGAGCAGCGGCTGGCGTATATCGACCTGTCCATTTCTGGTTTGTCGGCGGAAGCGGGAGAGAATCAATACCGTCTGCAATTTACGGCCGATGGCTTTCGGCCGTATACCAGCGAGGTCCTGTCTCTGTCTAATTACTCCCAGGGATTGATTTTGGGCACCGGCGATGCCACCTTTACTCAGGGTGATATCAACAGCGATGGCCGCGTGGACAGCGCCGACGTGGAACTGGTGAAGTCTGGGCTGGATACGGAGGAAACCCGGGCAGACCTCAACGGCGATGGACAGGTGGATATCTATGACCTAGCCACGGTGACCATGGCGGCTGGTGCTGAGGGGCAGGCAAAGTCTTATCAAACCAGCGCCATCTTGTCCAAAGTGGTCGATGTCGCAGCGCTGGAACAGGCGCTTACGGGACAAATCGTGTCCGGCAGCGCTGCCTCTATGCTTACGGATGATGGCCAACTGGTGCAGCTTTCTGCTCCGGAAGGAGCTGCGGAGATTGCACTGCCCATTCAATTGACGGCAGAACATGCCGAATCCGGCTTGGAAATGGAGCAGGTGGAGATTGTCAGCTCCACAGGCAACCCCGTGGAAAAGGGCGTTGTGGAAGCCGTTACCATTGACGATCAGACCATTGTGGTACCCTTTGATGAACGGGCGCCTGAAGGTGTCTACGTTCTGCAAACCAGGGATGACGGCCGCAAAGTGGTCACCATTTCTCTGGGTCAGCGGGTGCCGGTGAAAAAAATCACCATCCGCGTGGTGGTAACCGATAACCGGGAAATTGTGGTGGAGCAGATCAAGTTCCTGCAAGATATTCTCCCAGAAAACCCCGCAGCGGAAAATACCCAGGTGCAGAATGTTCAGGCTGTGGCCGGTACAAAGGAAGTCCGGCTCACTTGGGACATGTTCCCCAATATCACCGGTTATAAGGTGTATTACGGCACCAGCGAGTCCCAGATGAATAATGTTCTGGAGACAGACCGTACCAGCTGCACCGTCACCGGGTTGGAGAATCTGAAAACATATTATTTTGCTGTAGCGCCGGTGTCTGCTGCCGGCGGCCAGACCTGGGAGGGCGGCAAATCGGAGGTAGTCCGGGCGGTACCGCAGCCCGGCAGTGTTCCCGACAAGCCCGACAATGTGACAGTGACGGCAGGGGATACGCTGCTGACAGTCACCTGGAAACCCGGTAAGGACACCCAGTACAGCCGGGTCCAGTACCGTGTCCAGGGTGAAGACACATTTACGGTTTTGAGTGGTCAATATCAGAGTTCCGCCGTTATCACCGGTCTGGAAAACGATGTGACCTATGAGGTCCAGGTGTTCGGCGTCAATGGCAAAGGCAACGGGCCGGTTTCTCTGACAGCGATTGGAACGCCCAAGCTGGAGCAGATAGAAGCCCCGGATTTGCCCACGGTCAACCGGCTGGAAAACAGTATTATCGCGTCGGCTTCCTATCCGGTTTCCAATACGGCTGCCAATGTCAGTAAGGGGCAGCTTCCCGGCTCGGTTTACGACGGGGACTACCGTACCAGTTGGATTGCGGAAACCTGGTGGAAAGACAAGAAGTTTACCTTCCAGTTCGACCAGGCTTATGAGATGGATTACTTGATCTATGTTCCTGATTTGGGCCCGGATGTGCAGAATAACGACGGCAGACGGTATCGGGATTTCTTCAAAGCCTTTACCATCTGGGTCAATGGGGAAGAAGTGCCCGCGTCACAGGTCTCCTATGAGGCAGCCAAGGACAATGAATACTTTATTGTCAAATTCCCCCGCACGACTGTTACATCCCTGTCGGTGCAGCCTAAGCAATGGGACGGCGCCGGCAATATGAGCCTGTCGGAGATTGCATTTTATGAGTATGACGGACTGGCCGATGAAATTGAATCGCTGTTTGCCAACGACAGCCACACGGCCCTGGCCCAGGGCGTGGATGCTGAGCGCATTGCGGCCCTGCGTACCAAAGCGGAAAATGCAGACGCTTACTATGTGGAACGGTCTGTTCTGCTGGATCAGCTGGAGAATGCCCGGCAGCTGCTGAACGGGGAAGAACTGGTGGTCCGCAGTGGCTTTACATCCCGCAGCGCCGCCGCCGATCAGCAGTATGGTCAGACGGCTTCAGCGTTGCAGCCTTTGGGCATTACCGCCCTGTCCAATCAGTCGGTTTCCTTCTATGTGGAGGGCCTGGGCGACGGTGAGACGGCGACACTGGTCCAATGGCAGCAGTATTCGGAGGCGGGAACCGAAGCCAAGCGGTATACGCTTCATAACGGACGCAATCAAATTTATTTGAATCCCATCGGCAACAGCGGTTCCGGTGAGCGCGGCGGTTCCCTGTATTTGGAGTACAGCGGAAACCACGCCGATGCGATCAAGCTCCAAATCCGAGATATCTCTGCACAGAAGACTGTGGTAACCGAGATTCCGCTGCTGGATATCACACCGGACCAGTGGTACGGCAGAAGCGCCGAGGAACGCAAGGCTCAGATTGCCGCCTATGTAGAAACACTGCGGGCCTATGTGTCTGGGCTGACGTTCCCCAACGACAGCAGCCGCAGAACCAATATCCGCAATGCAACGGAGATTGCTGCTCCCAGTGTTTTGCTGTCGCTGCCTGCGGATCAGGTCCTGACCGGTTTGGGCGGTGCGCAGGCCTCTACAGAGGAAATGACCCAAAAACTGTACGATGCCATCTGTGCCTGGGAGCAGCTGCTGTTCCTGGCCAACAAGACCCAGGGCGTGATTTCCAGTGATGCGGTGTTCGCGGACTACCGTTATCCCATGGAAACCCATCAGAACATTCGGCTCTCCCGGATGTTCTCCGGTGCGTTTATGTTTGCCGCCGGCAGCTATGTGGGCATCGACTATACAGAGACCCGTTCCATGGTTACCGGCTATCCTCTGGGCCAGAGTGGCTCCGGTGGCGGTATCGATGCCGACGACGTCAACGGCCTATATGGCTGGGGCATTGCCCATGAGATTGGACACAACATGGACAAAATCGGGTATGCGGAGATCACCAACAACATCTATTCCCTGGTGGCTCAGACGGCGGACACCGGCGATATGACGGGACCATCCCGGTTGGAGGGCATGTACGCAGCGATTTTCGATAAAGTTGCCCTGGGCAAGCCGGGACAGGCCGGTGACGTCTTTACCCAGTTGGGCATGTATTGGCAGCTGCATTTGGCCTATGATGAAGCAGGAAATCCCCTGGACGGTGCGGGTGCGTTGGACTTCTACAATGCGTTCTTTACCAAGTGGAAGGCCGGAGCCTACAGCGATGCCGCCAACAAGGATGACCGGATTGCATTGATTGCCGCAGAGATCACCGGTAAGGATTTGACGGAGTTCTTCACCCGTTGGGGTATGGAGCTCAGCCAGCAGACAAAAACGACTTTGGCAGAGTATGCCCAAGAAACTCGCGATATCTGGTACCTCAACGACCAGTCCCGCCGGGACCGTCTCAATGGGGAACGGCAGGCCGAGCTGACGGCTGCGGTGACCGCCGCTGTTGAGGGCGAGAAACAGACGCAGCTGACCATTACCGTGTCCGGTGACGCCGACCGGGTCCAGGGCTATGAGATTTTGCGCAACGGCACCCCTTTGGGCTTCCTCATGGGCAACGGCAGCGAGACACAGATCTATACAGATACGGTGGGCGCTGCCAACAACATGGCGTTTACCTACACGGTACGGGTCATTGACAAGCTGGGCTATGAAGCGGCAACGGCGGAATCCAATCAGGTTCGTATTTCCTATGACCAGACGATTGACGCCGACCGCTATACGATCACCCGCCAGGAGAATGGCGACATTGTGATTACCGCCAAGGAGGAGCAACTGCTAACCACCGCTGGCTGGAAGATCACCGGCGTACAAATTCCCGCTGATGGTGTCTACACCGTGACTATCACCGGTGAAAGCGGTCAGGAAACGGTAGCCAAGAGCGGCTCCTTCACTGACAATGAGAATCAGAGTGGCGAGACATTCCTGGCATACTTCAACAAGCCCGGCGTAGAGACGTCGGATACCCGCATCTGGATGTATGACGCTGTCCAGGTGGTAATCACCGGTATCCCGGAGTATGTAGTCTTATCGGATATCCATCTGCTCAGCTATCCCGGCGATAATATCGCCTTTACGGAGGGCGCTTCCATCGGCGTTCTGGAGCGGGATTACACCTATGCCATTGACGGCGGCCAGACAGAGACCATTCCAGCCGGAACGGTGGTAGTTACCGGCAGCTATCGCGGCGATCCGCTGTATAACAGCGTCCGTGTGGCGGCGCAGATGCAGACCATGAAGCCCGGCTCCCCGGAAGCGCCGGTGGTTACCAAACAGACCCTGTCCGGTGAGACGCTGCTCTTTGCGGAAATTCCGGAAGACGGACAGGTCAGCACCATCAGCGATGGATTTTTCCTCTTCATTCCGGAGAATCAGGAAGCATTCCGGCAGGTCAATGAGGACCATGGCGACAATCACGCCGCTGGAAATTCGGTGATGATTGCATTGCAGGCCCAGATGTGGCGTGCTGAGACAGTGGACGGCGATAATCCGCGTATGACCAGCGACACGCTGTCCATCAGTGTGCCCCGCTACGATTCCATGCCCGGTATCGTATTGGAGCAGTAACGCAATGGTAGAAATGGAGGACGCAATGAATCGTTGGATCAAACGGGGAATCTGTGCGCTGACCCTGGGCGCCATGCTGTCGGCCAATGTTTTGGCCGCGGAGCTTTCCCTATCCTTTGACAAGCAGGGGACGACGGCGGCTGTGGAGCTGCGGGACGTGGAAACCGACCGGTATGCGGCCGAGGTCACTATGGACATTACCAGTCCACAGGCAGTGCAATTCCAGGGCAAGGGTGATACGTATGCCGTGACTGTGGATAGTGCGGCAGGGACCGTTACACTGTACGTCGCCTCGCGGACGCCGTTAACGGCGGCTGACGGGACGCTGGACCTGGGGATGCTGACGGTGGCCGCCGGAACTCAGGTGACCGGCGTGCCTACGGCTACGGTGCTGGACCGGTTCCTGAATGGCACCCAATATGAAACGGTTACGCTGTCTGTAACGCAAACTTCCTCCGGCGGTTCTTCTTCCAGTGGTTCTTCGTCCGGTGGATCTTCATCCACGACAGAGGACCGGACGCCGGCGGTTTCTGTCAACGGCAGCGGCGGCAAGGTCCACGCTGCCAGCGATGGCACCGTTACCATCACGCCGGACGAGGGATATCGCATTGCCAAAATCCTGGTGAACGGCAGGGAAGTGGCGGTGACCAACCGATTGACGGGTCTCAAGGCTACAGATACCGTGGTGGTGACCTTTGAGCGGGAAGAGGAGATGGAAGAGACACCGGAAGAAAATCCGACACCGGTACACACCTTTAGCGATGTGGGGCCCAACGACTGGTATGCTGAAGCGGTGAACTACGCCGTGTCCAACGGCCTCTTCCTGGGCATCAGCGAGACAGAATTCGGTCCCAATGTGTCCATGAGCCGTGCCATGCTGGTGACAGTGCTTCACCGGATGGCGGGAGCGCCTAATGCAGGGGCTGCCAACTTTGCCGACGTCCCGGCCGACGCCTGGTATACCCAGGCCGTGGCCTGGGCCGCGGCCAATGGTATTGTCCAGGGCGTCAGTGACAGCCGCTTTGCCCCCAATGTGCCGGTGACCCGGGAGCAGATGGCCACCATACTGTATCGGTATGCCAACCATGCAGGGGTGGCCGGAGACGGCGGCAGCAGTTCGCTGGACGGCTTCCGCGATGCGTCGGCGGTATCCGGCTATGCGGTCCAGGCAATGGGCTGGGCTGTGGACCGGGGCCTGATTTCCGGTGTGGGAGATCAGAGATTGTCTCCCGGCGGTTCCGCCACTCGTGCGCAGGTTGCCGCGATTTTGCAGCGGTTCGCAGAAAATATCCAATCATAACGGTACAAAACGCGGTTCCCAGCCAGTGGCTGAGAACCGCGTTTTAAAATGTTCTGACTGCGGGTAAAGGCCGCAGCCGGAACATGGGTATCCAGTTTTACAGCAGGTCCAGAATCTGCTGCTTGGGCCGGGCGCCGGCAGACTGGTGTACGATGGCGCCGTTTTTGATGACCATCAGGGTGGGGATGGTCATGATCTGGAAGCGGGCAGCCAGCTCCGGCTCCTCATCCACATTGATCTTGCAGACCTTGATGTCGCTGCGCTCGGCGGCGATTTCATCGAGAATGGGGCCCACCATGCGGCAGGGGCCGCACCAGGTGGCCCAGAAATCCACCAGAACCGGCTTCGTAGAAGCCATGACTTCCTTTTCGAACGTATCCTTTGTAATGTGCAGTACAGACATAAATCGTTCCTCCTTGCAGTTTTGCCGTCCTGTATGACGGTGTTTTCTTATCTTTGACCACAGTATACCAGATATGCGTCGGCGCTTCCGTGATAAAATCACCAAAGGCGCAGTCCAACAGCAGATATTTACAAACCACCAGCCAGGGAGTACAATACCACTATGGAAGCCAATTGGCTTTAGAAAGGAAGAACGCCATATGATGAAAAAATTAGTTTCCCTGTTTTGCGCCTTGTCCATGGCAGTGACCATGCTGACCGGCTGCAGCCAACCGGCGGCAGAGATGCCGGAAGCGCCGGAACAGGAGCAGACTACAACAACAGAGCCGGAGACCGAGGAAACGCCGGAGGAACCGGAGACGCCGGAAGAACCAGCGGAAACCGATTCGGTGCCCATTCGTGTCGCTGCACTGAAAGGCCCCACGGCCATGGGTATGGTCCAGATGATGGACGCATCCGACAAGGGCGAACTGGAGGGCTGCGACTATACGTTTTCCATTGAGGCTTCGGCGGATTTGGTGACGCCGCTGCTGGCCAAAGGTGAGGTGGACCTGGCGGCGGTGCCCGCCAATCTGGCGTCGGTTCTCTACAATAATATGGACGGCGGCGTGGAGGTGCTGGCCATCAATACGCTGGGCGTTCTCTATATGGTGGAGAGTGGTGATACCATTTCCAGTGTCGAGGACCTGCGGGGCAAGACCATCTATGCCAGCGGCAAGGACAACACGCCGGAATATGCCCTCAACTATGTCCTGGAACAGAACGGCATTGACCCCACTACCGATGTGACCATCGAGTGGAAGAGTGAGCACAGCGAGTGTCTGGCGGCTCTGCTGGCCCAGGAGAACGCCGTTGCCATGCTGCCTCAGCCCTTTGTCACCACTGCACAGATGCAGAGTGATCAAATTCGTGTGGCTCTGGACCTGACGGAGGAATGGGACCGCCTGCAAGCGGACAGTGAGACGCCCTCTTCCATGATTACCGGTGTACTCATTGGCCGCCGGGAGTTTGTGGAGTCCCATCCCGACGCGGTGACGGAATTCCTGGAGCACTATCAGGCCTCCGTGGACTACGTCAACAACAATGTGGAGGACGCCGCCCAGCTGGTGGGACAGTATGATATCGTACCGGCCCAGGTGGCAGTGCAGGCCATTCCTGCCTGCAATATCACCCTGATTCGCGGACAGGAATTGCAGGAAAAGCTGTCGGGTTATCTGACTGTACTGCTGGAGCAGAATCCCAAATCCATCGGCGGCGCGATGCCTGCTGACGATTTCTATTTCCTCGGCTGATGGCAGGGAAGAAGCGGGGAACCCTGCGCCTGTGGGCTGTGGTTTTCTGGCTCCTGGTATGGCAGGCGGCGGCCATGGCCATTCACCAGCGAATTTTTCTGGTGTCGCCCTGGGAGGTCCTGCTCCGGGTGGGGGAATTGTTGACGGTATCGGCTTTTTATGGGGCGGTTCTGTGTTCCACCGGACGTATTGCCGCCGGGTTCCTGCTAGGCGCAGCGGCAGGCGCCGGCTTGGCGGCTCTGGCTGTCCGATATCGTCGGGTGGAGGAACTGCTGGCGCCGCTGCTGCTAACAGTGAAATCCATTCCCGTTGCATCTTTTATTATTCTGGTCCTGATTCTCTTTTCCGCCCAATCCTTGGCGGTGCTGATTTCCTTTCTCATTGTATTGCCGGTGGTTTACGGCAGTACGGCCGCCGGTATTCGGGCAGCGGACCGGCAGCTGCTGGAGATGGCCCAGGTGTTTGCAGTTCCGACAGGGCGACGGCTGCGGTATATTTACGCGCCCCAGGTGGCGCCGTATTTCCAGTCCGCATGTGCCACTGCTGTGGGCCTGGCCTGGAAATCCGGCATGGCCGCGGAGGTCATCGGAATGCCCGACGGGTCCATTGGTGCGCAGCTGTATCAAGCCAAGGTCTATCTGGATACACGGGACCTGTTCGCCTGGACCGTAGTGATTGTGCTGCTGAGTGTGAGCTGTGAACGGCTGTTCCAGACGCTGCTGCGTTTGCTGTTCCGGGGACTGGAAAGGATGTGAGCTATGGAGGATATCATCATCCGGGAGGTGTACCGCTCCTTTGGAGAAAAGGAGGTTCTCCACGGCTTTTCCGCCAGATTGCAGGCCGGAACCATCACAGGGCTGATGGCCCCGTCCGGCTCCGGCAAAACGACGCTGCTGCGGATTCTCATGGGGCTGGACCGGCCTCAGCAAGGGAAAATTACAGGATTGGACGGCCTGCGGGTCAGTGCCGTCTTCCAGGAGGACCGGCTGTGTGAAAACCTCAACGCAGTGGCCAATATCCGACTGGTGACACCGGTACTGACATTGGAAACCGTAGAAGCATCTTTAAAGGCAGTGGGACTGGGGGACAGTAGCCGTCAGCCGGTTCGGGAGTTGTCCGGCGGACAAAAACGGCGGGTTGCCATTTTGCGGGCGCTGCTGGCAGAATACGATCTGCTGTTGCTGGACGAGCCATTCCGGGGATTGGATGCTGCCACGAAACAGGTGGTACTGACGGATACGCTGACACGTTGCGCCGGACGAACGGTGTTGCTGGTGACCCATGATTCGGAGGAATTGGATGCTATGGGCGTAACAAATCGGCTTTCGCTGTAATCAAACAGTTTGTTTCAAGTGAGGAAACGGGGCACCCCGGTATTGCGCCGGGATGCCCCATTGATCGTGTGGCTGCTCAGCGAACGATACGGCAGCCGCAGTTGTTATTGGAATTGGAGTTATTGTTGTTGCCGCAGCCGCAGTCGTCGTTGACGCCGGCCAGGGCGGCACACTCGCTGTCGCCGCAGGCGGGGAAGAAGGAAGAGACGGGGAACTTGATCTTGCTGAACATGTCGCAGGGGCTTTCATCGGTATTGGAACCGGTGGCAGCGCAGTCCTTGGTGGGGATGCAGTAGCTGTAGCTGGGAATCCGCAGCTGGGTGTCGCGCTCCATGCGGATGATGGAGAACTGACCGATGGTGACGTACAGGCGGCGGCTCTCGCCGTTGAGGACCAGCTCACCGTCGAAGCAGCCACAGATGAAGCCGGGCAGCTCCAGGCAGGTGTTGTCGTTGCAGCGGCAGTTGCAGACATCCACTACCTTGCTGGCGAGAATCATGGGGTCGATGACCTCCACCAGGGCGTCGGGCGTTGCGGTCTGCATGAGGCGCTGACGGTCAAAGCCGTCCATGACGGCCTTGCTGCTGAAGGTCCGGGCGCTGCCCTCGCCGCCGCAGAGAATGACCCGCTTGGAGAACACGGACAGACCGCAGATGGTGCAGGGACGGGTGCCGCAGACGATGGCGTCCACCAGAATGCGGTAATAATAAGTAATGTCCACCGTATAGTGCCCCGTGTTGAACTGGGCGGGCTCCACATCGAGGGAGACGTACAGCAGCTCGGCGCTGCGGGCTTTTACGTTGGTGGCCTGCTCCAGAATGGCCTGGGAATCCTGGGTCAGGAACACCCGCAGATCCTCAATGCAGTCCTTGTCGATGCAGGAGTCACAGATTTTTTTGGTGTGGATGCAAACGGCCTCGCGGATGCCGCCCAGGTCGTTGACTGCACCCACCTGGCATTTCTCAGACATAGGGGATACCTCCTAATGGGATTTTGATAGGCAAGCGCCTTCATGATCAGTGTATGCCCCAGTCTAAAATGTGTGAAAATGGCATATGCCGCCTTGACTTTCTCCGCCGCAGGGACTACAATCAAAAAGGAATTTATATTCGTTCTTGAAAACCGCTTTCATAGTGTTTTATAACACCGCGGGCGCGTCAAGAACTTATAAGACTTTACCGCAAAAGGGCAACGCCGCAAGGCAATGCCTGTCTCATAAAAATTCAGGATTTTTATGAGATTATAGTATTACAACGCCTTCGGGCGTAGAAGGAGCGCATCAATATGAGTGAAGCATGTTCCGGCAACTGCTCATCCTGCAGCAGTTCCGACTGCGGCAGCCGTACCAAGGAGAGCTTGCTGACCCCGGCCAATCCTGGTTCCCATGTCAAGAAAGTGATTGCTGTTGTGTCCGGTAAGGGCGGCGTGGGCAAATCCACTGTCACCTCCATGCTGGCTTGCGCCATGGCAAAACAGGGTCATAGCACGGCTATTCTCGACGCCGATATTACCGGTCCGTCCATTCCAAAGGCGTTCGGCGTCAATGAGTGCCGGGAAGCCACGGAAGCCGGTATCGTCCCCGCCATCAGCAAGGAGGGCATCCAGGTGATGTCTATCAATCTGTTGCTGGACGATGAAACAGCTCCGGTTCTGTGGCGTGGTCCCGTTTTGGCTGGTGCGGTCAAGCAGTTCTGGACCGATGTGATCTGGGGTGACGTGGATTATCTGTTTGTGGACATGCCGCCCGGAACGGGCGACGTGCCTCTGACGGTGTTCCAGTCCCTGCCCATCGACGGCATCATTGTGGTGGCAACGCCGCAGGACCTGGTGTCCATGATTGTGGCCAAGGCGGTCAATATGGCCCGCATGATGGAAATCCCGGTTCTGGGCTTTGTGGAGAACTACAGCTACTATCAGTGCCCTGACTGCGGCAAGAAGACGAAGGTCTTCGGCAAGAGCCATCTGGATGCCATGTCGCAGCAGTATAACATTCCCATTCTAGCCCGGCTGCCCATCGATCCTACGGTGGCACAGATGGCCGATATGGGCTGCATCGAGCAGGTCGATCTGACGGCTATCGAGCCCGCCGCCCAGGCGCTGACAAAGGAATAAGACAGGCCACCGGAGTTTCCAATGAGCTCCGGTGGCTTTGTTTCATTAATATAAAGCAAAAGGACATCGCCGAAGCGATGTCCTTTTGGAGCTGGTAATGTGACTCGAACACACGACCTGCTGATTACGAATCAGCTGCTCTACCGACTGAGCTATACCAGCAACTCTTAATTGCTCGGTTATTATACTATGGAAAATTTCGCTTGTCAAGAAAAAATATTTCTAACTGCCCCTGAAAATACATACTGTACAATATCGACAGACAAAGGAGGCAGCGAAAATGAAGGCATGGCTTACAACGCTCTGCACGTGGGTTTGGGGCTGGCCCATGATGGGACTGATTCTGACCGTAGGCATTCTATTTACCATCCGGCTCCGCTTCATTCAGCTGCGGGGACTGAAAACCGGACTGAAAACAGCCTTCGGTCCGCAGGCGGAAGGGGAGGACGCCACACCATTTCGGGCCCTGTGCACAGCGCTGGCCGCCACCATCGGTACCGGGAACATCATTGGTGTAGCGTCGGCGATTTCCATTGGTGGCCCCGGCGCATTGTTTTGGATGCTGCTGGCGGGTTTCCTGGGAATGGCGACACAGTACGCCGAAGGACTTCTGGCTGTACGGTATTCCGGTCCCCAAGGCGGCGGGCCCTGTATTTACATGGAGCAGGGTTTGGGACGAAAGGGCCGGGTGATGGCGATTTGCTATGCCGTCTGTGCGGTGTTCGCCGGGGCGTTCGGTATCGGTACGGTGGCCCAGGTCCACGGCATCAGCGCCGCCGTGGCACGGTTTTTTTCACCGGATTTTCAGGGGACCTGGGGGCTGTGGCTGTTTGGAGCCTACCGGCCGCCGGCTGTCGTTCTGGCCGGGGTGGTAGTGACCGTGGCCACAGCGGCGGTGCTGTTGGGCGGTGCGGAACGGATTGGTACCGTGGCGGAAACTCTGGTACCCATTATGGCCATCGGCTATATTCTGTTGACCGGAGCACTGCTTCTCTGGAACTGGAAAGCGCTGCCCATGGCGGTGGGACAGGTCCTGAGCGGCGCATGGGCTCCCAAAGCAGTCACCGGCGGTGCGGTGGGCTCTCTGTTTATCGCCATGCGGCAGGGGATTGCGCGGGGCCTTTTTACCAACGAGGCAGGTATGGGCACGGCGGCCATTGCCGCCGGTATGGTCCGGGGCGTCCGGCCTAGCCGGCAGGGGTTGGCCTCCATGACTGGTACGTTTATTGATACTATTGTACTGTGTACGCTGACCGGTCTGGCGATTGTGGTGACCGGCGCATGGCAGCAGGGCGGGGACGGTGTCACTATCACCAATACCGCCTTTGTATCTGGCTTACCATTTACACCTTCCCTCAGCCGATTTGTCCTGATGGTCAGCCTACTGCTGTTTGCTTTTGCCACGGTCATCGGCTGGCATTACTACGCCCAACAGTGCCTGGCATATCTGACCCACGGCAGCCGTGTGGCGGAACGGTTATATCGCTGGCTTTGCATTGCCGCTGTGGCGGCGGCACCCTATCTGTCGGTGGAAGCCGTGTGGCAGCTGGCAGATCTGACCAACGGTTTGATGGCCTTTCCCAATCTGCTGGCGTTGCTGCTGCTGGCCGGGACTGTTGTACAGGTCACTAGGACAGAACATCCAGAATAAAGTCCAAACACCGGGAACTGCGGCGCAGTTCCCGGTGTCCTTATGCGATAGAATGGTTATTTCGACAGCAGTTCAATGCCTTTGCGAATGCGGTTCAAAGATTCCTCCTTGCCCAGCAGTTCACACAGTTCCGTAGCACCACCGGGGGTAGACATCTTACCGGAAACGGCCACACGGACAGGCCACAGCATCACAGAGTTTTTGACCTCCTGCGCGGCGGCCAGACCAGCCAGTGCCTCAAAGATGGCGCTGTTGTTCCAGGTCTCCAGAGCTTCCAGCACTGGCAGAGCTGTCTGGAGGGAATGAAGGGAATTCTCTAGTGTGGTCTTGGACTTTTTGTGGACGTACATCTGCACATCATAGTCGGGCAGGGCGTCCAGGAAATCCACACGCTCAGCCAGATCGGTCAGAACCTCGCAGCGGGGCTGCACCAGAGCAGCAACCGCTTTCAGATCGATGGCCGGATTCGTAATGGCTTGCTTCAAGTAGGGCTCTGCCACAGCATAGAATGCTTCAGGGCTCATGGCCTTGATATACTCGGCATTCATCCACTTGAGCTTGACGATATCGAAGACGGCAGGGGACTTGGAAATGCCCTTGAGATCAAAGATTTTGACCAGATCCTCCAGGGAGAAAATCTCCTGTTCGCCGCCAGGGCTCCAGCCCAGCAGGGCCACATAGTTGACCACGGCCTCACACAGATAGCCCTGGGCGATGAGGTCCTCATAGGAGGGGTCGCCGTGACGCTTGGACATTTTGTGCTGGGCGTCGCGCATGACGGGAGAACAGTGGACATAAGTGGGGATGTCCCAGCCGAAGGCTTCATACAGCAGGTTGTACTTGGGAGAAGAGGACAGATATTCGCTGCCGCGGACCACATGGGTGATGCCCATCAGGTGATCGTCGATGACGTTGGCGAAGTTGTAGGTGGGCAGACCGTCGGATTTAATCAGCACATTGTCGTCCAGGGTATCGTTGGGGACTGTGATCTCACCAAAGGTGGCATCCACAAAGGTGGTGGTACCCTCCCGGGGGATCTTCTGGCGGATGACGTAGGGAATACCGGCGGCCAGCTTTTCCTCAATTTCAGCTTGGGTCAGCGTGGCGCAGAGGCCGTCATATTTGGCTGTAGGGTTGTTCTTGTGAAGCTCCTCCAGCCGCTCTTTGGTGCAGAAGCAGCGATAGGCGCCGCCGCGCTCAATGAGCAGCTCGGCGTACTTGCCGTAGAGGTCCCGGCGCTCGGTCTGAATGTAGGGGCCAACAGGACCGCCCAGATCGGGGCCTTCGTCCCAGTTGAGACCACACTGACGCAGGGTATTGTAAATGATATCGGTGGCGCCTTCCACCAGACGCTCCTGGTCCGTGTCCTCAATGCGCAGCAGGAATTTGCCGCCCAGATGGCGAGCAATCAGATAGGTATACAGCGCGGTACGCAGATTGCCCACATGCATATAACCGGTGGGGGAGGGGGCGAAACGGGTACGCACCTCGCCCTTGGGGATGCGGGCCTCCATCTGCGCAAAAAAGTCCTTGTCGATTGTCATAGAAGATGATACCTCCGGGATTATTCTTGCGTTACTCTATACCAATTATATTTTAATCCCGGCGAAAGTCAATGACAGATTGAATTTTCCAACGGGTTGTGATAAAATATCGACTTAGAATCGTGGCGATCTGTCACGAACCGCAGAAGGGAAGGATTATCTTTCATGGACGAGAGAAAAAAACGGATTTTTTCCGGCATTCAGCCCAGTGGTGATCTGACGCTGGGTTCTTATATGGGAGCCATCAAAAACTGGGTGGAGCTGCAGGATGAATATGATTGCCTGTACTGCATCGTGGATATGCATGCCATCACAGTGCGGCAGGTACCGGCGGATTTGCGCCGCCGCAGCCTGGAGCAACTGGCCCAGTATATTGCCTGCGGCCTGGACCCCAAGAAGAACATTATGTTCATCCAGTCCCATGTGCCGCAGCACGCGGAGCTGAGCTGGGTCCTGGGCTGCTATACCCAGTTTGGCGAGTTGTCCCGGATGACCCAGTTTAAGGATAAGTCCCAGAAACACGCGGATAATATTACCGCGGGTCTCTTTACCTATCCCGTGCTTATGGCGGCGGACATTCTGCTGTATCAGACGGATTTGGTGCCTGTTGGACAGGACCAGAAGCAGCATGTGGAACTGTGCCGCGATATCGCCAACCGGTTTAACGGCGTCTATTCAGAAACCTTTACGCTGCCGGAGCCGTTTATCCCCAAGATGGGCGCCCGGATTATGAGCCTGGGCAATCCCGACAGCAAGATGAGCAAGTCCGATCCAGACGGCTGCGTCTATATGATGGACAAGCCCGAGGACATCATGCGCAAGTTCAAGCGTGCCGTCACTGACTGCGAGACAGCGGTCCGCTATGACAAAGAGAACAAGCCCGGCGTGTCCAATCTGCTGACTATCTACTGTGCCGCCACCGGCAAGACTATGGAAGAAGCAGAGGCGGAGTTTGCCGGTCAGGGCTATGGTGTCTTCAAGCCCGCCGTGGGCGAGGCTGTGGTGGAGCTGATGCGTCCCGTTCGGGAAGAGGCCCAGCGGCTCATGGGCGACAAAGCCTATCTGGAGAGCGTCTACAAAGAGGGCGCCGAGCGGGCCCGGTATCTGGCGGAGAAGACCCTGCGGAAAGTCTATAAAAAAGTCGGCTTTGTGGCCGGTTAACGGAAGGAGCGTTTCTCCACAGTGGCAGAACTCGATTTGAGTCTGGTGAAATATATTCTGCTGGCGCTGCTGACGGCCATTGCCGTCACCTTTGCGACGACGCCGCTGGTCAAGAAAATGGCCTATAAGGTGGGGGCCATCGATGTGCCAAAGGACGCCCGCCGGATGCACAAGACGCCCATTCCACGCTTGGGAGGACTGGCAATTTTCCTGGGATTTTTCCTCAGTGTCCTGCTGTTTGTAGAAATCCAGCCGGAGATTCAGGGTATTCTGATCGGCTCGGTGATGATTGTTGTTTTGGGTATTTTCGACGACATTATGACGCTGAAAGCGCTGCCGAAATTCCTGGTGCAGATTGCAGCCGCCGGTGTGGCCGTCTACTACGGCAATGTCATCCAGTATTTGTCCAACCCCATTCTCACCAGTCCGGAGCCCTATCTGGATTTGGGCAAGCTGGCCATTCCGGTGACCATCATCTGGATTGTGGCTATCACCAACGCCGTCAATTTTATCGACGGTCTGGACGGTCTGGCCGTCGGTGTCTCGGCTATTTCCAGCGCTACGCTGCTGGTGACGGCCATGCTCATTGCCGAGGGCAATGTGGCAATTATTATGGCGGCACTCTTGGGCGCCTGCCTGGGCTTCATCCCTTATAACATGAACCCAGCAAAAATCTTTATGGGCGACACCGGTTCCACTTTTTTGGGCTATATTCTGGCCACAGTATCCATTCAGGGCCTGTTTAAGCTGTACGCCATTATTTCGTTCGCCGTACCGTTTTTGATTCTGGGCCTGCCCATTTTTGATATCTGTTTTGCCATCCTGCGGCGTCTGGCCAAGGGGCAGAACCCCATGCAGGCCGACCGGGGCCATATTCACCACCGACTCATCGATATGGGCTTCAATCAGAAGCAGACGGTGGCCATCGCCTATATGATGACGGCAATTTTGGGCCTGTCCGCCGTGGTGCTGACGTCCTCCGGTGCATTGCGGGCGCTGTTTCTGATCGGCGCCATAATCGTTGTCGGCGCCATCGGCCTCAAGGTGATTTTTGCCATCAATCCCCACGACCACAATGACCATGCACCCCCGCATGGAGAACAAAAGGAAGTTGAAGATGAAAAAGATTAGAGTAATGTCCGTGTTCGGCACGCGGCCCGAGGCCATTAAGATGGCCCCCCTGGTCAAGGAGTTGGCAGCCCATCCGCAAATGGAGAGTCTGTGCTGCCTGACCGGCCAGCACCGGGAGATGCTGGACTCCGTCATGGAGATTTTCCAGCTGAAAGGCGACTATGATCTGAATATCATGGAAAAGCAGCAGACGCTGACCAAGATTACCACCAAGACTATCCTGGGCATGGACAGCGTCATTGAGGAGGCCAAGCCTGACCTGATTCTGGTCCACGGCGACACCTCCACCACCTTTGCCGGCGCCCTCTCGGCTTTCTACCACCAAGTACCCATTGGCCATGTGGAGGCGGGCCTGCGTACCGGTGACAAATACTCCCCCTATCCGGAGGAGATGAATCGGGTACTGGTGAGCGATATGGCGGATCTGCACTTTTCTCCCACCAAGGCCAATGCGGAGAATCTCCGTCGGGAGGATGTCAAAGGACAAATCTTCATTACCGGCAACACAGCCATTGATGCGATGAAAACCACGATCCGGGATGATTTTGTGTTTTCTACCCAGTGCCTCAATGAATTGGATTTCCAATCCAAGCGGGTCATTGTCGTCACTTGCCACCGCAGAGAAAATTACGGTCAACCCATGGTCAATATCATGCACGCCATTGCAGAGTTGGTGGAAAGCCATCCCGATGTGGAAGTGGTCTATCCCGTCCACCTGAGCCCGGCGGTGCGGGAGTGCGTGTTTGGCATTCTGGGCAATGTGGATCGGGTTCACCTCATTGACCCGGTCAATGTGGAAGAGATGCACAACCTCATGGCCCGGTGCTATATGGTGATGACCGATTCCGGCGGTTTGCAGGAGGAAGCGCCCGCCTTGGGCAAGCCCGTCCTGGTTATGCGCCGGGAAACTGAGCGGCCGGAAGCCATTGCCGCCGGTACCGCCAAACTGGTGGGCGTGGAGCAGGCGGAAATTGTTCGTCTGGCTGGAGAACTTCTTGATTCCGAAGCAGCCTACGCCAAGATGGCAAAGGCTGTAAACCCCTACGGCGACGGCAACGCCTGCGGCCGAATTGTGGAGGCCATTGCCTGGCATTTCGGCCTGACGGATCACCGCCCGGCAGATTTTCAGGTCTGACCGATAGACAGCAGAAAGGAGCGTGGCAGCAATGCACAATCACACTGGCAAACAATCTGCCGGCGTTGTCATTGCTGCCACGCTGTTTATTCTGGCGCTGCTGTTGGCGCTGGTGCTGCTGAGCGTTCGCGGCGGACAGCGAGACGTGATCCAACTGCCGGAGGATTTGGGTGCAGCCGACGGCGAATTATCCTTATCTGATGTAGAGGAACCCTTCCTGCAATTGGATGCGGACAATGTCCAAATGGCATTGGGGACTCTGTCCCGATCAACCGCATATCATCAGGTGTTGTCTGTGTCAACGGTATGGGACCAGAAAGTGGCTACACAGACAGTCCAGCTATGGCGCAGCGGTTCCTGCCTCCGGGCCCAGTTGTCCGTGGGCAGCGATACCAAACACCTGCTTACCGATGGTACAACCGTTTGGATTTGGTACGATACCGATGGAACGGTGCGATCTTTAACGATGGATGCAACAGTGTCCTTTGACGATTTACTGGGGATTCCCACCTATGAAACGCTGCTGGCGGTGCCGGAATCTCAAATTTTAGATGCCGGTTTTGTCACCTTTGACGAAACCCAGTCCCACGACTGCCTCTATATTGCTGCCCAGGAGGGAGAACAAGAGGTCCGCTACTGGGTGGATGTCGATGCGCAGCTGCTGTATCGGGCCGACGCGCTGGAAGGGGATACACCAGTCTACCAGCTGCGGCAGACGTCCTGCCAGCTGCTGACGCCGGAGGACACATCGCTGCAAGAGATGTTCCAGCTGCCGGATGGCATCCAAATTCTCCCTAGCGAAGAATGAGGAAAGCTGCCGCGGCCAATAGAGCCCGGGTGGAATCGGCTTCGCCGTCCTGGTCCAGAAACAACAGCAGCAGAATCAGAAGAATGAGTATGTCATCGGCTTCCAGGTCCGACGGCAGCAGACGGCTCAAGCAGGACGCCGCCGCCGGACGCGGTGGGGGAGTTGGTGGCCGGCTGTCGGATGTGCTGCCCCCTAAATGAGGCAGTTCCGCCACCGGTTGACAGATGTAGCTGCCGTCTGCCGACGGGATATAGCGATTATACAAGGTCCATCACCTTCCGGTATCTGAATTTCCCAGTGTTTTCATAGCTGTTCCAGCAATCTGTGAGATTCTCGCCGCTTGGATGGCCCGATCCAGTTTGTACCGCCGGTCCTCCCGTAGCAGTGGACGCAGTGCCTGTAACAGCGCCAGTTCCTTGCCGCCCAGGGACCCGGCCATGGACAGCAGCTGCGCCATGGAACCAGCCATGGGGTCCTGCTGCGGAGACGGAGCGGATGGCGGAGGGGCGGACGGTTCCGGTTGTTCCGGCGGCGTTAGTCCCAGGCTCTGGGCCAGGGACAGTATCCCTGCCATGGCCTGCGGATCGCCCAAGATCTCACCGATCTTGTTTTCAAGATCCTCCATGTGTGGTCACCTCATTTGCGATTGATCTGCTCCACCAGTTCCACGGCCTCCTTGGTTTCCATGATGGGGGACAGCACCTCCATGGCAGCCTGTGTATTGCCGCTGCGCAAGGCATTGGCGGCCTGACGCAAAGCCTGACCACCGTCCCGATTCAGCAGCTGCAACAGCTTCTGGCCTTCGGGGCTGCCCAAAACGCGACGAATGTCCTGCTCCTGAAAGGGAAAGGATTGACGATCCATATGACTACCTCCATTTCACACGATGATCTGTTCATCCCAGTATATGTGTGACGGAAAAAAAGGTGATAACCCATGAAAATTTTAGTCCTTTCCGATTCCCACGGCCAGTTCTCCGCCATGGAGGACGCCGTTCTGCGGGAACGTCCTGATTATATTTTCCACCTGGGAGACCACCAGCGGGACGCCCGAAAGCTGGGCAAGCGTTTCCCGGACTATCCGGTGATTTCAGTGCCCGGAAACTGTGACCTGCCTTTACCAACCGAAACTTTGACGGTGCGCCAGGAACTGGGCGGGGTGTCCATGCTGCTGACCCATGGCCATGCCTATGGCGTCAAGGGCGGACTGCTCCGCATGGAGCTGGCGGCGCGGGAAGCCGGTGTACAAGTGGCTGCCTTTGGCCACACCCATGTGGCCTATTGCCAAGAAGCAGACGGTCTGTGGATGCTGAATCCGGGTTCCATCGGATATGGCGGCAGCTATGGCGTGATTCTCATTGAAAATGGACAGGCGCAGTGCTATACTGACCATGTCTAATAAAGTCGATCTGGAATGCTCCCGGACGGAACACCGGCCGGGAGCATTTTTACAGAAAGGAGCGGCGGTATGGCCGTGGAGCACAGCGCATTGGATGAGGTTTTCCTGCCGCGCAAGAAGCTGAAACAACTGATATCCGGCCTGCCTACGCCGTTTTTCCTGTACGATGAGGTAGGCATCCGGCAGAGTATCCGGAATTTTCTCCAGGCGTTTTCCTGGTGCCGGGGACATCGTCAAATTTTTCCGCTGCGGCAGCTGCCTTTGGACGGTATGGCCCGGATTCTCTTGGAAGAGGGGTGCGGCATCTCTTGCTGCACCGATCAGGAATTGCGGCAGGCCGCCGAGTGGGGCTTTTCCGGGGAATCGTTGGTGTATGAGCCCATGTACCCGTCGATGGAAGGGTTGGCACTGGCGTCATCCCTGGGGGCTACGGTGTCTGTGGACAACAATATTTCTGCTGCTGTGTGTTTGGAACAGCCCATTGCCGCGGCCAGTCTGGTGTTCAATCCCGGCGGTAAGGTGACGCTGGATGGAACCGTATTGTGTCGGGCGGAGCGTTCCAAGCGGGGCATGGGTCTGCGGGAGATTCTGGAATACGCACCCTACCTCCACCGGACCGGCATCCAGCGATTGGGCCTGGAAGTCCATTTGACTCAGCAGGTTTTGGACCCAGACTACTACGGCATGGTGTTGTCCCTATTGCAGCCGGTTATTGAGGAATTGGAACGGCTCCACACACCCATTGCCTTTTGCAACCTGGGCGGCGGTCCTGGCCTCAGTTTCTTCTCAGGCACACCCCATGCCGATGTCGCGGAGTGGGGAAGACGGACAGAACGCTGCGCTTCCCAATTGCCGTATCAGATTCCCATTTGGACGGCGGCGGACCGCCTGTTTACCGGTCCCCATTGTCTGTATTTTTCCCGCATTCTCTGTGTCAAGCGGGCCCACCGGCAATTTATGGTCCTGGATTCCGATGCCGCTCAGTTTCCGCGGCTGCATCCCAAAGGCCGGTACCATTTGTCTCTGCTGACCAACACAGAGCGCGGCAACCGGCAGTTTTATGATGTGGTGGGCTGCCATCCCGATGAGACGGGACGCTTTGCCGAACATATTCTGCTGCCAGAGCCCAGCGAGGACGAGATCTGTATTGTCCATGAGGCGGGCGTCGCGCCGCCGGGTCTTGGCTGCGGATACTATCTCTACCGGCAGGACGGGACTCTGGAGCCCATGAGCGGCCTGCTGGAAACCTTTGTACCTGTTCCATGAGGTGATACTATGTACCGTATTCTAATCTGTGATGATGACGCTGATATTGTTTCGGCGTTGAAAATTTATCTCTCCGGCGAGAATTATGAACTGATCACAGCGTCCAACGGGCGCGAGGCGGTGGAACTGGTGTCGGAGGCGCCGGTCCATCTGATCTTGATGGATGTGATGATGCCGGAGATGGATGGCATTGCCGCCACGGCGCGGATTCGGGAAGTCTGCAATGTGCCCATCATTTTGCTGACAGCCAAAAGTGAGGATTCCGACAAGATTCTGGGCCTGAACATCGGTGCCGACGACTACATAACTAAGCCATTCAATCCCATTGAGGTGGTGGCCCGGGTACGGTCCCAGCTGCGGCGGTATACCAACCTGGGGGGCATGTCACGGCCCGCGGAACGTCTGACCATTGGCAATATCGAACTCAATGACGAAACCAAGGCGGTCACAGTGGACGGCGAAGCCGTATCCCTGACACCCATTGAGTTCAATATTTTACGGCTGCTCATGTCCCAGCCCGATAAGGTGTTTTCCTCCCGGCAGATTTATGAGCAGGTCTGGAACGAACCGGCCCAGGGCAGCGAGAGCGCCGTTGCCGTCCATATCCGGCATCTGCGGGAGAAAATTGAGATCACGCCTTCGGACCCCCGTTATTTGAAAGTGGTCTGGGGCCAGGGCTATAAAATGGAGGGAGGGCGCGGTGTGTGACCCAGTGGAAAACCAGTCTGCTGCTGAAATTCGTCGTGCTCCTGTTTCTGGTGGCGTTTCTGGCGGTGTTTGGCCTGACCTCCGCCGGGATTCTCTACGGTTATCGCACCAATCTGTACGGCGGCTCCAACACCAGCTATTTTGCCAGCCGGATTTGCTATGAGAATGCCAGAGAAATCGCACAGTTTGACATTTTGGCCCCATATGTTCAGGAATATTTCCCGGTGGGTGTTCTGGAAGATTTGTACCGGGGCAACTTCACCAATGTCAACTACGCCATTGAGGAAAAGCAGAACGGCCAGTGGGAAGTCGTGTCCTCGACGCTGTCTGAGGAAGAAACCTATGGATTTCGTGACAGCTTTGAATCCTGGGAAAATGGAACCAGTTACCGGGTGACGGTGGCCATCAAATCGTCTATGCCCCAGGAGAGCGGCAAAACGTATTTTCAATATGTGCTTTTTAACACGGTCCGCCGTCTGTCGGACGTGCTGCCGTGGATTTTGGTGATCTCCTTCGTCCTCTGCGTGGCTTCGTTTACCGTGCTGTGTATTATGGCGGGACACCGTCCAGGCCATGACAAGATTGTGCTCAACTGGATGGACCGATTGCCGTTGGATGCCTATGCGTTGGTGGCGGTTTGTCTTGCAGGGTGGCTGCTGCGGCTGTCATTTGAAAGTGGCTTTTACGATCTGGATGCCTTTGCCAATACCCTGGCCTGTATCGGCATTCTCACAGCCAGCTTAATCCTGCTGGGGTGGCTGCTTTCCCTGATTACCCGAATCAAAGTAGGACGCTGGTGGGAAAATACGCTGATTTACCGGCTACTGCACTGGCTGCACCGCAATGGTCTCCACGCCGCTAAAATGCTTCTGCGGACCGTGAGCGCGATTCCCATTGTCTGGCGAACGTTGGTCATCACCGGTGCGCTTTTGATTGCGCTGATGTATCTGGCCATCTACAGCATTTGGAATGGCTCGCTGCTCATGCTCTATACCTTGATCAGTTTGGCCATTGTGGTATTCCTCTGCTTTTGCTCCATCCAGCTGCAAAAGCTGAAAGGTGCCGTGGAAACCATGGCCAATGGTGATTTTAATACGCGGATGGATACCACAGGACTGTACGGAGAATTTCGCCGTTATGGCGAACACCTCAATGCCATTTCCGATGGCATGTCCATTGCCATTGAGCAGCATACCAAGTCGGAACGGATGAAAACGGAACTGATCACCAATGTGTCCCACGATATCAAAACGCCGCTGACGTCTATTCTCAACTATGTGGATTTGCTGCAGCACACCAACGACGAAGCGGAACGGGCCCAGTACCTGGAGGTTCTCCACCGTCAGGCTACGCGCTTAAAGAAACTGACGGAGGATTTGGTGGAGGCGTCCAAGGCCGCTACAGGCAATATCCAGACAGACCTTGTGCCCACTGACGTATCTGAGAGCCTGAATCAGGCTGTTGGAGAGTATACGGAACGGCTGGATGCCGCAGGTTTGACGCTGGTACCCAAATTCCCGGACTATGGTCTGAGTATTCTGGCGGATGGCCGCCTTCTGTGGCGGGTTTTGGACAACCTGCTGGGCAATATCTGCAAATATGCCATGCCGGGGACACGGGTTTACCTGACGGTAGAGGAACGGGAAAAGACAGTGTCTATCCAGCTAAAGAATATCTCCCGCCAACAGTTGAACATCAGCCCCGATGAATTGATGGAGCGGTTTGTCCGTGGAGACAGCGCCCGCAGTACCGAAGGGTCCGGCTTGGGTCTCAATATCGCAAAAAGCCTGACAGAGTTACAGCACGGCCGGTTCCGGCTGGAACTGGACGGCGATCTGTTCAAGGTCGATGTGGAATTGCCCAAGGCGAACGGATAACAAAACGGAGCCGCAGGTCTGCGGCTCCGTTTGTGCAATTATATGGCAGTGGGGGCGAGATTCAGCGATACGATACCAGTTACAGTTGATACCGCTGGCCCCACAGACGGCTCAGTTCTACGGCGGTATGCCAGTTTTGCAGCGCCCGGTTCCGGTCCTGAATGGCCATGACCGGCTGGAAGACCTGCTGTGTGCGGCGGATGTGTTCCAGGTCTTCCGTGGAACTCCAAACACCGGCGGCCAGACCGGCCAAAAATGCTGCGCCCAGGGCGGTGGATTCCACATTTTCCGGACGGTTTACCGGCAGACGCAGCAAATCCGCCTGAAATTGCATCATAAAGTCGCTGACACAGGCGCCGCCGTCCACCCGTAATTCAGAAATGGATACTGGCGCTGCCTCGTTCATGGTCTGTACCAGATCGGCCACCTCAAAGGCGATGCCCTCCAAAACGGCGCGGCTTAACTCCGCCTTGCCGCTGCCCCGGGTCAATCCAAAGAAGCTGCCCCGGGCGTAGCTGTCCCAGTAGGGGGCGCCAAGGCCCGTAAAGGCCGGGACGAAGTAAACGCCGCCGTTGTTGGGGATGGACTCGGCCAGAATATCCACATCGTGAGAGGTGGCAATGACGCCGCATTGGTCCCGCAGCCATTGAATGGCGGAACCGGCGTTAAACGCGCTGCCCTCCAGGGCATAGGTGACCTTTCCGCCAATGGACCAAGCTACAGAAGTCAGCAGTCCGCTGTCACAGCGGATGGAATGGCTGCCGGTGTTCATCAGGGTGAAACAGCCGGTGCCATAGGTGTTTTTAGCCATACCCTCCCGGAAGCATCCCTGGCCGAACAGCGCCGCCTGCTGGTCACCTGCGGAGCCGCAGATGGGAATACCGGCCAGGGCCTTGAGACCGGGCAGTCCTTTGGCCATGGTGCCGTAGACCTGACTGGAAGGCACCGGCTGGGGCAACATGGACATGGGAATGTCCAGAGCCTTGCAGATATCCTCATCCCAGCACAGCCGATCGATATCAAAAAGCATGGTGCGGGAGGCGTTGGAGTAGTCGGTGCAATGTACCTGACGGCCCGTCAGATTCCAGATCAGCCAGCTGTCCACGGTACCGCAGAGTAGCTCCCCAGCCTGGGCCCGGCGGCGCAGATCCGGTGACTGGTCCAGCATCCACCGCAGCTTTGTACCGGAGAAATAGGGGTCAATAAGCAGTCCGGTCCGCTGATAGATCAGGTCTCCCAGTCCTTGGGCCTTGAGCTGCTCACACAGCTCCGCCGTGCGGCGGCACTGCCAGACAATGGCGTTGCATACAGGCTGGCCCGTTTTCTTGTCCCACAGAATGGTGGTTTCCCGCTGATTGGTGATGCCGATGGCGGCGATATCCGTGGGGGAGAGCTTGCTCTTCTCGAATGCTTCCGCCATAGCGTGTAAAATGGTATCGAGAATGTCCATGGGGTCGTGTTCCACCCAGCCGGGACGGGGGTAAATCTGCCGCAGGGGGTATTGGGCCACGGTGCGAAGTTCGCCGTTGGCGTCGCAGAGAACGGCCCGGGAACTGGTAGTGCCCTGATCCAGGGCCAAGACGTATCCGTTCATGTCCATATTCCTTTCCCAATGTTTTTCTTTTAGTTTCTCTGAAAAGGTGTATAATGTCAAGTAGAAGAATGAGAGGAGGACGGCTATGAATTGCCCCTACTGCACCAAAGAGATGGAACCGGGAACCATTCAGGCGCCTGACTCACACGCCAATTACTGGCTGCCGGATAGCGTGACAAACAGGGAAATTGGCATGTTTCTTTCGCGTAAATCGGTGGAAAAGTGTGGCGGAGTTGTCCTTGGTGAAGTCAGAAAGGTGGGATTTCTGTCTTCCAAAAGGCCAGCCAGTTACTACTGTAAAAATTGCCGCATATTACTTACAACACTGTAATGTATCCGCTGTAATTCGGGATGCAGCCCTTGGAGAGGGGCTCTAAAAACTACTACTTTATCCAGCAAGGAGCATGGACATGCGCGAATTTTTTATGACCTCCACCGGTGGATGCAATCTGCGGTGCGGTCTGTGGATGCCCCGGCAGTCGCCCAGAGCAATGGTCCAGCTGGTCCACGGTGTGGCAGAGCATGTGGAACGCTACGACGAATTCGGGCGGTTTCTCGCAGAGCATGGCATTGCCATGGTGGGCGACGACCACATGGGCCATGGGAAATCGGTGGGTTCGGGCGATGTGCCCGGATTTTTTCCCAGCGGCTGGGACGGCGCAGTGGAGGATGAATATCGCCTGATGACGGAAGTGCGTCGGGAACTGCCCCATACGCCGTATGTGCTCCTGGGCCACAGTATGGGGTCCTTTTTAACCCGTACATTTTTGTATACCCATCCCGATGCGGACCTCAACGGCGTTATCCTCTCCGGCACCGGATGGATACCGACCGTGGTTCTGGTTGCCGGTCTGCGCCTCTGTGAACGGGAGCGCCGCAGAGTGGGGGAAACCCAGGTCAGTGAACAGCTCCAACGCATTGTGTTTGATCATTACAATCGTCCCTTCCGGCCCAACCGTACCGACCGGGACTGGACCTGTTCGGACCCGGCAGTGGTGGATGCCGGCATGGCGGATCCCTACTGTAGCTATTGGCCCACAGTGGGGCTGGCTGCCGATATGCTGAGAGGCATCCGGCGCAATCAGACAGCGGAGGACCTGGCAGCCATGGACCGAAACCTGCCGGTGCTGTTTTTTTCCGGTGAACAGGACCCAGTGGGGTCCATGGGCCGTGGTGTTCGCCGCACGGTCCGAGCCTTTGAAAAAGCGGGAATGAAGCACGTAACCTGCCATCTTTATGCAGGCCGACGCCATGAAATGCTTCAGGAGGTCAACCGGGAAGAGGTCTATGCAGATGTGCTGCACTGGCTCGACAGGATTCTTTGAAATTAACAAAAAGGTTGCAAATTGTTACAATCCATGATATACTCGAGAATGCGAATTGTGATTATTTGGATTTTCCCAGCTGATCTGCGGGAATTTCCCAACAAACAGGAGCAAAACCATGATAAAACGTATTCTCAGCAGTATTCTTGTTTTTTGTGTGTCTGTAACCATTTTCTCCGCTGCGGCAATGGCGGCAACGTCGGAGATGCACATCAGTGACGCAGGTTTGGAGAAGATCAAAGGGTGGGAGGGATTCAGCCCTACTGCTTTTGTGGACGGCGGCCAATGGACCATTGGCTATGGCAACGCCTGCGATCCGGCAGACTATCCCGACGGTATTACGGAGGAAGAGGCCAGCGAATTGCTGGAGGCCACCATTGTGGACTTTGAAGGCTATCTCAACGAATTCCTGGCCATGAACAATATTACCGTGACGCAGAACCAATTTGACGCCCTGACCAGTATGACCTATAATCTGGGGCCCACCTGGCTCAACTCCTCCTATCGGTTCTGGATTATGATGAAGGACGGCCTGGAACATTACACCCCCAGCGAAATTGCCAGCGCCTTGGGGGTCTGGTGTCATGTAGGTACATCCATACATACCGGCGTGCTCCAGCGGCGGATTGGCGAGATTCGGATTTTTCTGTACGGCGACTACACGGAAACCGTCAGCCCGGATTTTCACTATCTGATTTTCGATGCCAACGGGGGAGAGGCCGAAACCGATGTCTATGTCTATGAGGCCGGTACAACATACGGTACATTCCCATCAGTTTATCGGGAAGGATATCGTCTTGTAGGATGGTTCACGGAGCCGGTGGGCGGACGGGAGGTCACCAGCAGCGATGTGGCAGAGCATGACGATACGATTTACGCCCAGTGGGCTTCGGAAACGACAACCGATGCACCGACCTATTCCGATGTAACAGCGGACCACTGGTACAGCCCTTATGTAACGGAGTTGAGCAGCCAGGGGATTATTGGCGGTTACGCCGATGGGACCTTCCGGCCGGAAAACACCGTTACTGTGGGCGAAAGCCTCAAGCTGATTCTGTTGGCCGCGGGGTATCCGCCTCAGGCGTCCACCGGTAGCCACTGGGCCAGCGGCTACCAATCGCTGGCCGTGTCGCAGCAGATGGCAACCACGGAGGAGTTGTCGGCTCTGGATGAGCCAATTTCCCGCCAACTGGTGGCAAAGCTGGTCTGCAACGCCATGGAATTGCAGCCTTATACCGGCAGCTCGGTTTTTGCCGATACGGATGACAGCTATGTGATGGCGCTGTATACGGCGGGCATTTTGGATGGCTCCATGGATGCCGACGGAAACCGCAACTATTATCCGGAGCGCTCTTTGAACCGTGCGGAAGTGGCAAAGATCATTTATGCCATGGAAGAGCACGCCGGGCATTGACAAACGTTCTATAAGGACCATCTCGGCACATAACGGGCCGGGATGGTTCTTCTGTCTGTTTTACAGTACCATTTATGGGACAGCTGGTGTGGTATACTGAGGACACAAAGCAAAAGGGGTGTCCATCATGTATCGTATCCACCATGTCAGAGGTCATATTGAGGTCTATGATTACCGGGGAGCCTTTCTGTTTTCCGCCGATAGCGAGCAGGAAGCCCGTGAGATGATGGAGGAACTCCATGCGTAATTTTAAAATGCTGCTGGCCTATGACGGCACCCGGTACAGGGGATGGCAGCGGCTGGGCAACAGTCCGGATACCATCCAGGGGAAGCTGGAGCAGACGCTGAGCCGTATTCTGGAGCAGCCCATTGCTATCCATGGCAGCGGCCGAACCGACGCTGGAGCCCATGCGGCCGGACAGGTGGCGTCCTTTCACGCCGACACGGCACGCTCCTGTCGGGAGCTGACGGCACTGCTGCGCCAATATTTGCCGGAAGACATAGGGGTTCTGGAGATTACCGAGGTCCCGCCAAGGTTTCATGCCCGCCTGACAGCTGTGGGTAAGATATATATACAGGGTTTGGAACAGCCGGGTACCCAATGTATTTGAGCGCCGCTACATCCACCAGTTGGGGGAACCCCTGGATGTGGAAGCCATGAAACGGGCTGCGGCTGACTTTTTGGGCACCCATGATTTTATTGCCTTCTGCTCCAACAAACAGTTCAAAAAATCTTCGGTCCGCACTATTACAGCCCTGGCCATTGAGACGCTGGGACCGGAGGTGCGCTTTACAGTGACAGGAGACGGATTTCTCTATAATATGGTCCGAATCATGGTGGGGACGCTCCTGGAAATCGGGCTGCGCCGGCGTCCGGTTGATGATATTCCGGCCATTCTGGCTTCCCGCAGCAGAGAACGGGCGGGGGAGACAGCACCGGCCCGCGGCCTTTGCCTGAAGGAGGTATATTACCCGTGAATATTCAGATTTTTGGAACATCCAAATGTTTTGACACGAAAAAAGCGGAGCGCTGGTTTAAGGAACGGCGCATCAAATACCAGATGATTGATTTGGTCAAATATGGTATGTCCGGCGGCGAATTTGACAGCGTTTTGCGGGCAGTGGGCGGCATTGACGCTCTGATCAACTGGGACAGCAAATCGCCGGATATTGATCTGCTGAAATACCTGTCAGAGGAACGGCAAAAAGAAGACAAGGTATACGACAACCAAAAGCTCATCCGCACGCCGGTGGTCCGCAACGGAAAACAGGCCACCGTGGGGTTCTGCCCGGAAGTGTGGGAGACCTGGAAGTAAAAAACGGTGCTGCATGGATGCAGCACCGTTTTTTTATGCGGCCTTTACCGACTGGCGGGGACGTCTGCGGTAAAACCCTAAATAGATAATCATCGCGGCCATGGTCCAGAAATAGGCCATCATATACGGTTCTTCAAAAATGTTTTCAAAATAACAGTGGAACAGTACGCCGCACATACCGGACAGCATACCGGCGCACAGCGGCAGGGGCGAGGTCTCTTTGGGCTCCCGGGATGTGCGGTAACAAGCCCGTACACCGTTAAAGAGCAGGGCAGCCAACAGGAACAGGTAGCAGCTGAAGCCAATCCAGCCCATTTCCACCAGAATTTTCAGATAGTAGTTGTCCACATAGAAATAGGACACCCACTTGTAAATCTGATGCTGCATGGCCACCGCGCCGCCGAACATGCCCAGACCGAAGCCAAACACCGGGTCCAGTGCCAGATAGGTCAACGCAATATCCCAGCGGCTGCCGCGGCCACCGTTGTTGTTGGCGGCTTGGAATTCCGGCGTCAGCAGGAAGCCCAGACGGCTGGAAACGAAAGGAATGCACAACGCAACCAACAAAGCCACGCACATAAGGACAATCAAACGGCGGTCTACCAGCAGGGCAAATACCAGTACTGCCACCGCCATGGCACCCCAGGCGGCGCGGGACATGGTGAACAGGCAGGACATGCCCATGCAGATGGTGACAAACCAGCACAGGAGCTTGGCCCGCATGTCTCTGCACCAGTAAGCAAGACCGGCTGCCATAGGTGCGAACAGCACCATGAAATCGCCCATGATGTTGGGGCTGCCGAAGATAGAGAAGACGCGGGTGCGAACGGAACCCTCTGCATCGGCCACCCATTTGTCGGGAATGGGGACCGCGATGATAAACTGATAGATGCCATGGAGGGCAATAAGGAATGCCGCAGCTACCAGGGTTACATACAGCAGGGTGAAATCCCGGTCGTTGCGCAGGAGCCGGGTTACGAGGAAGAACCACAACATGTACTGTACCGTAGCCCGATAGCCGGAGACGCCGATGGAGAAGAAAGGGGCGGCAACAAACAACAGGGCCAGACCCATGGAAACAAAGAGAAATACCGCCGGGTCCATGGGGGAAACGCGGCTGAGAATGGGGCGGCCGTTGAACATGCGCCGATAGATCACCCACAGCACAGCCAGCACCATCAGGCACTCATCCCAAACAGAGGACAGGACCGGAACGGCGAAAACGTCCCGCAGGAAGTAGTCCAGAATGGCATAAAGTCCCACCGCCACCAGCAGAAATCCGGTCATGCCGCTGCGGAACAGCCAGCCCAGACATTTACTTTCCCGTCCCACCGTAAAGATGGCGTGGTAGATGCGGTAGAGCAGACTTCCATGGAGGGCCGCCATCAAATGCCGACCCAGATGCCACAAAGCCAGGTTGATCTGTGACAGAAGCCGGCGGCAGCGGGAATGGACCGTCATGGATGCGGAGCAGCCGAAAATGGCGCTCAGGACCCGACCTGTGACGGAGAAGTGCGCCGAAGCGGAAAGCCGCTGGCATACACTCCGCAGATTGCTGTTCTGCCAGCTGGCCAGAAACAGGCATACCAGACGCCAGACAACGCTGGTCTCCAGAATATTACTCATTGGCCGACACTTCTTCCATGGACAAGATGGTGCCGTTGACCTCCAGGCCCACCGTCTTGACAATGTGGGACTTACCAACCCGCAGCTCCTGAGTGCCGACAGAATAGGCGTTGCCCACAAACTGCACATTGGCGTCGATGGTGAAGCGCAGATCGTGGCAAGTGGTATCCTCTACATAGTGCAGCGTACCATCGGCCGCTTCCACAGGCTCGATGTGAGGCTCGATGACGCAGTCGGTAATATAGGCGTCAATCATTTCGCCGCTATTCATCAGCTGCTTGCCGATTTCGGTTACCGCATAGTCAGAGGTGGTCGGATCAATTTTCGGGCATAGGACCTCATAGCGAATGGTAACGGCATTGGAGCCGCTGGTCAGATCGCTGACGGAACTGCCGGTCAGCTTGAGCGCAGCTGCGATGACTACGGCCAGAATGACCAGCACCACCAGACAGTCCACCAGATTGATCTTGCCGAAGAGTTTTCCCTTAGAGTCAAGAATTTTCAAAATTATTTCCTCCTACGATATTTTTTTCTCATTTGCATTTGATTCCGACAGGCAAGTATACTATAATGATACCGCATCGCATTGCCCGGCACAGCCCGCGCAATGTCTTCCTATTATACCGGATTTTGACGAGTTCTACAAGGTTAAATTACGGAGCGTGTTTATGAAAATCATACATCTCATCTCAGGCGGCGATGTGGGCGGCGCCAAAACCCACGTTCTGTCTCTGTTAAAGGGGCTGAGCCGGACGGAAGAGGTCCGTCTCGTCTGCTTTATGGAAGGCCCCTTTGCTCAGGAGGCCAGGGAATTGGGTATTGAGACCATTGTCTACCCCGATAAAAACGTGCTGCGGGTGGCGGCAATCCTGGCCGGGGAGATCAACGCCGGTGGCTATCAGGTGGTCCACTGTCACGGTTCCAGGGCAAACCTGATCGGGTCTTTGCTGCGGCGCAAAATTCAGGCCCCGGTGGTGACTACGGTCCATTCCGACTACCGTCTGGATTACCTGGGCCGTCCCATCCACCATTTGACCTATGGTACCATCAACACCATTTGCGTTCGGAAAATTCCTTATCACATCGGCGTTTCCGATGCCATGGCCGAACTGCTGATTGCCCGGGGATTTGATCCGCAAACCATGTTTTCCATCTATAACGGCGTGGAGTTCACCCCTGTGGCGCCTGCCATGGACCGGCAAACGTACCTGAACAGCATCGGGCTCCAGACGGATGCGGACAGCGTGGTGTTTGGCATCGCGGCCCGGCTCAGTGCCGTCAAGGATGTGGGCACGCTGATTCGTGGTTTTGCCCGTACCGTCCGCCAAGTGCCGTCGGCACGGCTGGTCATTGCTGGTGATGGCGAACAGATGGCAGATCTGCGGCGGCTGGCAGGGGAGACCTGCCCCCAGGGTTCGGTATGCTTTGCGGGCTGGGTAGGGGACATGGAGAGCTTTTATAACGCCGTGGATGTCAACACGTTGACCTCCTTGTCCGAGACATTCCCCTATGCTTTAACGGAAGGCGCCCGCCACCAGTGCGCAACCATTGCTTCCCGTGTTGGCGGCATCCCTGATCTGATCGAGCACGGCGTAACGGGCCTGTTGTTCACCGCGCAAAATGATGAGGAATTGGCGGAACAGATGATTTCCCTGGCCCAGGACGACGGCCTGCGGCAGCGGTTGGGTCGGCAGCTGTATGAAAAGGCCCGCAGGGACTTTTCCGCTTCGGCCACGGTGGAGAAGCAGAAAGAGATTTACCGCATTATGATCCGCCGGTCCCAGCGGCCCCGACGCAAGCGGGACGGCGTTTTGATCTGCGGCGCTTACGGCAAGGGCAACGCCGGTGATGACTCCATTCTCCACGCCATTGTGGGACAGATGCAGCACATCGACCCGGACATGCCCCTGTATGTGCTGACGCGGACACCGCGGGAGACGAAAATTCAGTACCGCATCGGCGCGGTCCACACCTTTAATTTGCCGGGCTTTCTGCGGATTATGCGGCATACAAAACTCTATCTCAACGGCGGTGGCAGCTTGATTCAGGACGTAACCAGTACCCGTTCCCTCTATTACTATCTGGCCAGTATCCACTTGGCCAAAGCGACGGGAAACCGGGTCCTCATGTACGGCTGCGGCATCGGTCCCATTACCCACCCCATCAATATGCGGTGGGCCGGCCGGGTCATCGACCGGTATGTGGACGGCGTGACGCTGCGGGAGGACACCTCCGAAGACGAACTGGTGCGCATGGGTGTCCGCAAGCCAAATATCTATGTGACGGCAGACCCGGCATTGCTTTTGCATCCGGCTGATGCTGATCGGGTGGACGGGTGGTTCCTGCGGAATCATCTGGACCCCAATGGCCAGTATGCCATGTTTGTCGTACGGAACTGGCCCGGCTACGGAGAGAAAGCGCCGTGTTTTGCAGCGGCAGCGGAAGCGGTGAAGCGAAAGTTCGGCCTGACGCCCATTTTCCTGGCGCTGGAGACAAAGCACGACCAGTCGGCCTGCCATCTGGCGGCAGACCAGATGAAAAGCGCCTGTCCGGTGCTGACAGTACCCAACGACGGCGATCTCATTGTTGGCATTCTGGGCCGGATGGAAGTGGTAGTTTCCATGCGGCTCCATGCGTTGATATTTGCCGCCGCCGTGGGAACGCCGGTGGTGGGCGCTGTATACGACCCCAAGGTCCGGGCGTTTCTGGATTACATGGGTAAAAAACATTATATGGACCTGGAAGACGTCACCACCGAGCGGCTTATGGCCTCCATTGCCGAGGCATTGGCCGAAGGCCGGGACGCACCGGAAACCATTGAGCATCTGCGGGTCCTGGCGGCGGAAAACGAGGACGTCGCACGAACACTATTGGAGGAGCCATGAAACAAATCGTCTGTCTGGCCACGTCGCCGTGGTATCCCATTCCCACAAGAAAGCAGCAGGTCATGAGCCGCCTGCATGACGCGGAGGTGTTGTATTTCGACCCGTCGGTGTCCATCATCGCACCCATCAAGGACCGCAGCGCCCTGGCCCACTGTAAGGCCTACCGAAAGCCCGGTGAAAAGGTGACGGACCATATTACGGTTTATGCACTGCCGCCGGTGCTGCCCTTTTTCAATAAGTATCGCTGGATTAATCGGCTGAATCAAAAGCGAATGGCTGCCTATGTCCGCAAAGTGATGAAGTACCACGGGTTTGAAAAGCCTGTTCTGTGGACGTATTCACCGGTTTGTGCTGATTTGGTGGACCATGTGCCCCACAGTGCCTTGGTCTATGACTGCGTGGACCGCCATTCGGCCTATGGCGGCTTGATGAATCCTCAACTGGTGGACCAAATGGAAATGGACCTGGCTGCCAAGAGTGATATGGTCTTTGCCACAGCCGACAGCCTGTGCCAGCGGCTGAAAGCCGCCAATTCCAAGGCCACATTTATTCCCAACGGCGCCAACTTTGAGCTGTTCTGCAAAGCTGCCGAACCCCGGCCTGTACCCCAGGAACTTCAAACGCTGGAAGGGCCCATTCTGGGATTCGTCGGTGCGCTGCAAAGCTGCATTGAATATGGCTGGGTGGTCCATGCAGCCAAGGCCCGTCCTCAGTGGAATTTCGTCTTTATCGGCAAGGAAAAGCCCGGTGTGGACTTGTCGGCCCTACGGGCGTTGCCAAACGTCTATTTCCTGGGCCTGAAACCCCATGAACAGCTGCCGGACTATCTGGCGGCCTTTGATGTGTGTTTGAATCTGTTTGCATCCGGCGATCTGAGCAAGGATGTGAGCCCGTTGAAGTTCTATGAGTATCTGGCCACAGGAAAGCCCATTGTCTCCACGCCGCAGCCGGACCAGGTGCTGCAATATGAATCCATCATGCAGGTAGCCCGAACGCCGGAGGAGTTTATTGATTGCTGTGCACAAGCCATCGAGGACACGACTCCCGAACGAGTGAACGCCCGCATGGAAGCCGGACGCCAAAGCTCCTGGGATGCCCGAGTGGCACAGATGGAATCCATACTGCAGAATATGAAAATTTTATAAAGCACCAGGGAGCAGAAACCGCAAGGCTTCTGCTCCCTGTCTTTTATACGTTGAATCGGTCATAAGTGGAATAGCAATCGAGACACAGCTTTTTGTCACCGGACAAGCGAATCCAGTTGGCGCCGGTGACTTCGCCGCAGCAATCGCAGACGTAGGAATCGAAAAGCCGGGCGGATTCCGGCAGCGCAATGGTGGGCTTTTTGACTGCGAATAGTTCCGCGGCGGGCTTTTCCAGAATCCAGCGGAGGGAGTCCTCTCGGCTCAGACCCCGAGGGCGGGGATTGAGCACCAGCCGTACCGATTGGCCCGTAGAGCGCCGGTAGAAGGAGAATGCCTGTTTTCCCCGTAAGTGGAACAACAAATTGCCCTTGCCGACGGAACAGCCCAGAATGGACTGAATGGCGTCCACACCACAGGCGTCGTTTTCCGTAATGCAGACCACCTGTTCATCGTCGGAAAATTCCAGCTCCAACAGCTCCATGGCATAAACAGCGGCCCGGTAACCGATGGCAATGCCGGGGCAGGTGTGGCCATGAAAATCAATGGCCCGCTGCCACAGCGCTTGTGCGTTTGCTTGGTCCATGCAATAGGCTCCTTTCCTGTGTTGCCGCAAATGCGGTCACCAATCTTTACAAACGTCCACCCATCTGGCGGAGTTGGAGTATTGCTCCAGCTCCGCCAGAGTCAATTCAATGGCACTGTTGCTGCTGCCGCAGGCGGGAAAGACCGTGTCAAACCGCTGAAGGGATTTGTCCAGATAGACGGTGACACCGTCGTTGACGGCAAATGGACACACACCGCCTACCGCATGGCCAATGCGCTGCGCCGCTTCTTCCGGCGAAAGCATTTTTGCCTTGACGCCGAATTTGGCCTTGTATTTGGCGTTATCAATGCGGGCGTCACCAGCAGCGACGATCAAAACAGCATCGTCGTGGACGGCAAAAGACAGGGTTTTGGCAATGCGGCAGGGTTCACAATGCAGCGCCTCCGCGGCCAACGCAACGGTGGCGCTGGATGCATCCAGCTGCAAAATCCGGTCCGCCATGCCGAATTGCTGAAAATATGCGATCACTCGTTCAATGGACACGATCATTCCTCCCATGGTTTCCGGACTGATGCCGGAGTATGGGTCGATCATATCACAACCGTCGAAAAAAATCCATCTTTGGTTCAAGCGGACCGGGCCCGTTTCCGATGATGGACCAGCAGCAAAACGACGGCGGCGATCACAACCACACCGCCGATGGCGGCCGGGATGGGCCATACCGGGGGATTGTCCGTCAGCAGAATCTTGCCGTTGGCTGGTGCGGTACACAGGAGATAGGAGCCGTCCGTCTCGGTATCCACCGGCTGCCACTGGCCATCCTGCCAGAGGTAAACCGTCGGATGAGAGCAGTCAGCCGCCCGCAGACGCAAGGTTACCGCATCTCCAGAGAAATTTTCTATGGTGTAGCCATAGGCGGCCACTGCTCCGGTGGGCGCTCCGTCCAGCGGTTCCTCTGTTACGCGCAACGATACATCGGGGCCAAAGTCCCCCTGTACCAGAAGCGCCGGAATGGCGCCGCCGCTGGACAGAGCAGTGGTAGGCGCTGTGAACTGAGCCTCCAGCACCATGGAACGGGTCAACTGTTCAGTGGGGCATTCCGGCCATTGGCCATAGACTCCGTCGTGCTGTGGAACAGTGGGAATCTTGCTCTCGTCCAAATCGCCGCCGTAGGAGAACGGAATCTCTGCAATGGTTTCACCGTCCACCACATAGCGATAGGAAAAGGTCAGAAAATCGGCAGGAACGCCGGAGAGCTGGGAAAAGGATGCAAAGTCCAGACCTTCAGCCCGGTCTGCATAGTCCACGCCGTCCAGTCCGGGAAGGTCTTCCATCAAATAACGGTTGTCTGTCAGTTCACCATCACTTTGACCGGCAATGGCGCCGCGGTATTCGCCGTCGCCCTTGTCCCGCACCATGGCGCGGCAGCCGCTGATATCCGCGCCCAAACCGGTGATGCCGCCTACCCAGCTGCCGCCGGTCAAATCCACCAGGGCGGCGCAGTTGGAGACGATGCCTTCGGTGCGTCCGGCTATGCCGCCGCAATAGTCGGTACCGGTTTCCACGGTGCCGCGGGCTACACAGTTGACAATAGCGCCGGACTCGCTGCGGCCCACGATGCCGCCACCACAGTCGTTGCGTACGGTAACTGTGCCGTCAAAGCGACTGTCACGGATGACGGCTCGCAGCGTTGCGTACACATCGGACAGCAATTCCATGTCCTCCATGGAGAAGGTGGCCTCTGGGTCGTCGCCCAGTTCCGTGGAGACAACGCCGACCAGTCCGCCGGTGTTGCTGTCGCCGTAGACATCGCCGGTGACGGCACAGCCGGAGAGCAGGCCTGGCCCCTCCGTGATGTCGGTAAGCTCTTCCACGGTCAATTCCGGCTCCCGAACCATATCGTAAATGGCCTGGCGTACCTGATCCATTTGGTCCAGCAAGGCTGTGGTCGTCTCGTGCAGCAGATCATTGTCTGCTGCTGCCTTGTCGGTCATCTGCTGCACCTGATCCGACAGGATATCCAGCTGGTCGTTGATGGCGTCGCCGGTCTCCTGGGCGGTTTGGTTGAGACTGTCAGTATGAGTCTTCACTAGCTCCCGAATGGCGTCGTAGTTGGTTTGCAGCTGCTCCGTCACGCTGGAGAGGGATTGGGTCATGGCATAGGCGGCATCATTGAGATGGCCTGCCGTATTCCGAATCTGTTCCGCAGCCTGTTGGGCCTGCTCCCGCTCCTGCTCCATTTGGTCGGAAGTATGGTTGTAGATTGTGCTCCACTGGCTGGTCAGCGTGTCCAGACTGGAGCCGATATTGACCAGAGCTGTACCAATGGCATTGAGGTTTCCTCTGGGGTTCATGTCCGGCAGCGGAGTGGTCAGTGCTCCCAGCAGATCACCGCTATTGAGCAGGGAGATCACGGTCTCCACGTAATTATGCAGTTCCGTTAGTTCCCAGTCCATTTGATTTATGGCAGATTGGATGGACTGCACCTGGCGATGAATATCCGATGATGCGCTGTCAGCTGCATGCAGCGTATCGCGCAGTCCCTCATCCAGCTGATCAGCCATAGCATGGAGAGCATCGGAAAACATATCAGAGGCGTCCAGCAGGTCCTCAAAATCCTGATGGGCAGTGGAATGGAACGCATCCATGACGGTTCGGCCCTGGGTGATGGCATCACTGATGGCTGTTGCGTGGATATGGAGCTGATCGGAAAGCTCCTGCACATTCTCCAGACTTTCCGAACCGGCGGAATGCGCCTGCTCCTGAATTTCGGCCAGCGCGTCGTGGATGATCTGGACGTCGTCCACGCTGCTGGAGGAAATGGCGTAGAGCCGGTCAGTGAGTGCAGTCATCTCCGTCATGAGCCCCGACAGCGTATCATTGAGCTGATCAACAGGGGAGGGACCATAGGTCACATGGGTGCTGGGCTCAAATTGGCCCACGATGCCGCCCACGTCCTTACGGCCGCGAATGGTCCCGCTGTTGGTGCAGTCCAGAACAGTTCCGGATTGCAGGCCCACGATACCGCCCATGTTGTAGCCCAGGTGGTCGTAGCCCACAGCGCCTTGGTTGCTACAGCCGGTCAGGGTGCCGCGGGACAGCCCGGCAATGCCGCCAATGCTGGTGGGAATCGTCTGGTCCGGGTCATCGTTGAGAATGCCCGTATTGATGCAGCCCGACACGGTACCCAGGTTGTTGCCGACAATGCCGCCGCCGTTGGTGACAGCGGTCACATGGGCATGGCTGATACAGTTGATAATTTGGCCCGATTCCTCGTTACAGCCGGCGATACCGCCGACGTCCGTCTGGGCCGACAAGGTACCACGCACCGTGCAGTTTTGCAGGATGCCGGAATTATCGCCGCAGAGCAGCCCTACGGTGGAGGCGGTGCCGCCGGGGTCAACAGTGGCATCCAGTGTCAAACCATCCACCACAGCAGTGGCAGTCACTGTACGGAACAATCCTACGGTGGAGCCTTTCTCCGTATAGCTCCAGCCGGTGATGGTGTGGCCATTTCCATGGAAGGTACCCTGGAAGATGGGTACCGGCTCCACGGTATGGTCTGTAAAATCTAAATCCGCTGTCAGTTCCACCGTCAATCCCTGGGAATAGGTGTCCCGGACACAGCGGTCAGTGAATGCTTTCCAGTCCTCCAGGGAGGCAATGGAAATGCTGTTGGCTGCCGACACCGGAGGCAGCAAGGACAGTACTACCGCAGCAGCCGCCAGAGAGGCGCACAGCCGCCGAAAGAATTGCTTGTGTGTTTTCATATGCTTTCCGCCTCCTCCTCGTCGGCCTCGTCCAATTCCTGCGGGACCTGATACTTGCTCTCCACCAGTGCGTCGATGCTGCCGTGGACCACACCTTTAAATTCGCCGTCAATGAAGCCGGCTACATGGCCGCGAATATGGCCGTCCAAACGCATGGTGCCACGATTGAACCGCTGCTTTCTGTCGCGGTTAAGGGTAATGGCCGTTCGCTCAATGAGACTGTCACCCAACAGCAGCAGCTGGGGCAGCACTGTCATAACCAGAATAATGGAGGCGACGGTACCACGGCCCAGTGTCAAGCCCACAGAGCCGATGGTGGCATCGGTGGAGATACCGCCGATGAGGAAACCAGCCACCGCCATGATGCTGCCCGAGGTCAATATGGTGGGGAAGCTCTGGTCCAGGGCTTCAATGATGGCCTGCTTTCGTTCCATTACGGTTTTCAGTTCCAGATACCGATTGGTGATGACGATGGCATAGTCGATGGTGGCGCCCATCTGAATGGAGCTGACCACCAGATAACTGAGGAAGAACAGATTGGTTCCCTGCAATACCGGGAACGAAAAGTTGATCCAGATGGAGCCTTGAATGGTCAAAACCAACAGCAGGGGCAATCCTGCCGATTTGAAGGTAAACAGCAGAATGACCATGACAAACAGCGCCGTCAAAATGCTGATTTTGGCGTTGTCCTGGGAGAAAGAGCTGGAGAGATCGAAGGCGTTGGTGGAATTGCCCACCAGAATCACGTTGTCGCCGTAATACGTCTGACCGATGGCGCGAATCTCGTCCAACAGGTCATAGGTTTCGGCTCCCTCGGTGGGCGTATCCGCCACAAAGACAAGACGGGACCAGATTTCACCCCGCAGCTGTTCAATGCCCATGTCCAACTGCTCCCGCAGATCGTCCACTTTTTCGGCTTGCTCTTCGTCCAGGGTGACAACGCCCTTGTCGATTTGCTCCACCAGAAATTCAAAGATATCCAGCAGGGGAACAGCGTATTCGTCCGGTTCCTGGAAAATAGCGCCGTATTCTTCCACGCTGAGACCGTAGGCCTGATAGAGCAGCCGGGCCAACTCCACATCCACACCGGCCAGCTCGGCAAACTGCCGGGGATTCATGGTGTCGGTGAGCATGCGGCCGTCCTCCACTTCGATATTGGCAAGACCCGTGACCTGGGTCACCGGTTCCAAAGATTCCACCTGCCGGAGAATGGCGCCCTCTTTGTCGTAATCGCCTCGGGGCACCAACATGGCGATGGTATTTTTCTGCCCAAATGTCTCTGTGACCTTTTCATCGGCAATCCGCCAGGCGGGCTTGTTGTCAAAATCCGTGTCATTGGCGTCGAATACATAGTCACAGCGCCCCGACAAAACTGCGCCCACCACCAAAACGCCCAGGAAGATGGGCGGCAGGATAAAGCGCAGCTTTACCACGCCTTTGCCCAGCCAGGAGATATGGGGAACCAGATTCTTGTGCCGCGTTTTTTCAATGGCGTTATGGAACAGCATCAGCAGACCCGGCATCAGCAGGAAGACACAGAGCATACTGATGACGATACCCTTGGCCAACACGATGCCCATATCGAAACCGATGCGCAGCTGCATCAGCATCAGGGCTACCAGGCCGGAGATAGTGGTCAAACTGGAGGAAGAAATCTCCACGATGGCTTTGGACAGGGCGGAAATATCCGCTTCCCGTGCGTCCAGACCGTTGTCCCGTTCCTCCATGTACCGGTGACAGAAGATAATGGCGTAGTCAATAGCCAAGGCCAACTGCAACACGATTGCAATGGCGTTGGTGATAAAGGAAATGGTACCAAACCAGTAATTGGTGCCCATGTTCAGTACGGCAGCCGTTGCAAAGACGATGAGATACACCGGTACCTCCAGATAGCTTTTGGAGGTAAAGAGCAGAACTACCACAATGACGACGGCAGCAATGGCCAGAATCACCGTCATTTCCTTTTGAAGACTGGCGGAAGCGTCACGGCCTACCGTGGTGGAGGGATAGTAGTCGTAGCCGTCCAGCAACAGCTCCACCCGCTCCAGCGCTTCTACCGTCTCCGGTGCCTGTTCCTCACCCTCAAAAGAGACCGTGAACAGGGCGGCGGCATCGTGATAATGCTCCTTGGTGTCGTCAAATTCCACACCGGATACACCGGGAACGGCGGCAATCTCCTCAGAAAGGGCCTCCGCTGTTTCATAGGTGATGTTGGACACCATGATATTGGCGCTGCCCAGGGTGATAAATTCCTGGTCCATAATGGTCAGGCCCCGGCGCGTCTCAGTTTCACTGGGCAAATAGCTGGTGATGTCGTTGTTGACCTGCACTTTATTTACCGATGCGGCACTGAACAGAAAGGCGGCAATAAAAATCAGGTAGAATGCCTTTCGTTTGTCCACGATAAAGCGGGCCAGTTTGGTCATAAACGTTTCGGAGTTTTTTTCACGCTGCATGGTTTCACTCTCCGGAAAACTCCGGCAGCAGCCGGGCCACATTGCGTAACAGTTCTTCTTGGGGCAGGGGATGGGATTCCGTCAGCCACCAGCGAATGACCGACAGCATGGCGCCCACATAAAAACGGGCGGCAATCTCCGGGTCTCTGCCGTACAGATGACCGTCAAACGGGGGCTTGCTGAGCCGGTCCCGAAGCTCCTCGGCCACACTGTCCTCCAGAATATGCGCCTTTGTCTGCACTCCGGCAGCCAAACAGGCCCGATATAGGGACCTCCGGCGGTAAAAAAAGGCCAGCGCCTGTTCTGCGGCCTCCAGACAGTACTGCCTGGGATTGGCAGCACCCTCCTGGGGCAAGCAGGTTTCTACACATTCCTGCTCCAGCTGTTCCAATAAATAGAGCAGCAATTCCTGTTTATCGTTGAAGTGGGAATAAAAAGTGGTCCGGTGGACCATAGCCCGTTCGCACAAATCCACCACAGAGATGTCGGCAAAGGGCCGTTCCTCCAACAGCTGGGACAGGGCTTCCGTCAGCTGCCTTCGGGTCTTTCGCTGCCGCAGGTCCAGATGTTCCTGGGATATCATAGCCATTCCTCCTTGGACTTTGTGCTCCTATTGTACTCCTGTAATCTACATTTGTCAAGATAAAATACAGATGTAGATTATATTAGGGTGAATTGTTATCTGATACAAAATACATTGATACACATAGTACTATGGCGTATACTGTGACCAGAGGTGAAGCCCATGGAAGAGCAAACCATCCACAGCGATCTGATTCGCGGCCATATCGATGCCATCCTGCTGCGCATTCTGCGGGACGGCGACCACTATGGCTATGGCCTGATGAAACAGGTGCTGACACTCAGTGACGGACAGTATGAGTTAAAAGAACCGTCTCTGTACACCAGTCTCAAGCGATTGGAGAAACAGGGCAGTATTGAAAGCTACTGGGGCGACGAGTCCCAGGGCGGGCGGCGTAAATATTACCGCATCACGCCCCAGGGACGGGCGCAGTACGATGAGGCTCTGGCCCAGTGGCAATGGGCCAAGGAGATTATCACAAAACTATTAGGAGGGAACGACAGATGAACGAGCTGGAACGACATGTGGAAAAGCTGTTCCGCCATCAACCGGATACGCCGGAGACGCAGGAATTACGGGAGGAAATCCTCTCCAACCTACAGGCCAAGCGGGAGGATCTGCTGGCCCAGGGCATGGACGAGCGGGCAGCTACCGAGGCGGCCAAACGGGATATCCCGTCGGTGGACGGTCTCATTGACGATCAGCAGACGACCAATGTGGAACGGTATCGTATGGCCTGTGCCCAGACGGTGTGGCTCCACTGTATCCTTTTCTGGATTGGCACGTTGCCGCTGCTGTTTACCGGATATGGATGGCTCGGCACAGTGGGCCTTGGGCTGTCGGTCCTTTCCGGTGTTGGATATCTTCTGTTCTGGCTGCTCCATCCAGTGATGCAGGGAACCCGCTCTCTGGCGGGAGCCCGGCGGCGCAAGTCAATGGCATGGCGAATCTGGGGCGTTTTTTACGCCGTGGCAGCACTGTCTGTGGCGGCGATGACCTTCGGCAGCAACCTCTGGTATGGTACGCCGGTGACCATCGAGGGGCCATATCAGTGGGCCGTGATGGCCAGCCGGTTCTATGTGCCGCTGCTGACCGTTTTGATTCCGCTGACCGTGAGCCGGTTTGCGGCGCTTCTGCCCCAATACCGGGTGGAGGGCTGAGAGATGAAGCAAAAAAATGTTCGGATTTTCCTTTTAATGCTGGTGACCTTTTTGGTTTATTGGTTTCTGAATTATGGTGTAGTTGCGGAACTGCAGCTGCGGAGAAGCATCTATGAACATGCCCAGACAAGTGCATATTTTCACAATATTCAGGAGATTTTACCGTATCGTTCTCCCTACCTGGGGGACGCCAGCAACACCGGCAATCTGTTTTACCACCTGCCGCTGCATCAGTATCCCATGACGTTTGCAATCGAGCCGGAGACCTGCACACTGACGGTCCATTACGACACAGCCGCGGAAACAACAGAGCAGGTCCGGGAAAATCTGGCATATAACACCTTGGCCGCCATGGCGGCCATCGACAATCTGCAATGCATCCAATATGAATTTCAGGACGGAACCTATTGCATCACCCGACAGCAGGTGGAGAAACGATTTGATGTCCCGCTGTCTGCGCTCCTGGATGACACGGAACAGTGGGAAAAGGCAACCCAACACGAGATATTCTTGGGAACGGTGTTGGCGGAATGGTTTCCAATGGAAATAGACACCCCTTGCAGTTCCGACAGTCAACAGGTATAATCGGGGAGACAGAAGGGAGTGGAACCGCCATGACAAAGATTCTGCTGGTGGAGGACGACGCCAGCATTGTGGAAAATCTGACGGAATACCTGGCAGGGGAAGGGTATCGGGTGCGGAGCGCGCCGGGCCAACAGGCTGCGTTGGAACTGGCAGCACAGGAGCGCTTTGATCTGGTCCTGCTGGACGTGTCTTTGGCCGACGGCAACGGTTTTACTGTCTGCCGGGCTATCAAAGCTGACCACCATATTCCCGTGATCTTTCTCACGGCTTCCGGCGATGAATACAGCACAGTGGCGGGGTTTGATGTGGGCGCCGATGACTATATTGCCAAGCCGTTCCGCCCCCGGGAACTGCTGTCCCGCATCAAGAATGTTCTGCGGCTCACCGGCAGCGCCGGAGCGGTTATTCGCCTGGGCGACGTGGAAGTGGATACGGTGAAAGGGGTAGCGATAAAAAACGGCCGGGAACTGAATCTGTCGGCGCTGGAATACCGGTTGCTGCTGGTGTTTCTCAATAATCGGGGCCGGGTATTGTCCCGCAATCAACTACTGGACGCCATTTTTGCCATTGCCGGAGAATTTGTCAATGACAATACCCTGACAGTTTATATCAAGCGTCTGCGGGAGAAGCTGGAGGATGATCCCCAGGACCCGAAGTATATCAAAACCGTGCGGGGTTTGGGATATAAGGTGGAACTGTCATGAATCTGCTGCGTAATCTGGAAATCTGCCGGTTCCTGGCATTCCATTTGGTCCTGGCGGTTCTGGCCACTGTGGCAGCATTTGTGTGGAATCCGGCGTTTGGTTGGTTTACAATCGTGCTGTGCATACTGTTTACCGTGCTGCATCTGCTGAGCACCCGCAGCCGCTACCGTCGGATTGCGGCCCTGTCGGCAGATCTGGACCGGGTGCTCCACGGGCAGGATGGCGTCGATCTGGACCGGTACGAAGAGGGCGAGCTGGCCATTCTGCAAAGCGAAATCCGCAAGATGATCATTCGTCTGCGGGAACAGCAGCAGAATCTCCAGCAGGATAAAATCTATTTGGCCGATTCCATTGCCGACGTCTCCCACCAGCTGCGAACGCCCCTGACCACCATCAATCTGTTGGTATCCTTTCTCTCGGAACCGGACTGTTCTGCGGAACGGCGCTTGAAGCTGGCCCGGGAACTTTGCGGTCTGCTGTCCCGTATCGATTGGCTGATTACGGCGCTGCTGAAACTGTCCAAGCTGGACGCGGGCACCGTCCAGTTTCGCCGGGAGACGCTGCCCATGGCGGACCTGCTGCACCAGGCCGCGGAACCGCTGCTGGTGCCCATGGAATTGCGGGACCAGACACTGACCGTGGAGGCCGACGGTACCTTTACAGGAGATATTGCCTGGACCCAGGAGGCGCTGGCCAACGTGCTGAAAAACTGCATGGAACATACGCCGTCCGGCGGCATGATTTCCGTCACAGCCACGGAAACGGCCCTGTATCAGGAAATCCGCATTGCCGACACTGGCTGCGGCATCGACCCGATGGACCTGCCCCATATTTTTGAACGGTTCTATAAAGGAAAGGACGCCGACGACAAAAGCTTCGGCATCGGTCTGGCCCTGGCTCGCCGCATTATTACCAACCAGGACGGCACCATCAAAGCGGAAAACCGGCCCGAGGGCGGCGCGCTCTTTACTATACGATTCTATCCGGGGACCGTTTGAACGGTCCCTGAATTTTTGCAGATAGTGACAGATTTGTCACACAGCCGTCACCGGCCTGTCACCTGTATGGGGTATCCTATGGGTACACAGAAAGGAGAGCGTCCTATGGAACTGTTACGAGTAGAAGACCTCTGCAAGACATACGGCAGGGGAGAGAATGCGGTGAAGGCACTGGATCACGTGTCGTTTACCGTGGAAAAAGGAGAATTTCTGGCAATTATCGGCCCGTCCGGCTCCGGTAAATCGACGCTGCTGCATATTTTGGGCGGTGTGGACCGCCCCACCGGCGGCCATGTGTATTTGGACGGCCAGGATGTCTACGCCCAGAATGAGGACCAGTTGGCCATTTTCCGCCGCCGTCAGGTGGGACTGATCTATCAGTTCTACAATCTGATACCGGTGCTCAATGTGGTGGAAAATATCACCCTGCCGGTGCTGATGGACGGCCGCACGGTTAATCAGGAGCGGCTGCGGGAACTGATGGAAACTCTGGGTCTCCGGGGCCGGGAACGGCATCTGCCCAATCAGCTGTCCGGCGGCCAGCAGCAACGGGTCTCCATTGGCCGTGCCCTGATGAATGCCCCAGCTCTGGTTCTGGCCGACGAACCCACGGGCAACCTGGACAGTAAAAATTCCCAGGAGATTGTGGAACTGCTGAAACTGTCCCATCGGAAATACGGCCAGACGCTGATCGTCATTACCCACGATGAATCCATCGCCCTTCAGGCCGACCGGGTGCTGACCATTGAGGACGGCACCATCACCCGGGATGAGGTGATCCGCAGATGAACATTTTTCAAAAGGTCACTCTGCAATCCCTGAAGAAAAACAAGGTGCGGACCATCGTCACCATTGTTGGCGTCATCCTGTCAGCGGCCATGATTTCAGCGGTGACCACCTTTACGGCCAGCATGTCCAACTATGTGCTGCAAGCCGCCATAGCATCCGAGGGGGCCTGGCACGGCTATGTGCCCGACGCGGACATTGAAACCACGCAGGAGATCACAGGGGCTTCGGAGGTGGCCGAAGCCAGCGCCATGCGGCATCTGGGCTACGCTCTGGTTGATGGCAATACGATGCAGACGTGTCCCTATGTCTATGTGCTGTCCAGCGACGAAGAAACCACCGAAATGCTGTCGGTTCGGCTGGTGGGCGGGCACTATCCCACCTCCGGCGACGAGATTCTGCTGCCGGAACATCTGCTCAACAGCAACGATAATACGTTCAAAATCGGGGATACCATCACGTTGGCCCTGGGACAGCGGATGGTGGACGGCTATTATCTGACCCAGAGCAACCCCTACCAGGAGGAGGAGACGCTGGAAGTCCGGGAAACCCGGACCTTTACCGTGGCGGGTATTTACCGGCGGTTGTCCGACCGTGTTGAATCCTATGAAGCACCGGGCTATGTGGCCATCACCGGACCCGACGGGAACGGCGACGCAGACTCCCGCTATGACGTTTTTTTCACGATGAACCGTCCGGGGGATATCTACTCTTTCCTGGAAGATCACGCCCTGAATGGTAAAACCAATGACAGAGTTTTGCTTTATTCCGGCGCCACCGACGTTTCCGGCTTTGAAAGCGCGCTGCGTGGGTTGTCCGCCATTGTCATCGGCCTGATTATGTTCGGCTCAGTTTCCCTGATCTACAATGCCTTTTCCATTTCCGTCTCCGAACGGACCAAGCAGTTTGGACTGTTGTCCTCCGTCGGCGCAACCAGAAAGCAGCTGCGGGGTATGGTCCTGTTTGAAGCGCTGGTGGTCAGCGTGATCGGCATTCCCATCGGCATCCTGTCGGGTATCTTGGGCATCGGCGTGACGCTGTTGTTTGTAGGTGATCTGTTTGCATCGCTGCTGACGGGGGAGGGTGTACCGATGACCCTTTGCATCTCAGCACCGTCCATCCTGGTTGCGATTGTGGTGGCGCTGGTAACGGTACTGATCTCCGCCTGGATTCCGTCGGGCCGCGCCACAAAGGTCACCGCCATCGAAGCCATTCGGCAGAGCCGGGATATTCGCCCGGATAAGAAGGTGCGCCGTTCTTCCGGTCTGACCTACCGGTTGTTCGGTTTGCCGGGTGTTCTGGCCAGTCAGCACTACCGGCGCAGCCGCAAAAAGTACCGGGCTACCATTTTCAGCCTGTTTATGAGCATTGTTCTCTTTGTCTCGGCCTCTGCCTTTACCGACTATATGGTGACCATGGCAGGGCAGGGGCTGGATGTGGCGGGATATGACGTTTCCATGTCGCTGCGGCAGGATGGCCTGGCATTGCTGGATGACCAGCAGCTATTACAGCAAATCCGGGATATGGACCAGGTAGAGGATGTGGCCTATCTGAATGAACGATTTTTATCCTGTCTGTTTGACAGCCAGGATGTGGCGCCACAGTATGCTCAACAGCTTGATCAGGAAGGTACGGGGACCGTAAAAATGCTGCTCTATCTATATTTTGTAGACGATGAGAGCTTCCGGGAGCTGCTGCAGCAGCATGGGCTCAGTGAAGCAGAATACATGGACCCGCAGCACCCCCTGGCCATTGGCGTGGACGGCTCCCGGGTGTACAACGCCGAGACAGAGCAGTATCAAACCGTTGAACTGCTGGCCAGTGACCAGCTGGAATTTACGGCGGAGGCCCAGCGGGATATCGTGGGCTACTGGTCTGATGGTACGGAGACAAACGACGCTGGGGAAACGGTGTACATGTACCGCAATCGTATAGACAGTGAACAGGTACTGGAACTGCCCGAGGAAGAAGCGATGTACTCCAGCACAATCCGGATGGGTACCCGGATTACCGATTGGCCTTTTTTCCTTTCTAAAAGCAACGGTACGACATTTTTGCTGCCGGCGTCGGCCAGAGATACCGTTTTCCCAGGGGATGGTGTGGTCTACGGGGAATATCTGATTACGGCGGAGGACCATAAGGCCGTGGTACAGGAATTGAAAAATATGGCGCTTGCACAAGGTGCGCATGTTTCCCCCTATGACCTTGCCGCCAGCGAGGAGAGCGACCGCAATACCATCACCATTATCCGGGTCTTTTCCTACGGCTTTGTGGTGCTGATCTCCCTGATTGCTGCGGCCAATGTCTTCAACACCATCACGACCAATATCCATTTGCGCCGCCGGGAGTTTGCCATGCTCAAATCTGTGGGCATGAGCCGCAGCGGATTCAACCGGATGATGAACTACGAGTGCTTGCTGTACGGCAGCCGCGCCCTGCTGTTCGGCCTGCCCGCTTCGCTGCTGGTGGCGCTGCTGATTCACCGGTCGGTGATATACGCTTTTGATATGCCGTTCCGTGTGCCGTGGAAGGCCATGGGCATCTCCGCCCTCAGTGTCTTCCTGGTGGTGTTCGTTACCATGCTCTATGCCATGAGCAAAATCAAAAAGGACGATCCCATCGAGGCACTGAAAAACGAAAATACGTGACAGCCCTCGGCCGCCTGTGGAAGCATAGCTCCCCGGGCGGCCTTTTATCGCTGCCCTTGACAAAGATGGTCTAATGGATTAGACTATGCATGTAGTCGAACCCATTAGACTGGAGGGATACCCCATGGAAACACCGAAAGTATTTGAGAGTGAATACCGGTTCTGCCTGATTCTCTGGGAGCATGAGCCAGTGACCGGCCGGGAGCTGGTGCGGCTGTGCCGGGAACAGCTGGGCTGGAAGCAGTCTACCACCTATACGGTCATCAAACGGCTGTCGGAGCGTGGCATAGTGAAAAATGAGCAATCGGTCGTCACATCTCTGGTCACCAAGGAGCAGGTTCAGGCGGCGGAGATCGACGAACTGGTGGAAAAGACCTTTGAGGGCTCGCTGCCGGCTTTTGTGGCGGCTTTTACAAAGCACCGGAAGATGACAATGGCGGAAATCGATGCCGTTCAGGCCATGATCGACCAATACCGAAAGGGGGAGGGCCATGACTGACCTGTTTTTATGCCTGTTCAATCGTGCTGTTGCCGCCGGATGGCTGGTACTGGCGGTTTTGGTGCTGCGGCTGCTTTTGAAAAAAGCGCCCAAGTGGACCCGTCTCCTGTTGTGGGGCCTGGTGGCCGTGCGTCTGGTGTGCCCATTCACCCTGGAAAGCATTTGGAGCCTGATTCCCAGCGCACAGACCATCGCGCCGGAAGCGCTGCTGGCCCCGGTCCCTACCATTCACAGCGGCCTTCCTGTGCTCAATACTGCGGTGAATCCCATTTTGGAACAGAGCGCGGCAGCGACGCCGGAGTACAGCGTCAATCCGTTCCAGATTTGGATTGCTATTGCGGCAGTCATTTGGGCGGTGGGTGTCGGGATTCTCCTGCTCTATGCGGTTTGCAGCTATGTCCGTCTGCGAAAGCGCATGAGTACGGCAATCCGGATAGAGGGCAACCTTTATCGCAGCGAACGGGCCGGTTTCCCGTTTGTCCTGGGGCTGATACATCCCAAAATCTACTTGCCGGTGAACCTGGATGAAGATGCCATGGCCCATGTCATTGCCCATGAACAGGCCCATATCTGCCGCCGGGACCACTGGTGGAAGCCCCTGGGCTTCCTGCTGCTGACCGCATATTGGTTCCAGCCGCTACTGTGGGTGGCCTATGTGCTTTTGTGCCGGGACATTGAATTGGCCTGTGATGAGAAAGTCATCCGGGATATGAATCGGGAGCAGCGGGCCGATTACTCCCAGGCGCTGCTCCAGTGCAGTGTCCGCCGTTCTGCCATGGCCGCTTGCCCGCTGGCCTTTGGGGAAGTGGGGGTCATGGAGCGGGTGAAAAACGTGCTCAACTATCGGAAACCGGCGTTCTGGGTGATTGTAGCCGCCGTCGCGGCGTGCCTCATTGCCGCTGTGTGTTTTCTGACGGACCCGGTGACAGCGAACGTCAAACATCCATGGGTCCAGGAATATACAGGAACAGTGGATACAGCTCAATTTGAATCCATCAGTCCGGCGTTTGCCATCGGCGCGGCTGAAAACGGTCAGGCCGTCTTCAAAAATCCGGAGAAAGCCTTTGCAGTGTTTACCGACCTATATGCTGACACACTGGAACAGCTGCGACAGGCATTTGATCTGCCGCAGCTGACAGCACAGGAATATGAACCGTATAAAACCTACGGCTGGCAGTTCACCGGCGGGACAGAGACAGAACGGGAGCGGGCAGCGTTTGTATCCCGGTTTCTGGATATCTACGAAAACAGCTTTATCGACAGCGCACCATCGGAAACACCGGATACGAAGCAGGCACTGACGCTGGAGGATGTAATTGCCATGTCGGAAAAAGGGGGCACCCTGACCTGGGCGGATTTTGAGGACTTCGCCTATACGGATGTCGGCTCTGGCATGTATGTCCGGCAGTATGTGATTGATGAAACCTTCTCCCTGATGATCGGAGGACCGTCCCTTGAGGAACCTCCATGGTACATCAATCTTGTGGCCGGAGACGACGAGGAAGATACCATGGATATTCGGACATGGAACGTCCGGTCCTTTATCAAGTCCAATCAACCTTCCCGGCAGGCATCCAATCTCTGCACCTACACCAGAGAATATGCCATGGACCCCAATGTGACATTTTACGACGATGGAACGTATATTTTTTGCTTTTCCAGCCTCAGCAGTACCCTGGGGCACGGTACCTATTCTCTGTCAGGGGATCGGCTGACCCTGCTGGACAATGCTGGTGGTGCATACGAATTTACAGTTGAGGGAGAAACGCTGACTTGTTATTGGGTACCGCCCCGTATGGACTGGTCAGAAAGCGCGGCGTTGTGGCTTGCCGACCTGCCGGAACACATGGTGTTTACCCGTACCGACGGCGATGCGGACGCTTGGGAAGCCGTGCTGTCTCTGGCCCGGCAGCGCCGGGCGGCAGAACTTGTGCAAGCGATTGCTGCGTCTCCAGCAGAAATGTCCTCTGTGGAAGCCTATCTGACGGCCCACCCGGCAGAGTATGAGGAATTGGTATCCATCGGAGCAGATACGCTGCGGTATGCCTTTGGCCGGTTTCTGTTGGGCGGGGAAACCGGCTTGGAGGGCCACATTCTGGCGGAAGCCTGCCAGGATATTTTGGTAGACTGGGGAATGTACCGTAACGATGTGCTCTATAAAACAGGGCAAGGTTGGTTCAATGATTTTCTGGAGAATACTTTGCATCTGGCGGAACAGTACAGCGAAGAAATGTTGCAGGAACAGTATCCGGCCAGTTGGCTCCTGCTGGAACAGATGGAGCGGATGGATGGCGGTTGATTTTATTACAGCAATATGGTAGAATCCCGGCAGAACCAACCCTTGTTTTTGCAGCCAGGTGGACGAGCCCGTTGCAATCGCGGACGATACCGAGCAGTGGTATGGTCTGGGGACGGACGAGGATGGGTCCAGTTTGGAAGTAAAGGAGATACATCGATCATGAAAAAGAGATTTGCATGGATGGCGTTGGCCGTTCTGATGATGTTGTCCATCACGGCCCAGGCAGCCGGTGGAAACGGCGGCGGCAATGGCGGCGGTAACGGAGACGGCACCGGCGGCGGGAAAGCGGAAGCCCTGACCGTGGAATCCGCCAGCGTGGAGGACGGCGCAGTGCTGGCTCCCGAGGATGCCATAACTCTGGTGTTTACGAAAAATGTGGTAAACAGCAGTGTTAAGGAGACCAACCTGCCTCTGTTTACGGTCACCGATGACAGCGGTGCGGCGGTGGAGATCACCGTCACCATGGCCGATGATCAGATTGAGCCGGACAAGAAAAACGACGTGGTCATTGCCCCGGCTGATACCTGGGCCGATGGCGCGTATACGCTGACAGCTCAGGCTGGTATCACCTCCAAGAGCGGCGATGTGATGGAGCAGGACTACACCTTGACGTTCTCCGTGGCCGGTGCTGCGGACGATACGGCAGCTCCGGAAGACACCATGGATACAGCGACAGAACCGTCTCCAGAGGACACCGCAGAAGCTGCGGAGCCTGAGACGGCGGAGGACGCCGGTACAGCGGAATCTGAAACCACAACACCGGATGCCACGGAGCAGACAGCAACGCAGGAGCAGGAGAGCAACGCGCCCATGTTCATCGGCATTGCGGTTGTGGTGGTCATTGTGGCCGGCGCTGCATATGTGCTTGGGAAGAAGAAATAAATGAAACCGCGCAATGGGCTGAAATGGCTGGCAGCTATCGCCATTCTGCTGGGCGCGGCGCTGATCTCCATCGGTGTCGGGCGATATCCCGTGACGCCGGTGGAGATTGTCCTGTCCATCATACAAGGACTGAGTGGACATTCCATGGGCATGAGCCCGGAGGCTGTGGCCATTGTCGTGGGCAACCGATTGCCCCGGACGCTGGCGGGCCTTCTGGTGGGCGCGTCCTTGGCGGCCAGCGGATGCGTGTTCCAGGGATTGTTCCGAAATCCCTTGGTAAGTCAGGGTGTTTTGGGCGTATCCTCCGGTGCGGGCTTTGGTGCGGCGCTGTCTATTCTGCTGTTTTCCGGCACGGTGATGGCGCCGCCGTTCGCCTTTGTTTTCGGACTCTGCGCCGTATGGCTCAGCTTTTGCGTGGCACGGCTGTGCGGGCAGGCCACCACACTGATGCTGGTACTGGGCGGCACAATTGTTTCCTCTATTTTTTCTGCACTGCTGTCTTTGCTCAAGTATGTGGCAGACCCCTATAATCAACTGGCATCCATTGTATTCTGGAATATGGGCTCTCTGGCCTCTGTGGAGTCTGCGGTGCTTCCGGCGGCTGTAGCGACCATGTTGGTGGGCATGCTTTTGCTGCTGTGTTCTGCGTCCTGGATTAACGTTTTGTCCATGGGAGAAGGAGAGGCGGCCAGTCTGGGCATTCCGGTACAACGGGCCCGAGTGGTGGTGATAGCCGGTGCTACGCTGGCTACAGCCGGCGCCGTCAGCATTGCCGGAACCATTGGCTGGATCGGCCTGATCATTCCTCATATGGCACGGTTTCTCATCAAAAGCGATAACCGCCGCTTGCTGCCCTTTAGTATGCTGTTGGGTGCTGCGTTTCTGGTGCTGGTGGATACCCTCTGTCGGACGCTGACTGGCGCGGAAATCCCCTTGGGGATTATGACGTCTCTCATTGGCGGGCCGTTTTTCATCTATCTGCTGCGGCGGTACAAGGGAGGCGGTTGGCAATGAATGCTGTAGAGGTACAAGATCTGTCCTTTTCCTATGGACACCGGCCGGTGTTTTCCCATGTTAGTTTTCAGGTGAAATCAGGAGAGATTTTCTGCCTGGTAGGGCCCAATGGCTGCGGTAAAAGTACACTGCTGCGCTGTATTTTAGGCCATTTGCAGCCACAGGCAGGAGAAATTCGTATTGGTGGGAAGCTGCTGGCGGAATACCGTGCGCCGACGCTGGCCGACCAGCTGGCGTATGTTCCGCAAAGCCATACCAGGGCGTTTCCATTCCGCACGGTGGACGTGGTGGCCATGGGACAAATCCGCAAAGGCGGCCTGTTTGCCGGTCAGACGGGCCAAACGCGGCGGGCCATGGCAGTTTTAGAGCAACTGCATCTGGCGCACCTGGCTGAAACAGAATATACCTCGCTTAGCGGCGGCGAACTGCAAATGGTGCTGTTGGCCCGGGCACTCTGTCAGGACAGCGAGACATTGGTCCTCGACGAACCGGCGGCCCATCTGGACTTGGGAAGGACCCATGACCTGCTGAGTGTTCTGCAAAAGATTGCCAGGGAGCAGGGGAAGACTATCCTCCTGTCTACCCATGACTGCAACCACGCGTTGCAATTGGAGGACAGCGGCGCGACGGTTCGTATGGCGCTGATGGAGCAAGGGCAGCTCAGCCCTGGCGATACGCCGCTGGCGCTGCTGCGGTCCGACTGTATGAAACAGTTGTACGGTATGGAAAGCCGTGTGGTGACGGTACCGGATGCTGGCGGGCGCCATTTTCTGGCTACCTGGAGGGAAGGAGAACGCATATGACACGATGGCTGCGTATGACAGCGGCAATGCTGCTGTTGGTGATTCTCTTTACGGCTTGCGGTGCACCGGCCGCACCAGCCGTGGAATCGGTTACTGGTGAAACCTTTACAGACTGTGCCGGGCGGGAAGTCCCCATACCGGATTCCACGGAACGGATTGCCTGCCTGTACGCCTATACAGGCCATGTGGCGGTGTTGCTGGGTTGTGAAGAGCAGATTGCCGCAGTGGTGGATGGACTCAAGCGGGACGCGCTGATGCAGCAGAAGGTTCCAGACATTGACGAGATGCCCAGTCCCTATAGCAGCGGCGCCATCAATATTGAGGAACTAGCGGCGGTTGCGCCGGATATGATTTTTCTGCGGGCGTCCAATTTGCAGGATGCCGGTGAAATGGAAAAACTGGATGGTTTAGGAATTCCCTACGCTGTGGTGGAATATATGACCATGGCGGATCAGATGGAGAGCATCGCCGTGATGGGGGAGGCGCTGGGACGTGAAGAGCAGGCGGAAGCGTATCTCCAATACTATCAGGACACCATGGATATGGTGCGGCAACGGTTGGAAGATTTACCGGATTCTGAACGAAAAACCGTGTATCACTCCGTCAATGAGGTGGTTCGGGCTGATATTCCCGGAACCCTCTCCTATGAAGTTTTGGAGGCGGCAGGCTGCCGCAATGTGGTGACAAACGCAGAAGATTTGCAGTTGGACGGCGACAAGGGCTATGTAACTGTGGAGCAGATCTACGTCTGGGACCCGGATATCATTCTGGCCAATGAACCGGCGGCGGTGGAGTATTTCCGAACCGACGATAAATTCTCCGGTCTCCGGGCTGTCCGGGAGGGGCAGGTATTGCAGCTGCCGGTGGGCATTTCCAGATGGGCCCATCCCGGATCTCTGGAATCGCCTTTGGCAACCTTGTATATTGCGGCTACACTGTATCCAGACCGCTTTTCCGATGTGGATTTGCGGGAGGAAATTCGAGAGTTTTATGAGACATTTTTCCGAATTTCCCTCAGCGAAAGCGATATTGACACCATTTTGAGCGGCGAGGGCATGCGAGCCCCACGGGAAGGAGCGGACCAATGAACCGATATCTGCTTTCTTTTGACGATACGGACGAATTAAACATGCCAGGAACGGGTCACCTGCTGGACAGTTTTTTGCAGACGCTGCCTGCTAAGTGCAGCTTTATTTCCCGTCACCAGCTGTTTGTCCATGCGGATGTGCCGTATACGTCCCATAACAGTGCCATGTGTGCGCAAATAGACGGCCAGCTGTCTGCGGAAGAGTTAATTACTCGGGCTGCGGCATATCTGGAACAGCACAGTGCCCCCGGAGCGGACCCGGGACTTTGTGTGGCAGCCTGGCAAACCATGATGCAGCGAGAATTACTGGTGCTGTGGGGATACTGGGCAAAACGGGAAGTGCTGACCAAGGAGGACGCCTATGCCTTGGCGCAGCAGTGCGGTGTGCATCTCAGTGAGCACGGCGGAACCGGTCAAGGCGTTGTCGGTGCCTTGGCTGCCGTGGGTCTGCGGCTGGCGGGGCAGGATGGCCGCGTCAAAGGAAAACGGCAGCTGGAACAGAGCAGTCTGACAGTGTGGGAGTTACTGCGCAATACGGGTTTTGACCGGGTCTGTGCCTATGGTCAAGGGGAATTGCCGCTGGATGCGGTGGTCTGCCTGAACGGTCAGCCGGTCAAAGCGGTCTATCAGAATTTCTGTGCTACAGTCCTGACGGTACCCGAGGGGTTTCAATACCGCCTTTTGTCAAAAGACCAGCTGAAGTGCTTCTGAAAATGAGGAAAAACCGTGGAATCAGCAGAAGATTCCACGGTTTTTCTATGTGCTCAGAGAAATAGCAGCAAACTGACAGCCATGACAATCATACCGGAAATCAGACCGTAAAGGGAAAGGTGATGCTCGCCGTATTCCCGTGCCGCCGGGAGCAGTTCATCCACGGAGATAAACACCATAATACCGGCCACACCGGCAAATATGATGCCGAACACCAGATCATTCATAATGGGCAGCAGAATCAACCATCCTAACAGTGCGCCCAGCGGTTCCGCCAAGCCAGAAAGGAACGAATAAGTAAATGCCTTCTTTCTGGAGCCGGTGGCCTGGTAGATGGGAACAGAGACGGCAATGCCTTCCGGGATGTTGTGAATGGCAATGGCGGCCACCACCGGCAGGGCGACTTCCGGCGCCTGCAGCGCCGAGACGAAAGAAGCCAGACCTTCCGGGAAATTGTGGATAGCAATGGCCAGCGCGGTAAACACTCCCATACGCAGCAGCTTGGATGGATGGGGTGTTCCGTGGGCTTCTTCCACTGGTTTGACCTCATGGGGATTCTGCTCCGAGGGCAGCAGCCGGTCAATCAGTGCAATCACAGCCATACCGCCGAAAAAGCTGACAACGGTAACCCAGCTGCCCGTCCGCAGTCCGAGAAAATTCACCAGAGATTCCCGTGCCTTGGAGAAGATCTCCACAAAGGATACATAAATCATCACGCCGGCGGAAAAACCCAAACTGACCGACAGAAATTTCTGATTGGTGTGTCGGGATAGAAAGGCGATGCAGCTGCCGATTCCGGTGCTCAGACCAGCCAGCAACGTCAGGAAAAATGCAAATCCAACAGAAGCGTTCATATGGACCCTCCTTTGATTTTCTAATATAAATAATAGTAATTACTATTGTTAGTATAGAGCCTGCAATACCGTCTGTCAAGGGAAAAAGTCCGCATAGGTTCGGGCTTGTCAGCATATCCATGGGGATAGAACAAGGCAGAGGCGACCTCTGCCGACCTAGGAGGGACTCTGCATGGAACAGAAAAGCATCTATGAGCAGATCGGTTGCCGCACGGACGGAAACGTCTATATCTCCGTAGTTGGCCCGGTTCGCACGGGAAAATCCACTTTTATCAAACGGGTCATGGAGGAGTTGGTCATCCCCAATATTGAAAACGTCTACCGGCGGGAACGGGCCAAAGATGAACTGCCCCAGAGCGGTTCCGGTAAAACTATTATGACCTCGGAGCCGAAGTTTGTACCGGAGGAGGCGGTGGAGATCAGCCCCGACGGAAAAACCAAGCTGTCGGTACGGCTCATCGATACCGTAGGCTATATGGTTGTGGGAGCCATGGGAGCCGATGAGGACGGCCAGCCCCGCATGGTGACGACGCCATGGTGTGACCATGAGATTCCCATGACCGAGGCGGCGGAGCTGGGTACCCGAAAGGTCATGGAGGACCACGGCACCATTGGAATTGTGATGACCACTGACGGCACCATTACCGACATTCCTCGGGAGGACTACGCTGAAGCAGAGGACCGGGCCATCCGGGACATGCAGGCAACGGGCAAACCGTTTCTGGTAGTGGTCAACTCCCAGCATCCGGAAGGGGAGACCGCCCGCCAGCTGTGTGAGGACATTACAGAGCGGTACGGTGTCAGTGTCACCGCCGTCAACTGTCTGACCATGCAGGAAGCGCAGATTGTTCAGTTGCTGTCGGGGCTGCTGTACCAGTTCCCGGTGACGGAGCTGCGCTTCTATCTGCCCAGCTGGATGGACGCCTTGGAGTGTGAGCACCCGCTGAAAGCCAGCCTTTACGAGGCCATGCGGGAGTGTGCCGCCCGAATGGCCACCATGCGGCAGGCGGAACCAGCAATCGAGGGTATTTGTACGTTGGACCATGTGGAGCAGTATCAAATCCGCTCTATGGATTTGTCCACAGGTATCGTCAGCTGTATGCTGTTACTTCCCCAGACGCTCTTTTATCAAATTCTGGGGGAGAAGAGCGGCTTTTCCATTACTTGTGACGGCGATTTGTTGACGTTGCTGGAGCAGTTGTCCCAGATCAAGCAGAAGTATGACAAGGTAGCCGACGCACTGGAAGAGGTATGGGCCACGGGCTACGGTGTTGTGATGCCCAGTGCTGAGGACCTGCGAATGGAGACGCCAGAGATTGTGCGCCGCGGCTCCAGCTATGGTGTCAAACTCCGGGCCAGCGCTCCGTCCATTCATATGATGCGAGCAGACCTGAAGACGGAGATCAGCCCCATTGTCGGCGACGAAAAGCAGTCCCAAGAGCTGGTCCAGTACCTGATGGGGGAGTGCGAAGGCAATACGGAAAAGTTGTGGCAGAGCAACATTTTCGGAAAATCCCTGTACGATCTCATCAATGACGGCCTGGGGGCTAAACTGCAAAAATTGCCATCCGATTCCCGATATAAATTCAAAGATGCCTTGCAAAAAATTATCAATGAAGGTGGAAACGGCCTGCTGTGCATTGTAATTTAATATAAAAATGGGAGCATGCTGGGGACGCAGCAGCATGCTCCCATTTGTTTGACTCGGCGTCGATTGTACAACCGCAAGAAAGAATCAAGAAAAAAGTAAAAAAAGGTGAGCACGGTAAATTTTCTCTTTCCCTTGACAAAAAAGGCAAAATACCGTAATATCAAGGAAAGTAGCGGGTGTGCTGCGCCGCAGTAGTACACCGCGAACGGAACATAAAATGACGATAGGTGCGATGTTAGCGTCTTGACTCCTGGAATTGCAGAGAGAGTCAGGGCGCTTTGCGCGTTTTTGGCCTTCTTCTGCTGGGATTCTTAGAAGGAGGCATGTTTTTTGGAACGATTTCAACTGCGTACCGAGATTCTGATTGGCGGCGATGGGTTTGGTGCCATGCTCAAGGAGCGGAAGCGCGTATTTATTGTCACCGATAAGTTTATGCATGAAAGCGGCCGGGTTAGCTATTTGACTGACCGTCTGGCGCCCGATGCTCAACACCGGATTTTTTCCGATGTGACGCCGGACCCGGATATCGACACGGTCACCGCCGGTGTTAGCCAGATTGTGGAGTTCCAGCCCGACGTTGTAGTGGCTCTGGGCGGTGGTTCACCCATTGACGCGGCAAAGGCCATTGTCTTTTTTGCAGCCAAGCAGTTCAAAATGGAGAATTGTCCCTTTGTGGCCATTCCCACCACCAGCGGCACCGGCAGTGAGGTCAGCAAGTTTTCTGTGATTACTGACCGGTCCAAAGGGGTAAAATATCCCCTGATCGACGAGAGCCTGCTGCCGGATTATGCTGTATTGGACGCAGAATTGACCCGCAGTGTGCCGCCAGGCGTCACAGCGGATACGGGCATGGACGTACTGACCCACGCCATAGAAGCCTATGTCTGCACCGAAGCCAACGACTTTACCGATGCCCTGGCAGAAAAAGCCGTCCGTCTGGTGCATCAGCATCTGTTGACAGCCTATGCGAATCCTGATGATCTGACAGCACGGCAGGCGATGCACAACGCGTCCTGCCTGGCCGGTGCGGCTTTTTCCAATGCGGGACTGGGCCTGTGCCACAGTATGGCCCACGCCATGGGCGCCCAGGCACACATTCCCCACGGCCGTGCCAATGCCATTCTGCTGCCCTATGTCATGAGCTATAACGCCGGCTGTGAGAGCACGCTCACCCCTACGGCGGAGCGCTATGCCGCGCTGGCCGCACAGCTTGGCTTGGGTACCAGCAGCATTCGTCAGAGTGCCTTGAACCTGATTCATCTGGTGCGCCGCATGGAGTCGCGGATGAAGATGCCCATGAGCATCCGGGAGGCCGGTCTCTCCGAGAGTGATTTTGAGGCCATGCTGGATAATATGACTGAGGCCGCACTGGCCGACCGCTGCATGGGCACCACGCCGGTACCCTGTACGGCAGACGCGGTCCGGGCCCTGTATCGGCAGGCCTACTACAAGGCGGGACGGTATCGTTCCCTCTGAGAGAGCAGGTGACCCATGAACGAATTTGACGAAAAGCAGCGAATTATTCAGGAATTTGTGCCGGGCAAGCAGGTGACGCTGGCCCATGTGATTGCCAGCCCGGTGGAACAGCTCTATACGAAACTGGGGCTGATTGACGCCCGGGGTGCCATCGGTATTTTTACCATTACGCCCAGTGAGGGCGCCATGATTGCCGCCGATGTGGCCACCAAGGCGGCGGATGTCTCTATTGGTTTTGTGGACCGGTTCAACGGTTCTCTGGTCATCACCGGCGATGTGGCGGCAGTGGAGGCCGCACTCCATGAGGTGATGTCTGTACTGTGTGACAAGATGGGCTTTACGCCCACCGCAATCACCCGGTCGTGAGGCGGTACCATGGAGGCGCGGAAAAAACGGATTATCCTCATTGGCCGGTCCGGCTGCGGCAAGACGACGCTGTGCCAGTATCTGAACCATGAGGCCATCCGCTATCATAAAACACAGACCATCCAGATCATCAACAATACGATGATCGACACGCCGGGGGAGTATTTGGAACGGACCAATCTCCGCGGCGCCCTGATGGTGACTTCCGCCGATGCGGATTTGATTGTTCTGGTGCAGGACGCCACGGAAAACGGCACCATGTTTCCGCCGTCTTATACCAGTATGTTTGCCAAACCGGCCATCGGTATTGTCACCAAATGCGATCTGGCGACGGATGCACAGATCGAATACGCAAAAAACTATCTTACCATGGCTGGCGCTCAGCAGTTGTTTGTCACCAGCAGTACGGAAGGCAGCGGGTTTGCTCCGTTGCTGCGTTATCTGGACTACGACTGACCGGCGGCTGCCCTGGGCGGGAGGAGAGAAACCATGGCGGAAAGCACCTTGCGCGTTGTCATTGCAGACGATGAGCCCATTACCAGAATGGATCTGAAAGAACTGCTGGAGGACAAAGGGTATCAGGTGGTTGGGGAAGCTGGAGACGGTTTTGACGCCATTGAAGCCTGCAAAAGTCTGAAGCCGGATTTGGTGCTGATTGACATTAAAATGCCGCTGCTGGATGGGTTGTCCGCGGCGCGTATCATGAATGAGGAGCGCTGCGGCGCAACCATTGTGCTGCTGACGGCCTACAGTGAACGGGAATTCATCGACTCGGCCAAGGAAATCGGCGTAAGCGGGTATCTGGTCAAGCCCATTGATGAAAAATCCCTCATTCCCAGTATTGAACTGGCCGTGGCCCGCAGCCGTGAAATTCGAGCGCTCCAGAATGACATTGCAAAGGTTGAAAAGCGTCTGGAAAGCCGGACCATGATTGAAAAGGCCAAAGGCAAGATCATGGCACGGGATGGCATGACGGAGCAGGAGGCTTACGACTTTATCCGCAAGTTGAGCCAAACCAAAAATCTGTCCATGCTGCGGGTGTCGGAGATCATTCTTCAAAGCGTGGAGTCGTAAGCCATGGAGCGGATCAAGGTCCTTTGCCGGCGGCATACCGATCTGAGCGAAGCGGATATGGAAATTCTGGAACGGTATGCGACTGCGCTGCAAACCATAGCGGACATGGAGGAAGCGGACATTTTTCTCGACTGTCCCACCCGGGATGGCGACGCCATCGTAGTGGCGGAGGCCAAGCCAAAGAATGGGGCATCTGCCTACCGCAGTAGTGTAGTTGGCATGATGGCCACAGCGGAACATGAGCCCGCCGTCGCCCGAACGTTCCGGCTGGGTGTGGCAACCCGCCAGATGAAGGCAGTCACTCAGGAGCGTTCCAATGTGATTCAGACCGTGGAGCCCATCCGCAACTATGGCCGCGTTATTGGTGTGCTGATTCGGGAAAAACGGGATGACTGCCAGATGGTCAGCCCCATTCTCCATCTGTCGGAGCAAAGTATGCAGCACATGACAGATTTTATCGCGCGTGTGGTGGATGAACATAGCTGGCTCCCGGAGTGCATTGATGAAGCGCTGCTGATTGTCAGCAATGATGGTGTGATTACCTTCCGCAACACTCTGGCCCGGGATTTATACCGGAAACTAGGCTATGTGGAGGACATTCTCGGCAAGCGGTATGAAAATTTCCGCCTGATCGACCAGGTGACCACTCGAGATGAGGAATTGAGCTTTACAGCGGTGGAATTGAAAATCGGCGCTGTTTATCTTGTCTTTAAGCGGATTCCCATCCATGAAAACGGCATTGCCTTTGCCATTCTCATGACCGATACCACCTTTAAGCATGAGCAGGAGCAGCAGCTGATTCTCAAATCGGTGGCCATCAAAGAAATGCACCACCGGGTGAAAAACAACCTGCAAACCATTGCCAGCCTGCTGCGGCTCCAGACACGGCGCACTGATCAAGAGTCCACACGGCAAGTGCTTTATGAAAGCATGAACCGCATTTTGGCCATTGCCGCCACCCATGAATTACTGGCTTGCAGCGGTGTGGACGAAATCATGTTGGGTGAGGTCATTGTCCATATCAAAAATAATGCTGTCCGCTTTTTCGCGCCCCAGCATTTTGCGCTGGAACTGACCGTAGAGGGTGACGATTTTCGAGTGGATTCCGACATTGCCACTTCGGTGGCGCTGGTCATCAATGAGCTGCTGCAAAACTCGCTGAAATACGCCTTTACAGGCCGAGAGAGCGGCACCATTCGTATTATTGTAACATATGGGGAATTGTACTCCCAGATTCAGGTGATCGATGACGGCTGCGGTTTCCAGGTGAGCCAGGACAGCGCCAAGCATTTAGGACTCAATATTGTAGAAACCCTGGTGCGGGATAAGCTCCACGGCCGCCTGTCCATTCAGTCAGACAGCACAGGTACTTGTGTTACTTTTGACTTCAAAAAAAATAAAATTTCAGATTTGTCCGGCACGACGTAGGGCCGGACGGGCAACATCATCCGAACGATGCAGTCCGGGTGCAAAGAGGTTCTTTGCGCCTTGGACTGCATTTGTTTTTTCTGGAAAGGTCAGATGCTATGATGCAGGAAATTGTCCGCAGTGTCGGTATTGATATCGGCACATCTACCACCCAGCTGGTATTCAGCCGTCTGGTGGTGGAAAACCTGGCCGGTAGCTATGCCGTGCCCCGGATTTCCATCGTGGAAAAAGAGGTGATCTACCGCAGCAAAATCTATTTTACGCCCCTGCGGTCTCCCACGGAAATCGACACGGAAAAAGTCAAGGAAATTGTCCGCGGGGAATACGCCGCGGCGGGTATCCGTCCCGAGGACTTGCAGACCGGCGCGGTCATCATCACCGGTGATACAGCCCGAAAGCAGAATGCCAATCAGGTTCTGGAAGCGCTGTCCGATATGGCCGGAGATTTCGTAGTGGCCACGGCTGGCCCGGACTTGGAAAGTGTTCTGTCCGCCAGAGGCGCTGGGGCCGATGTGATCTCCGAGGAGCACCGTACCACCGTGGCTAATATTGATATCGGCGGTGGTACATCCAATATCGCCCTGTACGAAAAGGGCACCCTGCGAGGCGTCAGCTGTCTCGATATCGGTGGCCGCCTGATCAAGGTGGAGCAGGGGAGGATCAGCTGGATTTTCCCCAAGATTCACGCACTGGCGCAAAAACATGGGCTGGCCCTGGAAGTAGGAGACCCGGCCCAGGAGCAAACGCTCTACGAGCTCTGCACCATTATGGCTGGTCATCTGGCTCAGGCGTTGGGACTTCTCCCTAAGGATGGAGACCATGCGGGCCTGTATACCAACGACGGCAGCCCCATTCCCACGGAACCGGCGGTCCGGGGCATTACCTTTTCCGGCGGCGTAGCCGATTGCGTCTATGACCTGGAGCCCGGCGACGTGTTCCGCTACGGCGATATCGGCGTTCTGCTGGGACGAGCCATCCGGAACCATGCGGCGTTTCAAACGGTGGAGCTGTACCGGGCAGTGGAAACCATTCGCGCCACGGTGGTTGGTGCCGGTACCCATACCACAGAGGTCAGCGGCAGTACCATCACCTATGAAAAAGACCGTCTGCCCATCAAAAATATCCCAATTCTGCGGGTGGCGGAGGATGACGAAGCACATCTGGATACACTGTCCGCCTCTATCCGTACTCAGATGGCCATGTACCGGCCGGAGGGTGTCACGGAACTGGTGGCCATTGCCCTGTCCGGTGCCGGACGCACCAGCTTCCAGGCGGTGCAGCAGCTGGCAGACGCGATTCTGGATGGCGGACGGGAAGTGGTGGAATCCAGCCATCCCCTGATTGTGGTGGTGGAGAATGACATCGGCAAAGTCCTGGGCAATGCGATGAAGGTAAAGCTGGAGCATAAAAAGGACGTCATCTGTATCGATGGCATTCGGACCCGCAGCGGCGATTACATCGACATCGGCGCTCCCATTGCCGGGGGCCATGTGGTGCCGGTGGTAATCAAAACGCTGATTTTCAACTCGTAAGGCAAACCCGCAATGCGGGATTACCAATCATTACTAACGTGAGGTGAGTGAACGTGATACTGAAAACAAAGCTTTTTGGACACACTTACGAATTCAAGTCCCTGCGCGAGGTCATGGCCAAGGCCAATGAGGAAAAATCCGGCGACAAGCTGGCCGGCATCGCCGCGGAGGACGCCCAGGAGCGTGTGGCGGCCAAGGTTGTCCTCTCCCAGATCTCGCTCAACGACATCCGCAACACTCCGGCCGTTCCCTATGAGGAGGACGAAGTCACCCGCATCATCCAGGACGGCGTCAATGAGACCATTTTCTCCGAGTTCAAGAACATGACCGTAGCCGAGTTCCGTGAGTGGCTGCTGGATGAGAACACCACCGGCACCATGATCCGCCGGGCCTCCCGCGGCATCACGTCGGAAATTGTTGCCGCCGTGTGTAAACTCATGAGCAACCTGGACCTGATCTACGCTGCCAAGAAGATGCGCGTGTCTGCCCACTGCAACACCACCATCGGTCTGCCCGGCACCTTCTCGTCCCGCCTGCAGCCCAACCACACCACCGACGATCCCAAGGGTATCATGGCATCCGTCATGGAGGGCCTGTCCCTGGGCTGCGGCGACGCCGTTATCGGCCTGAACCCCGTGGATGACTCCGTGGAGAGCGTCGCCCGGATTCTCAAGAGCTTCGACGAGTTTAAGAACAAGTGGGAGGTTCCCACGCAGATCTGCGTTCTGGCCCACGTCACCACCCAGACTGAGGCTGCCGACAAGTTCAACGCTCCCATCGATCTGATGTTCCAGTCCATCGCCGGTTCCCAGAAGGGCAACGAGGCTTTTGGTCTTAACGGTAAGATGCTGGAAGAGGGCCGCGACATGATGCTCCGCAAGGGCACCTCCACCGGTCCCAATGTCATGTACTTCGAGACCGGCCAGGGCTCCGAGCTGTCCTCCGAGGCCCACAACGGCTGGGACCAGGTCACCATGGAAGCCCGCTGCTACGGCTTCGCCAAGAAGTTCCAGCCCTTCCTGGTCAATACCGTCGTCGGCTTCATCGGTCCCGAGTACCTGTATGATTCCAAGCAGGTCATCCGCGCCGGTCTGGAAGACCACTTCATGGGCAAGCTCACCGGCGTTCCCATGGGCTGCGACGCCTGCTACACCAACCACATGAAGGCCGACCAGAACGACATTGAGAACCTGGCTACGCTGCTGGTGGCTGCTGGTTGTAACTACATCATGGGTGTCCCCGAGGGTGACGACTGCATGCTGATGTATCAGTGCACCGGCTTCCATGAGGCTGCCGCCCTGCGTGAAGTCTTCGGCCTGCGTCCCATCAAGGAATTCGACATGTGGCTGGAGAAGATGGGCTTCTCTGAAAATGGCAAGCTGACACCCAAAGCGGGTGACGCATCCGTCTTTATGACGAAGTAATCGGGAGGTGCTAGATCGAATGGATCAGAAAGATTTGAAAGCCATCATTGAGCAGGTTTTGTCCGAAATGCACATTACCGGCGATACAGCCAAGGCCGCGACCGCAGCCGTACAGGAGGCCTGCACGTCGGGTACGTGCAGCCAGATCGAAGAGGGCTGCATCCCCGATGTCACCGAAGTGGATATCCGCACCCAGTATCTGGTCAAGAACCCGGAGCACGGCGAGGAGTACGCCGAGCTGAAGGCCCATGCCCCCTGCCGCCTCGGCATCGGCAAGGCTGGCGCCCGGTATAAGACCATGCCCCAGCTGCAATTCCGCGCCGCCCACTCCGCCGCCCAGGATGCCGTCTTCAATGACGTGGATCATGACTTTGTGGAGAAGGAAATGGGCCTGTTTATCGTTCAGACCCAGTGCGACAGCAAGGATGTGTATCTGACCCGTCCCGACCTGGGCAGAAAGCTGAGCCCCGAAGCCGTGCAGACATTGAAAGAGCGCTGCAAAAAGTCTCCCACGGTTCAGATTTACGTGGCGGACGGCCTTTCCTCCGCCGCTGTGGCCGCCAATATTCCCGACCTGCTTCCGGCACTGCTCCAGGGCCTGCAAAGCTATAAGATCGATGTGGGCACGCCGTTCTTCGTCAAGTATGGCCGCGTCGGCGTCATGGACGAGATTTCCGAGCTGCTGGATGCCGAAGTGACCTGCACCCTCATCGGTGAGCGTCCCGGCCTGATTACCGCGGAATCCATGTCTGCCTACATCGCCTACCGGGCCACTGTGGGTATGCCCGAGGCACGCCGTACGGTTCTCTCCAACATCCACCGAAACGGTACCATCCCCTCCGAGGCTGGTGCCCATATCGCGGAGATCATCAAGATCATGCTGGAGAAGAAGGCCAGCGGTACCGATTTGAAACTGTAACAGGGAGGAATAAACGATGAAAAGAGATCCTGTCAGAGCCAGCGTTCTGTCTTCCAAGATCATCCCCAATGTTTCCCCGGAGCTGGCCAAGAAGCTGGGCCTGAGTCCGGAGCACAAGTCTCTGGCACTGCTGACTACGGACTGTGACGATGTGGGCTATACCGCTATCGACGAAGCCACCAAGAAGGCCGATGTCTCCGTTGTCTACGCCAAGAGCTTCTATGGCGGCGCTGCCAACGCCAATACCAAGTTGGCCGGTGAGTTCATCGGTATGCTGGCCGGTCCCAATCCCGCCGAGGTCAAGGCCGGTCTCCAGGCCGCCGTGGATATGGTGGAAAACGGCGCTTACTTCATTTCCGCCAACGAGGATGACTCCATTGTGTACTACGCTCAGTGCATCTCCCGTACCGGTTCCTATTTGTCTGAGGGGGCCGGTATCAAAGAGGGCGAGGCTCTGGCTTATCTGATTGCACCGCCTCTGGAAGCCATGTACGCCGTCGATGCCGCCATGAAGGCCGCCGACGTGGAACTGTGCGTCCTGTACGCACCTCCTTCTGAGACCAACTTCGGCGGCGCGCTGCTGACCGGCAGCCAGTCGGCCTGTAAGTCGGCTTGCGAAGCCTTTGCCGCAGCTGTTGAATATGTGGCTGAGAACCCCAGAGTGGAATAAGTCCGCTTTCGTAACCACAGAGAACCCGCATAACGAAACGGAGGAACTTCCATGAATGCTTTGGGAATGATTGAAACCAAAGGACTGGTCGGCGCCATTGAAGCCGCCGACGCCATGCTCAAGGCAGCCAATGTGACCCTCCTCAGCAAAACCCGGGTGGGCGGCGGACTGGTAACCGTTCTGGTGACCGGTGATGTTGGCGCCGTCAAGGCGGCAACAGATGCCGGTGCGGCCGCGGCGGAACGGGTCGGGCAGCTGATCTCGGTCCATGTGATTGCCCGTCCGGCCCAGGACCTTCAGCCAATGTTGGGCGGTCCCACGCCGCCGGAACCGCCTGTACCGGCTCCGGAACCGGAACAGACTACGACGGAGGAGCCTGATCGGAAGGAGCCCGAACCCGAGGATGCAGAGGAGGAAGATGCTGCGGAAGACGCCGGGACGGCATCGACGCAGCTGACGCTGGAGGACCTGCAAAAAATGACGGTCTCCCGCCTGCGCACGGTGGCCCGGAAGCTGCCCCAGATCGGCATGTCCAACCACGACATCCGCTTTGCGCGTAAGGAGGACCTGATCTCCCACATTTGGCGGGTGAGCGTACAGGAGGAATAACCCATGCAGTTATACGATAAAGATTTACTTTCCATGCAGGAAGTACGGGAATTGGTTGGGGCGGCCAAAAAGGCCCAACAGGAGTTGGCACAGATGTCCCAGGCACAGGTGGACCGCATTGTTCGTTCCATTGCCGACGCCGGTGTCCGCAATGCCCGCCGCCTGGCTCAGATGGCCCATGAGGATACGGGCTTTGGCATCGTAGAGGACAAGGTCGTTAAAAACGTCTTTGCCAGCCGGGGCGTCTATGAGTACATCAAGGATATGAAGACCATCGGTGAAATCGGCCGGGACGAGGAGAAGAAACTCCGCATTATTGCCGTGCCCGTGGGTGTCATCGCCGGTCTGATTCCGTCTACCAATCCCACATCCACAGCGCTGTTCAAGTCTGAGATTGCCATCAAGGCCGGCAATGCCATCGTCTTTTCTCCCCATCCCAGCGCTCTGCGCTGCATCAAGGAGACGGTAAAGGTCATCCGGCAGGCCATTGCAGAGGCAGGCGGCAACGAAAACCTGGTCAGCTGCATCTCCATCCCCACCATGCAGGCCACGGACAACCTGATGAAGCACCCGGACACAGCGCTGATTCTGGCCACCGGCGGCAGCGCCATGGTGCGGGCGGCTTACTCGTCCGGTACACCGGCCATCGGCGTGGGACCCGGCAACGGCCCGGCTTACATCGAGCGGACCGCTGACATCCCGCTGGCTGTCAAGCGGATTATGGATTCCAAGACCTTTGACAACGGCACCATCTGCGCCTCGGAGCAGTCGGTCATCTGTGATATCGACATGCGGCCCCTAGTGCAGACGGAAATGGAAAAGCAGGGTGCCTACTTCCTCAGTGCTGAGGAGAGCGCCAAGCTGGGCAAGTTCATTCTTCGGGCCAACGGCACCATGAATCCGGAGATCGTAGGCCGCAGCGTGGATACCATTGCCAAGCTGGCCGGTCTGACGGTGCCCCAGGGTACCCGGGTACTGGTGGCCTATGAAGACGGCGTGGGCAGGGGACACCCCTATTCCAATGAGAAGCTGGGCCCCATTCTGGCCTTCTACACCGGCACCGATTATAAAGATGTGTGCGAGAAGTGCTGCACCATTCTGCACTATGAGGGCAAGGGCCACACTTTCTCCATGCATTCTAACGATGAAGCAGTCATTGATTACTTCGCTCACCGTATTCCGGCTTCCCGGTTTATGGTCAACACTCCGTCGGCCCTGGGCGGCATCGGCGGTACCACCGGACTAATGCCTTCGCTGACGCTGGGCTGCGGCGCCATCGGCGGCAGTGCCACCAGTGAGAACGTGGGTCCCATGAACCTGCTGGACAAGCGGTACATCGCCTACGGCACCCAGGAGCTGGAGGACATCCGCAAGAGCATGCCCGACTGCTCCGACGGCATCTGCAAGCTGGATGATGCCGGTGAGACGGTAACGCCGGAAATGGTGGATGCCATTGTGGCGCAGATTATTGCGAAATTGCAGCAAACACCTTGAGTAACTTGATAATTTAAGGAGGAATATACCATGGCAGCAATGCAGGCATTGGGTATGATTGAAACAAAGGGTTTGGTGGCAGCCATTGAGGCTTCCGATGCGATGGTCAAGGCGGCCAATGTCACCCTGATTGGCAAAGAGCATGTGGGCGGCGGTCTCGTCACCGTCATGGTCCGCGGCGACGTGGGTGCGGTTAAGGCAGCTACCGATGCCGGTGCAGCGGCGGCTGAGCGCGTGGGCGAACTGATTTCCGTCCATGTGATTCCTCGCCCCCATGAGGAAGTGGAGCAGATTCTGCCCAGCCTCAAGTAATTACTACGAACCAATTTCCAACTAGGAGGAATATACTATGGCAGCAATGCAGGCACTGGGTATGATTGAAACAAAGGGTTTGGTGGCAGCCATTGAAGCTGCTGACGCCATGGTCAAGGCGGCCAATGTCACCCTGATTGGTAAGGAGCATGTGGGCGGAGGTCTTGTCACCGTTATGGTCCGCGGCGACGTGGGCGCGGTCAAGGCAGCCACCGACGCCGGTGCAGCCGCAGCCGAGCGCGTGGGCGAAATGGTCTCTGTCCATGTGATCCCCCGCCCCCACAATGAAGTGGAGGCCATTCTCCCGGCGTTGCAGGGCTAATGGATGATGGCGGGAATCCCGCGGGGCTGCCTTGGCAGCCGCCGCGGACTCGCCCCAACGGTTTTACTCTAACGTCAGGGGGTGTGTGAATTGAAGGTGATCACCGAAGCGCTGCTCCGGGAGCAGCTGCGGGCTGAGACGCCAGAAACCTTTTATATTCCCGAGGGAAAGATTTTGTCGCCGGCAGCCAGAGAGTATTTGCAGCAGCGCAAAATCAAGATCAGCAAGGACCCGCCTCCGGCCCCTGCGGCACCGGAGGAACCCAAGGCCGTCGCAGCCGAAGCGCCGGTGCGACCAGTGGCCAAATATGTGGACGAGGAGACAGGTGCATTTTATACAGAAAAGCCCGAACATATGACGCACCTGTACGGCAATGTTCTGGTACCTAAGGCTCACCCGCATATCTTTTTCCGCGGCAAGCTGGACAGCCTGGGGGCGCAGATTGTGCTGACGCAATCCATTCTGGCAGAGACAGCGGGCAATGAAAAACTGATTGCCGATTTGCAGGACATTTTGACGGTGCTCCATGAGATGATGCGGTGCGACGCGCTCAATGAGCCATTCCGCAATGAAACGCTCATCGGTCTGACCCATGCTCAGCTGCGGGAGCGGTCCCATGATCCCATGCGGTTCTTCCATATTCCGCAGATGACCATGCCCGACTACAAGCTGGGCAGGACCTACGCCATGCTGAACCAGCTGCGTACACAGGTCCGTGAGACGGAAGTAGCAGCCAATCAGGCGTTCCGCGACGGCAAAAAGTGCACCAATCCTCCCATCGTGGAGGAATTGAACCGCATGTCCAGCGCCATGCATATCATGATGTGCATGTACCTGGCCGGTATGTATACCAAGGGATAAGGAGACCGACCATGGAAGAGATTGTACAAAGCGTTCTGGAGGCCATGACCCGTGCCGGTCTGGTGGAGGTGGAAGTCTCCGCCAGACATGTGCACCTGTCCCAGGCCCATCTGGAAGCGCTGTTTGGTCCCGGCGCCACGCTGACGCCCAAGCGGCCCCTGTCGCAGCCGGGTCAGTTTCTCTCTGAGGAACGGGTCAGCATTATCGGTGCCAAAGGCCGAAAAGATCGGGTGGCTGTACTGGGACCTGTTCGCCCCGATACCCAGGTGGAGCTGTCCAAAAGCGATTGTGTGGAACTGGGCGTGAAGGCCCCCGTCCGGGAGTCCGGCGATGTGGCCGGGTCCGGCGCCATCACCATTGAGGGTCCCTGCGGTCAGATCACGGTGGAACAGGGGGCTATCATCGCCCACAACCATGTGCATCTGACACCAGAGGCCGCCCGGGCCATGGGTGTGGAAGACAAGCAGCACGTCAGTGTGGAGGTCCTCAGTGAACGTCCGGTGACGTTCCGCGACGTCATTATCCGCGTCAGCAGCAAGTTCAGCTGCCGGATGCACATTGACTTTGATGAGGCCAATGCGGCGCTGGTCAGCGGCTTTACCCTGGGCAGAATCATAAAATAACAGTGGGGCGTGATTACGCCCCGCCGTGACAAAGGATGGCGATACTATGATGGATTTGGAACGGGTCAACGCCTATATGGAGCGTGTCAAGCAGTCGGAGACCACCACCTTCCAGCCTGTGAGCGACAAGCTCAAGGTAGGCGTGGACCTGGGTACGGCGTATATCGTCCTGGTGGTTCTGGACGAGGAGAACAACCCCATCGCCTGTGAAAAGCAGGCGGCCAGCGTGCTCAAGGATGGCGTGGTGGTGGATTACAGCGGTGCGCTGCAAATCGTCCGCCATCTCAAGGAGAAGCTGGAAGCCCGTCTGGACGGCAGGGAACTGGTCAACTGCGCCATCGCCATGCCGGCTGGTACAGAATCCAGCATCAAGACCCATCAATATGTGGCCGAAGGTGCAGGGTTGGAAGTAACCAATGTGCTGGATGAGCCGACAGCGGCCAATTCCATCTATCAAATCGAAGACGGTGTTGTGGTTGACATTGGCGGCGGCACAACCGGCCTCGCCATACTCAAAGACGGCAAGGTGGTCCGTATCGAGGACGAGCCCACCGGCGGTACCCATGTAACGCTGGTGCTGGCAGGCAACTATCACATCTCTTTTGAAGAAGCGGAAGCCATCAAGCAGGACTATGCCCGCCATCGGGAAATTCTGCCGGTGGTCAAGGCTGTGGTAGAGAAAATGGCAGGCATCGTCAACCGATATGTGGACAAGCAGGAGACCGACACCCTGTATCTCTGTGGCGGCACTTGCTGTCTCACCGGTATCGAGGATATTTTTGAGAAGGAGACGGGCATTCGCACCGTCAAACCGGCAGATCCATTCCTCGTAACACCCACGGGTATCGCCATGAATTGCAAATAATCCAAAGAACCACATCCTCCCCCAATGGGATCGGAAGGAGGGAATGTATGGAATTTACCGAATTGGTCGATGAAATTGTGGCGCGGGTCATGGCCCGTATGGCAGAGCAAACCCCTGCGGCCTCCAGTGGAAAGCCAAAGCTGCTGGTACTGACGCCGGACCACGGCACCCTGTGCCATGAGACATTGGAGCACAAAGCCCTGCTGGAGTATTACGATACGGAATGCGCACTGCTGCAGGAGTACCGTTGTTCCGTTGATGACTATGAGGCCGTTCTGGTCTATGGACTTGATGTGCCGTCAATATGTCAGCTGGCGGACGGTGATTGCCGGACACCCTTTACACAGCTGGCCCAAAAGGCAATGCTGGCCGGGAAGCGGCTGTTTGTAGCACAGGAGACTGTGGAACTCTATCAGTTCACGGCCACGGCACCGGCGGCCTACTATGCCATGCTGCTGCAAAAGCTGAACTTTTTGCAGCAGTGCGGCGTGACGCTCTGCCCCCATGGACAGCTGGCAGCGGCAGTACTGTCGGAGGAGGTGACCACGCCGGAGACTCCAGCGGCACCGTGCCCGCCGTCCCCGGCAGCCGGCAGGGAAGTCCTACTGGAAAAGCGGGTCATCACGGAACGGGACTTGCGGGATGCCGCAGGGCGGGACGTTTGTGCTGTCCGGGTGACCAAGCGGGCCATTGTGACAGAACTGGCCAAAGAATACCTGCAAGCGCGAAACATTGCGCTGCTGCGGGAGGAATCGGCAGGTGAGCAGTCATGAAAATTGCAAAAGTGATCGGCACCATCTGGTCCACCCGGAAGGACGAAAAGCTGCGCAGCTATAAGCTGCTCATTGTCCAACCCTTGAATCTGGTGACCCAGGCTGCCGAACAGACGCCCTTTGTGGCAGCGGATATCATCGGTGCTGGCATTGGCGAGACAGTGTTGATTGTTGGCGGCAGTTCTGCCCGCAGCGCCGTGGGAGACATGGCCGTTCCGGTGGACGCCACGGTGGTCGGCATTGTGGACGATCAGGAGATCTGTCCCGACGTGCTGCAATAAGGACGGTGAACCATGGAATTTTTGGAAAAAATCCAACAGGCCGGTGTGGTCGGCGCAGGCGGCGCAGGCTTTCCCACCCATGTCAAGCTGAAGGCCAGGGCCCGGTGGCTAATCCTGAATGCTGCTGAGTGTGAGCCGCTGATTGAGACCGACAAATTCCTGTGCCGGAATTTTGCCGATCGGATTGTCGCAGCTGCCGCTGTCACCGCCGCCCATTTGGGCGCAGAACACACGGTCATTGCCATCAAAGGCAAGTATGAGGCGGAAATCCGTGCCTTACAGGCCGCCATTGACGCCGCTGGGCAGTCCATAGAGATTTGTAAAATGAGCACCTTCTATCCCGCCGGTGATGAACAAACCATGGTCCAGTGGGTGACGGGCCGTTCGGTTCCCGAACGGGGCCTGCCCCTGGATGTGGAAGCTGTCGTGGACAATGTGGGTACTATGCTGACCATCTATGATGCCATTACGGAGGGCTCCGGCGTCAGCATGAAGTATTTGTCCGTTGTGGGTGAGGTGCCCCACCCGGTTATGATCCACGCTCCCATCGGTACGCCCATTACCCAGTGCATTGCGGCAGCCAAACCCTTACTGAAAGAGTACGCCGTCATTGTCGGCGGTCCCATGATGGGCAAGGTGCTGGCGGACCCCCAGCAGATTCAGCAGGCGGTAGTTACCAAGACCACCGGCAATCTGTTGGTGCTGCCCCGGGACCATTACCTGATTACCCGGGCTGGACGGCCCATGGAGCGGCTGGCACTGCAAGCCAAAACAGCCTGCATCCAGTGCCGGATGTGTACCGATTTGTGCCCCCGCTTCCAGATCGGTCACGATGTGCAGCCCCATCTGGTAATGCGGAATCTCTATCGGGAACAGCAAACGGAAAACAGTGAGGAATGGGTACGGGCCTTTGGCAGCGCCGCCAACTGCTGCAGCTGCGGCATCTGTGAGATGTTTGCCTGTCCCATGGGCCTCTCGCCCCGCAAGGTCAACGAGTATATCAAGGGCCGGATGCGGGAACGGGGCATTCAGGTGCCCAGAAACCAGCATCCGGAAGCCAGAGATTCTCTGAATCTCCGTCGGGTCCCCACAGAGCGGCTCATTGCCCGACTGGATTTAAGCCGGTATGATGGGCTGCATGCTTCTGATGACTGTCTGGAGATTCATCCTGACCGGATTTTCGTACCCTTTTCCCAGCACATCGGCAAACCGGCGCAGCCGGTCTGTAAAGTGGGCGACACAGTGCAGAAGGGCCAATTGGTGGCGGCAGCTGCAGCCGATGGGCTGTCGGCCAACATACACTGCGGCGTTCATGGCGTCGTAACAGAACTAACAGACGGCGGCATTTGGATCGCCGCAAAGGAGGGCTGATCCGTGGCAGCAGCAGTAGGACTGATTGAATTTACCAGCATCGCCCGGGGCATTGCGGCCTGTGATGATATGGTCAAGGCGGCGCAGGTGGAGTTGCTGCGTGCAGCAACGGTCTGCCCGGGCAAGTATATTGTACTGATTGGCGGCGATACGGGCTCCGTACGGGAGGCCATGGCAGCTGGGAAGGCGTGTGGCGGTCCCTATGTGGCCGACACCCTGATGCTGCCCAGCGTCCACGAACAGGTGATTCCCGCCATTTGTATGACTAATCCCGTCACAGCGCGGGGCGCTGTCGGTGTGATGGAATTTTACTCCATCGCTTCGGCCGTGGTGGCAGCCGATGCCGCAGCCAAAGCGGCCAATGTCACCCTGATTGAGGTTCGAACCGGATATGCCATCGGCGGCAAGGGCTTTGTCACGTTAACCGGCGACGTGGGCGCGGTACGTGCAGCCGTGGACGCCGCCACCCGCAACGCTGAGTTGCTGGTGCAGACGGCAATCCTGCCCCGGCCGGACCCCAAATTGTTTGAAGCACTGCTGTGAGTGCGGTTCTCACAGGACGAAAAAAGGAGGATACCACATGAGCGTATTTACTGAGAGCATACAGGCTTGGTTCAGCAATATCTCCATCAACTCCGTCATTATGATGATCATGATGATCTTTATGATTGTCGGCGCTGTAGACAAAATCTTGGGCAACAAGTTTGGCTATGGCGAACAGTTCGAGGAAGGCTTTAATGCTATTGGCCCCCTGGCCCTGTCCATGGCAGGCGTTGTGGCGGCTGCTCCCGTGCTGGCACAGCTGCTGGGTCCCATTCTGAAACCCATCTACACGGCCATCGGTGCCGACTCTTCCATGTTTGCCACCACACTGCTGGCCTGTGATATGGGCGGCTACCCCTTGGCCATGGAGCTAGCAGAAAATCCCGCCATCGGCAACTTTGCCGGTTTGATTCTGGGCACCATGATGGGCCCCACCATTGTGTTTACGATTCCTGTCGCCTTGGGCATCATCAAGAAGGAAGACCGCCCCTATCTGGGCGCCGGTGTTCTGGCTGGTCTGATTACGGTTCCCATCGGGTGCATTGTCGGCGGCCTGGCCATGGGCATGACCGAATTCAAGCTGCCCCTCGGCACCATCCTCATCAACCTGGTACCCGTTATCATTGTTGCCGCTCTCATCGTTCTGGGTCTGTGGTTTGCACCTGCTGCCATGATCCGCGGCTTTAACGTTTTCGGTACCGGCGTGACCATTGTCATCACCATCTTTACGGCGATTGCCGTCTTCCAGCAGATCACCGGCATTATGTTCCCCGTGCTGGATGTCATGAGCATTAAGGATGAGGTCACCGGCTTGTCTCCTCTGGATAGTGGTCTGCTGACCTGCGGCCAGATCGGCATCGTCCTGATTGGTGCCTTCCCCATGGTCAAATGGATCACCAAGACCTTTGGCGGCGTACTCAGCAAGATCGGCTCCGCGCTGGGCATGAATGACAAGGCTTCCGCCGGTCTGGTGGCGACCCTGGCCAACAACATCGCCATGTTCAATATCATGGGCGAGATGAACCCCAAGGGCAAGCTGCTGAATGTGGCCTTTGCCGTGTCCGCCGCCTTTGTGTTCGGCGATCACCTGGGCTTCACTGCCGGTAATGAACCCGACATGATTTTCCCCGTCGTAATTGGCAAGCTGGTTGCTGGTATTACTGCTCTGATTTTGGCCAACCTTCTGGCTCCCAAGCTGCTGAGCAAGATTGAATCTGCCAGCAAAAAGTGATTGCACCCATTCCATAGAAGGGATTTGACGCATTATGAATATCAGTGAGTCTTTGATCCGCGACATCGTATTGCAAGTCCTGGAGCAGACTAAGAACAGCTCCAAGCCTGCGTTTGAGAAGCATGTGGATCCCAGCGGCATCATCGGTATCAAAACCTCCACCGTCAAGTGCGAGCCTTTCGAGCAAGAGGGCGTCGCACTGAAGGACATTGTTTCCCTGGAGGAAGCGCCCCGCATGGGCGCCGGTATCATGGAGTTGGACCATACCAGCTTTGAATGGACGCTGACCTATGACGAATACGACATGGTCATTGAAGGCACCCTGGAAATTGAAATCGACGGCCGTATCATTTCCGGCGGTCCCGGCGATATCATCTACATACCCAAGGGCAGCCACATCCATTTCCAGAGTTCCGGCTTTACGAGATATGCCTATTTCGTTTATCCGGCCAACTGGCAAGAACTGAATTAACAGCAAAACCGCCGCAGGAGCAATTCCTGCGGCGGTTTTCTTATCATATGGGTTGGCGTTATTGAACAGTAAATTCCTTGGTTGCGGCACTCTGACCATTCAAGTAGAGACGCAGGGTATAGGTGCCGGCCTCCTGCGGTGTTTCATCCACCTGACCCAGAATCAGGTCCCCTGTCCAAAGGGTGTCCCAAGTAGCAGTTTTACTGCCGGTAGAGAGGGGAACGCCGGTAGCGGATTCCACCACATACAGCAAAGTGACTTCATCTTCACTGTCGCTGCGGCCCGTCAGACTTTCCATGGCAAAGACAATGGAATCGCTGCTGGAGAAAACCGGCTCGCTCATGGTGACCAGATCGTTGGCAGTCCAGTTGGACTTAGCTGGCTTTTTAAAGAGGCCCAGGAAGAACCGAGAGGCATCGTATTGGTTAAAGGAACCACCAGCGGGGATGGTTACCTCTGCGGTTGTTGTGCCGCCCAGCTTCTCACCAGCGGCGGAGCGCAGCTCCAGGGTATACTTCTCACCGGGAATCAAATGCTCCAGCGTGGTTTCGTTGCCCTGTACATCCAGGGTGCCAGTAATGGGACTGCCGGTCGCGGCAACAGCGTATCGCAGCTGCCAGGATGCCGTTTCGCTGCCGCCAGTCCAGGAGACGGACACGGAGCCGTCAGCAGAGGCCGTAGCAGTAAAACCATCGATGACCATGGAAGTGGGTGTTGCAGTGATGACGGCAGGCGTTGCCAAACCGTCAGCAGTGACGGAAATGGTATACGTTTCGCCGGTGGTCAGTTCTGTAAACTCCACTTCGCAGTCGGTGACGGTCTTGGTGGCTACAGAACCGTCTGTACCGGTACAGGTGACGGTCCATTCCGCCGGAGCAGGTTCCGTAGAGGTCCAGGACACAGTGGCAGAAGTCTCGGTCAGTGCCGATACCGCCAGATCGGAAACAGCAACTTCGGGCGTGGTCGTCAGCTCCAAAGATGTGGTGCCGGTCAGCTCCACATCGGACGTTCCGGAGAGTTCAAAGAGATATACTGCACCGCTTTCCAAGCCGGTAATAGTAACCGAATTGCCGGTAAATGTTTTCTCCTGTGGCGTGATGCCCTCGGCAAAGTAGCGAACGGTCCATTCTTCGGGGCTGGGGCCGCTGACCGTCAGTTGCAGGGTCACCTGATCCCCCGCGACTGCCGTGCCCACAAAGCTCAGAACATCAGTGGTAGCAACAGTGGTAAACATGGCAGAGGTAGTACCGCTGAGACGGTGGCCGGTGTTGGAGACAACCGAAACGGTATATTGGGTTCCTGGGGAGAGCTCCGAAAACGTGGCGCTGCTGCCGTCGAGTTCCGCCGTCTGCTCGTTGCCGTAGGTGTCTACACAATGCAGCGTCAAATCCGAAGCATTAGAACCAGCTTTAACGCTGACCACCAGATAATCGGTGCCCCGGTCCTCCATGGTGATGGACGCAATATTGGTTGCTGGTCCACCAACGACCAGGAAATAGGCACTAACGCCAATCACGCCTAAGGCGACAACAGCAGCCGAAACGGCAACTGCCAGCTTTTTCCCTTTGTTGGTCTGCTTTTTCTTCGGCGCAATGGGCGGCGGGGGAGCGGCGGATACCTCTTCAGCAGGGTCCACAGCATGGGGCGCCGCAAACGAGGGCAGATCCCCCAGCTCCGGCAGCTGGCTCCATGGAGAGTCCTCTAGCGGAGTGTCCGGCGGGGGAGACGAAGGCGTCACCTCGATATCCTCCTCACTGCCCTGCACGGTGGTATCCGGCATAAAGCTGGAAATAAATTGCTCGTCCATCTGGTCTGCTTCCGCAAACTGTACCGGCTGCACTTCTTCATCCATGGCATCGGGATGGACAATATCCTCCGGGTCCAGCAGCAGCGGCGGCACAATCAACGAGTCGGTGACGTTGTTGCGCTTCATATAGAGGACCAAATCCTGCATGAATTCTTCCGGTGTCTGATAGCGGTCCTCCGGCAGGAACGCGCAGGCCTTCATAATAATATCTGTCAGCTCGTAATCACTGTACAGGGGAGCCGGCAGAGGCTCACCGGAAATCCGCAGTTTGTTGGCGGCTTTGGCCGAGGTTTTCTCATCTTCAAAGGGGCCATGATTGCCGTTGAGAATCCGGTAAAGCACCATACCAATCGAGTAAATATCAATGGTGGTGTTGAACGGGTTGAGAATATCGGTCATTTCCGGGGCCGTGTACTCTGTCACCATTCGTTCCGGCATGGTGCAGTATTTGAGTTCCGCGATTTTGGCTACACCCAAGTCGCCCAGCATAAAGCTGTTGAGACCATTGAGATAGATGTTCTCCGGTTTGATGTCCCGATGAATCAACCCATGGGTCCGCAGATCGCAGAGAGCCGTACACAGATCCAGCCCCAGATTCAGCGCCTTCAGATGGGTCATGGCATTTTCTGACAAGTATTCCACCAATGTCTGCCATTTTTCCGACAGCAAATACAAATCGTAACCGATGCCGTCCTCTTTTTCACAAACCTGATAGTCCAGATACGTGGCGAAATTGGTACTGCCCCGCAGCATGTCCAGCTCCGACAGCTCGGCGCAGTAATCCTTGATGAGCTGCTCAAAGTATTTTTTTGCCTCTTCCTCATCCTCGGCCGCACCGGCGAAGTACAATGCCTCCACCTGGGTCTGGGACTCGGGCACAGAAATCCGTTTCAGAATATATTCCTGACCGTTCAGCGTGCCGCGCAAAAGGAAGACAGAGGTTCCGCTGCCGGACTGCAAACATGTTACGGTTTCCATGTTGTCCAGAAGGGGAGATATGAGCTTGAGTTCAGACAAAAAACTCGCCTCCTTTTCCTACAACACGTATTTTATTGCAAATGGGCGAAAAATGCAAGAATAGATTCCACAGAACGCAGGATTACCCATTGGAATTTCGTCATTTTTATGATAGAATACCTTACAGGACAAAAAGCGACATTTCCTTTTCTGGATATGTATGCCTTGAATGGAGGATTTTATGGCACGGATCACCTGTGACTATTGTGGTACGCAGTACGACGATATCCAACAGCGCTGCCCCCTGTGCGGCAGCATCAATCAGAGCGATCCCGCTCAGACGGAATCGGGAGCGCATAGCCAGAAGAACCGGAGCGGCCGGTACAGCGCCCCGAAAGCCTCCCGGCCTTCCCGATCGTCCACGGCTGCCCGGGAGGAGGCTGGAGAGGATGACCGCATTCCCAAGTGGCTTACGATAATGATCTGTGTGGTGCTGGGTCTGGCTGTGGTTATCGGCGCACTGTATGCCATGTATGCTGTCGGCGTCTTTTCGCCTAAAAAAACTTCGTCGGAGGACCTGACGCTGCCGGGGCAGCAGATTACAGAAGATACTGACAAAGATCAGAATACACAGCAGACTGAGGATCAGGAGCAGGAAAACCAGCAGGAGACCACTCCCACAGAAGTCCTTTGCACAGGGATTACTCTGTCTGAAAGTTCTGTGACGCTGGAATCGGCAGGATTGGCCACTACAGTCACGGCTACCGTCGAGCCGTCTGACTGCACAGAGACCATTCTCTGGACCAGCTCCGACACAACTGTATGCACTGTGGATGATCTGGGCGTTATCACCGCTGTAGACGGCGGCAAAGCCACTGTCACCGCCACCTGCGGCTCTTTCTCCGCAGAGGTGGAAGTGGAGTGCGATTTCAGCAACAGCAAGGAAAACAACGCCTATTTGAGTATGACGGACTTTACGCTGTTTTCCACCGGAGAAACGGCTACCATTCAGGTGTTGGATGCGCCGGAAGGAGCCACTATCACCTGGAGCAGTTCCAATACCGGCGTCTGCACCGTCGCCGGCGGCAAGGTTACGGCGGTAAAGGCCGGAACGGCTACCGTAACAGCCCAGGTCAATGATAAGAAACTCACCTGCACTGTCCGGTGCAACATCGAAGGTTCCGTGGTGGCTGACGACAGCAACGCGGAGAATACCGGCAGCGGGTCCACCGGCGGCAATCAGCTGGACTATACGGATGTCACCTTGGCTGTCGGCCAAAGTTTTGAGATCTGCGTGGTTAACGGTGTCTCTGGCGGCTGGAATGTCACCGATGGTTCGGTGATCACCGTGGATGGCAACGGTAATGTCACCGCCCTAGCCTCCGGTACGGCCAAGGTCTATACTATCGTAAACGGCCAGCGGCTGGAATGTATTGTCCGGGTACCGTAATCAAATTTTGTACAGAGAAATGCCGAGTGGGACGATATGGTTCCACTCGGCATTGGTTTTGTCCAGCTCAGGTGGCAGGACGGTGCTGTACATCTGTATCAGTGTTTTGCCCGTGCTTGAACAGCAGGGTGATGCACCACAGGCCGGCCAGTGCTACCAGACCGTAGATGATGCGGCTGAGGAAAGCGGTTTGACCGCCGCCTAACCAGGCCACCAGATCGAACTGGAACAGGCTGATCAGGCCCCAGTTGAGGGCGCCGACAATGACCAGAATCAGAGCAGCAATATCCATTGTACAACCTCCTTATTGTCTGGATATGGCCTAGTATGTCCTGCAAAAAGATTGTCTATGCAATTTCAACAGAAGTCTTTCTTTTTTTTGAGTAATATGGTAAAATCGATAGGACACGAAAACATGAAGTCAGGATGTGACGCAAGTGAAATATGTTTTGCTCATCGGAGACGGCATGGCTGACAATCCTGTGCCGGAATTAAACCAGAAAACACCCCTGGAGGCGGCCAGAAAGCCCCATATGGACGCACTCTGCGCCAAATCCCTTCTGGGAAGCGTGCGGACCGTACCGCCGGAGCAGCTGCCCGGCAGCGACACAGCCATCCTGTCCATTTTTGGCTGTGATCCCAACCGGTATTTTACCGGACGCAGCCCTCTGGAGGCAGCCGGCAGCGGCATCAGCATTCAACCCGGTGATGTCAGCTATCGGTGCAACATGGTGGCACTGGAAGACGGTGATAAGCCGTTTGGTGAGAAAAAAATGCTGTCTCACAGTGCCGGTTCCATCGATGGGGAAGACTCCATGGCAGTGATTTCCTGGCTCTTTGACAACGAGGAATTCCGGTCTGCCGCGGATGCCGTGGGAATGCGTATTGCACCCACGCCTTCGTTCCGTCATATCGCTATTCAGACGGGCGGCGATCTTAAGGGATTCCATGCCACGCCGCCCCATGATATTCTGGGTCGGGAAATCGGACCCTACGCCTTGTGCGGCAATGAAAATGCCGGAAAACTGTGGAAATTGATGGAATTGGCCAACCGTCTGCTGGAGCATCACCCTTGTAATGAGCGCCGCCGGGCAGAAGGGAAGCTGCCGGCCAACGGCATTTGGTTCTGGGCAGAAGGCAGCGCGGTGAAACTGCCCAATTTTGTGGAGCACTATGGCAAAAACGGTTCCGTTATTAGCGCGGTACCCCTGGTTCATGGCATCGGCGCCCTGGTAGGTTTGAAGATGGTCCATGTGGAAGGTGCTACCGGCGAGACCGAGACCAATTATGAGGGCAAGACCCAGGCCGCTGTGGATTGTCTCCTGGCCGGTGACGATTTTGTCTGCATCCATGTGGAAGCTCCCGACGAAGCCACACACAACGGTAAACTGGACGAAAAAATTCTGTCCATCGAATACATTGACCGCCGCGTTCTGGCACCGTTGACGGAAAAGCTGAACAGCGCCGGTGTGGAGTACCGGATTCTGATTCTCAGCGACCACAAGACGTTGACCGATACCCGTACCCACGACGGTGATCCGGTGCCCTTTATGATCTATGACAGCCGCAAGGACCAGGGGAGTGGTCTGGCCTATACGGAAGCCAACGGCCTCAAGGGGCCGTTTGTGGAGCCGGGCACCCAACTGATGTCTCTGCTGTTTTCCGAAAGTTGACACCCTGCTGAGAAAGGATGAATTGGAACATGCATCAAAACTGCTTCCTGCCCGCGGAAATTCTACTGCCCAAGGTGGAGGACATGTCCAAATGGGCGGTCATCGCCTGCGATCAGTTTTCCTCCCAGCCCGCTTATTGGGACCGGGTGCGGGCCTATGCCGGAGACGCACCTTCTACCATCCATCTGATTTTGCCGGAGGCCCAGCTGGGTACAGAGCAGGAACCAGCTCTCACAGAAGAAATCAACCGTACCATGGCGGCCTATCTGGAGCAGGACCTGTTTACGGTCTATCCTAACAGCTTCGTCTATGTAGAGCGGACTCTGCAAAGCGGCGCCATCCGTAAGGGACTGGTGGGTATGGTGGATCTGGAAGCCTACGATTATTCCATGGGCTCTACCTCTAATATCCGTGCCACTGAGAAAACGGTTGTGGAGCGGATTCCGCCCAGAATGCGGGTTCGGAAAAACGCGCCGCTGGAATTCCCTCATATTCTGATGCTGGCCGACGACCACGACAAGGTCCTCATTGAGCCCATTACTGCCCAGAAAGATCACCTGAAAAAACTCTATGACTGCATGTTGATGGAGGATGGCGGCCACATTGCCGGTTGGCTGGTGGACGGTGCGGAAGCTCAGGCGTTTATGGACCGTCTGACGGCCTATACCCAGCATGTGGATGAGAAGTACACGGGCCTGCCCGGCACGCCTATGGTCTTTGCCGTCGGTGACGGCAATCATTCCCTGGCTACCGCCAAGGCGTGCTATGAAGAATTGAAAAAGGCCCATCCCGGCGAAGACCTGTCCCAGCACCCGGCACGTTATGCTCTGGTGGAATTGGAAAACATCCATGATGCAGCCCAGGAGTTTGCCCCGATTCACCGGGTCATTGTCAAAACCGACGCACCTGCTTTGCTGAAAGCAGTGCAGGACAATCTCTGTGCCGAAAGCGGATTCCCGGTGGAATGGTACATGGGCAAGGACCATGGCACCATCTACCTGGACCAGAGTAAAGGACAGCTGGCTGTCGGCATTCTTCAGAGTTTCCTGGACCAATATCTGGCCCAGCACGACGGCGAAACCGACTACATCCACGGCGACGCCGACCTTATGGAACTGGCCGCTCAGGACAACGCCATCGGGTTCCTTCTGCCGGTTATGGAGAAATCACAGCTGTTCCGCGGCGTCATCGCTGATGGCATTCTGCCCCGTAAGACGTTCTCCATGGGCCATGCCAGAGAAAAACGATACTATTTGGAAGGTAGAAAAATTGTAAAATGATCACATTACAGGAAAAAGCATATGCCAAAGTCAACCTGACACTGGATGTGGGCGATTTGCGGGCAGACGGCTACCATGATATTTCCACCATCATGCAGGCCATCACCTTGGCAGATGAGATCACGATCCACATTGGTACCGGAGAGCCTTGGCAGGTCCGTTGCAGCGAAGAGGCTATCCCCGGCGGGAAAAAGAATCTCGCTTACAAAGCCGCCAAAGCCTACTATGACGCTGCTGGTACCGATCCCGACGGATTGACCATCGAGATCGAGAAGCGCATCCCCTGGGAGGCTGGTCTCGGCGGCGGCAGCGCTGACGCTGCGGCGGTTCTGCGGGCACTGAATCGCCACGAAAACAACCGGTTTACTGATGAGGAATTGGAGAAAATCGGTTTGCAGGTGGGCAGCGACGTGCCGTTCTGTATCCGCAATCTCACCAGTCTGGCCGAGGGACGCGGGGAGATTCTCACGCCGGTGACGCCCATGCCCCAGTGCTATTACGTGCTGGTGAAGCCGGACTTTTCCGCTCCAACGTCGGAGCTGTATCAAAAACTGGACCGTATGAATGTTCCGGCCCGGCCCAAGACGCAGCAGATGATCAAGACCCTGGAAAAGGGGAATCTGCGGGAAATCGGCGCTGGATTGCTCAATGTCTTCGAGTTTCCACTGCTGCGAGAGCATGAGGAACTGTACAAAATCGAGAACGCATTGGAAAATTGCGGTGCCTTGGGCACCAGCATGACTGGCAGCGGCTCGGTGATGTTTGGTATCTTCGAGCATTTCGACTTTGCGGCCACCGCCAGCATGTCGTTGATGCAGGTGGGGTATAAAACATACCTAGCCACAAATTTTGATCCAAATTCTGACGAAGATGTATAAAAAATGAAAACACCGTCCATTATGGTACTGTCCTTGTGACGATATCCTACATAATGGACGGTGTTTTTTTATGAAAAAATGGATTCACAGAGTGCTGATGGTGCTCTCTATTCTGGTTTTGATCAATGGCTTTTTTGTGGCCCGGCAACAGAAGCTGGCAGAGAAGATGGTGCGGCTCCACGTAGTGGCGGCCTCTGATCAGGAAATTGATCAGGAGATCAAGCTGTTGGTGCGAGATGTGGTATTGCAAGAGACCGGGAATTTGTTGGAAGGGGAGAGTGATCCCTGCGCTGCCTTGGCCCAGGGGCTCTCCTCCATTGAAACAGCAGCCAACCAATGTCTCCAGGCTCTGGGCTGCCGGGAAACGGCGAAAGTGACATTGCAAAAAGAGCTCTTTCCTACCAGGGAGTACGACAGCTTTACGCTCCCCGCCGGAACATATACAGCATTGCGGGTCACCATCGGTACCGGCCGGGGCCATAACTGGTGGTGCGTTGTCTTTCCGTCACTTTGTCTCAGCGCTACATCAGAGGAATTTGAGCAGGCCGCCCAGTGTGCCGGGATGACGGAGCAGGAAGTGAAATGGATTACAGATACCGAAAATAGCCGCCTGAGCTTCAAATCTCTGGAACTGCTTTACGATTTGCAGCAGTTGTTTTCATGATTGCTCTGGTCAGATAGGCCGATTTATGATACACTGGAGCCAGAAACGGAGGGAGTTTCTGTGCTGCAACTTTTGATTTCAACGGAACCTCGAGCGCTGCGGCAGGCGGTGCTCCAGCGGGTCCGTGACAACCAGGAACGAAACTGCCCGGGACAAATTCTCATTGTTCCCGAGCAGTTTTCCCACGAAGCGGAGCGAATGCTCTGCGAAATCGGCGGCGATACCATTTCCCGCTATGCCGAGGTGTTGAGTTTTACCCGGCTGGCCCACCGGGTATTTGCCGCCTATGGGGGTGTCAGCCGTCCCCGGATGGATAAGGCTGGACGTCTCATTGCCATGGCCCGGGCTGTAGAGACCGTAGGCAGCCGTTTAAAGCTTTACGGCGCCTGTGGACGAAAGCCGGAATTTTTGCTTCGCCTGCTGACGTTGTTGGACGAACTGAAAAGCGCCCGCATTGGCGTGGAACAGCTGGGTGAGACAGCTCGCCAAACCGGCGGACAGCTGGCGGTTAAACTAGAGGAATTGGCGCTGCTTCAGGAAAGCCTGGAGACGGTCTGCGCCTCCATTGGAGAGGATGCCAACGACCAGTTGATGCTGCTGGACCAGCAGCTGCAGGAGCATCCGTACATAGTGGGCCGTGAAGTCTTTCTCTGGGGATTTTCCGATCTGACAGCCATTGAGATGGAGATTCTCCATACCATTTTAGAGCAGGCGGACAATGTGACTGTGGCGCTGCTAACTGACGGTACCACCGCCGGGCCTTTTTCCGTGGCAACCGGAACCCTGCTGCGGCTGCGGCAGATGGCCGCAGAGGACTGCCATACTGTGCGCCTGGACGGTACGGATTGCCGGCCGGCCGCCCTACGGCATCTGACGGATCATCTGTTCGGTGGTGCTGCCAGTCCGTGGGAAAATGTAGCCCCCACACTGCAGCTGCATGGTTCCAACAGCGTATTTGGAGCCTGTATGGACGTGGCCGGACGGGTGCAAGACTTGGCCCGCCAGGGCTGGCGTTACCGGGATATGGCCATCTGCTGTACGGACATGACTGCCTATCGGCCGGTGCTGGAGGATGTGTTCGCCCGGTTTCGGATTCCGCTCTATGTGTCCGGTACCGATGCTATGGAGAGCAATCCTGTGGTTGGCATGGTCCAGAGCGCTTTGGATGCCGCCGCAGGCGGAATGGAGACGGAGGATGTTCTGCAATTCCTCAAATCCGGTCTGTCCACCCTGACGCCGGAACAGTGCGACCAAGTGGAAACATACGCCCGAACCTGGCGTATCCGAGGTCGTAAATGGGATACAGAATGGGACATGCATCCAGAGGGCTACGGCGCCAAAATGACGGAGGAGACGGTGCAGCAACTGGCTCAGCTCAATGAGAGCCGTCTCCGGGGCGCAGGGCCCCTGCTGTCGCTGCGGGACGGACTGCGGCAGGCGTCCAACACAGCCAAACAGGTGATGGCGCTCTACGACTTTCTGACGGCCATCGGACTGGCTGATACCTTGGAGCAAATGCAGCTGCGCTGCCGCTCCAGGGCAGAGCTGCGCCAGGCACAGCTCTATGGGCAGATGTATGAGCTGGTAGTGGAGGCATTGGAGCAGCTGTTTCAGGTCCTGGGCGACACGGTACGCAGTCCGGAGGATTTTGCGCAGATGGTTTCCACCGTGCTGGCTCAATACGATGTGGGCACCATCCCGGCCAATATGGATAGTGTGGCCTGTGGCGCACCGCCTGCCATGCGGTATCAACGCTGCCGGGCGCTGTTCCTTCTGGGAGCCGATGACGGCGCATTTCCATCCTATCAGCCGGAAACCAGCCTGTTGACGGAGCAGGAGCGGAAGCAGCTGGTGGACCTGGGCCTGCCAATCATGCCGGGCCGCAGTATGCAGCTGGACCGGGAACTGGCCGTTTTATATCAGGCATTGGCCGCTCCGACGGAACAGCTGTACCTCTCCTATACAGCAGAGCAGCCTTCCTATCTGTTTTTGCGGATCAGCCGCCTGTTCCCCCAAAATCCGGTGGAGCAGGACGAGACGGTTCCACGAATTCTATTGTACGACGCTGAGGCATTGGGGCAGGCTGCGGCGTCTGGCCGCGATGAGAGACTGAACGGTCTGGTGGAATCTGCCGGTACCGCAGTACAGGCAGCGGCTGCCGCCGTGCGGGAAAAGGCAGCCTATGGCCCCGGAAGCTTGGAATCCCAGGCCGTCTCCCGGCTTTACGGTAAGCGGTTACAGCTATCCGCATCCAAAATCGATCAATATGCCGCCTGTCGCTGCGCCTATTTTCTCCGATATGGCCTGCAACTGAAACCGCAAAAGGAGGCGTCTTTTGACGCGCCTATTTACGGTACATTTGTGCATGCTATTTTGGAACAGACGGCGGCGCAGGTTCGGCAGGAGGGTGGTTTTCGGGCGGTCAGCGAAGAACGGCTGCTGGAAATTGCACGGGAAAAGATAGCTGCTTATGAAGATGAAACCTTGCAGCGAATGTTGGAGCGGTCTGAACGGCTGGCCTATCTCTTTGCCCGCAATCAACAGGAGGTGCTGGACGTAGTCCGGGATTTGGGCAGAGAACTGCGGGTGTCGCAGTTTGAACCGGTGGGATTTGAAATCGAATTTTCCGCCCTGGGGCCCCTGGGCCCCATCTCCATTGAGGGGCGTCAGATGGGCGCTGACTTGTCGGGCTTTGTGGACCGAGTGGACCTCTATACGAAAAACGGCGTATCCTATCTGCGGATTGTGGACTATAAAACAGGTAAAAAGAGTTTTGACTATACGGATTTACTCAACGGACGGGGTCTGCAAATGCTGATCTATCTCTTCGCCCTGTCGGACAATGGCCAATCTTTGTATGGTGAAAATTTACAGCCAGCCGGTGTGCTCTATTTTCCCGCCCGGCGGCCCATTTTACCAGCCACGCAGCGGCCAGACCCGGAAGAGCTGGAGCGTAAGCGTCAGACAGAGCAGGCCCGTCAGGGATTGCTGCTTAACGACAGCACCGTTTTGGAAGCCATGGAGCAGTTTGAGTCAAAACCGGTTTATCTGCCGATTCAACTGACCAAGGACGGCACCATCCAAGGCGATTTGGCGGACCGGGAAGAGTTGCAGCTGCTGCGCCGCCATGTGCAGCGAACCCTGGAGCAGATGGCTGACAGCATCGCCGACGGCGCGGTGGAGCCCAATCCCATCGTCCGTGGCAGTGAGGATACGGCCTGTGCGTACTGCGACTATGCCGCCGTGTGCCATCGGGCCTCTGGTATTGTAACAGCCCGCCCCATGCAGAAGACAGACCGTAAAGACTTTTGGAAACAGCTGAGAAGGGAGGCGGAGGACCATGGCTGATATTCAGCTGACGCCGGCCCAGGAGGCTGCTGTCACCGACCAGGATGGTGCGCTGCTGGTCTCAGCAGCTGCCGGTTCCGGCAAGACAAAGGTTCTGGTGGACCGGCTGATGGGGCAGATCTGTGACCCTGTCCGTCCCCGAAACATCAACGACTATTTGATCATTACCTATACTAAGGCAGCAGCTTCGGAACTGCGGGCCAAAATCTCCGCTGAACTGGGAAAACGGCTGGCGTTGGACCCGACCAACCGCCATTTACAGAGACAGCTGAGTTTAGTCTATTTGACGGAAATTTCCACAGTTCACGCGTTTTGTTCCACGCTGCTGCGCACTTATGCCCATCTATTGGACCTGCCTTCGGATTTTCGGGTGGTGGAGGAAGCGCAGGGGCAGCAGCTGCGGGACCGGGCCATGGAGACGGTTTTGGAGCAAGCTTATACCGATGCCAAAACAGACGCAAATTGCAGGGCGGCTATTGACCAGCTGGGCGCCGGGCGGGATGACCGGAGTCTCCGCAGCGCCATTGACACCATCTATGACGCAGCCCTGTGCCACACGGACCCGGAGGACTGGCTGTGCCGGTGTGAAGCGGCGTTGACTATCGACCCGGCGAAGGGGTGCGCCGCCACCTTGTGGGGCAGCTATCTGCTGCGGCAGTTCCAGACATTTCTCCAGGCGCAGATTGCAGCGTTCCAGGATGCCATCTCCCAAATGCACGGAGACGAAAAGCTGGAAAAATCGTATCTTCCATGCTTTACAGTCAATTTGCAGCAGTTACAGGCACTGGATGGAATTGACGATTGGCAAACCCTGTCTCAGAGCATTCCCACCTCTTTCGGCCGTCTGTCCGCTGTGCGCGGTTATGATGACACCGCCACACTGGCCCGGCTCAAAGCGGTGCGCAGCCGCTGTCTGGACGGTCTCAAGGAGTGGCAAGGCATTTTCGATGAGGAACCGGCGGTGCTGGCGGACCTGATGACGTCGTCCGCTGCGCTGAAGGGCGCTGTGGCCTTGACGCGGCAGCTGTGGAAACAGTTCGCACAGGAAAAACGCCGGCGGCGTATGATGGATTTCAGCGATTTGGAGCATGAGACCATCCGCTTGCTGTTGGACCGCCATACCGGCGGCCCAACCGCCGTGGCCCGGGAAATCGCCGGACGGTTTGCCGAAATTCTGGTAGATGAATATCAGGACTCCAATGCCATCCAGGAGTGTATTTTCTCTGCCATTTCACAGGACAACCGTAACCGTTTTATGGTGGGTGACGTAAAGCAATCCATCTACCGATTCCGATTGGCAGACCCGTCGATCTTTCTAGAAAAATACCGGGCCTACGCGCCCAAGGCGCAAGCAGAACCAGGAACCCCTAGAAAGGTACTGCTGTCGGAAAATTTCCGCTCCCGGCCGGAGATTCTGGAAGCCGTCAACGACGTGTTCCGCTGCGTTATGTCGGAGGACGTAGGAGATCTGACCTATGGCCCGGAGGAATCGCTGAAACCGGGACGGAAGTTCCCGCCGGTGACGGAAGCGCCGGTGGAACTGCATTGTCTCTATGGCGTCAACGCCGATGGGGAAAGCGACAAAAGCGGTGTGGAGGCACGCTTTGTTGCGCAGCGGATCAGCCAGCTATTGCAGACGGGAACCGTTCAGGAGGGGGACAACTGGCACCCTGTCCGACCGGAGGATATTGTCATTCTGCTGCGGTCTGTCAGCTCCGCTGCCCCGGCCTATCTGGCAGCCATGCAAGCATTGGGGATTCCTTGCACTTGCGACAAGGGAGAAAACCTCCTGGAGACCCAGGAAGTGGAAACGCTAATAGCCATTCTGCGGGTTATCGACAATCCGCTGCAAGATATTCCGCTGGTGACGGCATTGGCCAGTCCTGTGTTTTCCTTTACTGCCAGCCAGCTTGCGGCCATCCGTTCCGCCAAACGAAAGGGCAGTTTTTACGAGGCACTGTGCGCGGCGGCAGAACAATTGGAACCGGCTCGCGTCTTTTTGGAGACGCTAGAGGAATTGCGCCGTCAAGCCCAGTGGCTTCCACTTCACAGCCTTTTGCGGCTGGTCATGGAGCGGACAGCCATCAAGGCGGTATTCGGCGCTATGGACGGAGGACAACGGCGACAGGAGAATTTGCAGCAGTTTTTCTCTCTGACAGCCGACAGCGGCAGTCAGACGACTTTGATGGCTTTTCTTTCCGATCTCGATCAGCGGATGCGACACGGCCAGTCCATTCCCTGTGGAGAGCAAAGCAACGGCGCAGCGGTGCGGATTATGAGTATCCATAAGTCCAAAGGGTTGGAATTTCCCATTGTCATTTTGGCGGACCTGTCCCGCCGGTTTAACACCGAAGACCTGCGCAGCAATGTGATGACGCACCCGACACTTCTGCTGGGCAGCAATGTGCTGGACCAGCAGAACCGGGTCCGATATCCCACCATTGCCCGCAAAGCCATCGCCATGCAGCTGCGGCAGGAGAGTATTTCAGAAGAGCTACGGGTATTATACGTGGCGATGACCCGTGCCAAAGAACGGCTGATCATGACGTATTGTTCCAAATATTTGGAGACGGAGCTGGCCAACGTGGCCGCTGCCGCCGACCGGCCGGTTTCGCCACAGTTTGCCGGTACGGTCAAGAATCCCGGCATGTGGGTCCTTGCCGCCGCTATGACGCGCAGCGAAGCGGGCGCACTCTTTGCTGTAGGGGGATACTCCCGTCAGGTACAGGTATCAGACATTCCCTGGACTATTCGCTGCCATAGCCCGGAAGCTCTGGACGATACCGCAGCAGTTGATGTTGTGGAAGAACCGACATCGGCAGCGCAGTCGCTTCCTGCATACAAGGACCTGTCTGCTACACTGGAATATCAATATCCTTTTGCCGCTGCGGCTGCAGTACCGTCCAAGGTGACCGCCACCCAGCTCAAGGGTCGGCCTTTGGACCAGGAGGTAACGGAGCAGGCGGAGAGTTTCTTACCTGTGTCCCATCGGAAACTCCGGCATCCTAATTTTGTAACGGCAGATCGAGGCTTGTCGCCTACTGAGCGGGGCACGGCCAATCATCTGTTTTTACAATTTGCCGACTATGCCGCCTGCCAAACGCCGGAAGGTGTTGGCGCAGAATTGCAGCGTATGCTCCGTCAGGAATTTCTCACACCGGAACAGGCCGCCGCTGTTTGCGTGGACCATATGGTACAGCTGTTTCAATCTGCGTTGGGACAACAGATTTTGCATTGTCCACAGGTGGTGCGGGAGCTGAAATTCTCCCTGCTGGTGGACGGCACGATTTATGATCCGATCGCTGCCGGGGAACAGGTGATGCTCCAGGGTGTCATTGACTGTATGTTGCTGGAAGAGGATGGTATTACCGTTATCGATTTTAAGACCGACCGCGTTCAGCCGGGACGGGAGGCCGAACGGGCCGCTGTCTATGCCCGTCAGCTGCAAACCTATGCCATGGCCATCAGCCGCATTTATCAAATGCCGGTACGGCGAAAAGTTCTGTATTTTCTGACTACGGGTCAGATACAGGAAATTACAGATTAAAAGGGAACCGCCCGCTCTCTTGTGAGAGCGGGCGGTCTGCCGGTTGTGAAAAAAGAAAAGAGAAAGGGAGGTTGAAAATGAAAAAGCATTTGGCGACCAGACCATTCGGCCAATGTCCTGATTGCCGCTGTCCTTTTGGACAAGTTTATCTTACCGCCAGGCCATGAACAGATCATGAACGGATCAATAACAAATTTTAAACGTTTTTTACCACAACTGTAGCTGCCCATCGGCCCGCGTACTTTCCAGGGAAGGCTGCGTGGCGTGGAGTAGTGCCGGCACAGAAGCGCTGTCCAGCAGCCACAACGCCAACCGGTCCGGTGGAAGCAGCAAAGGCATACGGCCATGGGTGGGGCGGACAGAGTCATTAGCCTCAGTAGTAATAATGCAGAAACAGTCCATACCGCTCCGCTTGTCCCAGACTGCCGCCATATACAGCGGTTGGCGGTCTTGCATGGAAAAACGGAACTGTTGACGGGCATGATCCCGCTCATAGAATGCAGACGCCGGTACAATACAGCGCCGCTGTACGGCGGCATCCCGGAACATGGGCCGTTCCAGCAATGTTTCCGCCCGGGCATGAATCACAGGTTGACGCCCCGGCCAAGGGAATCCCCAGGTCATCAGCGCCGGCGTCGGCTCCGCCGCACCAGCCACCAGCACCGGCGCTCGGTCTGATGGTGCAATCTGATCATCGGGCCAGCAGGGGAGTGCCTGCTGCTGGGCCAGCCTGCTGCGGATGGGCTGCAAAGCCGGGCACTGGTTTACGGAAAACTGAAAGCGTCCGCACATTGGGAATACCCCCTCATAGAAAATACTTCTTTTCTTTATTTTAGTATATTCTCCCAGCATTGACAAGAGAAAAACGGCGTTTCCCCCATTCTTTGGGAAACGCCGTGACAGGATTTACTGAATGTGTGCGTGATTATTGATGTGGTCACTGCAATAGCAATAGTATCCCTTGCAGCGGCTGCAATACCGAAATTCCAAATCGGGATAGTCGGCGTCGGTACGGCCGCAGACGGTGCACTTATGACGGTACGGCTTTTGACCATCTTTGCCGCGGTAACGGTCGGCCCATTGGGGATTGGGAGCCGCAGTTTGCCGAGACGACGTATAGCTGCGGTGGTAAGAGCCCATGCGGGGCAGAACGTTTTGAACCTCTTTGCCGAAAAACAGGAAGTAGTTGAGCAGGGCAACTACTGGGAACAGGCAGTAAGGAAACGCCAATGTAAAGAAACTCAGGACTACCGAACCCAAATAGAACCAAGCCAGCCACTTCATTTTAAAGGGGATAACGTAAAACAGCAATACCCGATCTTCCGGGCACATGGTGGCAAAGGCGAGAATCAAAGAAAGATTCAGATAATAAGCGGTAGCCGATACACCCAGAATCAGCGCGGCAATATCCATAAAAACAACGCCGCATAGATAGTAACAGTTGAACTTCATAACGCCCCAGCGGGCCTCCAGAATCCGGCCGATCTGGAAGTAGAAGAAGAACATGATGGCCAAAAACAACGGCTGCATCAGGGCGTTGCCCCCCACATCGGGAATAAAAATGTAGGAAAACAGCCGCCAGATTTGCCCGTCAAAAATCTTGCTCTTGCTGAATGAGAGTGCATAGGTCAGAGCGCCACTAGGGTCTGCCAGGCTGAAGATATAGACCAGAAGATTGCCCAGACCGATATAGAGCATCAGATTGGGGATGCCTCGGTTTCGATTGTTGAAAAAAAAGCGGGTGATGGAACGTTGCAGCTTTTTCAAGCAGATTGCCTCCCTTTCGGTAATTCAATTTATTGTATCGGAAAAAAACGGCAGTGTCCATAGACGAATTGTGAATTCTCCAATTTTTCATGGAATGATTGTAATTGAATGTAAGATTTGCTATGATAGAAAAAAACATTGTAAAGGAGCCATCCCATGAGTATTGTCAGAGATATGTCCCTGGCCGAGTATGGCCGTATGAAAATCGCCTGGGTCCAGGATTTTATGCCGGCCCTGTCCGCCATTCGCGCCCGGTTTGAAAAGGAGAAACCTTTTGCTGGCAAAAAGATCACCATGTCCATCCATATGGAAGCCAAAACCGCGTATCTGGCCCTGTGTCTGGCTGCTGGCGGTGCGGAAGTCCATGCCACCGGCTGCAACCCGCTGTCCACTCAGGACGATGTGGCTGCCGGTTTGGCTTCCATGGGCGTCAATGTCTATTGCTGGCACGGCGCTACTCCGGAAGAGTATGAATCCCATCTCATTGCCGCGCTTTCCTGCCGTCCTCATCTGATTATTGACGACGGCGGTGACCTTTTAGACCTGCTCAGCGGCAAATGTGCTGAATTGGGTGAAAATATCATCGGCGGCTGTGAGGAGACCACCACCGGTATCCACCGTCTCAAGGCCAGAGCCGCCGCTGGAAAGCTGCCGTTCCCCATGATGAATGTCAACGATGCCAAGTGCAAACATTATTACGACAATAAGTACGGCACTGGTCAGTCCGTGTGGGACGCCATCATGCACACCACGAATCTGCTGGTGGCCGGTAAGACCGTGGTTGTGGCCGGTTACGGCTACTGTGGCCGAGGCGTGGCCATGCGGGCCAAAGGTATGGGGGCCAACGTCATTGTAACGGAAATTGACCCCATCAAGGCGCTAGAGGCCACCATGGACGGTTGCCGCGTGATGCCAATGGACGACGCCGCATCGGAAGGTGATATCTTTGTGACCACCACCGGCTGCAAGGACGTTATTGTTCGCCGTCACATGGAGAAGATGAAGGACAATGCGTTCCTCTCCAACGCGGGCCACTTCAATGTGGAGGTCAACGGCGACGATCTGGCGGCGCTGGCTGTCCGCGTCTATCCCCGCCGCAATGAGATTATGGGCTATGAGTTGGCCGACGGCCGCACTCTGAATCTGCTGGCAGAGGGCCGTCTCGTCAATCTGGCCTCCGGCAATGGGCATCCGGCGGAGATCATGGATACCAGCTTTGCCATCCAGTCTCTGTCCCTGGAGTATATGCTCCACAACGGCGCTAAGCTGGAGAAGAACGTCCATGAAGTGCCCAAAGCCATCGATGACGCCGTATCTCTGCTGAAATTGGAGGGCAACGGTCTGAAAATTGATACGCTGACACCCGAGCAGGAAGCGTATATGAGCGGCTGGGAAGTGTAATTTTCTGAAAATTCAGAAAATCACTTGACAGGTTCCGGTTCTATCTCTATAATAACGACATAATTGAACAACACTTATCAAGAGTGACGGAGGGAACGGCCCGATGAAGTCCGGCAACCTGCTTTTTGTAAGGTGCCAAATCCGGCGGTGCGAATCGAAAGATGAGGAAATAGACTACTCAGCACGCTTCGCCTGTCGGAGCGTGCTTTTTCGTCACTCCCCATCAGAAAGGATCGATTTACTATGGCAAAGAGAATCTTTACTTCCGAGTCTGTCACTGAAGGACATCCCGACAAAGTTTGTGACCAGATTTCCGACGGCGTTTTGGACGCCATTCTGGCCCAGGACCCCATGGCTCGCGTGGCCTGTGAGTGTGCCACCACCACCGGTATGGTACTGGTGATGGGTGAGATTTCCACCAATTGCTATGTGGATATCCCCCATGTGGCCCGCCAGACTATCGAGAAAATTGGATATGACGAAACCTGTGGCTTTGACTATAAGACCTGCGCCATTTTGACGGCCATCGATGAGCAGTCCGGCGACATCGCCATGGGTGTCAACAGCTCTTATGATGACGCCGCTGAGATCGGCGCTGGTGACCAGGGTATGATGTTCGGTTATGCCTGTGATGAAACGCCCGAGCTGATGCCCGCTCCCATTTCTCTGGCCCACAAGCTGTCCAAGAAGCTCACCGACGAGCGCAAGTCCGGCCATCTCAATTGGCTGCGCCCCGACGGTAAGAGCCAGGTATCTGTCCAGTACGGTGAGGACGGCAGCGTGGAGCGCATTGACACTGTGGTTGTTTCCACCCAGCACAGCCCGGATATCGCCATCGGTGATCTGCGGGAAGCAGTCATCGAGCAGGTCATCAAACCCACGCTTCCCACCGAACTCATTGATGGAGAAACCAAATTCTACGTCAATCCCACCGGCCGGTTTGTCATCGGCGGCCCCGTGGGCGACAGCGGTTTGACTGGCCGGAAGATCATCGTTGATACCTATGGCGGCTACGCTGCCCATGGCGGCGGCGCCTTCTCTGGCAAGGACCCCACCAAGGTGGACCGCAGCGCCGCGTATATGGCGCGGTATATCGCAAAGAATATCGTTGCAGCCGGTCTGGCCAAAAAGTGCCAGATTGAGCTGGCCTATGCCATCGGCGTGGCCCAGCCCGTGTCGGTCCTGGTGGATACTTACGGTACCGGCAAGGTCAGCGATTTGCAGTTGGGCGAAATCGTCCGCCGCTGCTTTGACCTGCGCCCCGCCGCCATCATCAAGGCACTGGACCTGCGCCGTCCCATCTACCAGCAGACTGCTGCCTATGGCCACTTCGGCCGTCTGGACCTGGATCTGCCCTGGGAGAAAACAAATCGCAAAGAAGAATTGCTTGCGTGTGTCTGATGTGATATAATGGCTATATTCTGGATCGTATTTTGCCGATCCTTAGTCTGAAAGGGCGTAACAAATGAAAAAAATTGAGATCATGGGTTGCGGCTATATCGGTCTGCCCACAGCCATTACATTTACACTGGCCGGCTATGAAGTTTGCGGCTTTGACATTCAGGAGAGTGTGGTCAAGACCCTCAACGAGGGAAAGATCCATATTGTAGAACCGGGTCTGCAGGAGGCTATGGACCAGGCTATGGCTACCGGCCGCCTGCACTTTACGGCCAAGCCCGAACCTGCCGATGTGTTTATCATCGCCGTGCAGACCCCCCACCGGGATACGCCGGAAGGGAAGCGGGTTTCGGATATGAAGTATGTGGAATCGGCCGCCCGCAGCGTCGGACAGGTCATCCGTCCCGGCGGCTTGTGTGTGTTAGAGTCCACCTCGCCTCCGTATTCCACCCGACTGGTGGAGTCGATTGTCTCCGAAGTCAGTGGCATTCCCGCTGAAAATTTTATGACGGCCCACTGTCCGGAACGCATCATTCCCGGCAGAATGCTCATTGAGCTGCGGGAAAACGACCGTATTATTGGCTCCAACCGTCCTGAATCGGCAGAATACGCCAAGGAAATCTATACGCCGGTTGTCACCAAAGGCACCATACGCACCACCGATGATCTGACCGCGGAAATGTGCAAGCTGACGGAAAACACCTTCCGGGATATCAACATTGCCTATGCAAACGAGCTGAGCAAGGTTTGTGATCGGCTGGGTATCGATGTATTCAACCTGATTCAGCTGGCCAACTGCCATCCCCGTGTCAACGTACACACCCCCGGCGTCGGTGTCGGCGGCCACTGTATTGCTGTGGACCCATGGTTTATTCATGAGAAGTTTGAGGATATCACACCGCTGATCTATGAAGCCCGTGTGATCAACGATGGTAAGCCTGCCTGGGTTGCCGACCGCATTGAAAAGGATGTGGCTCCCGGCGCCAAAGTTGCCGTGCTGGGTATGAGCTTTAAGGCCAACATTGACGATATCAGAGAGAGCCCCTCTGTGGAGTTTGCCAATATTCTGCAGCAGCGGGGCTATGAGGTGCTGGCCTGTGAGCCCTATATTTCACATGAGGTGGCCGGCTTTGCCAACCACTCTCTGGAGGATGCTATGGCGCAGTGTGACTATGCTGTCATCACCTTGGCTCATAACGAATTTAAAGAAAAGAAGGATTTGATTGCTACCAAGCCGTATTACGACTGTGTCGGTCTGATGCGTTGAATCCGGAGTAAATTGCAAAAAGGGGACAGGCGGTTCGCCTGTCCCTTTTTATCGCAGAAGAATTTCCAGGATATGCGCGAGCTGAATATCCGGTGCATCTGATAAATGGTAGTCCTGTCTATGGTAAGATGCTTGACATAGTCTGACTTTCGTTATATAATTAACAAATTTAATTATATAACGAAAGACCGTGATTCCCATGGAATGGACAGATATGATGCACCACCAACAGCAGATGCAAAAAATCATGCGCTGCCTGATGCCCGTTCGTAAGTCCGCATTGACAGCCAGCGAGTGTGAACTACTGGCACACTTGTATTTGAAGCCGGAAGAAAATACGCCTGTATTGCTCAGCCAGGGTAGCGGTATGAAAAAAGAGGCGGTAAGCCGCTGCTTGAAATCGCTCTATGAAAAAAACTGTATCCGTAAGCAACGGCAGACATCAGATGAGCGCAGCTATCAGCTATTTATGACGGAAACGGGACTTGCTGAATTGAAACAGGGGTATGAAAGCATTTTGCAGCCCTTTTATGACCTTTGGCGTGCTTCCAAAGAAGATTTTGAGGCGTTCGTGTATTATGCAGACCGGTTGGCTGAACACATTGAGAAAGGGAGGGGGCAGGACCATGAGATTTTATGATGCGTTGCAGCTGGACCCAGCCATTCTGAAACGAAAAATCGACGCCTGTGACACCAAACGGGAAAAGCGGTATTATTGGCTTGCCATGGCGACGCGCTCGGTTCTAATCGTTGCATTTGCCATCGTATTTATCAGTCTGCTGTCCAAGGTATTCGGTGCCGATAACACGCCACTGGCCGTGGCTTTGTTTTGTATGATGTTGGGCATTCGGTTTGTTAATTTTGAATACTGCATTGGTGATTCCCTTGTGGCACTGGCAGCTGTGCTGACCATTCTGGTGCTGGCCCCTACGGCAGCGACGGTGCTACCGCCGCTTTTGCTGGTCCCAATGCACTTTGCAGCTTTTTTGTTCTGCTGTATTTGACTACCCAGCGGCCGGAAATGGGGAACGGCGGCCTGTATAGCTTTGCTTACATCTATCTGACAGGAAATCCAGTGGTTGGAGAGGCGCTGCTGCGCCGTGGGCTGTTGGCATTGGTAGGCTATTTGATCTGCGGTGCGATTCTCTTTGTTAAACACCGGCATCAACACAAAACAACACGTTTTTCCCATGTAATCCGGAACTTTGATCTTTCCGCGCCGGTCAACTTGTGGCAGCTACGTATGGCCCTGGGGGTCAGTTTGGTGCTGACAGTTGGGCAGGTGTTCCATGTGGAGCGGTTTATGTGGATGGGCTTTGCCTGTGCATCACTGTTGTCAGAATATCCGTATTCCGGCAGTGCAATAACCCGTTTCTGGCAGCGTCTTGTCGGGGCGGTAGCCGGTTCCTGTGCCTTTCTGGTGCTGTATCTGGTGACACCTGATGCGTTTCATTCACTAATGGGCCCGTTGGGCGGCCTGTGCCTGGGTTTCTGCGTGGACTATCGATATAAGACAGCTATGAACTGTTTTGGCGCCCTGATGCTGGCAACCGGAATTTATGGCCTCCAGGGTGCTGTAATTCTGCGCATTGTAGATACTCTTTTAGGAGTGACGTTTGGTTTGATATTAGCGGTGGTCTTCCACCGACTGGCGGCTGTTAGGTTGATGCAAAAATGCAGTGGAGAGCGATAAAATCAGAATGGTATTAAAATTAAGCTGTCTATGTGTAGCAGCACCCTTTTATAAACAGCCATAATTCATACAATAAAAACACGGGAGTTGCCATACCGGCAAGGCTCCCGTGTTTTTTGTTGCTTATAAATCGATGGCAGGGTTCATAAAATAAATGTTTTTCTGGTCCAGCTTTTCCCGGAGCAGCTGCATCGCTTCACCGAAACGGGCAATTTAAGTAGAGGGTACTTTATTTTTAATACCTTCCTAACTCATTAAAAATCGCACAGGAATCCCCCCACACGGCTACCTTGGTAGCGTAAAGGCCCATATAGAATTATTATAAAGGATAAAACTGGAAAACTCAAAAATTGAAGCATGATCATTGTGGCAAAAATGATGCTATTGCCAAAGCCATTGCTGCTGAGCCCTATCTTGATTTTGGGATGTATCAAATTCGGGATAGTGGTAACGCCAGCGGTTATAGTCCTCCTGAGAGATCTCTCCGGCCTCCAGAATGGCGGCGGTCTGGTGCCAGGAGCAGAGCATCTCATCCCGGCCAAGCAGCAATAGGTCGCACCCCAAGGAAACCGAGGGTGCCGTTACATCACAGCGCCTGGCGAGGCCTACCAGATGGACTGAGGCTTCACAGATGTGCTGGACTACAACGGAGGTACATGCCATGCGCAGCTTATCGAAGTCCTTTCAAGAATGCTTCTACGTTTCGATACTGCACCCCGTTTTCCAATTGAATATCCTCACCTCGATAGAGGACATATCGCCTCTGGATTGGACCAAACCGCCGTTCTGTTCTCCGGCATTTGTCCTCGTCAATGAGATGCCTGTATTGAAGGGGGACCTGTTCACTGCTGTGTTTGATTTCAAAAATCTCACAGCAGTTTTCTTTTTGATCATAGATGACCATATCAAATTCGCCGGCCTCAAATTGCAATTTGAAAACACGGTGATTCTTGTCGGCTGCCTTCATGGTTTCCAGGAGTACAATATCTTCCATCATCCGGCCACGAACTTCTTCGAGAATGCGATCTGTAACCTGAGTTTTTTCATATTCGCTGAGTGCTGAGAACTGCGGGTCCTTTAGCAGTGCGTGTACGAGCGCCTGTGCCTGACAGTACCGCATCCCAGGCTGTGTGAAGAGAATGTGTTCCAATGGCTTCGTTCCAGGCTCGGCGGTTTCGATGGGGCAGTCTACAATTAACTCCAATGCGGAGAGATACTGTTTGATTTCTGTGATGTGGGACGATGTGATGCCGATGGATTGCTCTTCTTTGTTACGAATATCCAGTAGCTCCATCAAGCGTTGAGTAACAGCTTGGGTATCAATATGGTCCAATACATCCGTGCGCTTTTCAGGATTCCGCTCTTTCCGAAGATTCGCGGCAGTGAGCCGTAGATCATGTGAGCGAAAATCATCTGTCAACACAGAGATTAAAAACCGATGGTTCATATCTTCAATGATTCGGTTGATGGCACTGGTCAGTTCTCCAGCCTCATACAGAGAGTGCAGGTGTCGGAAGTGACCGCCCGCTTCATAGCAGGCAAGAGAATGTTGGATGTTTCTGCAAATTGCTGTGTCAATGTATCTTCGGGTGGATTCATCATCCCGAAAGGACGCATCCTGAGCATTCACATCTTGGTCATCGAAGGCTAGCTCACCTGCACGCAGTGTACCACCGTAACGAATATACTCGTCGATACTGTTAATTCCAAGCAAGCGGCTGTATTCACGGTACGGGATAAAGGTCGTATGGATGGGCTTTGCCCGATCATACAATTCCTGATCCATTGCCAGCCAGAAACCAAGAGAATCGGTTCCTGAGAGGACAATTTTCATTCCCATGGTAGCAAATACATCAGAAAAGAGTGCCGCCGAGTCAATAAAATCCTCCATTAAAGTGACTTCATCAATGAACACATATCGGAATCCGGCATCGAACAGCTTCTTGAGATCCCGGTTCATCATCGCCATGTTGTCACCTTTGCGGGCTTTGATGTAGGCAGCACGGCTCAAATTCTCTTTTGTCATTCTGCCAATTGCCTGACGAATCATGGTGGTCTTACCGGTTCGGCGCAGACCAAAGACTAGACAAACCCGGTCATACTCCTTCCCATAGAGATATCCTTCCATCTGGTCAAAGCAGTCACGGAGGCCCCAGTTTTTGACCCCCTGTGACATGGCCTCCAATCCCGTCCCAACGATCACATTGGTTTCAAAATTCAGATTAGGCTGACGTACTTTTGGCATTCCAGAACGCAACTCTTTCAACTGCGCTTGCAGGATCTTGCGCTGTTCGATCTGTTCCCGCAGTGGTTCCATTTCTCCATTTCGAAGGTATTGGCTGCGCTTTTTTCCGTTCTCTGTCCACTGGTGATAGTATTGAACCTTGCCATTGATCGTTTTCTTTGAGATATACCCAATCGGCAGATCTGCAATCTGTCGCTCTAATTCCAGAATCATTTCCTGTCTCTTTCGCTCGTCCATGTTGCACCTCCTGTTGTTTTTATTATACCCCATCATTGTCTCAGGTTCAAGGGGTTATGAGGGGTTATGCCGCACTGATCAATCAAAAGCGTTCTGATCCGAATCTGCCTCATCTTAATCTGTATATTATAACTACGAAGCCCAGGGAGCTCTTGCTCTCTGGGTTATCCTTTTATTTGGAGGTCACAAGTATGTGTACGTCATGTGTCAAGCTAAGGAATAAAAAGCACCGTTATAAGGTTCCTAAAAAGGAGCCAAAAAAGGGGATAAAAACGTTCCCTGACATGATTTGATATACGAATGCAGCAACCGCTATAATTGGTGTATTTCAGGATGTAGCAGGGGAGGTGCTAATGTGACTACTATGACGATTGATCTGGATAATTTGAATGAGGAAGGTGTTTATGAGGCGTTTCGTGTGGAAGGAAACGAGTCAGAAGCGCTGAATGACAGTTATCTGGAGCTCTATGGGCTGATTGGACGGGATGCCATGCTGAAGTTATTCAAGTATTTCCGTGGCGATAAGATTGAATGTCCGATGAGACTGTATCGTCCGGACTATATTGCGGATCTGGTCAGTCAGACTCCAGAGCGTCGAGAGCGTGCGAAAATCGCAAGAGCTGGAGGATATACGATCAAATTTATTGAGAGTGTATTGACCAAGCGCAGGAAAGCGACAGAAACAGAAGAAGATTTGCATGAATATCATACCAGAGGTATGTACGGAAGCGGAGCCTGAGGGAGCAGCTGCATCGGATGGGATGCTGAAAAGACAAGTGATTACAAAGGAACAGAAAGAGTTTGCAGAGGTAGTCATATGGGCGCTGGGGCGGGATAGGCTTACAATCAGTGGCCTTAAATCCCAATTTTTCATGGGAAATCGGGCGAGGGATATTATGAAAGAGCTCTGCCAGGCGGGGATCGTGTCAGAGCCACTTGGGAATCTCCCCAGAACGGTCCTGATTGCCTCTATGGAGGAGCTGCCGCAGAAGATACTTGCACATTTGCTTGCCTGCGGTTTTTCTGAGGAGGATATCGCAGCAAGATTCCGTGCGCGGAACTGCAAGGATGGTTTGGTCATTCATGAGGACAACGATGCTTTGCTGGAATAATGATCGGCAGCGGCCGAATCATCCCACAAAACGGATATATATCCTCTTTGTGAGGTGAGTATCATGCAGAAAAGTATTTTAACCATGCAATTGGATCACAGTAGCGGAAACGATGATCAATTTCGGACAATCTTTAAAACTCGTCATGGCAGAGTAGTTTTCCTGTCCGTGCAACTCCACGATTCATACTGTACCATACAGGACTGCTTCTATCTGGATCGCAATCAGGGACGGGCGGGGCCTGCACGGTATAGTGCCAGACCTAAAATGCTCCGAACCATCCAATTTTCGGCGGAACAGCTGCTATCAGTCATTGAAGCTGAGCTGGACAAAAAATTCTATGGCGTCATATATACCTTGGATGAAAACACCGGCTTGCCGATGGATGCCTATATCCAGAAAAAAGCAGAGCAGAAAAACCGCAAATACCGCTTTCTGATTATGGTAGGAGAAGGGGAGCGTCACAATGACCTGCCGATTCGGTTACGCACACGTCTGAAAAATAAGCTCCATCGGTCAATCTATGTAGAATTGGCCTACTACAAGGAGGGACAAGGAGTTGTCAAACAGTGTTGTTACTACGACCGGCAGTACAGACGACAGGAACATCAGGTCATGCCACCTATGCTGATCAGTTGTTTCTTTCCTTACACAAAACAGGGCATTTTAACCTTGCTTAACCATGAAATATGCTGTGATTTTACGCATATTGTGGTAACGGACGGAGTCGATCTTGATTCCAACCACACCCCTCTGTGCGGGGCAATTTAGGAGGTGTTGAGATGGCAAAGCTGCTGGAAGAGTATACTGATGTCAAATCAGTCAGGCATCGGGTGGAGCATATTACACTTCCCCAGGAAGATCAGATCCATAAGGAGAAGATGATGGAGGAACTGACCCACGTATTGGCCAAGGGAACAAAAATGCCGGCCTGAGCAAAATCATTCTATGAGCAGGAGAGGAGGTGTCCTATATGATCGTTCTGTATGCACGCAAATCAGTAGAGCGGGAAAACAGCATCAGCTGTGAGACGCAGATTGAATACTGCAAAATGATGATGAAACCCGAGGAACGGGGCGAAAAGGTCGAGATTTTTGTAGACAATGGCTTTTCTGGCGGTAATATCAATCGAGATGGCTTTCAGAATATGATGAAGCTAGTCCGCCAGGGGAAAGTCAGCAAGGTCATCGTCTATAAGCTGGACCGAATCAGCCGCTCTCTGTCTGACTTTATGAATATCCTGCAAGAATTCAAGGAACATAAAGTGGAGTTTGTATCCTCTCAGGAATCATTTGACACCTCTTCTCCCTATGGGGAACTGATTGTTAAGATCCTGATGGTATTTGCGGAATTTGAGCGGACTTCCATTATCAATCGTGTTACCCAGGCCTATGCGCACCGCAGCGAGATGGGTTTCTATATGGGAGGCCGCAGACCGTATGGATTTGAATTGGTGCCTGCCATCATCCACAATGTCAAAACAAAAAAGCTCAATCCCATTCCTGCCGAGGCCGAGCAGGTGCGATATATCTTCGAAGTCTATGCGCAGGAAACTATGTCGCTGAGGAGATTACAGGATCTTCTGATTGCGGAGGGCAAGCAGCCAGTGAACGAAAGCCACTGGACCACAGCAAAGCTTTCCACGCTGCTGAGAAATCCCATCTACGTCAGAGCCGATTCTGATATTTACGACTATTACGACAGGCATGGAACACAGATTACCACAGACCTCTCTCTGTTCACCGGGGAGTATGGGGCCCAGCTGTACGGCCACACCAAGCACGATTCTGCCAATTCCGACTGGTCGGACATGAAGCTGGTGTTGCTGACCCATCCCGGTCTGGTGGGTTCCGATATCTGGCTCAAATGCCAGAGAAAGCTGGAGAAGAACCGACAAATCACCAACAGCTACAGCAACCCCACCAGCTGGCTGGCTGGGAAAGTGATATGCGAGCAGTGCGGACATACCATGACCACCATCAAGGGAAAGCCCACGCAATCCGGTGAGGTACGGCGGTACTTCAACTGTACTGGCAAATCTCATAAGAAGATCTGTCCCGGCCCACAGGGTTCGGTCTATGCGGAGGATCTGGAGAATATGGTTGACGAGTGCATTGCGGAAAAACTGGCAGATCTGAAGCAAACCGGGCATCACAGCCGAAACGTGGAACGTGGGGAAATCAATGATCTGAAGCTGAAGATCAAGGCGATCGAGCAGCAGGAAAAGCAGTTGCTGGACACGATGCTGACCGGTGGATTCAATGATGCGCTTCTGACCATTGCCAACCAGAAGGCAACGCAGCTCAAGCAGGACCGTCTGACTCTGTATGCACGGATGGAGGAGTTAAGCAGCCGGAAAGAGGAAACGGATGTTGTGATCAATCTGGCAAACTCCTGGCAAACCGCTGACTACCAGCGAAAGAAGGCCGTTGCCATGATTGTGATACATAAGATCCTGATCCGGAAAGATGGCAGCATACAGATCATCTGGAACCTATAGCAAACCGTCAGGGCATTCAGGCCCCGACGGTTTGTTTTTTGACTGCTGCCATTCATCTTGACAGAAAATAGGTTCGTGGGCTACAATTTAGGCACAGACGGCCACATGCGGGAGGATAAGACATGATCCTATATCGCAGAAGCAAAACCATCGTGGAGTCTCCGGAAATCCGGATTCAAAAGTACAATAAGGATTTCTATTTTGGCTTTTACTGCACGCTGTTCCCGGAACAGGCCATTCGCTGGGCCATCCGTTTTGATGGGGTTGGATATTTGAATGAGTATTGCTATACGCTAGATGACAGCCTGAAAATCAAGCAGTTTCCGGAGATGTCGGAGGAGTGGTTGGATTTTATCGTTGCCTGCCGGTTGGGGAAGCCTCATGATTACGATATCGTGGAAGGCCCCATGGCCGATGATAGCACGTATGGGGCTGTTGCAAAATTTTGCAGCAGCCCCATTAAAATTCTCGCATCACGGATGAATCTTAACTTTTCCATTATTTGGCCGATAATACTATATAAAGATCAGTGGATGCAAGGCATTCTGCGGGAGGCATAAACCATGTATATCGGTCAAATAGGTACAAACCCTTGGTTCAAAACAGCCTGGAGTAACCAGATGGGCTTCCATCAGAGCAGTCAGATCGGGTCTGCGGTCCGTTCCCAGACCCAGGCAAGGACGAATAATACAAATCGGGATCGGGTAGAGCTGAGCGGCTCGTATCCTTATCTGCCCAATCGGATGCAAGTGCTGGAAGTGCCGGAAGCTACGCCGGTCAATGCCAAACTGGATTTGGCGGCAGATCTTCGCCCTGCTTCGGAGAAGGAACAGTACACCGAAGAAGATGCACTGATGAATCAGTACATGAAGCAGTACCGTCTGGACTTTGTCAAAATTGGGGATTCTTTTGAACTGGATCCCTCCAAACCGGTAAAGCTGATGACAGAAGGTCAGGTCAGCCAGGAGAGCCTGGATGCATTCCGGGCCCAGCTGGAGGAAAACGGGCTGGGAGAGGAAATCGACTGGCGGGGCGTGCAGGAGGATTTCTTGAATATGGACCTGCGTTTCGACAATGCACAGCGTTTTGAAACAAAGGTGGACTATCTGGCCTCTCGCTATGCGGTGTTGAAGGACCGCATTCAAACCCAGTACACTGGGGATAAGCTGGAACAGGAAATGCAGACGCTGGACGATTTGTACACTAAGGCCAAGGAGGAACTGGCAGATTCCTATGCTGCCAACATCGGCGGGTTTTATGAGGAACTGGGACAAGCAGGAGCCTCTGGGGATATGCGGGAGAGTGTTCTGGCGGCCATCGATGGCAAGGCGGAGCAATACAGCGCATACCTTGCGGAAAACGACATTTATGCGGACATCACCGATCCCAGCAAGCAATGGCTAAAGCAGGATGACGGCTATATGGCAGCCAAATTGCGGGAAAGTGCCGCTGCATCGCCGGTGGAATCGTCTTCTGTCCAGACTGTCAATGATTCCGCTCCATACAGCGCCGATGATCTGGCATTTGTAGCCTCCTATGCCAAGGACCTTTCAAATCAGGTTAAAAAGCCGGAGTGGGACACCTATGAAACGAAGGAGAGCGACACTGATCTGGGTATTTATCTTGCCCAGCAATACCAATCCCTGACGGAGCACATGGAGAAAGCAGGTATCAGCACGCAACTTTCTGATCTGTTGAAGAATTCCTTTGAGCCGTTTATTGGAAAATACCTGGATGCACTGGATGCAAAGATCGACCACAACCGGGATCGGGTTGCCCAAAACCCTTGGCAAGCCGGTTTGATTCGGACCGAGTATATCAACCGTGAGGATGTATATCTGGCATTTTCCATGGCGAAATGACACTGGAAAAGAAGTAAAATGTAAGGATGTGAATGCAAATGCTGAATATTGTAACTGACGCCTATGCTGGCGCCATACAATCCTATACGAAGTTTACTGCCTCCAACCGGCTTTCCGACGGAACCTGCTTGCAGACAATTTCCCAAGACACACAAGCCACGGAACAGACCTCTCGGTACGACAAACTGGAACTGTCACAGGAGCAGAGCCAAGTCACATTGGATGTGTCTGATGAAATTACCTGTGAGATTCCAAGGGCATGGACCATTATGGGTGAAACAATGGAAAGTTTTAACGATCACCTGCAATGGAGCCTAGAGGAAGCGGACAGGAAGAATCTCTCCTTTGGTGACCGGCTGACATTTCTGAAAGAAGAAGGTCAGAAATGGGTGGAGGATAAACGGCAAAATGACCCGGAAATGTTTGCGGTATGGCTGCAAATTAACAAAAGCCATATCCAGACAGGTGAAGCTCATTTGGTGGGGCTGCCCGCCGACTTTACCATGGAAGATTACAACTTTTATGTAAAAGAGCCGTTTTCTGCTTGGGCATAATAAAGGGATATATCTCCACACTTGAGGAGAGGAAATTTCATGTATTAGCTGACGTAGTCCAGAGAGCGTTTGCCCTCTGGACTACGTTTGCCTGCGCAAAACGAGAGCCCAAGGAGCATATCTCCCTGGGCTATTGTTTTATGCTACAGCAAAGAATGGGGTTTGTTTCCCCTGATTAGTGGGATCTTGAGCTGGCTGCTCCTGGGCCGCACGGGTGCTGGTACGGGTGGTACCACCGGACACGTAAACCTTGCCGCACTCCGGACAAATGGCCGTGTGATAGGTCACCGATTGAGAGACAACCTCCCGATCCTCCCGTTGGGCCTTGTCCTGTTCCCGAACCACATGCTCCTGCTCATGGCCCCGCACGGCTGCCGCCGCCTGCTCCGGTGCCACGTTGGTGGGCGTCTTGAAGGAGACTCCCGGATCGTTGGAGCCGTCCTGATATTTCCGCTCCTTGCAGGTCTGGCACTCGCTTTCCTTCATGATCTCCTGGGCAGATTTAGACTGTTCCACTTCCGCATTCAGTTCTTCTTCGCTGAGATATTGGATGCGGCCGCGTACCGCCATCTCAACAGGGTCGGCGCCTTCCCGGTAATTGGAGACAGCTGCCGCACCCGTCAATGTAACGGCGCTGGGCTGGTCCCGGCTTACAGCAGGGGCGGGTGTCACCGGGGTAACCGGCTGATCTGTGGCGCGAGGCTGTGCACGGGACACAACGGTGGTCTGTCCAGCTGCGGCAGTCCTTCCCCAATAGGCACTGGACGCACCCCAACCAACTCCATATAGACCAAGCATATTCTGCACCTCCTTTCGGGGCCAGCAGACTTTCGCCTGCTGTGTCTGTTCTTTTTGTAGTTTCATTATATCGCAAAATCAGTAATGTGCAAGACCAATGCCAAAATTTTCATGGCAATCGCTTACTTAACTTCGTATGGTTCGCTTCGCCGAAGCGCTGGAAGTGAACAATTTCCCGCTCCCGCAGGAACTTGATAGCGTCGTTCACATCGGGATCATCGGACAGCCGCAGAATATTGTCATAGGTTTTCCGGGCTTTCTGCTCTGCTGCCATATCTTCCGACAAATCGGCAATAGGGTCGCCACTGCACTGCATGCCGGCAGCGCTCCAGGGAGTGCCAGAGGCTGCGGCAGGGTAGACGGCGGCAGTATGGTCCACAAAATAGGGGGCAAAGCCCTTGGATTTGATCTGTTCCTCTGTGAGATTACGAGTCAGTTGATGGACGATAGTGCCAATCATCTCCAGGTGTCCCAGTTCTTCTGTACCGACAAACGGTTCAAAATGGAACCACCATACTTTTCAATGGTATGGTTGCTGGTAGAATGCAGCTAAGGGTCACTCTGCCAGGTGTAGCTGTTGTTGCAGCTGCTGCAACAGTAATTCCGCTGGCTTGGAGAACAGTTGGGACCTCTTCCAAACCAGATACATGCCCAGTTCCAAACGGGGTTCCAATGGCCGAAAGCAGAGGCTACTGCCGATAGTATTGATGAGCTTATCCAAGGCGAAAGCGTACCCCATGCCCTCATCCACCATCAGTGAAGCATTGAAAATCAGATTATAGGTGGCAACGGTATGCAGTTCCGACGGTTCTCGCCGCAGCCACCGAAACAGTCCACTCTTATTATCCACTTGACGGGACAGAATCAATGGTTGATCCCAAAGGTCTTCGGGAGTAACAAATGGTTTTTGCGCTAATGGACTGTCGCGCCGCATTAAAACCCCCCAGGTGTCCCGCATGGGAAGTTCCAGATAGTGATATTTTGTTTTATCAATATCGCCCAAGAGCATGCCAAAATCCAGCAATCCCTTGTCTAGTTGTTCGCAGACATCTGCGGCGTCGTCGCTGACGATATGAAATTGTACCGCCGGATATTGCTCTTGCAGGCAACGGGCAGCTCTTGCAAGCTGTCGAACACCGTCGGTTTCCCCGGTGCCAATATAGATATCGCCACTGACGGTTTCCGGAGACTGCATGATCTCCTTTTCCGTTCGTCCCACTAGGTCCAGAATTTCCTGCGCCCGCTTCCGAAGATGCAGTCCCTCCTCGGTCAGAGTGATGGTACGGCCGCCTCGAATCATCAACTGCTTGCCTAACGTTTCTTCCAAATCCTTGAGCTGCCGGGAAAGGGTGGGCTGCGTCAGGTGCAGCGATTGAGCCGCCGCCGAAATACTCTGCTCTCGGGCTACCGCCAAAAAATACTGTAAAACCCGTAATTCCATGGATATCGCCTCCTTCTCGTTTTCAGTATACCGTCTTTGTCCCAGACTGACAAGATAGACATACCGGCCGTTCCAAGCGCACCTCATTTTGTTTTACAATCCACGAAGAATCTGCTATACTATTGGTGTGAACCCACCGGATGAAAAAAGGGAGTGATCAGAATGCAGCAGTACGGCAATATCAGTGGTGTTTCCGATGTGGCAGCCTTTGAAATTGCTCCAACGTATATTGATGTCAAATTTCACAATTCTGCCAGAGTCTATCGGTATTCCTATTCCTCAGCTGGAGAAAGCCATGTGGAAACCATGAAGCAGCTGGCAGCCCAGGGCTATGGATTAAATGCATATATCAACAGAGTGGTACGGTATCGATATGAAAAATGAAATGCTTACATATACCTATATCCGGCAAGGGGAATTTGCATTGCAGCAAAAACCCACGCCCGTGCTGGAGCAGGACCGGGACGCCATTGTGCGGGTGACGCTCAGCAGCATTTGCACCAGCGATCTGCACATTAAACATGGTTCTGTTCCCCGGGCGGTTCCGGGTATCACTGTAGGTCATGAGATGGTTGGCATAGTAGAGCAGGTGGGCAGTGCAGTAACCACGCTCCGTCCTGGAGACCGTGTGGCAGTCAATGTAGAGACGTTCTGCGGCCACTGCTTTTTCTGCCAGCATGGCTGGGTCAACAACTGTACGGACCCCAACGGCGGTTGGGCGCTGGGCTGCCGGATTGACGGCGGGCAGGCAGAATATGTGCGGGTGCCCTATGCAGATCAGGGGTTGACAAAAATTCCTGACAGCGTAACGGATCTCCAAGCTTTGTTGGTGGGCGATGTATTGGCCACCGGCTATTGGGCCGCACAGATTTCGGAGATACAGCCCCAGGATACGGTGTTGATCTTGGGCGCAGGTCCTACCGGGCTTTGTACATTGCAATGCGTCCGGCTTCGCCATCCTCATTGTATCCTTGTGTGTGACAAAGACGTGGAGCGATTGGCCTTTGTGCGCCGCCACTATCCGGATGTAATTGCCGTATTGCCGGAAGAGTTGCCATCGGCAGTCCGACAGTACAGCGCACATGGCGGCGCAGATGTGGTACTGGAAGTGGCGGGCAGCCCTGATACGTTCCATATGGCTTGGGAAACTGCTCGCCCCAATGGCATCGTCACAGTAGTGGCCTTGTATGATGGGCCGCAAATGTTGCCATTGCCGGAGATGTACGGCAAAAATCTGACGTTTAAAACAGGTGGAGTAGATGGTTGCCATTGTCAGGAAGCCTTGTCGCTGATTGCGGAGGGTAAGCTGGATACCACGCCGCTGATCACACACCAATTCCCACTGGCTGAAATTGAACAGGCCTATGCACTGTTTGAAGCGCGGCGGGACGGCGTCATCAAAGTGGCAATTCAATGCAGCTGATTTAGAATGATATAGATAGGAAACCGACTCTGCCCTATGGCAGAGCCGGTTTTTATAGTTATTTTCGACGGCGCAGAAACCGAACCGCCAGCGCAATCAGCACAGCACTTCCTACAAGAGCCAACACAAACAGCATCAGTTCTTTTTGGCCGGTTACAAAGACAGCAGTTGGACCGTCAGCGCCGCCAATGACGCCAAGAGAAGATAAAAGCGTGGAATAAATTCGCACTAAGATGCTCCTTTCTGGCTGGTAAGTTCAGTATTTCAGCACAAAGTAGATCACATAAACCCAACTGAGCAGCCCATGGAAAATTGCCCATCCAACAGAATGCCACGAGGTATAGCTAATAACCATAGCCAGGGCACTGCCAAAGGATATGCCAGTTTTGACAGTTTTGCGGACTGTATGTTGTTTAGACTCTTCCATGGGTTACGCCTCCTGAACTTGAAATACTCATGTCAACATCATAACACAATTTACGGTTTTTGCAAGAAGATCAGTGGTTTTAGTATAGGATAGCATACTATATCGGCTAGCCTTTTCGGTCAATTTGGACGGCTAAGCGGCATAGATTGAACCGAAAGGAGGCAGGGGACATGGCCAAACAATTTGCAAAGCTGGAACAGATTCTCCAGGACCATCCCATTACGCCGGAGACAGATGCGGCCTTTTTATACCACCTGAAAAAAGCATTGCTGTTGGCCTTAAAAGAGCAAGGACAGCTCAATGCCATGCAATGCCGCGTGGCCTGTGACCGCTTGGCGCGGCAGCAGCGCAGTTCAACCAGACCGGTGCCAGGAGAATGGGTATGATCTACGTCGCCAGTTATTGCCGGGTGTCCACCGATCAGGAAGACCAGCACAACTCTTTTGCATCACAGCAGCGGTATTTTCGAGATTATATCCAGCACCACCCTGATTGGGAATTGTATGCTGTCTATGCTGATGAGGGCATCACTGGTACCAGCACAAAAAAACGCACCCAATTCAATCGAATGATCGAAGATGCTTACGCCGGGAAATTTCAATTAATTTTGACCAAAGAGGTCAGTCGGTTTTCCCGCAATATCCTCGATACTATCGCCTATACCCGGGAGCTGAAAGCATTGGGGGTCGGCGTTCGCTTTTTGTTGGATGGAATCTGTACGTTGGATTCCGACGCAGAACTCTATCTATCCATTATGGCCTCCATGGCTCAGGAGGAAAGCCGCAAGACCTCCAGCCGGGTGACTTGGGGGCAAACCCGACAAATGGAAAAGGGTGTGGTTTTTGGCCATTCTCTGTTGGGTTATACCGTACACCAAGGAAGATTGACTGTAGAGCCAGACGGTGCGGAATTGGTCCGGCGAATTTTTGAACTGTATGCCGTGGAGCAAATCAGCACAGCAGAAATTGCACGAATTTTGACCCGAGAGGGACATCTGACACATCACGGCAATGAAAAATGGACAGCCAATGGTGTACTTAAAATTCTAAAAAATGAAAAATACGTGGGAGATTTGGTGCAGAAAAAGACCTATACACCGGATTATCTGACCCATGAAAAGCGGAGAAATACCGGAGAAATACCGTTCATCCGCATAGAAAATCACCATACGCCCATAGTTGGCCGCGAACTTTGGAATATGGCCCAGGCGCGAATGGCAAAAAACCGGAAGCAGACCGGCAGCAGCGGACAGTCTAACCGATACATTTTTTCCGGGAAAATCCACTGCGGCCAATGCGGCGGTGTGTTTGTAGGAAGATTCCGATATACCAAGGATGGCATAAAAACGCGTCGATGGTGCTGCAATACGGCAGCAAGAGACGGCTCGGCTGCTTGTTCTGTGGGAAAGTTGGTTCGGGATGATGATGCCATGCACATGCTGCGCACTGCTCTGATGCAGTTGTCCATGGACCGCGATGCCATAATTGCTCATGTAACAGCGCTGGCCTTGGAAGGGATTCGTGCCGATAAGCAGGAACTATCAGAAGACCCGAAGCGATTGGAAGCGGAGATAACACAAATTCAACGCAAAAAAGAGGCCGCTATGGATGCTTGTTTTTCGGGGCAAATTACCATGGAGGATCTCAACATCATACAGCATCGGTACGCACAGCAACTAAAGCAGTTGAAACTGCGGCTGGAACAGGTCCAACTGCTGCAAGCAGCTGGGCAAAACTTGGAGCAGCGAAAAGCAGAGATTACAGTAAAACTTCAATCCATCCTGTGCGTGGAAACAGAGAGCGACATATTCTGCAAATCCGTTCTGGAGCAGCTGACTGTTTGGAATGACCGTCATATGGAGCTGCGTTTACAGCATTTGACGCAGGTGTTCTACTTTACGGAATAAGGGCTTATATGTTGAATAAACTGCTTTTTTGTGCTACAGTATCTTTGCATAAGCCCAGCCTGGACGCCTGTAGGGTCCCTTTTTGATGCTTCTGTACCGATGTCGGTCAGCAAACCTTTCAGCTCTGGGAAGGGCATGGAATACCGTTGGGACAGATAGCGCAGAGAAGCGCCGAGCTCACCGTCTGGGCCACCGTATTGGGTCAATATGATGGTAGCCAGGTCTGGATTGGTATGGGCGATACGTACCGGGTATTGAAGCTTTTTCTCATAGACGAACATTACTTAGTACCTCCATCCTTCACATAATCCCAAGGCCAGGGGTCTTGCAGCCAGACGTATTTTCCGTCTGAAACGCCGTCACTTTGCTGCAAAGGACCGTACTTTGCTTCATAGGTCCGGCGGCCCTGCTCATAGAGATCGGTATACTGCTGGAACAGTTTGGTGGCCTCTGCATCATTTTGATGGGTATCCAGGTAGAGTCCCAGTTCGTGCATGGCGAAGCTTAGTGCCATCAGTTCACCCAGGGGCGTGTTCTTCTCCGTTCGGTTGACCAACCCCATAAAGGGCAAATCCAGTCCGGGAAACAGTGTTCCCCGGATCAGGGCTTTGGGGGCTTGATAGGTCTCAGAGTTCTCCCGTTGAAAGGGAACAAAGGGGTTTGCCAGGGGCGCACAAGCCGGCAGACAGCCGTTTTTATCGTTACAGGCGGTAGCCGGTCGGATCACAGTGGTATCCAATGAAAATTCCTCCTTCTGTCATACTGCTGGGGAGTTCCCCACGATGCAGTCTATGCCAACGGCTTTCGACGCGTTCCAACGGCAGCAGCTTTTGGCATATCTGCGCCAGAGGACCGTATGCTGTAGAGGGGTGATATGAATGAAGAAACCACTGGCTCTATGGCTTGGATGCCTGATATTGTTTATCAGTCTGACGCTGGCTGGACTGCATTCCGGCAGCCGTACCACCCGCAGCGGCATGGCAGCTGTCCTGGGTAATACGGCAGATGGTTTTACGGTGGTGGTAGATGCCGGTCACGGCGGGGAGGACGGCGGCGCCACGTCCATTTCCGGTGTACAGGAGAGCCAGATCAACCTGGAAATTGCCCGCCGAACGGACGCGTTTCTGGCCTTTCTGGGCTTCAACACGAAAATGATCCGGGAAAGCGATACCGCTATCTATGATGCCACAGCGGAAACCATCAGCGAAAAGAAAGCATCCGATCTCAAAAACCGGGTTCAAATTGCCAATCAAACGCCGGGAGCCGTTCTGGTCAGCATCCATCAAAATATGTTTGAAGACGGCCGCTATTCCGGCGCACAGGTGTTTTACGCCGCAACAGAATCCAGCCAGGAATTAGCGGAACGGATGCAGGAGACGCTGCGCAGTGCAGTGGCTCCGGATAACCAGCGACAGACCAAACCGGCGGAGACCGTCTATCTGATGAATCATATCCAGTGCCCCGGCATCCTCATTGAATGTGGATTTCTTTCCAATGAAGCAGAGGATCTGCTGTTACAGGACGGGGATTACCAAAAGAAACTGGCCCTGGCCATTGGCGTCGGTGTCAACGGCTGGGCTATCGAGGAGCAGAACGAACGTGAAGTCTAAAACCATTTATTTTTGTACCAGCTGCGGCAATGAGACCATGAAGTGGCAGGGGCGGTGTCCAGCTTGCGGCGCGTGGAATTCCATTGAGGAATATAAGGAACAGAAATCGCCTATGCCCAAAGCAGCTTCTCCTGTCCGTGGGACAGTTCGGAAACCCCGGACCCTGGCCGAAGTGGAGAGTACCGATGAAATTCGGTTTTCCACCGGTTCTCCCGAGTTGGATCGAGTATTGGGCGGAGGAGCGGTCAAAGGTTCTCTGGTCTTGGTGGGCGGTGCACCGGGCATCGGAAAATCCACTTTATTGCTGCAAATCTGCCGCTATGTTTGCCAAGAGCACACTGTACTGTATGTCTCCGGCGAAGAAAGTGAGCGGCAGCTGAAAATGCGGGCACAGCGATTGGCTGTGGACAGTGAAAAGCTGCTGGTTTTGTCGGAAACCAGTATGGGAGAAATTCTCAGCGCTGTCAGTGAGGTACAGCCCGACATTCTCATTGCCGATTCCATTCAGACCTTGTATGACGCTGACAGCACTTCCGCGCCAGGCAGTATTTCCCAGGTAAAGGACTGCACTATGTCGTTGATGCGGCTGTCCAAATCATATGGCATCACGGTATTTGTGGTGGGCCATGTCAATAAAGAGGGCGCCATTGCCGGTCCAAAAGTTCTGGAACATATGGTAGACTGCGTCCTGTATTTTGAAGGGGACCGTAGCACCAACTATCGTCTTTTGCGGGCAGAAAAAAACCGTTTTGGCTCCACCAATGAACTGGGTGTCTTTGAAATGAACGACACGGGATTAAAAGAAGTCCCCAATCCCTCGGAGATGTTGTTGGCGGGCCGTCCGCTGAATACCCCTGGTACTTGCGTGGCCTGTGCCATGGAGGGGACACGTCCGGTGCTGGCGGAGGTTCAGGCGTTGGTGACGGCGACCACTTTCAATGTACCTCGTCGAACCACAGACGGCTTCGACTATAACCGGGCGGCGTTGCTGCTGGCCGTTATGGAAAAGCGCGGCGGGATGAATTTGTCGTCCTGCGATGCCTATGTCAACGTCATCGGTGGCCTGCGTCTTGATGAGCCGGCGGCAGATTTGCCGGTAATCCTGGCGGTAGCTTCCAGCTTTCGGGACAGTCCCATCTCGGACGCCCTGGCGGCAGTGGGGGAGGTGGGTCTAACTGGTGAAATCCGATCTGTATCCAATCTGCAGCAGCGGTTGGGGGAGATTGCCCGGTTGGGCTTTACCCAGTGTATCATTCCACGGCAGGGCACAGAGCAGCTGATTGCACCGAAGGGCATGGAACTGCTGCGAGTCCGAAACATTCGGGAAGCCATCGAAATTGCACTATAAGCAGCAAAAACGCTCGGCCTAGTGGTCGAGCGTTTTTTGTTGTCAGGAAGGAATCAGGCGATTCAGCAAGCTGACATAATAAGAGTTATTGATCATAAAGGGATAGTTAATCACCAGCAGATCATCCACACCCTGTTCCTTGGCAAAAGCGGGCAAATCCAGACTTGGTTTCCCGTCCTGGTTAAACTGCCGGGGGTCAATGACAATGATCTTGCTGTAATGGCTGGTGAGGAAGGGAACAAAAGCATTGCCGTAGGACTCTTTCAGCACCATGCAGACCGGGCCATCCTCAACAGCTGTCTCCACGATGCAGACCGGCGTATCGCCACCGATGAAGCAAAGATACTTGTTGGACACATTTTCCGCCAGTTTGGTGTAGACAACGCTGATGGCAATTCCATCCGACAACGTGGCATCGGAATAATATTTGGCGTGGGTCTCCACAATGGGCAAATAATAGGTCAGTGTGTCGGGGTTGTCCTTGAGGGCCTGGCTCTGAGGGTACTTCTGCGTATAGGTGTACATGGAACCCAGGAAATTCTCATAGGTACCGGTCTCAAACTGCTCCAGCGGAACCGGGTCGAAGCCCGTAGCCTTGCAGTACTGGATATAGGCATAATACGCACCTAATGCAGTCCAGTGATGATCGGTACGGAAACAGATGTACTCGTCGGCATGGTTCCGCAACGCTGAGTAAGCGTCCACTGTCACAATATTATCGTTCATAGCGCCATAGCACCGCTCAATCATTTCCTTTTGGGAGTGGGACCCGGTGTGGAAGCTTTCCGGGGAGTAGAATTCGCCAGAGTTAGGCGTCACCAGGGAAATAGTCCGCACATCGGACCCCAATGCCTGGGACAGGTTGTTGACCGCATCGGCATAGGAGTCAATGACCTCATTGTTTGCCGTAGGGATATCCATGGCGTTGTCACCATCAATATAGATTGTGCCAATGGCCGTACCTTGATTCTCATCAGGAACATTGATCTCTGGCGGCGTTGTGGTTTCATTCTCAGCATTATCGGTAGAGGGCGTTTGCTGTTCCGATGTATCAGTCGAAGGATCTGTGGTCTCTGGAGCAGAGGTGTTGCCGGTACCTTCAGGATTGTTTAGGGCATTCTCCACATCATGGAGGGACTCACCGCCCTGTTCCGCGCCACCGTCGAAATTGATGGCCAGATAGTTGCTGTCACCTACGCCAGAGTAGTAATAGAACTTGTTCAGCTCCTGATTCAACGGCATCAACTTTTCCCGGAACGGAAATGTATCCGTATAGTAAGACTCCAACTGCTGTACATAGGAACCGTCCAGCAGCGCACCCCAGGAGAATTTTGGCTTTTCAATCTTGCGGTTTTCATCGGCCAAAACCGTAGGGTCCGTATCCAGCAGGGAAATGGCGCCGACAGCGGTCAGCACCGCCAGCAGAGCCCCCATCAGGCAGATATACAGTTTTTTCATGGGAACACCTCCCGTCAGAAGCGGAAATAGAGGAATGGGTTGAAGCTGGAACCAATAAGGGAGACCACCGACAGGCCCAGCAGTACCAGATCAAATACATAGACAACAAAGGTGTATACAATACGCTTTTTCGGTTTGGCTTTGGGGTTTTCCGCGCAAAGGCCACTGAAAATCATACCAATAAAGCGTGGAATGGGCGTGCTGCCCAGGATACAGACCAGCAACAGCGGCAGATTGTTCAGCAATGTAATATTCATCTGCGTGTTAGTGAAGCCGGTACCCACCTGTCCAAAGAGCAGTCCAAAGGTTTGGCCCAGTTGGGTCAAATTCGTGCAGTAGAACAGGACCCAGCCCAAAACCACCAGGAAGAAGGTTCCCAGGCACCGCAGAACCGCCGGAATCTTCCCCAGTACATGGGGAATGGATTTTTCAATATACAGCAGGACAAAGAAGTACAGGCCCCACAGGGCAAAGTTCCAACTGGCACCGTGCCACAGCCCCGTCAGCGTCCAAACGACGAGCAGGTTGAGGACGTGGTGACGGCGATTGCCTCCCAATGGGATGTACACATAGTCCCGGAAGAAACTGCCCAGGGATATATGCCAGCGGCGCCAGAATTCTGTAATCGAGCGGGACATGTAGGGCAGGTCAAAGTTTTCTGAGTAGCGGAAACCGAATACACGGCCCAAACCAATGGCCATATCCGAGTAGCCAGAGAAGTCGAAATAGATCTGAAATGTATACATCAGGATTCCCAACCAACCGCCCAACGTGGTGGTAGCCGACAGCGTACCGCCCAGAAGCTGTGTGGCGACCTGGCCTGCATAATTGGCGAGAAGAACTTTTTTGGCCAAGCCAATGCAGAAACGTAGCAGGCCGTAGAAAATACTGGCATAGTTAATTTTCCGCTGGGACAGCTGGGGCTCAATCTCTGAGTACCGGACAATGGGGCCTGCAATCAGCTGTGGGAACAGGGAAACGTACAACAGGAAATTTCGGTAGGAACGCTGAACCGCCACCTGCCCCCGGTAAATGTCAACGACATAGGAAAGGGTCTGAAATGTGTAGAAGGAAATACCAATAGGCAAAGAGACTTGCGGGGCAGACAAATGGAGCCCCAGAAGATTCAGGTTTTCCACCAAAAAACCAATGTATTTAAAATAACCCAGCAATGATAGGTTAAAAATAACGGAGAGAATCATCCATAGCTTGCCACGGGGGTTGTCCGGGCCGCCAATCAGCCTTCCGATCAAATAGTTTATAAATGTAGAAAAGAGCAAAAGCAGCACATACAACGGCTCGCCCCATGCGTAGAAAAATAAACTGAATGCTACAAGCACCCAATTTTTATAGGAAATGGAAGGTCTAGCAAAATACAGCAAAACACAGGCTGGCAAAAAAAGAAATAAAAATATCAAACTGGAGAAAACCATGGACGCCCGTCCCTTCACAAATTTACATAATCACAGACCAAAGGGGGCTGCTGAACTCTATGCTATCAAAGTATGACGAAAAAAGCAACTATCAATTTAGATTTTTTTCGTAGAAATTTACGATATTCCCCAGTAAATTACGGTTTAATGGGCCAAAAGCAACAAAAGAGTGACAAAAGAAAAAAAGGTGACAACACCAGCTGAAAAAAATTAAAAAAAGCTACAGCTCTTAAAAGAAACCAATTAAAACAATGTAATCCAACATAAAACTTGATTTTTTTAGATTGCCGGATATAATGAAAAGGAGAAAACAATCTGCGGGAATTCGATCCGCACAGGATAAGGTGGGACCATATGCTTGCAATCGAACGAAAAAACGAGATTCTCAATAAGCTACGGCTGGAACAACGGGTGCTGGTAAGCCAACTGGCTGCACACTACGGTGTGACCGAAGAAACCATTCGCCGGGATCTGGACAAGCTGGAAAAGGAGGGCTACGCCACCAAGACATATGGCGGCGCCATCTGGGGCAACAGCACCAAGACGGACTTGTCCTATACCATCCGCAACAAGACCAATGTAGAGGCCAAACGAACCATTGCAAAACTGGTGTGCAGTCAGATTGTCGATGGAGACCATATCATGCTGGATGACAGCTCCACTTCTCTGTATATCGCCAAACAGTTGAAGGATAAAAAAGAGCTGACCGTCATTACCAACTCTGTAGAGATTGTAGTAGAGCTCAGCGATGTGGAGGGCTGGAATATTCTGCTCACCGGTGGACGTCTCAAACGGGATACCATGGCGCTGGTAGGCTCCCAGTGCCATCAGATGTTGCAGAACTACCATGTGGACAAAGCGATCATGTCCTGTAAAGGCGTGGACTCTGTCTCTGGCATTACCGATTCCAGCGAAGATCACGCATCGACCAAACAGACCATGATGCGCGGTGCCAACACGCGGATTTTGGCGGTGGATTCTTCCAAATTTGAGAAAGTCTCCTTTGTGAAAATTGCGGACCTAGAGCAAATTGACTGTATTGTGACAAATCGGCCGCCAGAGAAATCTTTTTTACAGCTGCTGGAGCAGCGACAAGTGCAATGTATCTATCCAACGGAGTGATAGGGAAGTGGGCGGTCTGCAAGTATGATACTTGCAGACCGCCCACCTTATGATGGTTAAAAAAGAGCTGCAGATCACTCTGCAGCTCTTTGCGCACAACTGTCAAGTAAGAATTTCTTACTTGGCCTCGGCGTCGGCGCCAGCTTCCTTCAGCTTGGCAACCAGAGCCTCGGCGTCATCCTTGGACATAGCCTCCTTGACCTTAGCAGGAGCGCCGTCAACCATAGCCTTGGCTTCCTTCAGGCCCAGGCCGGTAGCCTCACGGACAACCTTGATAACAGCGATCTTGTTGGCGCCGGCGCTCTTCAGCTCGACGTCGAACTCGGTCTTCTCCTCAGCAGCGGCACCAGCAGCAGCACCGGCAGCGGGAGCAGCAACAGCGGCGGCAGCGGCGGAAACGCCGAAAGCCTCTTCCAGAGCATGAACCAGCTCGGACAGCTCCAGAACGGACAGAGCCTTAACTTCCTCGATCATAGCCAAAACTTTTTCGCTAGCCATTGTAAATATCCTCCTAAAATGTAGTTTAGAATCGCAAATTAGCCTTCAGTGGTCTCAGCAGCAGCAGTGTCGCCGCCCTGGGCCTTGCAGATCTGGTCGAGCACGACGGCCAGGCTGGTGATGGGAGCCAGGAAGGTACCCAGAACCTGAGACAGCAGAGCGTCCTTGGAGGGCAGTTCGCCGAAAGCGTTCAGCTCTTCAGCAGACAGCACACTGCCTTCGATGATGCCGCCCTTGATCTTCAGCAGATCCTTGTTCTTCTTGGCAAACTCGCAGATAATACGAGCAGGGGCGATGGGATCGCCGGTGGTGCAGGCCAGGGAAGTGGTGCCGTTGAGCAGCTCATCAAACTGGTTGTAGCCAATCTTGTTGGCGGCAAATCGAGTCAGAGTGTTCTTGACAACCGTGTACTCCACACCGGCAGCACGGAACTGGTTACGCAGCTCAGTGTCCTGAGCAACCGTAATACCCTTGTAGTCCACAAAGACGGCGGCGGTAGCACCCTGCAGCTTCTCAGCCAGAGCGTCGACGGCAGCCTTCTTGCTTTCCAGTACCTTTGCGTTGGGCATTTGAAGTGTCACCTCCGAAAAATAAAGTGTCCTCGCGCCAAAAGACGTGAGGACACAGAAAAAGCATATACTGTGCAATCACCTCGGCAGGATGGGATCTCCCATTACGGCATAGCCTCCTGCTGTCTTTGGCAGCTTGATTATTATAGCTTGCAGCTGATAAAATGTCAAGCACTTTTTCAAAAAAATCGAAAAACCATGGCGGCGCACAGTCTCACGAAAACCCGCCGGTCAGAAACCGGCGGGGAAGGGGATTCTGATGGAAAGAATCTCTTAGTACTTGCTGGTAGAAACCTTCACGCCGGGGCCCATGGTGGAAGCCAGGACGCAGCTTCTGATATACTGGCCCTTGGCAGCGGAGGGCTTGGCCTTGATAACAGCGTTGATCAGGGCCTCGAAGTTCTCGGTCAGCTTCTCAGCGCCGAAAGAAACCTTGCCGATGGGGCAGTGAATGATGTTGGTCTTGTCGAGACGGTACTCGATCTTACCAGCCTTGATCTCCTTGACGGCAGCGGCCACGTTGGGGGTCACGGTGCCGGCCTTGGGGGAGGGCATCAAGCCCTTGGGGCCCAGGACCTTACCGAGACGGCCGACAACACCCATCATATCGGGGGTAGCAACGACGACGTCGAAATCGAACCAGTTCTCCTTGGTGATCTTCTCCACCAGCTCCATGCCGCCGACATAGTCAGCGCCAGCCTCTTTGGCCTCGTCCACCTTGGCGTCCTTGGCGAACACCAGAACCTTGCGGGTCTTGCCGGTACCGTTGGGCAGAACGATGGCACCGCGGACCTGCTGGTCAGCGTGACGGGAGTCAACGCCGAGCTTGATGTGGATCTCGACGGTCTCGTCAAACTTGGCGGTGGCGGACTTGACAACGAGGCCCATGGCCTCGGCAACGTCATACTGAACGCTGCGGTCGATCAGCTTAGCGCTGTCGGTATATTTTTTACCTCTGAACAATGTAATATCCTCCTTAAAGTGGTGATGCGGAATAATCCTCCCACATTTTGAGGCACGGCAGCAAATGCCGTATGGCCTCGGTCAGCAATTTACTCGACAACCGTAACGCCCATGCTGCGGCAGGTGCCGGCAACCTGAGACATGGCAGCCTCAATGCTGGGGGCGTTGAGGTCGGGCATCTTCTTCTCAGCGATCTCACGAACCTGAGCCATGGTGATGGTGCCAACCTTATCCTTATTGGGAACGCCGGAACCCTTCTCTAAGCTGATAGCCTTCATGATCAGCGCAGGGGTGGGGGGCGTCTTAGTAATAAAGGTGAAGCTGCGGTCGGCGTAAACGGTGATCACAACGGGAATCTTGAAACCGGCCTGATCCTTGGTGCGCTCGTTGAACTCCTTGATGAACTGCGCGATGTTCACGCCGTGCTGGCCGAGAGCGGGGCCGACAGGGGGAGAGGCGGTAGCCTTTGCTGCCGGGATCTGCAGTTTGATATAACCTGTAACTTTCTGTGCCATTACAGAGCACCTCCTGAAGAAAATGTGGTATTGGTACGCCCGTTTGGCGTACATTGGCGGGGTTTGGGACCCCTCCCACGTTCCTTGCCGTCAAATGCGGCGAGTACTTATGTTTCGTCGAGCAGTTCGACCTGTTCCAGATCCAGCTCGACAGGTGTTTCACGTCCGAGCATGGTGACAATCACGCGCACCTTGTTGCCGGGGATGTCGATGGATTCGACCGTGCCGGTAAAATTGCTCAGTGTACCGTCTACGATGGTGACGCGGTCGCCTACACCGTAGGAGACAACAACCTCGTGCTTTTCTACGCCCATCTGAGCCACTTCCTCATCGGTAAGGGGAGTGGGCTTGGTGCCGGAGCCGACAAAGCCCGTGACGCCGCGGACGTTTTTAATCACATACCAGGACTCATCGGACATGACCATCTTCACCAGCACATAACCGGGGAAGACTTTGCGCTCATAGGTCTTGGGGCCCTTTTCGGTGAGTTCGGTGACCGTCTCCAGTGGAATCGAAACCTCATGGATCAGATTCTCCAGATGGCGGTTTTCCACCGTCTTTTCGATGGTGGCCTTTACGGTATTTTCATAGCCGGAGTATGTGTGGACCACATACCATTTTGCAGTATCCGCCATGAGAACACCTTAACCCTTGACCAGGGAGATGATGCCGTTGACGACCAGACCGGCCACGGCGTCAAACGCCCAAATGAAGACGCCTACCAGCAACACGCAGAACAGCACAATAATGGTGTTGTTGATCATCTGCTGCTTAGTAGGCCATACGACCTTTTTCAGCTCGCTTCTGAGCTCGCGGAAGAAGCGCTTGGTTCTGGAACCGACGCGGACAAAAAAGTTTTCCTTTTTGCTTGCTTCTGCCATAGTTTACACCCTTTCAGCAGTGCAGAATCACTGCATTACTTCGTCTCGTTGTGGATGGTATGCTTTCTGCAGAACTTGCAGTACTTCCGCATCTCCAGACGATCGGGGTCGTTCTTCTTGTTCTTCATGGTGTTGTAGTTTCTCTGCTTGCACTCAGAACAACGAAGGGTAATCTTTACACGCATGTTTCGGCACCTCCTTAAATATTGCCTCCCTGTATCATCTCCGGCTATCGCAAATTTAGAGGACGGCGTACCGTCGGTCCGGGACTGAAAAAGGGCATAAAAAATAAACCTCTTTTTCACAGGTGGATTTATTCTATCACAGGGAATGCAGCCGGTCAAGCACAAAATATAAAAAATTCCCGCCGTTTTCGCCGGTTGACGTCTGTGATACAATGGAGAAAAACGCAGGAGGTATACAGGCTAATGCGAATTATGGCAATCGATTACGGCGACGCCAGAACGGGCGTAGCCATTTCCGACCTGACTGGTTCCATCGTGGGTACGACCCTGGTGGTCCCGTCCTACAACCGGGAGAAAACCCTATCCCAGCTCAAGGAGCTGGTGGAGCAGCACGGCGTTACAGAATTGGTCATGGGATTTCCCAAGAACATGGACGGGACGGAGGGCCCCCGTGCAGCGCTGTACCGGGAATTTGCCGGGCTGCTGCAGGAGGCCACAGGGCTGGAGCCGGTACTCTGGGATGAACGGCGCACTACAGTGGATGCTCACCGTATTCTGTCAGACAACAACCGCCACGGCAAAAAGCGCAAGGCCACTGTGGACGCCGTAGCCGCTTCATTGATCCTGGAGGGGTACTTAGCGTTTCGTAACAGATAAAGATAATTTTCTAAAAAAGAGAAAAGAGGAGTAAATCATGGAAAAAATGTATAAAGCAACTCAAATGTTACAGTATTGTACCAGGTATATGCTAACCGCCGGTACGGTGTTTAACAGAAATCTGGCACATTTCAAAATGATTGAAAACGCATTAAAAGATGGCGAATATGCCTTGACAGCATTTACTGGGTTGATTGGCGGGTATAATCATGCAATCGCAATTACTACAACACGAATTATCATTGCGAAAAAGGGGCTCTTAGGTTCCAACATAAGAAGTATATACCATAAAAACATCAATGACATCTCGCTAAGAACCGGCCCTCTCCATGGATTTATCATAGTCGATTCTATGAAGGAAACATTGGAGTTTTGCGTAACGGTTGAGAACGCCCATGATATTTATGAGGAGATTACAGAAGCGCTGGAAGAAGTAAAAAGCAGTCAGGCAAGCACTTAAAATGCTATTGTGCCAAGTCGCTGACACAATAGCATTTCCAGGAACCCACAATTTAATGCTTAGGCTTTTTCTTTAACTCTAAGACGCCAATCACCAGCAAAAATACGCCAAACGCCTTTCGCAGCAGCGCCGCCTCCAGGCAGGAAGCCGCCCAGGCGCTGAGTGCTGCGGTCACTACACCGGCCAGAATGGCCGGAACGGCAGCCCTCCAGCAGATCTGTCGGTTGTGAATGTGGAAAATCAGGCTGACAGAGGCCGCTGGCAGAAAGTAAAGGAGATTGATGGCCTGTGCCGTTTGCTGCTCCATGCCCAGAATGGCAGTCATCCAGATCATCAGAAGAGAACCACCGCCGATACCGAAAGCCGACAGAATGCCGCAGACCGTCCCGGCTGCCGCCGCGCCCCAGCTCATACCAAAAGCCGGATGCCACCCCAGAGAATCAAAGCACCCAGCAGTTTGTGCAATATTCCAGCGGAGACCCGACGAAACAGTAGGCCGCCGATGACACCGCCCACAGCACCACCGATCAGATAGGGAAGTGATTCCGCCAAGGGCAGGGGAGTGTGGAAGCCATAAACCACAACAGACACAATGCACAACGGCAGTATGATGCTGATGGCAGTGGCGAACGCATGTTTGTCCGATAAGCCGCACCAGCCAATGAGCATGGGAACCAGAACCATACCGCCGCCTGCCCCCAGCAAGCCGTTAATGGTTCCGGCCGCAGCGCCGGACAGGGCGGCACGCCATGTAATACGTTGCATAAAAATCCCTCCATTCCCCATCAGTTTGGGCAGCGGAGGGATTTTTTATACAGTTTACACCGGTGCAATTTGCAGCAATTCCCGGACCACATGACCGGCGATCATCAATCCGGCTACGGAGGGGACCCAGGACACAGAAGCAGGAATACTGCGGCGGCCCGGTGGCGGCGTCTCCAGTTCCAGCGGCTTAGCCGGCGGTTCCTCACTGAACAGCACTGTATGGTGCTCAATGCCGCGATTGCGTAATTCCTTGCGCATGACGCGGGCCAGGGGACAGCCGGTGGTCTTGGCAATGTCGGTGATGACAAAGCGGGACGGGTCCAACTTGTTGCCGGTACCCATGGAGCTGATACAGGGAATACCCAGCTGCCGTGCTGTTTCGATTAAACTCAGTTTGCAGGACACCAAATCAATGGCATCCACAATATAATCATAGTCGGCATGGTCAAAGAATCGTCCCTTGGTCTCGGCGTTGTACAGTTCAGGGATGGAAATTGCCTGGCACTGGGGGTTGATATCCAAAGCACGGCGAGCCATGACATCAGACTTGTACTGGCCCAAGGTGGAACGGAGAGCAATGAGCTGGCGGTTCAGGTTGGTCTCACCGACCGTATCATTGTCCACAAAGGTGAGACGGCCAATTCCGGCCCGGACCAATGCCTCAGCGCAGTAACTGCCCACGCCGCCAATGCCAAACACGATTACATGGCAGCCTTGCAGCCGCTTCAGACCGTCAGGCCCCAGGATCATCGCCTCCCGCAAAAATGCTGGATTCATAGAAAAACCTCCGAAAAGTCAAGCAAGAGGCGGACAGGGGAGTCCGCCTCTTGTATTGGGTTAAATTAGTCGGCGTCGGTAAAAAACATACCGAAACTGTGAGTCGTTACAGTCTGAGCTTCGCCCAGCTCCACAACCCAGTTGCTGACATCGTTGGAACGCATATCAGTTTCCGTGCGGTAGTCCATCGCGTTACCGCCCTCGCCAACATAGTACATGACGTGGTAACCGTAGTCCGACTCCACAATGCCCGTATCGCCGGGCTTCCGGGATTCATCAAAGCACCAATCCTCAAAGGGCTCCACCATATCGCCGGGGCAGATGTTTACGATGAGGCCGCCATCAGCAGCAGTGCTGTCAGCGGAGTGCTCAACAGCCAAAGCAGCGAACGCATCTTCCGTCTGGTCACCGGCCAAATACTCGTCCAGAATCTCCTGGGCACGGATCTCAGCCTCTGTATTTGCCACAGCCTCGTCATCAGTTTCCGTCGCCTCAATCAGGATATGGCGAACTGTACGGGTGTTGACGTCAAACTTCTCAGGGCCGCTGACGAACATGACCACCTTCCAGGAGCCGTCCTCATTCTCAATGGTTGTGGTATCGCCATAGGCGCGGGACGTATCGGTGAGCCACTCTTTTATATTTTCGGGCAGGTTGTTGGCAGTAGCTTGGGAAGTCAGCGTAGCATCGTCATCCGCATAGTTACTCTTCTGGTCCTCAGGAGCATTGTCACGGGCCTGCTCAGCGAAGGCAGTCTCATCGCCCTGGACAGCCTCCGCCATTTCCTTGGCCTGTTCTTCAGAAGCGGCGCTGTCTACGATCGTATTGCCTTCTTCGTCAGTCTCGGTGCTATCTACGGAGCAGGTGAAAGAACGATAGTCGTAAACGTCCAGTTCTTCCTTGTGCTCACTATAGTATGCGGCAATGTCCTCGGCCGTATAGGTCAGACTGTCGGAATAGACGGACTGATAAGAAGTGGCTACCTGCAGCAGCTCGCGATATTCACGGAAATTGTCGGTATTGCTACCGGTACCATAGGCGCTGGCCAGATAGGCATTGGCAGAGACCCCCTGGGAGGCAGCCTGGGAAGAAAGGCTGGCCATATACTCATCCACCGTGGCGGTATCATCCTCCGTCATGGTGTAGCCAGCCTCCATAGCAGCATCATAGACGCCATAGGTCTCGGCAATCAGGCTGTTGGTTTCCTGGCTGAGAAAGTCAGCCCAGCTCTGTCCGGTGGTCGTGTCATACACCTGATCGGCCAGGGATTTATTGGGATCTGTCATATATCCGGCAAGGCTCTGCGTATATACATCTTTATAGAAGTAGTTATACATCACCGGCGACAGCTCATGGGAGCCGACCGTGGCGGCTGTGGTGTGGTTTTGCAGCAGGCCGGAGTTGAGAATGGCGAAGAAGATGGCCAGTACCACCAATACGGCTACGCCGATACTGCCCGCAATCCATGCGCCGCGGCTGCTGGAATCATTTTGGGAAGCGGCGGCGGGAGCTTGGTTCTGCCGCCGCTTTTTCTGCTGGGAAGCGCTCATACGTTAGATCAATCCTCTCATAGTACTTACTGCTGTGGAAGTAAAGGACAACAATCCCTAAAACTCTCACAGCCATATAGCGGCATTTATTATAGGACATTTCCCCGATGTATGCAAGTTTTTTCTGAAAATGTGAACTGCCGGGGCAAAAAGTTTACAAATAAAAAAGAAACACCGCAATCACTGCGGTGTTTCACACAAGGCATTCTTCAATAAGAAGAAACCCCGCTTCAGCCGTGTGGATCCAGTTATAACCTGCACGTCTCGGCAGGTGGGTCGCCTCTTCTGCGCTTCACTGCTTCCAACTTCCATTGCCGGTCAAAGCCGGAACGGGAGGCCTGCAATCCACGCAGAAAGTTTTCCAGCGTCCCTAGGAAAAAATGTGGGTTTAAAAGAATCCATCACGCACCAAGCAGGGAATATGGCGGTGGTTATTGAAGTTCGGTTTCCTCATCGTCGTAAAGCAGGTCCATCATGGCGTTGTAGACCTCTTCCAATTCTTTTTCGTCCTCGATGGCCAGGAGCATTTCCTCGCCGTCCACTTCGGAGGACTTCAGGATGCTGACCTCTATATCGCCAGTGTCATCGGCGTCGGCAGGAATCAGCGCCAGATACTCCGCATCCTTATATTCAAACTGTGCCAGGATCTCCAATTCATAGGAGCGGCCATCCTCGTCGGTAATGGTGATCAGATTGTCACCGAACTGCTGATCCATGGGGTTCCTCCGTACCTGTTCTTGATACCGTTATTTTAAACGGAGAGACGGAGAAAATCAAGAGGAAAATCACATAGATTTTCTTCAGGAGCAAAAATCTTCCAAAGCCCGCGTCAGCGCGGCGCTGTCAGGCAGCTCCAATCCCTGCTGCAGCAATTGCCGGTCCTGTTCTGTAAGCATGGCGGCAGGAATAGCAGAACGCAGATGCCAATCCCCGGCGGCATGGTCCCAGACAGCGATAAATCCATCTGCGATGGTCATAGTATAGGCAGGGGCTGCAGCCTGAGCAGTGGGAATCGCAGAGCAAAGCAGCAGCGCGGAAACAGCAAGCCGCCGCAAAAAAACGGTATGCAGCTTCATGTCGATCACCTCATGGACAGTGTATCCCATGCCGGTGATTTCTATCACCGTAAAAATTTTGTAACACAAGAATTTGACAGATGTGATATAATAAGTCATACGCTGGAACCGTATGGCTTTCCGATGAAGAAATACGTCTGAAATACAGGATGTTTTTCTGTTTATCCCATAAAAAGAGAACTTTGGAGGTGCTTTTATGGCGTCCAATCCCGAGATGCACAAGCCTTCGGCCGTCCGCCGGATTTTTGGTGCCATCGGCAAATTTTTTGCCGTTTTAGGCAAAATTCTGGGTACACTGCTGCTGGTGGGTCTGCTGACAGGATTGATCTTCGGTTGTATTTTTGCAAAATACGTTCAGGAGGTTCTGATTCCGCAGTCCGATGTCCCCCTGGAAAACTTTACACTGGATCAGACCAGTGTCATCTATTATACTGACCCCGATACAGGAGAGGCGGTAGAGCTGCAGCGGCTCTACGGCAAGGAGAACCGTACCTGGGTCACCTACGACAAGATTCCCAGAGATTTGGTCAATGCTGCCATTGCCATTGAAGATAAACGGTTCGAAGAGCACCAAGGTGTGGACTGGTTGCGCACCGCCAGCGCCAGCGCCAATATGTTTCTTGGCGGCGACTCCACCTATGGCGCGTCCACCATTACCCAGCAGCTGATCAAAAACCTCACCGAACGGGATGAGGTGACCGTCCGCAGAAAATTGCTGGAAATCGTCAGCGCCCTGGAATTTGAAAAAGACCATTCCAAGCAGGAGATCATGACTTGGTACCTCAACACCATCTATTTGGGCGAAGGCTGTTACGGCGTTCAAAGCGCCGCCCGTGTCTACTTCGGCAAGGATGTGTCGGAGCTGACCACGGCCGAGTGTGCCAGTTTGATCGGCATTACCAAGAATCCGTCCTATTATGATCCGTATATCAACCCGGAAGCCAACCGGGAGCGGCAGCTGACGATTCTGTGGGAGATGTACGACCAGGGCTACATTCTGACAGAAGAAGCCTACCGGGAAGCTGTCAACCAGGAGATGGTGTTTATCAACTCCAGCGGCCAGGAGACAGAAGGCTACGACGATGACAGCGAGTATTATTCTTATTTCGTGGACCAGGTAATCCGTGATGTGACGGAAGACCTGTGCAAAACATACAACTATACGGAGGAAATCGCGGAGCAGGTGGTGCGCTCCGGCGGTCTCTCCATCTACTGCACCATGAACCCGGATGTCCAGTCGGTGGTGGACGAGGTATATGAGAATCTGGAGAACATCCCAAAAACCGACAGTGCCCAGCAGCTGCAATCGGGCATCGCCATCATTGACAATAAAACCGGTGATCTGGTGGCTGTTTCCGGCGGCGTCGGTGAGAAAACCGGCAGTTTGACTTTCAACCGTGCCACCCAGGCCCTGCTGTCGCCTGGCTCCACCATCAAACCCTTGACTGTGTATGGTCCAGCTTTTGACAAGGGTATTATCACCCCAGCCACCGTATATGACGATACGCCCTATTCTTTTGAGGGCGGCGCCTGGCCCAAGAATACCAACCGCAGCTATTCCGGTCTGATAACCATTCGCTCCGCCATCAGCATGTCCACCAACACGGTGGCTGTCAAAGTCCTGGCAGACCTGACACCGGCCTACAGCTATCAGTTTGCCGTGGAGAAGCTGGGTATGGATACGCTGGTGGAGCAGGAGGTCATCGGCGGCAAGACGTATTCCGATGTCAACCTGGCACCTCTGGCCATGGGCGGTCTGACCCACGGCGTCACCATTGAGGATATGGCAGCAGGATACGCCACTTACGCCAATGGCGGCGTATACCGGGAACCGCGCACCTATACCAAAGTAACCAGAATGGTGGACAATCGGGAAGAGACGGTGCTCAACAACACCCAGGATACGGTTACAGCGGTCAGCACCAAAGCGGCGTGGTATATGACCGACATGCTGCAATACGCCGTGGAGCACGGCACCGGTTCCCCGGCCCAAATCGAAAATATGGCGGTAGCCGGTAAAACCGGTACCACCACCAGCGATTTCGACCGCTGGTTCTGCGGTTATACGCCTTACTACTCCGCCGCCGTCTGGTGCGGCTACGATGTGCCGGAGGAGGTCAATCTGACCGACTCCTCCACCAACCCTGCCGCGTATCTCTGGCAAAAGGTAATGGCTCAGGTCCATGCGGAACTGCCGTCGGCAACCTTCCAGCAGCCCACGGATGTGGTGGAGGTGTGGTACTGTCGCGACAGCGGCTTGCTGGCCACCGACGCCTGTAAGAGCGACCCGCGCGGTTCCCGTATCGTGAAAGGCTCCTTGGCTATGGATGACGCGCCGACGGAATACTGCGATGTACACACCTATGTGGAACTGTGCGATGAAACGAACCAGGTAGCCAATGAATACTGTAGTCAAGTAGAGGGTAACGGTACCCATACGGTTGCGTTGCTGAACTTGAACCGCAGTTTCCCCATATCCGGCATCACAGTGGCCGATCAGCAGTATGCCATTTACAGTGGCTCTATTCCCAGCGGCTATTATCCGGCGCTCAGCCCGACTGGCACCAGCATGGGACAGACGTGCACAGTGCATACGGAGGAGAGCCTGCCGCCGGAAGAGCCGGAGATACCGGAGGACCCGACAAATCCAACGGATCCAATGAACCCTACAGACCCCAACCAGCCGGTGGACCCCAACGCTCCTGTGGATCCCAACCAGCCCATCGACCCGAACCCGGAAACGCCTGATGGGGAAGACGGTACAACAGATCCGCCGTACCACGGTTGGGAGGACCCGGCCAACGGCGGCGTGGTCCCCGACGATTAATGATACTATAGACAGAGTGAGGAATTTTCCATGTGGAGAGCGGAAAATTGGAAGGATTATGAGGTCATTGATACCTCGGACGGTGAAAAGCTGGAACGCTGGGGGAAATTTACCTTGGTTCGCCCCGACCCCCAGGTGATCTGGAATACGCCGAAGAAAAATCCTTTGTGGAAACACTACGACGCCCGATACGCCAGAAGCAACAGCGGCGGTGGCAAATGGAATGCCAACCGCTTGCCGGAGCGTTGGCAAGTACGTTACGGGACATTGACATTCAACGTCAAGCCTATGAACTTCAAGCATACCGGCGTCTTCCCGGAACAGGCGGCCAACTGGGATTTCATTCAGAAACAGATTGGCAAGGCTGGGCGGCCCCTCAATGTGCTGAATCTGTTCGCCTATACCGGCGGCGCCACCTTGGCCGCCGCTGCTGCCGGTGCCTCGGTTTGCCATGTGGATGCTGCCAAGGGCATGGTTGCCTGGGCCAAGGAGAATGCCAAGTCCTCAGGACTGGAGAGTGCGCCCATCCGGTGGATTGTGGATGACTGTGCTAAATTTGTAGAGCGGGAAATCCGCCGTGGACGCCGATATGATGCCATCATTATGGACCCGCCTTCCTACGGCCGCGGTCCCTCCGGAGAAATCTGGAAGCTGGAGAAGGATCTCTATCCTTTCTTACAGCTGGTATCCGGTGTGCTGTCCGATGACCCAGCCTTCTTCATCATTAATTCCTATACAACCGGTCTGGCCCCGTCGGTTCTGGGCTATCTACTGGACACCATTGTGTCGTCCAAATACGGCGGTCATACGGAATGTGACGAGCTGGGCTTGCCTGTTACGGACACAGGGCTGACGCTGCCCTGCGGCGCCACAGGCCGGTGGACCAAAGATTGAAAGAAAAGAGAACGAAGCCTATGGAACAAGCAATCCGCGTGGACAACCTGACGTACCGCTACCCGAAGCAAGAGGACACACGAGAGACGGAGGTCTTTTCTGGTCTGGATTTGAATATTGAGCAGGGCAGCTTTGTGGCCATTCTGGGACACAACGGCTGCGGCAAATCCACCCTGGCCAAGCACTTTAACGCCATTTTGCTGCCCAGTGGCGGCAAGGTGTGGGTCTATGGAAAGGACACCACGGTGGAAGAAGAACTCATCGCCATCCGGCGGGCCGTGGGTATGGTGTTTCAGAATCCCGACAATCAGATTGTCTCCAACGTCGTAGAGGAGGATGTGGCCTTTGCACCGGAGAATCTGGGCGTAGAACCGGAAGAAATCCGGCGTCGGGTGGACGAAGCATTGCGTATGGTGGGTATGTACGAATTTCGAAAGCATGCACCCCATCTGTTGTCCGGCGGCCAAAAGCAGCGGGTGGCCATTGCCGGTGTCATTGCCATGCTGCCCAAATGCATTGTGCTGGACGAACCCACGGCCATGCTGGACCCCCAGGGACGGCGGGAAGTATTGGAGACGGTGCACCGTCTCAACCGGGAACGGGATATTACCGTGATTCTAATTACCCACCATATGCGGGAAGCCGTGGACGCCGACCGGGTTATTGTCATGAGCGGCGGCAAAATCCTGGCCGACGGTACACCACGGCAGGTCTTTTCCCAGGTAGAGCTGCTCCAGTCGGCCCAGCTGACTGTACCGGAGACAACCCAACTACTGTACGCCCTGCAGCAGCAAGGCGTGGATGTGCCGCTGGATGCCCTGTCGGTGGAGGAATGCGTACAGGCCATTTACCGGGCCTTTGGAGCCGGTACGGCATCGAAGGAGAAGTGAGACGTGGAGCCCATTATTGAAACAAAACAGCTGTGCCATGCCTACGGTGTTGGCACGCCCTTTGAACGGCACGCCCTGCAATCGGTGGATTTTTACGCCAATCCAGGGGAATTTATCGGTCTGATTGGCCATACAGGCTCCGGCAAGTCCACATTTATTCAACATCTGGATGGTCTGCTGCGGCCCTCCAGTGGCCAGGTTTTGTTCCGTGGAGAGGATATCTGGAAGGACAAGCAGTTCACTCATCAGATTCGCTTCAAAGTAGGGTTGGTATTTCAATACCCAGAATACCAGCTTTTTGAGGAAACGGTATTTGCCGATATCGCTTTTGGCCCCAAGAATATGGGACTGGATGAAGAGGAAGTGCGCCGTCGGGTTCTGCGTGCTGCTGGATTTGTTGGTCTGGAGGAGTCCGATCTGGATCGTTCTCCCTTTGATTTGTCCGGCGGTCAGAAACGTCGGGTGGCCATTGCCGGTGTCATTGCCATGGAGCCGGATGTATTGATCCTGGACGAGCCCACGGCCGGCCTGGACCCCAATGCAAGAGAAATTGTTTTGCAGAATATTCGCGATTATCAGCGGGCTCAAAATGCTACAATTCTCATGGTCAGCCATTCCATGGAAGAGGTAGCCGCCAATGTGGACCGGCTGTATGTGATGAATCACGGCACAGTGGCCATGACCGGCACGCCCAGGGAGATTTTTGCCCATGCGCAGGAACTGACGGAAATGGGATTGGATGTGCCGGTGGTCACGACCATTTTTCACCGTCTACAGGAATTGGGCTTTGACGTGGACCCCAGCGTGTACACGGTAGAACAGGCTGTAGCAGCCCTTGAGGCTTTGAGGGGAGGGGCATAAGGTGCTGAAAGATATCACTCTGGGACAATATTTTCCCGGCAGCACTGTGGTGCACCGGCTGGACCCCCGCACAAAGCTGTTGATGGTGATTTTGTTCATTGTGGCGCTGTTTACGGCAGAGGGTCCCATTGCTTACCTCACAGTCTTCCTGTTTCTCGGTGTTGCGGTGGGGTTGTCCAGAATCCCGCCTCGTACCATTCTTAAGGGTCTGAAGCCCCTGGTGGTCATCATCTGCCTGACTGGCCTTCTGAACCTGTTTTATACACCTGGTACTCCTGTGGTCAAATTTTGGGTCCTCACCATCACCCAGGAGGGCATTTTCAGCGCCCTCTTTATGATTTGGCGGATTCTGATGCTGATTACCGGCACGTTTATGCTGACCTATACCACATCGCCCATCGCCCTTACCGATGGTCTGGAGCTGCTTCTGAACCCCCTCAAGCGCATCAAAGTCCCAGTCCATGAACTGGCCATGATGATGAGCATTGCCCTGCGGTTTATCCCCACCCTGATTGAGGAAACCGACAAGATCATGTCGGCCCAGAAGGCTCGGGGCGCCGATTTTGAGACTGGCAGCATTTTGCAGCGGGCCAAGGCGCTGATTCCCATTCTGGTACCGCTGTTCGTCAGTGCTCTGCGCCGCGCCGACGAACTGGCGGTGGCCATGGAGTGCCGCTGCTATCAGGGCGGCAAAGGCCGGACCCGCATGAAACGGCTGCGTTTCGCTGGGCGGGACTATATCACCTTGGTGCTCGGGGTTCTGTTGGTGGCGGCCATGATCGTTCTGCGCGTAGTGGGAATCTGATTTATTCCTGGAGGAAACCGTATATGCGAAATATCGCATTATTTTTGACTTATCTGGGCACGGCCTATCACGGCTGGCAGGTGCAGAAAAACGACATTACCGTTGGGGAGACTATGGAAAAGGCCACGGCGGCAGTGGTGGGCCACAAGGTCAAGATGACCGGATGCGGCCGCACCGATGCCGGTGTCCATGCCAAACGGTATGTGGCCAACTTCCGCACCACCTCCCGCATTCCGGTAGACCGGCTGCCCTATGCCCTCAACACCCATTTACCGGAGGACATCGTGGTGACAGATGCCATGGAGGTTCACAACGGTTTTAATGCCATCGGCTCCTGTGTTCGGAAGGAATACACCTATCTAATCTACAATTCCCGTATCGGTGACCCCTTCTATGTCAACCGGGCCTGGTTTTATCCCAAGCATTTGGATGAAACCATTATGCAGCAGGCTGCATCCCAGTTTGTAGGCACCCATGATTTTGCAGCCGTCCGCAGCGTGGGTACAGTGACCAAAACCACGGTCCGTACTGTGTACTATTACGATGTGGAGCGGCAGGGAGACCTGATTTATCTGCGGGTCTGTGCTGACGGTTTTCTCTACAATATGGCCCGTGCCATGGCTGGTACTGTGGTCTATTGCGCCGAGGGTAAAATTGCCCCGGAGGAAATCGGTGCGCTGCTGGAACGGGGAGACCGAACCGCCGCCGGGCCAACTGTGCCGCCGGGCGGTCTCTATATGACCCATCTGTGGTACGATGACGGGCAGGTGAAATTCCATGTCTGAGTGGGATACCTCCAAAGTCACCCCGCTCCACCCGGATCGGTTCCGGCGGCGACGGTTTCGCCGGCGTCTGCGGTGGCTGATCATTGTGACCGTCGTTGTGCTGGCAGCCCTGGCCTTGGCTTTGTTTTGGCGGGACCTGAACTTTGACCGTTTTCGGCGCTGGGTGACATATATGGGCGTGGAACCGGATGGGACCTACGGCAATTACCAATTTCCGGCCTATGATAGCAATGTCTATGCGGTTTATGAAAACGGTCTGTTGGTTGCCACCAGCAGCGGCCTCATGCTCTATGATGAAACCGGCAGCCCCTTAACAGATGTGAGCGCTGCTATGGAGAATCCCAATGTGAATGTGGCGGGAAATTACGCCGCAGCATGGGATATTGGCGGCACAACTCTCTGTGCTGTACGCAACGGGGAAGAACACCTGAACCGAGCGCTGGACCATGCCATTCTCGATGTGGATTTGTCTGCCAACGGCGATATGGTCTTTGCCAGCGGTACCGACGGCTACCGCACCATGTTGACCATGATGGACAACCAGACGCAGGAGCGATTCAAATGGTATTCGTCCGCCCAGTATTTGCCGCTCTGCGCAGTAAATAACGGCGGCACCCAACTGGCAGCGATTGCGCTGGGGCAGGATCAGGGCGCATTTACCAGTAGTCTGCTGCTGCTGGACCCTACGGTGGAGGACCAGGAGCTGGTGCAGATTGCGTTGGGCAATCAGCTGATCTATGAACTGGACTATTTGCAGGATCGGTATCTCTGTGCCGTAGGGGAGACCAGCTTGCAGCTGCTGCGTACCACTGGGGAAATCTATGGCACCTATGGATACAATGGAGAACACCTGATGAAATATGATATCAACGGCGACGGCTTTTTGGCATTGGCATTGAATCCCTACCAGACCGGCTCCCAATATGTTCTGAAAACGGTAGACTACGATGGACAGGAGCGGAGCAGTCTTGCTTTGGGTCAGGAGGTCCTGCACCTGTCGGCTGCCGGGGATTATGTGGCTGTTTTAACAGCTTCGGAGCTGCAAATTTACACATCCGACCTGCAGCTCTACGCGCAAACCGATGACATCCTGGGGGTCACCCAGGTCCTCATGCGGGAGGATGGAACGGCTGTTCTGGTGGCGGCGAACCATGCGTCGCTGTTCCTGCCGTAAAATTTCATTGCATTTTTGAGCAGCCGTAGTATAGTATGAACCATGGAATCCTTCAATAAGGAGATAGTAATATGCACCCGACCTTATGTTCCAACTGTAAGAAAAATGTTGCAGTCATTTTTATCACAAAAATAGAAAATGGCAAAACGGTCAATGATGGTCTCTGTCTCAAGTGCGCCAGACAGCTGGGCATCAAACCGGTAGACGATATTATGAAGCAGATGGGAGTCACGGATGAAGACTTGGAAACCCTGTCTGACGAAATGATGCACATGATGGGCAGCGCACAAAATCCCAGCGAGCTGTCAGACCAGGCAGAGGATGACGAGTCCGACAGCCGTACAGCCACTTTCCCGTTTCTGAATAAGCTGTTCGGCGGCGAGCGTGGTGACCAGCTGGCTCAGCCGGTGGAGCCGGAGCAGCCCAAGGAGAAGCCTTCCGCCGGACGCCGGGACAAAAAGCGCAAGTTCCTGGACAGCTATTGTTTGAACCTGACTCAGAAGGCACGGGACGGCGGCCTGGATCAAATTGTGGGACGGCAGGTGGAGACCGAGCGGGTCATCCAGATTCTCAACCGCCGTCAGAAGAACAATCCCTGTCTCATCGGTGAGCCTGGCGTTGGTAAAACAGCCATTGCCGAGGGTCTGGCGCAGAAGATTGTCAGTGGTGATGTCCCCTTTAAGCTGCGGGATAAAGAGGTTTACCTGCTGGATCTAACGGCCCTGGTGGCCGGAACCCAGTTCCGCGGTCAGTTTGAAAGCCGTATGAAGAGTCTCATTGAAGAGATCAAAAAGACCGGCAATATCATTCTGGTCATTGATGAGGTCCATAATCTGGTGGGGGCAGGCGATGCGGAAGGCTCCATGAACGCCGCTAACATCCTCAAGCCCGCCCTGTCCCGTGGAGAAATTCAGGTCATCGGCGCCACCACATTCAATGAGTATCGCAAGTATATTGAAAAGGATTCAGCCCTGGAGCGCCGCTTCCAGCCGGTGACAGTTAACGAGCCCACCATGGAAGAGGCCATTGCCATCATCCGCGGCATTGCCCACTACTATGAGCAGTACCACGGGGTGGAAATTCCGGCGGAGATCGCCCGCCAGACGGTAATTCTCTCGGAGCGGTATATCACCGACCGGTTCCTGCCTGACAAAGCCATCGATCTGCTGGACGAAGCCTGCTCCGATTTAAATCTGCGCAGCAAAACCATCAGCCGCATGGGAGAGCTGCGGAAGGAACGGGACGATTTGAATCTGGAGATTTCCATGCTGACCGAGCAGGCTGAAGAGGAAAACTATGAGCGATTGGCGACCCTGCGCAGCAAGTGTTTGCAGGTGGAAGCCGAACTCAATGAACTGGCCGCTCAGCCCCGGCCACAGCTGACCATGGAAAATCTGGCCCGTATCATCGAATTGTGGACCAAGATTCCCGCCAGCAAAATTCAGGCCCAGGAGTATGAGCAACTCAAGAGTTTGGAAGACCGGCTCAAGACCCGTATCATCGGACAGGATGAAGCAATTGCCGCCGTTTCTGCCGCCATTCGCCGCAGCCGTGTCGGTATTGCAGTGAAAAAACGCCCCGTTTCCTTTATTTTTGTCGGTTCTACCGGCGTAGGTAAGACGGAGCTGGTTCGTTGTCTGGCCGATCAGCTCTTTGACTCCACCGAATCGCTGATTCGTCTGGATATGTCCGAATATATGGAAAAGCACTCGGTTTCCAAAATCATCGGTTCGCCTCCCGGCTATGTAGGCTATGATGAAGCCGGGCAGCTGACGGAGAAAATCCGCCGCAAGCCCTATTCGGTGATTCTGTTCGATGAGTTGGAAAAGGCCCATCCCGATGTGCTGAATATCCTGCTGCAAATTCTGGATGACGGCCGCATTACCGACGCCCAGGGGCGTGTGGTCAACTTTGAAAACACCATCATTGTCATGACTTCTAATGCCGGTTCTGAGCGCAAGGGTGGTTCCTTGGGCTTTGACCGGACACTGACCGATCAAAGCCGCGATAAGGCTATGAAAGCCCTCAGCGACTTCCTGCGGCCCGAGTTCCTCAATCGAGTGGATGAGATCATCTGCTTCAACCGTTTGACGGAGGAGAACTTCCAGGCCATTGCCGCCATTATGCTGGGTGAATTGAAGACGGCCCTGGAGGATCGCGGTGTGGCGCTGACTTGGTCTGACGATGTGATGACCTGGCTGACAAAAAAATCCTATTCCGCCACATACGGCGCCAGAAATCTCCGCCGCACCATTCAGAAGGAGATCGAGGACCCCATCGCCGAAGCCATTATCGACAGCTTCCAGCATCCCATTCATGCCATTGCGCTGCAAGCTGGAGAGGAGAAAATTCAGCTGTCCGTATCATAATCGAGTAGGAGGGGGTGATTAGCCCCCGTCCTCTCACACCACCGTGCGTACCGTTCGGTACACGGCGGTTTCAATAGTTTAAGTGCAGAGACTGATAAGCTGTGGCTAAATCATAAAAGCCCCAGTTTATCAGTCTTTCTTTATTTAGCGCCCAGTTGACCGCCTTGTTTCCTGCATTGAACCAGTATCCTTTGCGATCATAGGCTATTGTTGCCGCATAATGACTGTCCACTCCCAATCCAATGAGTTTACCATCATGCTTCGGCAAATTGCTGTTCAGTAACAAATCTACACGAAACGCCGGTTTGAGGAAAATTCTCAAACCGGCGTTTCCGTTGTATGCTTTAGCGAAATGAGAACCCCCAGCTCTGCTGGGGAGAGTAAAAAAGCTTTAGCTTCAAGTATCGAGCGAAGCGAGAAAAATAATAACGATCTTCTTATAACGTAAGAGTCGCTTTAATGCGTTAAGCGTCCGTTTACGGACTGTGGGGCAAGTGACGCAAGTGGTAGATTTTTCAGTGCCTCTTGAGAGGCTTGCCGGCACGATGCCCTTCTAGGGCTTACTCAAGCCCCCGGCTTAGCCGGGGGTCCTGACTGTTCAGGGCCGTAAGGCCATCAGTTGTTCGTAAATCCATTGGGTATCCACGCCCTTGGACTGGATTTCCACGATGATATTACCATATCGAACTCCAAAGTTCATACGGACGCCGTCACTGTCACCGGTGTCCACGGCAGTATCAGCTCGGGTGGACAACACCTCCCAGGTCAGCTCTTCCGCGTTAAAAATCGGCCGGTCAACGGTATCCCTTAACTGCTCTGGTACGGACTCGGCTCTGGGAATGGGATAGCGGGACAGGTCATATGTTTCCGGTTCAGAGATATCAACCAGATTGTCTGCATCCTCCGTTGTCAGATATCGAACCTCCCAGCGCAACTGATCATATTCTCTGGTCCAGAGACCCCAGAGGGCGTTGGTATTCTGATCTTGATACCGGCGGATGGATTCTTCTGCAAAACCAGATGGTGCAGTCGGTAGGAACCAAGCACCAAAGTCCGGGTCCGCCAGCGCCTCCGTCTGGGACAGGTTCTTGTCCTGCCATGTTGGAATTTCCGCAGCCGTAACGGCGGAAAGGTTTGGCCTGCCTTGCTCATAGCATGTGAAGCATTCCAGGATGTCCTCAAAGTCGGCACGGGCCTGTGTTTCCGCGGCAGCTGTCGTACGCAGGGAGAAGGTAAACCAAATACCGTACAGCTGCGATTCCGCCAACAGGCTGACGCCGCCGGATGGGTCTACCCATCGCCCCAGGCGGTATTCCACATCGCCGCACATAGAGGGAACCGCGTCCTCCGGCAGTAGGAAGCAGGGGGTAATCCCGTCTGTAGACAGGGTGACCGTAGCAGCCGTGTCCGGTTGGGAAGTAGTCACCCACAGAATTACTTCCAGCAAATTACCTTCGCCATCGAAACCGGCTTCACCGGAGAAGTTCATCCATTCCAGCCACATACCTGGTTGCACAGCGTCCAATTCCGTTTGATTTAGCGCCTCCCGGAAATAGCCGGGAATGTTCCGCCGTGCTGCATCCACCACCATATAGTCCGTGTCCATGTCATTGTAGTAGAAATCCCACTGGGGTGCCGGTCCCTCCGCGTCTTTATTCTGTGTATCTTCCGCATCCTGTGTCGTAACGGGCGGTAGCCCGCCTTCTGTGCCGTTGGGCGGCACAGACTGGCCGGGCGTTGGAACTTGTCCCAGCCAGAGACTGCCGACGGCGGCCAGCAGGGCAATACAAGCTGCAATAGCGGCCCAGCGGTGATTGGGGCGGGCCGGTTGACGGGGGATTGCAGCAGCGGCCTCCACATAGGCACTGTCCACCAAGGACAGCTTATCCAGTAATTCGCTGCCTCTCATAGTTCATAGCCCTCCTTTTGCAGATACTGCCGCAGCTGTCGGCGGCAGCGAAATAGCGCGGTTTTGACTTTGCTCTCGGTACAGTGCAACGCGGCGGCAATGGATGCAATGTCATCCAAATACCAGTAGCGTCTCAGAAACATATAGCGTTTTTCCTCGTTCAATGTAGCCAGATAGCCGTTGAGGCTTTGCCGCAGTACCGTATCTTTCAAGCGGCAGGCTGCATCGTCGGGGGCGGGAATACACTGTTCCAGCTCGGCGCTGAGAGTGCAGATTTCCGCGCTGCGTTTGAGACGGCTGCGGTGTCGGCAGCAGCTTAATGCCAGATGGCGGGTGATTCTGGCCAGATAGGCATAGAGATAGTCTCTTGGTTCATGGGGTGGTATAGAACGCCACGCTTCCCAGTAGGTGTCATTTTCACACTCCTGTGCCGCACCGAGGTCTCTTACCATACCCAATGCCAGTCCCCGCAGGCGGACACCGTATTTTTCACCAGTGTAATAAATAGCTGATTCATCCCGATGCAGGTACAGCTCCACGATCTGTGCGTCTTCCATGGTATGTTCCTCCTTTCACTCTGTCTCTTCACCCCAATAAGCGCCATGAAGACGGGCATCGTTACAGTATTGGTAGCAAAAATTTCTGCTTGATAATATTGAACAAATGTTCTATTATGGAGATGGTATTTGGAAGACCTGCGGAAAGGAGGACCGTACTGTGCCCAGCTATCTTGCCATTGACTTGAAATCCTTTTATGCTTCCGTGGAATGCCGGGAACGGGACCTGGACCCCATGACCACCAATCTGGTGGTGGCCGACGATTCCCGAACAGAAAAAACCATCTGTCTGGCCGTCAGCCCGTCTCTGAAATCATATGGAATTTCCGGCCGGGCCCGGCTGTTTGAGGTGGTCCAGAAGGTGACAGAGATCAACACCCGCCGCCAATGGCTGGCTCCTGGGCGAAAGCTGTGCGGCGCATCCAGTGATGACCGGCAGTTGAAAGCGAATCCTTCTCTGGCGCTGGAGTACATTGTGGCCCCGCCCCGGATGGCTCATTATCTGGAATACAGTACCCGCATCTATCAGGTCTATCTCAAATATGTAGCCCCGGAGGATATTCACATCTATTCCATTGACGAAGTCTTTATAGACGTGACCCATTACATGGGGCTTTACGGTCTGACGCCCCGGCAGCTGGCGCAAAAAATATTGAAAGATGTTCTGGAAACCACTGGAATTACCGCCACCGCCGGTATCGGTACCAACCTGTATCTGGCCAAAATCGCCATGGATATCGTGGCCAAGCGGATGCCTGCCGACCGGTACGGTGTCCGCATTGCGGAGTTGGACGAACTCAGCTACCGCCGGACGCTGTGGGCGCACCGGCCTTTGACAGACTTCTGGCGAATTGGCCGCGGCTATGCCAAAAAACTGGAACGGCATCGGTTGTTTACTATGGGCGATATCGCCCGCTGTTCGCTGGGCGGACCCGCAGATTTTTATAACGAGGAGCTGCTGTACCGGCTTTTCGGCATTCAGGCAGAGCTGCTGATTGATCACGCCTGGGGCTGTGAGCCCTGCACTCTGGCGGATATCCGCTCCTATCAGCCAGAAAACCACAGTACCGTCTCTGGACAAGTGCTGACCTGTCCCTATCCCAGTAATCAAGCAGCGCTGGTAGTTCGAGAGATGACCGACGCATTGAGTTTAGAGCTGGTGGAAAAGGGTCTGGTGACCGATCAGTTGGTGCTGACGGTGGGATATGATATCGAAAACCTCAAGAACCCGGAGCGGCGGCGGCACTATACCGGGCCGGTTACCACCGATGGATATGGCCGTCAGGTCCCCAAACAGGCCAATGGCTCAGTCAATCTCAATGGGCATACCTCTTCTACCAGAGAGATGATTGGAGCCGTCATGGAGCTATACAACCGCATTGTAGACCCGTCTCTGCTGGTCCGACGCATGAGCGTCACCGCCAATCATCTGTTGGCGGAGCAAGATGTGATCCGGCAGGCAACGGATATTCAGCTGGATTTGTTTTCCGACCGACAGGCGGAGATGGTGCGGCAGGCGGCGCGGGAACGGGAGCGTCGGATGCAGCAGGCGCTGGTTGCTATCCGAAAGCGATACGGTAAAAACGCGGTTCTCAAAGGCATGAGCTATGGAGAAGGCGCCACCGCTAGGGAACGGAACGGGCAGATCGGTGGGCATCGGGCATAAAGGGAGGGCCCACAGCATGGATCACAGCCGCAGATATGACGACATTCTCTACCAATCCCGGCCAATATCCGCCCGCCACTCGCCTATGTCTCTGCGGGACAGGGCAGCGCAGTTTTCGCCATTCGCCGCTCTGTCCGGCCATGAGGAACAGGTCGACGAAACAGCACGGCTGACAGATGGCCGCGTGGAGCTCAGCGAGGAAGCCCGGGCCGAGTTGGATCGAACCCAACAGTGGTTGTTGGATCATCTGGCCCAACAACCGGTGGTATCGGTGACGTATTTTGTGCCCGACAGCCGCAAGAGCGGCGGTACCTATCAAACCGTGACCGGCATAGTCAAAGGCGTGGACCCCTGGGATCGCTGTCTGCTGCTGGCCGACGGCAGTCGTATCGCCATGGACGAGGTGCTGCTTCTCAAGCTTTTCGATACCGCAGAGGGAGCAGAATGAGCCTCACTGCACATCTGTTTTCGGTCTTTTGGCAACATCATCATACCGTATCCACCCTTGAAAAGGAAGCAATATCTGCTATAATAGAACAAAATAACAAAAGAAATGGAGCAGCACCCATGGAACAGCCCAATGTGACCGTCATACCCAGCCATCGCAAAACCATTTCCCTCACCATAGACCGGAACTTGCGGGTGGTGATGCGGGTGCCATTGGGGACGACACGGGCAGAAATTCGGAACGTCTTGGAAGAAAAGCAGGCGTGGCTTCAGTACCATTGGGAGCTGGCGCGGCAGCGGCAGAAGGACACAGCGCCGCCTTTAACAGAAGCGGAACTGCGGGCGCTGACAGAGCAGGCGAAACTGGTGTTGCCGGAACGGGCAGCGTACTTCGCGCCGCTGGTAGGCGTCACCTATGGATGCATCACCATCCGCCATCAAGTGTCCCGGTGGGGCAGCTGTTCAACCAAAGGCAATTTGAATTTCAACTGTCTTTTGATGCTTTGCCCACCAGACGTGGCGGATTATATTGTTGTCCATGAATTGTGCCACCGATTGGAGATGAACCACTCCGCCAAATTTTGGGCGCATGTGGCACAGGTTATGCCAGAGTATGCGGTTCATCGCCAGTGGCTCCGGGAGCATGGTGCACAGCTGATTGGGAGGTTACGGTAACATGGTGGAAGTGGTAGCGGCACTGATCTGGGACGGTGACCGGTTTTTGATTTGTCAGCGTCCGGCTCACAAGGCCCGTGGGCTTCTATGGGAGTTTGTAGGCGGCAAAGTGGAGCCAGGGGAGACAAAGGAGCAGGCATTGATTCGAGAGTGTCGGGAAGAATTGAACGTCGAGCTGGATGTTGGCGCACCCTTTATGGAAGTAACGCACCAGTACCCAGACCTAACAGTTCACCTGACACTGTTTCTGGCAGCAATCCGGCAGGGTACACCCCAAATGCTGGAGCATAACGATATTCGCTGGATTACTGTATCTGAAATTCCACAGTACAAATTCTGTCCGGCCGATGTAGAAATTTTGGAGAGAATCCAAACCATATACGGTTAATCCCTTGTTGCAGGAGCGTGCCGCTCCTGCAATTTTTTATTTTGTCTATTGACAAATATCTTTGTCAATGCTATGCTGTATATGACAATAATAATTGTCATATTGAAAAGAATATTTGTCAAAGGAGGGCTGCATATGCCATTGGAAAATCGGCTCAAGGAGTTTCGGGCAGCCGGTGGCCTTAATCAGCAGGAGTTGGGGAGCCTGGTGGGCGCGTCCCGGCAAACCATCAGTCTCATTGAACGCGGGGACTATAATCCATCCATCACACTGGCGCTGAAAATTGCCCGGGTATTTGGAAAATCGGTAGAAGAAGTCTTTTATCTCACAGGGGAGGAAGAAGTATGAAAGCAGAAAGAACAAAAAAGCAAATTGCCATTCGGTTTCTTCTGGTGATTGCCGTGTGTGCCCTGTTGGGCGCCGGCGCAGGGCTGGTACGGTTAAAAGCCGGTACCAGCGCGATGGAGTGGATGGCTGGTTTTGAGCATCTGCTGGCCGGATTTGGTCCCTGGTGGTACTTGCCAGGCGCAGTGCTGTTGGTACTCAGTACCGGCTACTATCTGGCAGGGAAACGGCAGCTGCCCCATACAGAAGCAGAGGAGGAATTTCAAACAGCTGACCGGCTCTTGGAACTGTCTATGGTCTTCAGTAATATTGCGTCAGTTTATGCAATTGTCGCCATGGCGCTGAGTTATTTCGCCCCCATTGGGCCTTCTGTCCTGCTGTTGATTGTGGAAGTCGCCTGGACTGTGACCATTCAATCCAAAACCATAAATGCGATCAAGGTCCTGTATCCTGAAAAGCGCGGCAGCGTGTGGGATACCAAATTTTCAAAAGACTGGTACAGCAGCTGTGATGAAGCAGAGCAGCAGTTAATTGGTCAATACTGTTATCGAACATTTTTAATCATGAACAGTGTTTATCCTGTTGCCATGGTATTGTTGGCTCTTCTGGCTCTGTTCGATATGGTAACGCCCTTTGCCTGCTTTCTGGTTGGTCTTCTATGGCTGATCCAGCAAACGGTGTATATGGTCACAGCGCATCAGAAAGAGCATGGCAAAGCCCGGCAGCGGTGAGGTGGCGGCTATGAATGCGGATACATTGTTATTTTTTCAAGGCCACGCGGAAGCTCTGCCTTTGTATGAGCAGTTCGAGCAAGCGCTTTTGGAACGAATTCCCGGCACAACCATTCGCGTCTCCAAAACCCAGATCAGTTTTTACAATCGGCGGAGTTTTGGCGCCGTTTCCTTCAACCCGGTACGGCGAGCAGCAGAACGGCCTCCTGTATGGTTTACCGTGACATTTGGTTTGAATGATCGGAAGAAATCGCCGCGTATTGATGCGGCCATAGAGCCGTATCCCAATCGCTGGACCCATCATGTGCTGATTTCCTCCATAGAGGATATTGACGAGGAGCTATTGGGATGGTTGGAAGAAGCGGCGGTATTTTCCGCCGCAAAGAGGTAATTTATATGATCAAATTGAGACCTTATCAGCCGGAAGACTGTCCGGCGCTGCTGCGGCTGTTCTATGAAACTGTACACAGCGTCAACCTTGGAGATTACACCGAAATCCAGTGCAACGTCTGGGCTACTGGGCAGGAAGATGCAGATCGATGGAACCGATCTCTGTTGGAACATACTACCATCGTGGCAGAATGGGACGGGACCTTAGCCGGATTTGGCGATATGGACGCCTCCGGATATTTGGACCGGCTATATGTCAGTAAAGACCACCAGCAACTTGGAATCGCTACTGCCATCTGTGACGCACTAGAACAGCAGATCGCCGCGCCAACATATCAGACCCACGCTTCCATCACAGCGAAACCTTTTTTCATCCGTCGGGGCTATTGCGTTGTACGGAAGCAGGAGGTAGAGCGGCAGGGGATTTGCCTTGTCAATTATGTAATGGAAAAGCTGGGACGGCAGTAATGGAGCCGCCCGCGCCGCACCCTCATGCGACGCGGGCGGCATTTTATTATGACAAATCCTTCGCAGAAGAAAACACCCGGCTGGACTTCCTTTCCTGAAAAAAATGTGGTAGAATATATGACGTTTTGGCGGCTTTTGACAGCGGTCAACGGAACGACTACAGTAGGGGATAGAACAATGGGAATTTTTATGGTCATGATTGCCGGCATGCTCTTAGGACGTGTCCACCGGCTGCGGAAAGTAAAGGCCTGGAATGAGCGTCTCTCCATGCTCAGCACTTTCGTACTCATTTTCTGTATGGGTGTCTTATTGGGCAGAAAAGAAAATTTTCTACAGGAGCTGACCACTCTGGGCCTGCAAAGTTTTCTGTTTTTCGCCATACCAACCACTCTGTCGGTAGTGCTGGTATACTTGCTGACACGGCGTTTTCTGAAGGGACGGTGACACAATATGCTGGTGCTCTTTACAATTCTCTCATTGTTTCTGGGTCTGGTCTATGGATTGTCAGGCCTGGAGCTTGGGTTGATCGACTGGATCAGCAGTCACTCTGATTTGGTGCTTTATCTTTTGATGTTTACCATCGGCATCAGTATCGGGATGCACGATGGCATCATTAGAAAAATTCGCGGCTACGGTCTGAAAATTTTAATGATTCCGCTGGGAACTATCGTTGGTTCTGTAGCCGGTGGGTTTCTCTGTGCCTGGATTCTGGATCTCCCGCTCGTTCCCGGCGCTGCCATTGCCAGCGGCATGGGGTGGTACAGCTTGGCAGGCGCCACCATCAGTAACCTGGGAGGCGCAGAATTGGGCAGTATCGCGTTTCTCAGCAATCTCATGCGGGAAATTTTTGCATTTCTCCTGATTCCAGTTCTGGCGGTTCGGTGTAACAGTGCAGCCTGTATCTCTGCCGCTGGTGCGACCAGCGAAGACACCACGCTGCCGGTACTGCTGAAATACACCAATGAAGAAACCGTGGTCATTTCTGTGCTCCACGGAATTATCTGCTCTTTTTTTGTACCAATTCTAATCTCTTTCTTCTTTCAATTGGCGTAAAATACCCCGGTGGAACCACTGCAAGTCAAAGGTTCCACCGGGGTTATTTATTGTTCTTTGCTGAGCATGGGGGACGGCTGCAAGCGGCGGCGCAGGACAGCAATACACCGCATACTGGCCGGAATCAAGAACAGATCCGCAGCAATCCACGCCATAGGCGAAGCAAAGCAGACGGCATTAAAGCCAAATTGTGGGACAAACCACAGAGAGATAATGGTACGAGCCACCATTTCCAGCAGACCGGCAAAAATAGCAAAAACGCTGAAGCCCATTCCCTGGATAGAGAAGCGAACCGCATTGACAAGCGCCAATGGGAAAAAGAACGCGGTCGATGTAACAATATATTGACTGGTCAGAGAGATAATACGGTCCAGCTCTGTTTCTCTGGGGTCCATAAACAGCATAGTGGCTTGCGGGGCAAACAGGACCATGGCTCCGAAGGCCACAATAGAATAGCACAAACCCAGGAGGGCACTGGCCCGGAGACCCTGTCCAAGACGATCCAGTTTACCAGCGCCCACGTTCTGGCCACAGTAGATCGCCATCGTACTGCCCAAAGCGTCCAACGGGCAGCACAACAGCTGAAACAGCTTCGTACCGGCGGTGACAGCGGCCACACTGAGCGTACCCAGCGTATTGACAGCCGTCTGCAAAATGGTGGAGCCGATGGCGGTGACAGAGTACTGCAGTCCCATAGGCAGTCCAATATAGCAGAGCCTCGCGCAGAGTTGGAGGTCTACTCTGCGTTCTGTGCCGGTCATTTTCAGGACATGGAATTTTTTCCGCATGTAGAACAAGCAGGCAATACCTGAGATTCCCTGGGACACTACTGTGGCAACAGCTGCACCGGCTACACCCATGTGGAACCAGAGGATCAGAGAAAAATCCAAGAAAATATTGAGGATAGATGACAGCGCCAGGAAATACACCGGTGTTTTACTGTCACCAAGTGCACGGATGATACCGGCCAACAGATTATAGAGAAATGTGGTGGGAATCCCCAGGAAAATGATAAAAATATAGCGGTTGGCGTTGTCGAAAATATCCGATGGCGTCTGCATTAACCGCAGAATCTGGTCGCAGAAGAAGGCGGTTACAGTAGTCAGAGCAACGGCAAAGGCTATCGAAAGATATGCGGCATTGGCAGCAAACCGACGCATGGTGCTCAGATCATTGGCACCGACCTGCTGGGCCACCGGAATGGAAAATCCATTACACAATCCCATACAAAAGCCAATGACCAAAAAGTTGATGGCGCCGGTAGATCCGACGGCCGCCAGTGCCTGGGCCCCCAGCAATTTGCCGACAATCATGGTATCCACCAGATTGTAAAATTGCTGGAACAGCATACCCATCAGCATTGGAATGGCAAAGGTCAAAATCAAGTGCAGTGGTTTTCCTGCGGTCAGGTCTTTTCGCATGGGGTGATGTCTCCTCTTATCGATGCTGGAATATGTTGTCTCTACAACAACGGTTTCCAATTATACATCCAATACGCATCGGTGTCCAGAGTATTTTTTCCTAAATATCTTGCCAGATAGACCGGCAGGAACTATACTAAAAAACAACAGAAACAGTAGGGCAGGTGAACAATCATGCAGCGGTGCTTCTGGTGCAATGAACACAACCCAGTCTATGTGGCCTATCACGATACAGAATGGGGGGTTCCACAATTCGATGACCGATATCTCTTTGAAATGTTAGTGCTGGAATCCTTTCAGGCCGGATTGTCCTGGGAGTGTATTCTGAACAAGCGAGAGCACTTTCGCCAAGCTTTTGACGGTTTTGACCCGGAGATCATCCAGAACTATGACGCAGAAACAGTCGAACGGCTGATGCAGGACGAGGGCATCGTGCGTAACCGGCGGAAGATTCTGGCCGCCATCGGCAACGCTGCCGTGTTCCTGGATATCATCGCAGAACACGGCAGCTTTCTCGCATATTTAAAAACCTTTTGGGATGGCCTGATCCGCATGGAAACAGGGAAGACCCATTCGGATCTTTCCGACGCACTTTCAAAGGATTTGCAGCGGCGGGGAATGAAATTTGTAGGGACTACCATCCTCTATGCGTATCTCCAAGCCATCGGCATTGTCAACTCCCATGAACCGGACTGCTTCCTCCATGGTATGCCGTCTACGCCGTTCTCTCCGTAACAACGCCTAAAAGCCCACCAATCATAGCAGTATAGAGCATGGTGCGGACAGGGCTGGATGTGATGGCGCAACCACTGGTACACCCCCAGAAACGATAATAGATCCAGCCGATTCCTGCACCGATGCCAAGAAAAAGTGCATAACGCAGTAGTTTTCTGGGATTCCACTTCATGGTTGTCCCTCCTTTGTCAAATACGCTTCAATCTGGTGTACTGCAGCAGCACCATCGGAAACCGCTGTAACCACTTGCCGCAAATCTTTCCGGCGCACATCCCCCACAGCATATACGCCCGGTACATTGGTTTCCAGTGACTCTCCAGCATCGATATAGCCATTCTGGTCCAACGTAATCTGGCCGCCCAGTAGTTCTGTGGCGGGCTTCCGGCCAATACTGACAAATACACCGTCGCAGGGCACCACTGTCTCTTGTCCACTTTCGACATTCCGAACGCGTACTCCGGTAATACGGTCATCGTGGAGCAGCTCCGTCACTACGGAATTCCAGAGAAACTGTACATTGTCAGCTTCTTGCAAGGCCTGCTGGTCAATCTGATCCGCACGCATGGTATTACGGCGGTGAATAATAATGACCTGTTTTGCCACACGAGACAGCAGCTTGGCGTCGGCAGCGGCCGAATTGCCGCCGCCCACCACAACGACCGTACGGTTGCGGAAAAACATGCCGTCGCAGGCAGCGCAATAGCTGACGCCGCGGCCCACCAGTTCCCGCTCCTGCGGCACGCCCAGAGGTCTGGGATTGGCGCCGGTAGCCAGAATCACAGCTCGGCCCAGGTAATCTCCGTCGCTGGTATGCGCGGTTTTAATATCACCAGTCAAATCCAGAGAATGAACCTCCGTCATCACCGTTTTTGCACCGAAGCGTTCAGCGCCCTGCTGCATTTGCTGTGCCAGAGAAAAACCATCGATACCATCAACAAAACCAGGGTAGTTATCGATCTGATGGGACAATGCCATCTGTCCGCCGGGCGCCAGCTTTTCCAGAACTACGGCGTCCAGACCGGCACGTGCAGCATAAAGCGCGGAGGTATATCCGGCAGGTCCGCCGCCAACGATGAGAATATCATAAATGTGGTTCATATAGATTCCCCGACTTTCTAGCTTTTTTATTGACAGTATACCCAGCCGCAGGGAAAAAATCCGTGATCTTGTCACGGAAGCAAACACATCATTGACAGGGAGACAGTCCTTTTTTATACTAACGGCAATACATTCAGATTTTCAATCCGGTTGGTAATGAGGTGAGACATATGGAATTTGCGCAATATTTTCCTGTATGGGACAAATTGACTGCCGCACAGCAGTCGTTGCTGACGGACACGGTCACAGAACGCACAATTCAAAAAGGGGAGACGGTCCATAATGGGGCTGTATCCTGCACCGGTGTGCTGCTGATTCGCAGCGGCCGCCTTCGGTCGTACATTCTATCAGAGGACGGTAGGGAAGTGACGCTATACCGGCTGTTCGACCGGGATATGTGCCTGTTGTCGGCGTCCTGTATGCTGCGCAGCATCGCGTTTGAAATTGTGGTGGAAGCGGAAGAAGAGACAGATCTGTGGGTCATTCCGCCGGAAACCTATCGAGCCATAATGGAGGAATCGGCGCCGTTGGCCAATTATACCAATGAAATTATGGCCAGCCATTTTTCCGATGTCATGTGGCTGGTGGAGCAAATTCTTTGGAAAAGCCTTGACAAGCGTCTGGCAGAGTTTCTTTTGGAGGAACAAGCCATCTGTGGAGATACCACGTTAAAAATCACCCATGAGATAATCGGCAATCATCTGGGAACCGCGCGGGAGGTCATCACCCGAATGCTGCGATATTTCCAGTCGGAAGGATTAGTGAAGCTGACACGGGGTACAGTGGAACTGACGGATATGCCTGGTCTAGCGCGGCTGTGCGACCAATAAATATCAAAACAGCCCAGGACATAAAACACATGTCCCGGGCTGTCCGTAAGTATGATACTGTTTACATCAAATCAGGTTCTTCTCCGTATTGGGATCAAACAGATGGATGCACTCAGGCAGGAAGTCCAGCTCCACCGTATCCGTGTGGTTGCCGGTACCCAAAGTAGAGACAATCGCGATGATCTCCGTACCGTTGGCATTGACGTGGAGATGCTGCTCGCTGCCCATCATTTCGGAAACTTCCAGATTTGCGGGGATGCCGCCATGCTTCAGCTGTACATGGACGGGGCGGACGCCGGCAATCACGGCGCCGGGCTGACGGTTGGAAGCCTTGAGCGCCTCCTGCTGCTGTGCACCCAGAACGAACCGACGGCCCAAAATCTCCACAGAGTACTGGCCATTCTCCAGAAGCAGCTTAGCATCCTTGAAGAAGTTCATCTGAGGCACACCGATGAAACCGGCGACGAAGATGTTGGCAGGATGGTTGAAGACCTCCTGGGGCGTACCAATCTGCTGGATGAAGCCATCTTTCATAATGACAATGCGATCGCCCAGGGTCATAGCCTCGGTCTGATCGTGGGTAACATAGATGAAAGTGGTATTGATGCGCTGGCGGAGCTTGATGATCTCAGCACGCATCTGGTTACGCAACTTGGCGTCCAGGTTGGACAGGGGTTCGTCCATCAGCAGAACCTTGGGCTCACGGACGATGGCACGGCCGATGGCCACACGCTGCCGCTGGCCGCCGGACAGAGCCTTGGGCTTGCGGTCCAGATACTGCGTAATGTCCAGAATTGCAGCAGCTTCACGGACCTTCTTATCAATCTCGTCCTTTGGCATCTTCTTCAACTTCATGGAGAATGCCATGTTTTCATAAACGGTCATGTGGGGGTAAAGCGCGTAGTTCTGGAAGACCATGGCGATGTCGCGATCCTTGGGAGCCACGTCATTAACCAGCTTACCGCCGATGTACAGTTCGCCATCGGAAATCTCCTCCAGGCCGGCAATCATGCGCAGCGTGGTAGACTTGCCGCAGCCGGAAGGACCGACGAGAACGATAAACTCCTTGTCGGCAATGTCCAAGCTGAACTGCTGGACGGCTACGACACCTTCGTCCGTGATTTGCAGGTTGGCCTTGGGCTCGTCAGACACATGGTCCTTTTTCTTCTTGGCCTTCTTGCCACCGGCGGCGTTGGGGTAGATCTTCTTGATGTTTTTCAGAACCAGGTTTGCCATAAGTACTTACCTTAACTGTTGTGCCTCCGCAAACAACAGCCTCGCAGCCGATACAGTCCATCGGGCTGCTTTACGACAGGTCTCCACACTGCCGCACCGCAGGTAACGCGGGATTTCCTCCTTTAATTTCAGAAACTGGCCGCAAGGAGTGGAGTGCGGTCAGCCCTTCAATCTATATGCCAGTGCACATTGTGCACAAAGCACCTGAATTAGGGGAGGAGTACGCCGTAGCCACCCTCCCATTTTTCGGCCTGTTCCTATGTTATACCACCGGTCCTGTGATATCTGCCCAGAACGATAGTTGAAGCGGAGCAGCCAAATATCAGCTATACAGTATCATATAATTCCGGATCTGTCCAGACCCGGAGCAGACTTTAAACCGTATTTTGTATAAAAAGTGCAATAATCGTATAGTAAATCTGTAAATCTTCCCGAATATCTGTACGCATTGGTATACCGCTCTGCCAAAAAAATCGTACAAGAGAACAGCGCTGCCCAAAATGGGCAGCGCTCAGTCTGTCGAGAAACCCGGCATATGCGTCAAGCATAAGCCGGGTTTCTGGCGTATAGAGGCCAAAGAAGGATAA
>CALWXC010000038.1 GCA_944385415.1 uncultured Oscillospiraceae bacterium | reverse complement strand
GGCCGTAAGCGTCGGGCAGGCCGGTGATCAGGCCCACATGGCGGGCGGCTTTGATCTCCGGGGTGTAGGCGGAGAATACGCCGTCGTTGTGGGTCTTGTGCAGGCGGAATTCCTGCTCGATCTTGTCGGATACAGTATAGCCATAGGCTTTGCAGGCGGAGCGCACCATGCGCATACCGCCAAAGGGGTTGCAGGCCCGTTTCCAAGGCTCGTCGGTCTGCAAGCCCACGATGATATCTTTTTCCTTGTCCAGATAGCCGGGGCCGAAAGAAGTAACGGTGATCACCGTGTCGGTGTCCACTTTCAAAGCGCCGCCGTTTTGATGCTCCTGGCGGAGAAGTTCCTCAAATTTTTCCCGTACCGCCAAAGTGCGGGGGGTAGGTCCGGCCAAAAAGCTGCCGTCGCCGCCATAGGGGGTGTAGTTCTTCTGAATAAAATTGCGGACGTCGATTTCATCTTCCCAAAGCCCGCCTGTAAAACCATTCCATTCTTGCCGCTTCATGGGGTACCATCCTTTCTAAAAAGACACAGGGTGTAACAAAACCAATTCTATCGTCGAAAGAGCCGTGCCGATGGCCACAAAAAAAGGGCAGCATCGCGCGGCGACACTGCCCAGACGGTCGGCAAAACGGCACATTCCCTGCTCCCCTGTGGTAAAGTCCACATCAGCCCGTCAGTTGCAGGGGCCTTGTGAGTTCATGATACCAGACAGGGAGAGAAAAAGCAACAGCCAAAATTAAGAAATTTTACTGTTTTTGCAAAACGCACAAAAAATAAGCTCAGAAGGTTTGTAAACTTACTTTTTAAAAATAACAAGGGCCGTTGCCGTATTCCCAAATCATTTTTCGGCACCGGGGACATGGCACAAACCTGTAAAAACACAAGTCGAAAACTAAAAAAGTCACATGAAACTGCAAAATTCCGCATAGAACCATTTGCGGTTTTGTGATAAAATTATAACGAACTATATTGTACGTCAAAGGGAAAGGACGATCCCTGTGAAAAGCTTTTCACCTACATGAATGCTTACAAAAAAGAATGTATCCTAGGCCCCCTGTTCAAATTGCTGGAGGCCTCCTTCGAGCTGATGGTGCCCTTGGTCATGGCCGCCGTCATCGATGTGGGCATCGCAAACGACGACCGGGGCTACATCGGGCGCATGTGCCTGGTGATGGCCGCTTTGGGCGTGGTGGGTTTGATCTGTTCCATCACCGCCCAATATTTTGCCGCCAAAGCGTCGGTGGGCATTGCCGCCAAACTGCGGCATAACCTGTTCGCCCATATCCAGGAGCTGAGCTTCTCTGAAATGGATACCGCCGGCACGTCCACCCTCATCACCCGCATGACCAGCGATATCAACCAGGTGCAGAACGGTTTGAACCTGGCCCTGCGTCTGCTGCTGCGGTCGCCCTTCGTGGTGTTCGGCGCTATGGTGATGGCTTTTACCATCGACGTGCCCGCCGCACTGATTTTCGTGGTCACCATTCCCTTGCTGGCAGTAGTGGTGTTCGGCGTGATGCTGTGGACCATGCCCCGTTATAAAAAAGTACAGGCCGGGCTGGATAAAGTTCTGAGCGCCACCCGTGAAAACTTGACCGGTGTGCGGGTCATCCGGGCTTTTGGCCGGGAAGAGGCGGAAGCAGAAGCGTTCCAGACGGAAAATAACGCCCTCACCTGGCTGCAAGTTCATGTGGGAAGAGTTTCGGCCCTGATGAACCCTGTCACCTATGTGATCATCAACCTGGCTGCTGTGGTGCTGATCTGGGTCGGCGCCGTCCGGGTAGATACCGGGATCATCACCCAGGGCGCGGTGGTAGCATTGCTCAACTATATGTCCCAGATCTTGGTGGAGCTGATCAAGCTTGCCAACCTGATCATCAACATCACCAAAGCCCTGGCTTGCGCCAACCGTGTCCAAGCTGTGCTGGATACAGAATCTTCTATGGATTCTCCCCAGGCCCTCACCGGGACTGTGGAAAATGGGGACCGGGTCACCTTTCAAAACGTGGGCCTGACCTATAAAGGCGCTGGCGACGCGTCTCTTTCCGGGCTGACGTTTTCCGTGAAGCCTGGGGAGACAGTGGGCGTTATCGGCGGCACGGGCAGCGGCAAATCCTCTTTGGTGAATATGATCCCCCGGTTCTACGACGCCACCCAGGGCGCCGTGCTGGTGGATGGCCGCAACGTCCGGGAGTATCCCCTGGAAGCGCTGAGAGAAAAAGTAGGCGTGGTGCCCCAAAAGGCCATGCTCTTTACCGGGACCATCCGGGACAACCTGAAATGGGGCAAACCCGACGCTACGGAGGAGGAGCTTTGGCAGGCGTTGGAAACGGCCCAGGCCAGAGATTTCGTAGAGGGCAAGCCCAAGGGGCTGGATGAACCCGTGGCCCAGGGAGGCAAGAACTTCTCGGGAGGCCAGCGCCAACGGCTGACCATCGCCCGGGCCCTGGTGCGCAAGCCGGAGATATTGATTCTGGACGACAGCGCCAGCGCCCTGGACTTTGCCACCGACGCCCGGCTGCGGAAAGCTATCCGAGAGATGGAAGGCGGGCCCACGGTGTTTATCGTCAGCCAGCGGGCGTCCTCCATCCGGTACGCGGATAAGATCATCGTACTGGACGACGGGGAAGCGGTAGGTGTCGGCACCCACGAAGAACTGTTAGATTCCTGCCAGGTATACCGGGAGATTTACGAATCCCAGTTCCAACAAAGTGAAAGAAAGGGGGTATCCGCATGAAAGGCCAAAAAGCGCAAAAGGGAACCTTAAAGAAAGTGCTTCGCTATATCCGGCCTTATTGGGTGTTGGTTGGTATTTCCATCCTGCTGGCTGCGGTAACGGTAGCGGCTACCTTGTATATCCCCATTTTGACGGGCGACGCTGTGGATTTGATCGTAGGTTCGGGCCAGGTGGATTTCCAAGGCATCTTCGCCATCTTGGTGGAGATCGGGGTAGTTATCGGCATCGCTGCCTTGGCCCAGTGGGTCATGAATCTGCTCAACAACCGGATCACCTACCGGGTGGTTCGGGACATCCGCAACGAGGCATTCCGAAAAATCCAGATTCTACCTTTGAAATACATCGATGCCCGCCCTGCCGGGGAAGTGGTCAGCCGGGTCATCGCCGACGTGGACCAGTTCGCCGACGGCTTGCTGATGGGCTTCACCCAGCTGTTCACCGGAGTCATCACCATTTTGGGCACGTTGTGCTTTATGCTCAGTGTTAACGTGGTGATCACCGTAGTAGTGGTGGTCATCACTCCCGTGTCGCTGGTGGTGGCCGCGTTTATCGCCAAGCGCACCTATGATATGTTCCGGCTCCAGTCCCAGGTGAGGGGCG
>CALWXC010000037.1 GCA_944385415.1 uncultured Oscillospiraceae bacterium | reverse complement strand
TGGCATCTTCCTTCTTTGCGTTTGTTCTGCTTGCTGCTATCTGGCTTTTGGCAAAATAGCACAATCATTTGGCGTTTATAGCACAATCATTTGGCGTTTTCAGATACGCTCTAATTAGAATTCGGGGCCTAGTTGGCATTACGGTTTTCTTGTCAGTATGGTTTTTGTGATTTCAGATCCTGTGTGGAACGGAGGGCGTACTTGCCCCCTTTCTCGCCGCTCCTTCTAAACTTACTCCGTTCTGGTAAAACTCCTGCCTGAAATACTAGGATAGTGTACCACAGAATCCGGGGAGAGGGTAGGTGAAGATATTTCAACTGCTACCCTAAATCTCCCACGATCAGTGCAGGTAACATGGAATGCATCCAGATGGTTGATTCCACTGTCACAGAAAATAGAGAAATCATCATCTTTTCGCAAACAACTGTAAATGTATTTATAATTGTTTATATCTGCACGCCGACAATGACACAACGTTGTATCTTCTCACCTTACAGAATATCAATATACTCTCCATTCAGAGCCTTGTTCATGCTTCTGACAGCGCAGAATTTGCCGCACATAGAGCAACTGTCCTCATGTTCGGGAGCGCGGCTGTCACGGATGGATTTAGCGGTTTCGGGGTCAATGGAACACTTCCATTGCTTCTCCCAATCAAATGTTCTTCTGGCATCTGCCATCTGATCATCCAAATCTCTTGCATGAGGAACTTTCTTGGCAATATCAGCAGCATGAGCTGCAATACGGGAAGCAATAATTCCTTGTTTGACATCCTCTACATTGGGAAGCGCTAAATGTTCTGCCGGAGTTACATAACAAAGAAATGCGGCTCCGCTTGCTGCGGCAATCGCACCTCCAATTGCGGATGTGATATGGTCGTATCCGGGAGCAATGTCGGTTACGATCGGTCCAAGTACATAAAAAGGAGCACCCATACAAATGGTCTGCTGTAGCTTCATATTGGCTTCAATCTGATCCATCGGCATATGGCCGGGACCTTCTACCATGACCTGAACATCCTTTTCCCAGGCACGTTTTGTCAATTCGCCAAGACGAACAAGTTCCTCAATCTGGCACACATCGCTGCCGTCCGCAAGACAGCCGGGACGACAGGCATCACCAAGAGAGATTGTTACATCGTATTGGCGGCAAATATCAAGAATTTCATCAAAAAACTCATAAAATGGATTCTCTTGCCCAGTCATACTCATCCATGCAAAAATGAGAGAACCGCCACGGGAGACAATATTCATTTTTCTCTTGTGTTTTTTGATCTGCTCGATTGTTTTCCGTGTAATGCCACAATGCAGTGTTACAAAATCTACACCATCTTCGGCATGAAGGCGAATAACATCAATAAAATCCTTTGCGGTGAGGGTAGCAAGATCTCTCTGATAATGGATAACACTGTCATATACTGGAACAGTTCCAATCATAGCAGGACATTCCGCCGTCAGTTTTCTGCGGAAAGGCTGTGTATTACCATGAGAAGAAAGATCCATAATTGCTTCTGCTCCCAGATTGACAGCAGCCATCACTTTTTGCATTTCAATCTCATAATCCTTGCAGTCGCGGGAGACCCCAAGATTTACATTGATCTTTGTACGGAGCATCGATCCAACACCGTTGGGATTGATACAAGTGTGGCGTTTGTTTGCGCAGATCACAACCTGTCCCTTGGCAACAAGATCACGAATTTCGTCCTCTGTTCTGTACTCCTTGGCGGCGACAGCCTTCATTTCCGGTGTGACGATCCCTTGCTTTGCAGCATCCATTTGTGTTGTATACTTGCTCATTTTCTGTACTCCTTTTCAAACCGATTCTTTTTCTTTGGAAAACTCCGATGTTAAATCAAAATTATGTTTCATTGGACCGGCACCCTTGCCAATATCCAACATAGCAGCCAATGCACCGGAAATATATTCTTTTGCCCGCTGCACTGATTCCGTAAGCGAAAACTCTTTTGCAAGATTGGAGGCTATGGCACTTGAGAGTGTACAGCCGGTTCCATGCGTATTGGGATTGTCAATGCGTTTTCCCTCAAACCAATACAGTTTGCCGTCTGTGTAAAGCAGGTCATTGGCATCGTTCACACTGTGACCGCCTTTCAGCAAAACGGCACAGCCACAGGTATCTCCGATTTGCTTTGCGGCTGTTTGCATATCTTCTTTGCTCCCAATGGTCATGCCGGATAAAACCTCGGCTTCCGGTATATTAGGTGTAACCAAATCTGCCAAAGGCAGAAGTTCTTTCACCATGGTCTGTACTGCATCGGTCTGGATCAGTGCGGAACCGGCGGTTGCCACCATCACAGGGTCAACTACAATGTTGTGTGCTTTGTAAAAGCGAAGTCGGTCTGCAATCACATGGATCAATTCCGTGGACGAAACCATACCAATTTTTACTGCATCAGGAAAAATGTCCTCAAAGACAGCATCCAGCTGCTCTTTCAAAAATTTAGGCGTAGACTCCTGAATCGATGTTACACCGGTTGTGTTCTGCGCAGTGAGTGCTGTAATTGCGCTCATGCCATAAACACCATTCATAGTCATTGTTTTCAAATCGGCTTGAATACCGGCGCCTCCACTGCAATCACTTCCTGCAATGGTCAATGCTGTTTTCATCTTCACTGTGACAATCCTCCTTTTTGTTTCAGCATTGTTTTGTATAGCGGTATAAGGTGGTGCCCCCAATATACCGCTTTGATATCAGTAGAAGCTTTGGGGGAGTCGAACAGCCCAGCACTTATACGCATGTTGCTTCCGCCCAGTTTAGAATGTATGTATCTGCAAGCTTCTGGATTGTATGCCAATGATCGGCAGTACTGTCATCATACACGGCAACGACATAATATCCAGCTTCTTTTGCTGTCTGCACCGCATACAGGGCATCCTCATAAACAGCGATTTCTTTCGGCAGAGCATGGAGTTTTTTGGCAGCCTCATGGTAGACAAGGGGACTGCGCTTTCCAGCTCCCACTGTTTCACAGGAAAGCAGAAATTCAAAAGATTCCCGCACACCCAAACGCACCAAACAGGATTCCATCAGATGTTCCGCTGTGGCGGAGGCAACACACATTCGGACACCCTTATCGTGCAATTGTTGCAGATATTCCTTTACACCGTTTTTCAAAGGAATATTGTTTCTGTAATGCGTACTCATCATGGCATTCATTTCTGCTTCTGGATTTCCGGTCAGACCAAATTCCCGTTGAAACAGAGCTGCGGATTCAGACATTGTCATGGGTTTGATTCGCTCCATCATATCTTCCGAACCTTGTTTGACGCCCTTACTGTTCAGGTATTCTACAGCGAGATTTTTCCAGAAGCCCATGGAATCTATCAATGTTCCATCCATGTCAAAAATAGCGAATTTTTTATCCATGCGTTATCATCTCTCTGGCGAGTTTCAAAAGCAGGGCTGTCGCTTGTCCGGGGTTTTCCGATGCAAAAATAGCAGACACCACTGCAACGCCGTCCACACCGCTTCCTGACAATTCCATCAGATTTTTGCTGTTGATGCCGCCAATGGCTACCACGGGAATCGAAACAGCACTTGTAATTTCTTTCAGTTTCTCCGCGGTAAGATTGCGGGCATCCTTTTTGGTGCTGGTTCCAAATACCGCACCGACACCAATATAATCCGCACCTGCTTTTTCTGCGGCAATGGCTTCCTCAACGGTTCCAGCCGAGATGCCCAGAATTTTGTTTTCACCTATCATACTGCGAATATCCCGCCCTTTTATATCGGACTGACCGACATGGACACCATCTGCATCAATTGCCATGGCAATTTCAACGCTGTCATTGACGACATAGGGAACCCTGTGGCGGCTGCACAGGTCCTTCAGCTGTGCAGCTTCCTCCTGAAAGGATGCTGCATCCAAGTCTTTTTCCCGAATCTGAAGGAAGGTTGCTCCATTGTTCAATATCTCTTCACAGACAGACAGCAGCGTTTGTCCTTCTTTCAGCCAGCTTCGGTCGGTTACAGCATAGAGCAGCATGCCCTTGCGAATCTCATCGTTTGTAAATTTCATAATGTACTCCTTGTTTCAGCTGTTGTTCCTCTAAGTTGAATACGGCATCAATCAGATCATTTCGGAAAGTAGCATTACCGGTTTTGTTTTGAAGCCGTTTTTCTTCCGCAATTTCTCCGCTGATTCCCATAACAGCCATGGCAGAACAGGCAGCAAGAAAAGAATCCTCGCAAACGCCACAAAAGGCCGCAATCAAAGAGGTCAGCATACAGCCGCTTCCAGTGATTCGAGCCATGGTGGCGCAGCCATTTCGCAGGACACAGTTTTCCGTACCATTGGAAATTACATCAATTTTTCCGGAAATGGCTATGACGGTATCCAATTTTTTTGCCAAATCAGCCGCCATAGAAATTGCCCCATCTAAGTTTTCCTCTGCAATCTCATCCAAATCGCTTACATCCACACCGCTTCCGGTGGTCTGCTGTCCTGCCAGATAGCGAATTTCGGAAGCGTTACCACGAATGACCGTAAAGTGAACCTGATCAATGAGCTGTTTTACGGTGTTTTGCCGGAGTCTGGTTCCTCCTGATCCTACCGGATCGAGGATAACCGGTTTTCCCATTCGATTGGCTTCTTTACCAGCCAGTATCATGGAATCGACATTGTCGATGGCTCCCATGTTGCACACCAGCGCCTGTACATTGCGGACTGCATCTTCGACTTCCTGTGGGTGACTTGCCATGGTAGGACTTCCGCCGGAAGCCAGAATGATGTTGGCACAATCATTGACCGTTACAAAATTTGTGATACATTGCACCAGTGGTTTTCCGTGCCGTACCGCTGTCAAAATTTTTTCAAAATCCATAATCATCTCTCCAGTTCTGATAAAAAGCGTTCCAATGCTTTTGCGCGTTTCAAAATGACCAATACCATTACTCCCATCAATCCGCCAACGACCGCAGAGGGGGTATAAAATGGGATATAATACAGCGGATTCTGCGCATCTAATCCATAAAACCACTTCATCAGCGGATAGGATGCGAGTGCGCCCAAAAGTCCGGTTCCAATGATTTCACCGACACATACCAAGTAGATATTCCGGGTTTTTCTCCATAAGAGACCGCCCAGAATCGGTCCAAACACAGCGCCGGTAACTGCCTGAATTGTTCTGCCGGACATCATACGCATAGCGCCACATAAAAACGCACTGAGACACGCCCACCAAGGTCCCAAAAACACAGAGGCGATCACGTCAACAAAATGCTGGAATGGGGCCATGGAAGGGAAATACACAAAAGTATTCAAGACAAATGCCATACTGGCAAAAACAGCACACAGCACCATTTTTCTAATATTCAATTTGCTTTTCTTCATATGAACTCCTTTGTAAAGCAGGAAACGGCTGCACCCAGCGACGCTTCCAAAGATAGGCACAGCTATTCTGTCAAAATAACTGTATGGAAGTTCGGTCGATGCTTATTGGCATCCTCTCACGCCGGAACACGGCTTCCCATCGCTGATATACAAGACTCAGGGCGCTCCCCCTCAGTCCGCCACATTCTGTGGAGTTCCTTTCCTCCTTCCCAAAAACAGGAAGATACCTTTTGTGGTAATCCCCCTGTCGCAGAACAAGTTCTTTCTTACAGCGGCATGGTCCACATCCGGTATAAGGGTCGAAGTTTGCGTACTTCCTCTCAGCCTGTCCGTACAAGCTCCCCCTGTGTTTCTAATTGATAAAATAAAAACAGGAGACAACCTCATGGGATGTTGTCTCCTGTAAAAAATCCTCATTGTGACTTCCTACGGCGGCATTATCCGCATCAGGTTAAAGGGTCGAAGTTTGAGTACTTCCTCTCAGCCTGCAATACAAGCTCCCCTGTATTTATTTCATAACATTATTATACAGCTACTGTATTAAAATTTCAATATCTGTGATCGCCTGCTCAGTGTCAAATTGTGATACCCTGTATGCAAAATTATTTTCATTAAGATAGATTCCAACATGGGAAGGGAAAAACACGCTTGACAAATCACTTTCCAAAAGAAAATCTTTTTGAAGTATGCAACCGACAACGATTTCCGGTAAGTAGACGACGGATTCCGCTATAGGGTAGACGGAAACCCAGCATATCCGTATAATAAAAAACGATCTGTCATAGGACTTTATTGGCTGGACGAAATTGGGAAGGAGGTGCTGCTATATGTATCAAATTGCTGTGTGCGATGACGAGGAAGCGATCCGGGCACAGATCGTCCGTGCTCTTTCTACACATCCCCGTCAAGGGGAGTTTGTGGTTTCGGAATTTTCCAGCGGCGAGAACTTGCTAGACAACTTACGGGCCGGGAAGACATTTTTTTTGCTGATTCTGGACATTGAGCTGCAATCCCAAAACGGTGTGACAGTGGGAAAACTTCTGCGAGAGGAGCTCCGGGACAATTCGACCCAAGTGCTTTATATATCCGCCCACAGTAAATATGCTATGGAGCTATTTGATGTGCGGCCTCTGAATTTCCTGATGAAACCGCTGGATGAAGGGAAGCTTTCTGCTTGTGTAACGCAGGCGCTGGAGTTGGCTCCTAAATTGGATGCAACCTTGACGGTTTTTTCCGGCAAGCAGGCCCAACGGATTCCTCTACGGGAAATACGCTATGTAGAAAGCTATAATAAGCGGTTGACGATCCACACAACCCAGGGAGACTATACTTGTTCTCAACGGTTGGCCGAGATATTTTCCACTTTGCCAAAACCGGACTTTTTCCAAATCCATCAATCCTATGTTGTGAATGACCGATATGTGCGCTGCATCCATTATGACCGTTTGTCTTTGGATGATGGTACAGAATTGTCGATCAGTCAAAATTTCCGAAAGCAGGTACGGGAGTTGATCTTCCAACGCATCCCGAAAGGAAGGGGAAAGCCATGACTGATTTTCTGTATCTTTTGACCTATTTATGTTCCAGTGTTATGCGGTTAAGTGCAGTTTATCGGCTGTTCGGGGTCTATTGTGACCGTAGCGGGATCGAACGGAAAAAAGAGTATCTGGCTTATGGAGGCTTCTGGCTGATCAATGCCTTGAATAATCTGCTGATTGGCGTTCCTGTACTAAATGCCATCGGTACGATTGCGACTTTGCTTGGCCTGACGTTTCTCTATCCAGGAAAGTTTCTGGAAAAACTGGCAAGAGCCCTGGGGCTGCTTTGCCTGTTTATGTTGTGTGAGGCTCCAGTTTACGCCCTGATGATGGTATTCCAGGTGCCGCAGGACGCAAATATGCTGGTAGGTACGCCCATAGCACAGTTGATCCTGTTCCTGTTTTCTCTGGCATTAAAGCAAAGACATACGCCACAAATGTCGCCCAGAATATCCCGGCTGTACTGGCTTGCTATCCTGGCAATCCCTTGCGGGACGCTATTGCTTGTATTGATTATCTGCCGGGAATATGAGCGTCTGGGCGGCATGATGATTCTGATGTTCTCCTGCATCCTGTTGGTCCTCAATCTGCTGACTTTTTATGTGCTGGATCGTCTGGAGGAGTATAGCGCCGCTTACTATGAAAAGGAGTTGTTAACACGGCAAAACCGTGCATACCGGGCAGAATTTGACCTGATGCGTCAGTCGGAACGGCAAACCAGCGTCCTGCGTCACGATATGAAAAACCATCTGGCAGTTTTGCGGGAATATGCCGCCCAGGGTAAACTACAAGAACTGGAGCGGTATCTGGATGCCTTTGGCCAAAAACTGATACGCCCCGGTCTGATCCATACAGGGAATCCAGATATTGATAGTATTTTGAATTATAAACTTGGGCAGGCGGAAGCTGCCGGGGCCCGGTTGGAGCTGGATGTAACACTGCCGGAGAGCTTTACTGCGGATGCCTTTGACCTGAATATCATTTTGGGCAATCTTCTGGATAACGCAGTGGAGGCCTTGCCAGCGAGCGGCGATCGATGGATCGCACTTTCCCTGCGCGTAGATCGAGGCGTGTTCTTTTTGAGGATTGCTAACAGTTATGATGGAATGACATTCCAAACAGCCGGGCCCGACGGCCCGATCTACCGCTCCCGAAAAAAAGGCGAGGGCCACGGCCTGGGGCTTGGAATCGTCCGGCGCATTGTGGACAAGTACCACGGCGAGCTCCAAATCGAAAGCACAGAGGCAATATTTACCGTGGAGGCCATTCTCTACCTGAAGGAGTAGCACTTCTGGCGAAATTGTCCTGAAATTATACGAAAGGGGCCGAGAACCAAAAAATTGTGAGAGGTGAAGTTGAACCATGGAACACAAAAAATATGCCCCACTTTCCATTTTGAAAATTGTATGCGGGATTGCCGTTACCTTTTGGTTGATGATGGGTGCCCCTACCGGCTGGATCTATGACTTGGGAGTTGGAACTGGGACAGAGCAGGGGCAGATGCCGGATCAGTCTGTCTCCGTCATACATACCCAGGACGATGTGGAGGGCTTCTTCTTTCAAACCACCCCGGCCACAGTACCCAAAGAGAGCCTGATCCGCTGCCCTCTGCTGCGTCTGCGGGATTTAGAGTATGCGGGAGAGCACACCCACCACAACAGCGGAGGAAAGAAGACGGCTATCATTTCCGAATATATCCCCGTGGCCTATCCCACAGGCCCGATCCGGAGTTTCCTGCTTAAGTTCTTGGCGTCTGGCCACTACAACGGCTACTATCTGGCTCCGCTGGAGGACGGCTCCTATGTCTGTGTCTACTTTGACGATTATCTCATGCTGCGCTCTGGCGATGAGCTGCCTACAGGCTATATCAGGTACACAACCACCGAGGAAAAAACCATGCTCCATCAGATGGCGGAGGAGTATGAGGTTGACCCGGTATATGTACTGGATATGTACCGCTACGGAAAGGTCAGCTGGATGCTGGACTTTGCGATTCGCGCTGGCATTGGGATTTTCCTGCTGGTGATCGGCTCTGCCATCGCCAAGCGGATCAAGAGAGCCATCCGGTGCAAAGTAAAGGAAGGCGCGGAGCCATAAAGCAGGCACTTATGACCACTTTGTGCAGAAGTGCAAAAAAGAGGGTATAGTACAACAAATTTTACTGTATTTTGTCCAAACAGATAGAAGGATACCATTGGTTTTCTCTGATGATACCGAATAGAGCAATCTTACATACAGGAGGCAAAACAATGAAACTAAAATGGGAACTGCGAGAAAATGAGAAGCTCTTAGGAGCAGCGGATGCGTCTTACATTAAGATGATCTTGGGTATTATACCAAAGCCCAATCCAGGCAAGCTGCATGTCACCGACCAGCGTGTACTGTTTACAGAGTCTCTTTCGGTTGGTATCCATTTTGAGTTTCCTCTTGACCAGATCGTTTCTTTTTCTGCGGGCATGAGTGGTATCACTCTGGTGACAACAGACGGGAAGAAGTACAGACTGACAGGAATGTTCACAAAAAAGCTTGCCAGCATATTGGAGCAGGCTGGAGTAAAGAAAGTGTAATTGCCACGGGTTTATAAGATTTAATTATCAAATCAATATAGAGGAGGAAATAGAAAATGAAAAAGGAAGTACTGGGAATTTTATTGGCGGGCGTTTTGACCCTGGCCCTGGCGGGCTGCGCAGGAGACAGCAATACGGAAAGCAATTACACAGACCCCAATACCACAAGCCAGGTGGAACAGAGCGAGGCTGCTGATACCACAGCCGATACCATGGATGAGGCGTCCTATATGGAGAAAGTCAATGCGCTGCCTGAGGCTATGACCGATTTCAGTAATGATATGGCAGAGATCATGTCCACCATGTCAAGCGCTGCCTCACAGGAGGATCTGGACGCCCTGTTGGCACCACTGGAAGAACTGCGTGCGTATGAGCAGCCTTACTATGACTTTGCAGCCATTGACAATCCCCCCGAGAAGTATGCGGAAGCCCATGAGCGTCTGGCCAATGCCTGTACGCAGATGGGCGATGTTCTGGATGAATATATAGACTTTATGAAGGGCGCGCTGGAAGGGACCTCCAATGAAGAGGACGGCCAAGCTGTCGCTGATAAAATGACTGAGGCAGCGGACGAAATGGCGCAGGCCGGTAAGGCGTTGACTTCCATTGAATAATCGGGCTGATCCAGTAGTCCCCGGTCTGCTGTTTTCGAGCAAAGCATAAAATCAAATAGGCCAAGCTATCCCGCCCCGTCCTGACGGGGAAAAGAAAAAAACCATTGTGGGGCAGGTAAGTTTGTGCGAACAAATGGGTGTTTCCCAAGTTCGCGGCGGTTTTGAAGGAGTTTCAAGACCGCCGCCTTTTTTCTTTGGACGCGGCGGTAGATGCAAAATGTAATAATTGAGACTTTTGCCCAGCTCTAAATGCTTGCACGTCGTATTGATAAGGCTTATGCACTGGGCTTTCATCTCCAACAGGTTGCAGACTTGGCCTTTAATTCCGTTTTCGCTACGTTATGCCAAAAGGAATACCAAACAAACGATACCCACCAGAATTTAAGAAACTGGTGGTTGAACGATGATGGCGGAAAAGCTGAGCTACCGCAAAACAGCAAGACGGTTTGAAGTAAGCAGCGATACTCGAGTCAAGGAGTGGGAGCGGATGCACCTAACGGAAGGACTGGCAGGCTTTGCAGTGGAGCGGCGTGGCCGTGGAAGTAAGAGTTGTCCCATGAAACTGCAGACAGCGGCGGAAGAGGACTTACTGGCCGAGGTGCAGCGGGTACGTGCTGTGAACGAATACCTAAAAAACTTGCAAGCCTTGGCTTTGGAGAGAGCGCGACACCAGGGAAAAAACTAGGTAGTCCAAAAACTAAGGCCCCAATATGTATTGTCGCTCTTTCTTGAAAACGCTCAACTGCCTCGTGCCACCTATCTGGATTACTACAATAACCACCGAATTAAGGTAAAGCGAAAGGGCTTGCAGCCTGTAATTCACAGACAACAAGCCCTATCGGCTGCTTAAACAATTTCTGCTTTCATATATTGTCTGACTTTTTGGGGTCACTTCAACGTTCAGCCGTCGCGGTTTCTCCTCAGAAAAATAGCGGGCAAATACTGCACTGCTGCAAGTTGGACCCGTTGAGAAGCAACTGTTCTTTGGTGCGCAATCTTGGCAGGGCAGCAGTCCTATTATTTACGTTTATCGGACTTATAGGGGGTGTGTACTACTGTAGCACGAATCATGGTTTGGCGATGGCCTTCAGTACCATAGAGAACCAAAAGTTCTGTGCCTTCGACGGCATGTTCGATAGATACATCGGCTAGAGAGATAACTTTTTTGAACTGGCAGCTATAACCACGGTTGGAGACCATACCTACCATATTGTGTGATGTATCGAATACCGGCAGGAACTGGGGACAGGCTGCGGAATACTCTGAGGTGTTGACGGGCAGGGGCATCTGCTCCAGAGGCTCCTGATCAGGATCGAACAGGGAGGCGTAGATGGAGACGCAGTCCTCAGTGTTCCACTCCAGGGTGACGCACTTGGTCTTGGGGTTGGCCCGCTCGGCCAGAATGGCGTCTTTGCCGGGAAAGTCTCGTGTCTGATCCACCAGGCCGTCCCAACCAAAATCCACCGGAGAACGGTGCAGGGCCTCAGCGCCGGGGATGACAGCCGGAATAAAATCCACCCAGATGGTGGGGAAGTAGGCCTGCAGATGGTTGATCATCAGACTGCGCATGCCCAGCTGGCGCAGTCCAAATTCCCGACCGGCCTCCAGAACGGCGTGCCAGATGATGGAACCGTCTGCGGCGTTACCGAAGATCTCATAGCCGACCTCGCCGGACATACCGCCCCGATACAGTCGCACGGTTTTTCCAGCGATGGTTACGTCTCGAAAGGTGAGAAAGGGCAGGTCGGCTATCGTCTCGCCGGTGAGCTTTTCCATGACCGCTGTGGAGACGGGGCCTTGAACGTGATAGTTGAAGATTTCGCAGGTCACATCCTCCACCTGTACGTCGCAGCCCTCGGAATGGATCATCAGTCCCTCCCGCAGCATGGTGCCGCCGGTACAGAGGATCTGGTTCTCGCGTTCCCGGAAGGCGATACCGTCGCCGATAAGCTTGCCGTTGGGCAGCACCGAGACGATGTGCCGTCCGCGTCCCACGGGGAACTTCCGGTAACCATTGATGGTGCTTTGCTCTATGCAGCGGATGGCGTCGGGGCCGGTGATGCGGACTTTGCACAGCCAGGACCAGTCACCGATGTAGCCGGTTTTGGAGATGGAACTACATTCATCCAGCCAACCGGTGGATTCATAGGTGCAAAGAACGTTGTGCAGACCGCAGTAGTGCTGAATGCCGGAGTTGGGGTCCATGCCGGTTTCCTGGCCCTGGACAGCTGGTGTAAATGCCGGCATTTTGCCGCCATAATAGGACAGACCCTGGTTGTCCTTATTCGCCCAGCTGGCTCGAACGGCATTCATATCCAGCGCATCAAACAGTTTCATCGTAAGCCCTCCATATTATTGATGGTATGGCATTATTATAGAGAATTCTGCCGAACATGGTTATGACAGAATGTTTCTGCTTATGCATAACTTGCATTACAAAAGGGGACATGCTACACTGTATGGGAGGTGATGGAATGGAGCTGCAATATTTGAGGGAGTTTTTGGAAGTCGCTAAAACAAAGAACATTTCTCAAGCTGCCAGAAATATATTTGTTACCCAGTCTACACTGACACGCCATATCCAGGCACTGGAACGGGAGGCTGGTCTGCCACTGATCCATTCTACCAGCCATGGCATCACGCTGACGCCTGTAGGGGAAGAAGCAAAGGAAGTATTTAGAACCATTCTCGCCGAATATGATGCCTGGCAGGCTCGCAGTATACGAAAACTAACAGGTACATTGACTTTTGGCGTCATGTATTATCTGCTGGATGTACATTTTTCGGAATTCTTGGAATATTTCCAAGAGAAATATCCCGGTGTTCAACTGATTTGCAGGACGAACTATCAGCCCCAAGCATTGTTGGATGATCTGCAGGCCGGGCAATTGGATGTTGCGTCCGGTCTCTGCTATCGAGAACATGTTCCAGCCGGAATGCGATTTCAGAGTATTGGACATACAGGGTTGATTGCTATGATGTGCCAATCTGATCCTTTAGCAAAAAGCAATACGATTACAGCTTCCGACTTAAACGGCAGATTGCGAATCGATCTGGCCCATGATGCGTATTCCAATCACCTGACAGAACATTTTTTGCGTGAGAGCGGAGTTATACCAGGCCCAGTGATCTATGCGGACAATATCGAAACTGTTCCGGCTAAACTTCGCACCGGAGGAGGCATTCATATTACTGGCGAAAATTGCAGAAATCAGGGGGCTGAGAGAATAGCATATCGCTCCATTCAAGGCAGCCATGCACTTTACCATATTGGGATATTAGCAAGGACAGAAGCAAATCCACTGGTTGAGCTGTTTTGGAAAGAGGTACAAAAATTTTACTTGAACCATGATAAACGCTCATAAATAGTGAAAAAAGAGATAAGAAGAGCGAGGAAGTGACAGGAAATGAGATGCGGACTGGCTAGAGCCAGAATTATGAAACTGTTTCTAAATTGGAGCATAGCATTAAAGTTCAAAGTGATCTATGTTGTGATGATATTTCTGTGCATTATTGGCAGTATTGTGCTGATACGAATGTATTATATTTACGAAACACAACAGACCGTTATGGAATATGCGTCACAAACGTTACAATCTACAGCGCAGAATGCAGAACGGACCATAGAGGGCATAGCCAAAGCATCCACCTATTTGTTGGGAGACCCGGATGTGCAAAATTATCTTGTAACGGAGAGTAACCATTCAGAATATCCGATACTGGCAGGAAATTTGCGAAATTTTCTGTATCTCAGCTTGGAGTTTATTCCAACAGCGGCGTCCATCATGGTCATTCGGGAATCGGGAGACTATGAGTGTGCGGGCCGCTATACGCTTCCCATTCCAAAATTAAAGACGCCGCAGGATGCACAGTGGTATCAAGAGGTTGTGACAAGGAACGGAAGTCCCATCTATACGGTAAATGGTGGGGGATATTTGATTGAAGAAGAAACCAATTATCTAACGCTGATCCGGCAGATCAACAGTACAGAGGATGTTCGACCGTTGGGATATCTCCTTATCAATATCCCGGTGGAAAATCTGTTTACCTTACAAACTGGCGCTTCGGAGAATTATCTGGACCTCTGCGTCTATGCTGGAAACAGTGTATTGTATCCATTTGCAGAGCCGGCATTAAATGAATATTTTGCAAAACAATCCCCCTCTGCCATGGAGGGCACCACAGTGCTTACTGCAAAAAAGACGCCCTATACACTGAACTCGGTAAAATCTGCTTCCTATGGATTAACCTATTTTGGTGCCACACAGGAGGTGGGCAATCTCCAGGATGATGGGCCGTTTATACTGGTTTGTGTCAGTATTCTGGCAATCAGCGCCATGATTACGGTGATTGTATCCATCTGCACCAGGGCCTTTGTGACTGCGCCGCTGTCTCGCCTGGCAGTGTCTATGCAAAAAACAAGGGAAGGAAACTTCATTCCCGCCAATGTGACGGAAAATCATGATGAAATCGGACAGCTGCAGGACACATATAATGAGATGGTACAAAAGATTCAGGAATTGCTGCATACAAAGGTAATGGAGCAAAAACAGCTGCGGAAGGCGGAGCTAAAAATTTTACAGGAGCAGATTAAACCACATTTTCTTTATAACAGCTTAGGCCTTGTTTGAAAAATAAAAGTTGCACAAAAGAAGCGGATATGCGAAACTAAAGGTATGAGACGCTATGAATT
>CALWXC010000036.1 GCA_944385415.1 uncultured Oscillospiraceae bacterium | reverse complement strand
CGCACCATCGGTTATGATGGACGTAGGGGCCGGCATCCTTGACGGCCCCGGATGGGCTGCGCCATGGCCCACGGATTCGCCCCGGTGCGCCGGTCATCGTTACCACTCACCGCACGGCGGCACCTATGTGTCCCGCCACCGGTAATGGTCTCCGGCTCCTCAAAACGAAAGAACCCAGTTCGCTTCATGTCCCAAACGGGCGCAAGGGCGGCAAGGGCCGGTTTGGCAAGAGCACCCGGCGCGGAATGTTTCGTCAGGGCAAGATGCGGATGCGCCGCCATACTGGATGTATGGCAAGCAGCCGCAGCGCGGCCCTGGCGGAACAGGCCCGGCGGGGGCCGCAGACACAACCGGACCGCGCCGCCCACAAACATACACCATTAGACCGCGCCGCCCATAAGATATCAGGGGGAAACCCCAGACTATTTGCGGAAATGGAGCGAATGACTATGGGTAATACCCTGGGATTACAGGAGCTGCGGCCCGGACAGCGGGCCGTGGTCTGGTCTGTGGACCCGGCGGCGCCGCTGAGCCGCCGGTTGTTGGACCTGGGATTTGTAAAAGGGACGGAGGTCCGGTGTCTGGGCCGCAGTCCGTTCGGGGACCCGTCGGCCTACGGGCTGGGCGGGACGGTGCTGGCCCTGCGGGCCATGGACGGCGCCGCCGTCACCGTGACGGAGGCCGCGCCATGGGATTGACGCGGCGGGCTACGGGCCGGTATGCCGTGGACCGGGGCCTGTATCTCCGGAGCCGTCCCGAAGATCGGGTCATTGCCCTGGCGGGCAATCCCAATGTGGGAAAAAGCACCGTGTTCAACGGTTTGACGGGGTTACATCAACACACCGGCAACTGGCCCGGCAAGACCGTGGCCAATGCCCAGGGCCGCTGCACCGACGGCCGCCGGAATTATATTGTCGTGGACATACCGGGGGCCTATTCCCTGTCGGCCCGGTCGGCGGAGGAGCAGGTGGCCCGGTCCTTTCTCTGCTTCGGACGGCCCGACGCGGCGGTGGTGGTCTGTGACGCCACCTGTCTCGAGCGAAGTCTCCACCTGGTGTTGCAGGTCATTGAAACGGGCCTGCCTGTGGTGGTCTGCGTCAATCTGCTGGACGAAGCCAAACGCCGGGGCCTGACCGTGGATGTCCCGGCCCTGTCCCGGCGGCTGGGTGTGCCGGTGGTGGGTACCGTGGCACAGAAAAAATCCACCTTGCGGCGGATTCTCCGGGCCTTGGGCGATCTGCTGGACGCTCCGGGGAACGCCACACCGCTGCGGCCCGTCTACCGTGCCGAGGTGGAAGCGGCGGTGGCCCAGGTGGAGGACGCGCTGCAATCGGTGGACCTGGGCAATCTGAATCGCCGTTGGGTGGCTCTGCGGCTGCTGGAAGGGGAGCCGGACCTGCTGGACCAGTTGGAGAAGACCGTGGGCCGGCCTCTGCGGTCCCTGGCGGTCCCCGTGGACCGGGGCCAATTGGAACGGGATTTGGCCGAAACGCTGCACCTGACGGCCCGTGCCATCTGTGCCGAAACCGTCACCCGGACGGCCCCCAGAGGGGAGGGCCGTCTGGACCGGATTTTTACCGGACGATGGACGGCGTTTCCGGTGCTGCTGCTGCTTTTGGCAGTGATTTTTTATTTGACCATGGCCGGGGCCAATGTGCCGTCGTCGTGGCTGGCATCCCTCTTTGACCGGGGCGGCGCGGCCCTCAACGCCCTGCTGTCCGGTGCGCCGGAGTGGGTGCGCAGCGCGGTGGTGGACGGCGTTTACGGCGTGCTCTCGTCGGTGGTGTCGGTGATGCTGCCGCCCATGGCCATCTTTTTTCCCCTGTTTACGCTGTTGGAGGACAGCGGCTATCTGCCCCGGGTGGCCTATGTCCTAGATAAACCCTTTGAGAAGTGCCGCGCCTGCGGCAAACAGGCCCTGACCATGATGATGGGCTTCGGCTGCAACGCCGCCGGTGTCGTCGGCTGCCGCATCATCGATTCCCCGCGGGAACGGCTGCTGGCCATGCTCACCAACAATCTGGTCCCCTGCAACGGCCGGTTTCCCACCCTTTTGGCCCTGTCGGCCATCTTTTTCGCCGGACGGGGCGGCATTGTTCCGGCCCTGCTGGTGACGGGCTTTGTGGTCCTGGGCGTGGGACTGACGTTCCTGCTGACCTGGCTTTTGTCCCGGACCGTGCTCAAGGGCGTACCGTCGTCCTATGTGCTGGAGCTGCCCGCTTACCGCCGCCCCCAGGTGGGTCAGGTGGTGGTCCGCTCTCTGTTGGACCGGACGCTGTTCGTCCTGGGACGCGCCGTGGCCGTGGCGGCTCCGGCGGGGTTGATTCTGTGGATTCTGGCCCACTGGACCGTCGGCGGCGTGAGCATGCTCAGCCATGCCGCCGCGTTTCTCGACCCGGTGGGCAAGTTCCTGGGCATGGACGGCGTCATTCTGCTGGCCTTTCTTTTGGGATTTCCCGCCAATGAGATTGTAATTCCCATTGCGATGATGATCTATCAGGCCCAGGGGGCCCTCAGCGACACGGGCACCTATGCGGCCCTGGGCCAGGTGCTCACCGCCAACGGCTGGACCTGGGTCACCGCCCTGTGTGTTCTGTTGTTTTCCCTGTGTCACTGGCCCTGTTCCACCACCCTGCTGACCATCCGCAAGGAATCCGGCAGCTGGAAATGGGCCCTGCTTGCCGCCCTGGCCCCCACAGCCCTGGGCGTGGTTCTCTGTGCTCTGGTCCATGTGGTGCTGGGGTAGACGGGGAGTGCCGGACGGCACTCCCCTTTTTTACGCGCTATATCCGAATTTGGCCAGCAGCCAGGCCACCTCGTCATCGTTGAGCTTGAGGGACGTCTGTTTCCGATACTCCTCGATGGCCTTGCGGGCAAACTCGGGGTCGTTCCGGTTCAACGACGTATCGCGCATCTCCACAATGTTGTTGTACAGCTGCATCACCTTCGACTCGTTGACGCCAACCTCCCCCTTGGCCATGCGCCGCTCCAAATCCTGGGCCATGTCCTGGGAAATGCCGTCGCCGTAGCCCAGGCCCTTGAAATAGGCCACCGCCGCCGAATAGGTCCGGCATCCGGCCCGGTAGGCATCCACCACCGGGTCGCCGCTGCTGCCGGTACTGCTGCTGCCGGACCCGCCGCTGCTGCCCTTGCCGCCGGAGGAGGAACCGCCGGACGACGGCCGCGAGGACGAACCGGAAGACGAACCCGAAGACGAGCCGGAGGACGTTCCGCTGTCGGTCTTGGTATTGGCCGCCTGCCAGGCCGCCTCCATCTGGGCGATCTTGTCCTCGTCCCAGCCCATCAGCTTGCCGTAGGCGCTGTAATCGCCCTGTTTCATCAGGGTTTCCGCCGCTTCCAGGTCCTTTTTGTACTGGTCCTGCTGCTGCTCGTACTGCCACTGATCCTGGGTCAGACCCCATTCCCGGTCCTTGTAGTACTGGTCCAACAGGGTCTGGTACTGCTTCAGCGCCTGGGACGCGTTGAACTGGCTCTGATTTTGCAGCGCCTCGTCCACCCGGACCGCTTCCTCATACAGCGCCTTGAACCGCTCATAATCGTTGTCGGCCTGGGCTTCCACCAGGGCGTTCTCGTACTCCTTAGCCAGCAAGGTCCGCTGGCGTTCAATTTCGGCGTTGGCCGCGCTTTCCGCCGCCTGCAAGGTACCCAGATTCTTCTGGAGCTGGGTGGCGTAGCTCAAGGCCGCCTGGCCCATGGTGCCGCTGTTGAGACCGTAGGCCACCGCCGTCTCATAAAATCGCTGCTGGGACAGATCCGACTGGGCCGCCGTATCGTTGCGGGCCGCCTGGTAGTTGCCTCCCAGCTTCCCCTGCTCCGCCTCCAGGCTGGAGAGGTTTTTTTCATACGCTTCTTTCAGCGCCGCTTTCTGGGCCTCCAGCTGGGCCGCGTACATCTCCTCCAGCTTCTGGCTCTGGTCCTGGGGCTGGTAGGACGTCTGGCCGTTCTGGGGCAGCTGGGGCAGCTGAAACTGGGGATACTCCTCATAGGTCTGGCCCGCCTGCCCCACCCAGACGCCATTGTTATAGGTGACGTTGCCGCCCAGCAGATCGGCCAGCTGCTGATTCTGCTGATGGAGCCGGTCCCGTTCGGCGTCGCTGGTGGCCTCCCACCAGGCGGCGGAATTGGAATTCATCTGGTCAATGATGGCCTGTTGGAAGGAGTTATTGGCCGTGATGCCGCTGGCGGAGCCGGAAAAATCGCCGGGGCGGGGCGTGCCGATGGACACGCCCCAATTGCTGGAGGAGGAACCGCCGGACGACGGCCGCGAGGACGAGCCGGACGAGGAACTGGAAGAGGAACCGGACGACCCGCCGGTGACCGCGTTGATGGCGCCGGAAATGACGCTGCCGACGGTATTGCCGATGATGCTGCCGAAAATACCCATAGAATGTCTCCTTTCGTATCAGGCGTTGAGCCCGCCGTAGGCGGAGGGGATCTCCTCCCAGACCGACGGCAGGTTGGCTCCCAGCTGATAGCGCAGCTCCATATACCGCTGGGAGAAATAATTGGCCAGGGCGTCGTTTTCGCCCAGGAGCAGATGGGCCGCCAGACCGTATGGCAAAATGCCCTGGGCCACGCCGTCATCCAGGCCCACGTCCTGGTCCATGGCGGTGATCTCCGGCGGAATGGGACGTTTGCCGTCATTGGTGTGGACGTAGGTGTCGGAGATGGGATAGACCTCATGGCGCAGGACGTTGAGAATGGACAACGTCCGGAATTCATATTCCCGGGTGTCGGCGGTCTGGGTTTTGCCGGTGTTTTCGTTCTGCTCGTCCATCAGATGGATGGCCCGGTCAAAAATCCATTGGGCAGTGGTGGACAAAGAAACAACCTCCTTTCATGGATGGGTGGATGATACCGTGTTGGATGGTGCATACCGGCGGCGGGGGCAAGCCCCCGCCTACTTCACATACCCCGTATACCGCACGCGGATATCCACCCCCAGCACCGTGGTGGTGGCCGCGACATCGTTGATCTCCAGCACCAGTTTATAAAAGGCAAATTTCTTTACCTTCAATTTGACCCGCTCGATCTGGGGGTTCCGGTTGGTGATAAACGAAAAATGACGGAAATCCATGGATGTAAACGTGGCCAGCTGCATGGGCACGAACTTGACCGTATAGGTACTGCGTTTATCGGTCCGGGCCGTGATATACAGCCGGGCATTGCTGTCGGGTTTGATGCTGACCCACAGCATCGTCGAATACTTCCGGCGAAAATCCGCACTGAAATCCATGTTGCCGCTCTCCCAGCGGCAGGGAATGGGCTGGCCGTCGTCGCTGCGCTCCTCATAGGTGAAGCTGCACACCCGGCCGTCCCTCAATCCGAAGTACACCGCCGCCCCATCCCGGACAGCGCTGCACACCGGCAGCCCCGTATACCGGTACCACACGTCGCCGCTGTCGTACTGGTATCGATGCACCAGCGTGGTGCCCGCCTCGTCGTTGAGAAACACATAATATTCCTGTTCCCGCTCGTCGTCGAAGGTCACCACCTGATCGGGGTCGGCGCTGTGCATGGTCTGGGCCACCCGGTCACTGACGATTTTCGCCCGCCGTTCATCCCGGCCCGTGGAAGTCAGCTGCCAGTCATAGAGGTTCCCGGCGTACATGGTCCGGGGCTCGTTGTAGACGGACCGCACCTGTCCCGGCGCTTCATTGCCGATTTCCCGGTTGATGGGACTGACGTAAAAGCCCGCCGTCACGGTGCCGTCCTCCAGCGTCACGGCCGAATACTGGGTGGAAAAGGCCCCGTCGGGCTTGAAAATCATCAGATAGGAAAACTGCTTCATCATACCGGTGACGGGGGTGTTGCCGCTGTCCACGGCGATTTCGTAGAGGTCCGGAAAATACTCCGCCGACGGCTGGCCGTCCTCGGTGATGCCGGAATAGATGGTTTTGTTGCTGCCGTCGCCGTAGAGAAACACACGGGTATCGGTGGAGCCGTTGTACGTCTCGGCAAACCGCATAGAAGTCACCTGGGTCCGCAGACTGGCCTTGGCCGTGTACCAGACCTCCACATTGTTGACGCCCTTGGCCGGGGCTTTCAGAAAGGTGACGGTCCCCTTGGCCGCGTCCACCGTGTACTGGCCCGCCGCCACCGCCGCTCCGTTCTGCTCCACCCGGTCAATGGAGGCCAGCTGCTGTTCCGGCAGATGGAACTCCAATGCCGTGCCGTCGGCGGAAAACCGCACCCGCCGTTTGGCCGTCAGCCGGTTGATGTTTTCCAGCTTGGTGCCGCCGCCGGTGGGGCTGGCCGCCGTCACCACCAGGGGAATATATCCCTCCACCGTCTTGGCCGTCCCCGTCCCGTCCCACACCAGATATTCATGGCCGTTGAGGATGTACAGCTTGTTGGAAAAGGGCAGAAAGGTCACGGCGCTGTCGGTCAGCGATGCCAGCGATGTCTTGCCGCCGCCGTCGGTCAGCTGCCACACCTTGCCGTCGGCGGCGGCCAGCATGTGATGCCGTCCCGCCAGATCGCCGCTCCACAGGCCCCGGACCGGGCCGGTAAACTTCCACAGCGTCTTGAGCCCCGGCCGGATGCGCAGATGGTACTGGGGCGTCACCCGCCAGTTTTCCATAATGGACGCCTCCCCCAGCTGCAACTGGGTATCGCCGTCCAGAGATTCATTGACCCCCAGAAACCGCTGAATGGAATAATAGCTGGTATTGCTGCCGGTCTGGATGGTGGCCATACCGTCACCGTCCCTTCCCGGCCAGATTGTAGAGGGCCTGGGCCAGCTCCTCCCGGGTCACATGGGAACCGTACCGGCCGTCGTTGAGAACGCCGCCGGTTTCACACCAGGTCCGGGCCTGGGCGGACCACGCGCCGGGCAGCCGCGCCGCCCGCTCCTGTTCATACCGCTCCTGCATGGAGACAAATTCCTCGTAGGTCATGGGCTTCTCCCCTTTCCATCCCAATGCGTTGGCAGCGGCGTCGGCCAGGGCCGCCGCCACCTCATTGTAGCGGCGGTCATAGAGGGCCATATCGTCGCCGTCGTCCAAAAAACAGACCTCCAGCAGCACCGCTGGGACCCCCTGCCGCCGGGCCGCCGAGATGACGGCCCAGTTTTTCCGCTTGACCCCCCGGTTGGGAAAGCCCAGGGATTCCAGGGCGCTGCACACTGCCGACGCCAGGGCCGTGTCGGTCTCCGTGGTGGTCACATACGCTTCCACGCCCTTCAAGTTGCCGTCGGTCCCGGCGGCGCTGGCGTTGAAATGGAGCTCCAGCACCGCGTCGTACTGGGAAAACTGGGCCGTCTGGTTCAGGCTGCCGGTTTGGTAGTCGCTGTAGGCGTTGCGGGCTTCCGGATACCGGCCCACGGTGCAGCGGCCGGAGAGGGCCTGCTGCACATCCGCCGCCAGACGGCGGGTTTCGTCGGCCTCCCGCCGTCCGTTCCAGACGGCGCCCGGGTCTCCGGCCCCGTGTCCCGCAATGAGCAGCAGGTTCATACCGACCCACCTCCCAGACCGTTTCCCGCGCCGTCCACGGCGTCCTTGCCCAGAGCCAGCAGCTTCAACAGCCAGCCGGGAATGGGCGCTCCCATGGCGGCGGCGTTTTCCACAATGCTGCCCAGCTCCGTCAGGGCGTACCACACCAGCACCAGGGGCACCAGCAGACCCGTCTGGGGCAGGGACAGCTCCACCACCGGCAGCTGTTCCACCACCGTGGCCAAAACCGTATCGCCCAGGGCCGCCACCAGGACCACCACCACCTCGCCGGTCTTGTGCCAGATGCCCTCCCGGGCCGCCCGGCTGCTCCAGCTGCCGCCCTTGAGGGCGGCGGCGGTGCCGGTGGCGTAATCCATCGCCATCAGCGCCACCCAGACCACCACCAGCCAGCCCATCCAGCCCCAAAAGGCCGAAAATGCGCCGATGACCGTGGCCAATGCGCCTTTCAGCGCCCGCATCCAATCAAACTCCATCGCTCACCCCTCCTGTTGTTACAAGGTTGCCTTCCACCAGGTTGCCGGTGCCCAGGTCCTCCGGCCCGTACTGCACCAGAACATTGCCTGTGATGATGTTTTCGTTGCCGTCCAGCCGCATGGCGAACTGTTTGCCGGACTTGTTGGCCCGGACAATATTGCCCACAAAGGTGATGCCGCCGTACTTCTTGGAATTGCCGATGTACACGCCGTAGGCGCTCGTATGGTTGGAGGCGTCAAACAGATTGTTGGTGGCCACGCTGTGGGTCCCGCAGATGGTGGAGTTCATGCCGCAGATCCGGTTGCAGAACACCAGGGATTCCTCGCCGTAATTGAGCAGACCGGCCCGGCCGACGACGCATCCATAGATGGTGCACCGGGGTCCGGTGACGGCCATGCCGCCATCGGCGCTGGTGCGGCAGAACCGCACGGAGCAGTCCTCCGCCGTCTTGCTGACGCAGAGGGCCGTCAGGGAAAAGTTGCGCAGATCCAATGTGTCCGCCGCTTCCTCGTTTCCGGCAAGCTCCAGACCACAGGCCGTGCTGCCGCTGATGCCGGTGCCCGGCGCCAGCAGCAAGCCCGACAGGGTACACCGGTCTCCGGTGACGCGGACAAAAAAGTTCAATCCGCTGAGATTGTACGCCGCATACAGTCTGGTGGCGCCCGGCGTGCCGCGGATGGTCACATCCGCCTTGGAGACCACCAGCTGTGCGCTCAGATGGTAGGACCCCTCCAGAATGTGGATTTCACCGCCGCTTTCCGGCAGGGCGTCCATGGCGGCCTGGATCTCCGCCTGATCGTCCACACCGTCGCAGAGGTAGTCGCAGTCCTTTTCCGTCCAGCCGTCGGCGGCGGCGCCCACCACCAGACGGCACATGCGGGTGCCGCCGATGGCCGGCAGCTGCCCCACCGGCACCTTGCCGTCCTCGCCGAGAGACGCGGCCCCCACCATCTCCGCCGTGTAGTCTCCGGCCTGGGGCAGCACGGCCCCCGTGCGGCCATTGAAACTCACCACGCCGCCGGCGGCATCGTGGGCCACCCCGGCCCAGTATTTGGCGTTGTCGTGGTCCTCGTCGGGCCGGGTGCCGGTGCCGCCCACGGCCCAGGACTGGGCCGCCTGGGCCTGTCCGGCGGCGGTGGCGGCGGCGGTCTGCGCCGTCTGGGCGTCTGTTGACGCCGTCTGTGCCGACGCGGCGGCCTGTTCCTGACTGGCGGCCGCCGCTTCCTCCGACTGTCTGGCCGCCGCCTGGGCTTCCACCGCGGCGGCGGCGCCGGCGGAGGCCATCTGGGCCTGCTTGGTGGCCTGGGCCACAATGCCCGTGGTGGAGTCCACCCGCTGGGCCTCCGCTGCCGCCCGGGCCGCTTCGGCCTCGACGCGGGCCGTCTCCGCGGTGACGCGGCCCTGTTCCGCCTCCACCCGGGCCAGCTCCTCCCGGGCCCGGCCCGCCTCCTGAGTCCGGCGGGTGTTCTCGCCCTGGATGCGGCCCGTCTCGCCGGACTGCCGCAGATATTCGGCGTGGTCCCGCTCGGCGTCGGCGGTCACGCGGGCCTGTTCCGCCGTCACACGGGCCTGCTCCGCCTGGACACGGGCCTGTTCCGCCGCAACGCGGACCTGTTCCGCCTCCTTGCGGCTGGATTCCGTGGCGTCCAACCCCACCACCTCGGGAATGAGGGTGTCGTTGAGAAACGATTGGATGGCCTTGCCGCCCTCGTCAAACTTGGCTTTCAGCTCCGCCGCCGTCAGACCGCCCACGTCGTTGGGCTGATCGTCCAGGGCGGCGATGATGTCCATGTCCTTGAGGAAATTGGTGATGATGTTCATATCCTTGGTAAATGGCGTTCCCATCTTATTCCACTACCCCCGTTTCATTGATGGCCCGCTGCAACGCGCCGTAGCCGCCGCCCTCGGGAATGGGCATGGGCTGGTTGGTGTCCAGCACCGGCGATGCCGCCGACGCGCCCCGCAGCTTTTCAATCAGCTCCTGTTTTTTGGTGATGTAGCCGTTGGGAATGCGCTCCAGGTAGTCCACCAGATCAATCTTGTCCTGAACCAGCAGATTGTCCAGGGTCTGCTGGGTGGCGATTTCGGACCAGTAGGCCGACGCGCCCACATCCAGCTGGATGGAGACGGGAGCCTGGGCCAGCTGGGAAAAATCAAAGGCCCGGTTAAACTGCTGATCCGGCAGCGTAATGCCCAGGGGCATGTCCTCGGGCTTCAGGTTCATATTGACCTGCACATGGCGGACGCCGTAGTAATTGCGCATGTGGTCCATATAGATGCGGCCCAACGATTCAATGGATTTGTAGAGATTCTGCTTGGTGATCTCCATGGGGATGTTGCTGGCCCGCTGGAGGGCCACGATGGCCGAGGTGTTGGTGGGGTTGACGTTGCCCATGGCCACATCGGACGCGCCGAGAAAACTCTGGGTGTAATCGACGGCCAATTGGATAAACTGGGCAATCTGGGGCGAAATCTGCGCCGGGTCAATGATTTTGGCCACGGCGTTCATATCGCCGCCGTTGACGCCGATGGCCGCGCCCACGCGGCTGTCCCAGCTGGCAATTCTCGTCTTGTCGTAGACGATTTTGGGATAGGCCGTGGTCATGAGGGAGATCATGGACATGGCAAACAGCTTGTTGATGAAAATCTGGTTGGGAATCAAACCGGTAATCATGGCCTGACCGTGGTAGCAGTCCTGGACATAGTCCCAGTTGAGCCAGACGATGGGATAGAGGGTCAAACCGGTGTCGGTGGCCCTGGCCATCTCCACGGACTGGGTGCAGAGGTATTTCCAGATGGTGCCGGTGTTCCGGTCCCGGTAGAGGTACGTCAGGACGGTGACCTTGTCGTCGGTCATGGCGTCGTGGGGACTGTGGAAGTCCTCATGATCGGGACCGATGGCTTCCCAGTCGGGGCTGCCGCTGTCTTTTGCCAGCTGCTGGGCCTCGTCCACCATCATGCGGCGGCACAGGAGAATGTAGGGCTGGGTCTGCACGTCGCGGCTGTTGGGGTTGCCGAAGTGAACGCGGGTGTTTTCCACCACTTCGGTGACAATTTCGCCTTTGACGTTCTGGCCGTTTTCGATGGTGGGGTCAAACCAGGTGTAGAGACAGCCGTCGCCGTCCACGGCGGCGTTGCGCATGTACTCCCGCAGCAGGCCCACCAGCTGATTGCGCTCAAAGATGGCGGAAAACTGCTTGTTGAGAATGTCGGCCATCTGGTCAATGTCCCAGAGGTCCAGGCGGGAGGTGGACGCCAGGGGCGACGCCTGCATGGCGATATTGTCGGAGGTGACGGTGGCCACCTGGAACAGGACCACGCGCTTTAAAAAATTGAATACCGGCGTGGGCAGGCCGTTGGATTCGACGCCCTCCCACTGTTTGCCGATGAAAAAGTTTTCGTTTTTGGTCACCGTGTCGTAGAGACCCAGTTCGGTGTTGAATTGAAGCCCGCGTTCATAGCAGCGGGCCACATGGGAAACGGTGGGCGGTTTGGTCATAGGGCGCCGCCCCCCTTCTCAAAGGGGTCATAGGCGAGAATGTTGGCCACCCCGGCGTTGAACCGCTCCATGGCCTGGGCGGCCTGGGGGTTGGGCGGTTCCTGGGACTGGGACGGGGCGGCAGATTGCCCCTCCAGACGGCCCAAACGCCAGAGAATCAGACAGAGCAGCGCCGTCTGAACCAAGCACAAAATGGTCATGGTACCTCTCCTTTCTGAGAAAATAGAACGCTTTTACTGAATTTTTTCTTGTGAGGGCTGCCCACCACCCGTGTGTCTGCGGTGCTCGCCGGGCCTTTTCCGCCATGGCGGCGGTGCGGCTTCTTGCCATACATCCAGTATGGCGGTGAAGCCACACCTTGCCCTGACGAAAAATTCCTCGCCGACCACTCTTGCCAACGGGCGGCAGGCAACCCAAATCGCGGGGTCCAGGGGGCAGCGCCCCCGGTCGCCCCGCGCACGGGGCGAAACACCCGCTGGCCGCAGCCAGCGAAACACCCGCGCCGCGCACGGCGCGAACTCCCCAATCGTCCCAAACCGTCCTCCGCAGCGGACGGAATCCCCGGGGCCGCCGCGGCGGCCCCATGGTTCCCCGCTCCCGCCTGTGGGCGGGGTGCGGGGAACCATCCCGAAACGGTACCGGCTGCGATTGCGCCGCCGCCCGTCAATGGATGGGAAAAACGGTCCGACACCTTTGTAGGGGCCGGCATCCCTGACGGCCCCGGCCGGTGGTGCAGCCCGGGCGCGTCAAGGATGCCGCGCCCTACGAGGGATGGACGACACGGCGGGACCCATGTGTCCCGCCGCTGCACCGCACTGCCGACCACTACTGGCGTAGGGGCCGGCATCCCTGACGGCCCCGGCCGGTGGTGCAGCCTGGGCGCGTCAAGGATGCCGCGCCCTACGAGGGGCGGACGGCGCGGCGGGGGTTCCGGTTCCCCCGCAGACAGCCCTTACTCCTCGTCCACCTTCTCGGCCACGGGGGAGCAGAACTTCTCCCCGTCGATGGCGCAGGCGCGGACCACGTCGCCGCTCTCCACGGTGACGGCGTCGCTGTAGGTCTGAGCGCTGGCGCTGTAGCGGGGGTCGCTGCCGTCGATGGTGTACAGCACCGTACCGGTGCCGCTGATTGTGGCCTGATGGCCGCTGATGGAAATGGTGGGCGCGGCGCTGACGGTACCATTGGCGGCAGCCACATAGATACCGGCGGCCTTGGAGCCTTTCACAAAGGCGTCGAAGATCACGCGGCCCTCCACCAGATCACCGGAGATGCCGGGGGGATCGGAGTGGATTTTGTAGTCGTTGAGCTTCATGGGAGAGATGGCGCTGCCCTTGGTGACAATCATAAAATAGACATCCTTGGGCATGTAGCTGGAGGGCACTTTTTTGACGGCCATGCCGTCGAACTCACCGACGATGCCCCGTGCCAGGGCCTCCCGGCCCAGCTTTTCCACGGTGAGAAATTCGTCGCAGAGCTTGAGCATCTTGTAATACCCGGCGGTGATGTAGAGGGTGCGGCCCTCGGTGGGGGCCAATGCTTCATCCAGGGCCACGGTGCCGTCCATAATCAGGCCCGCAATGGTGGACTTGTCGGGGGCGGCGGTGAGGGCGGTGATAATACCGGCCTTTTTGGCCCAGACGTTCATACGGTAGCGGTCAATGTAGGGGGTGACCACCTCGCGGAGCTGCCGCTTGAGGGAGGCCCCGGCCTGCTTGACGTTGAACTGTTCCCGGGCGTTGCCCTTGTCGATGGTGTAGGTAAACGCCTTGTCCTGGGTCATGATGTATTCCTGGAGATTGTCGGTCAGCTCCTGGGGGGTGCCGTAGCGGTTGGCGCCGCTGCGGGTGTAATCGTTGAGGGGTGCGGTGTCCACCTCGTAGACCTTGACGGTACGCACGCCGGTAAATTCCATATCCAGGTCCTTGGAGAAGGAAGACTGGGTAAAGGAATCCTTGTAAAACCGCTCCTGCGCGGCGGCGGCGTATTTGGTTGCCAGATTGATGGTGTTGCCCATGGTTTTGTTACCTCCTTAGTGTTGGTGGATGGGGTTCCTCTGTCGTAGGGGCCGGCATCCCTGACGGCCCCGGATGGGGTGCGGTACGGGGTTGCCCCGGTACGGTGGTTCTTGCGGCATGGTACCGTTTTTCCTCCGCCGTAGGGGCCGGCATCCTTGACGGCCCCGGGTGGAGTGCGGTACGGGGTTGCCCCGGTGCGCTGGTTCTTACGGCATGGTACCGTTTTTCCTCCGCCGTAGGGGCCGGCATCCTTGACGGCCCCGGGTGGAGTGCGGTACGGGGTTGCCCCGGTACGCTGGTTCTTACGGCATGGTACCGCTTTTCCTCCGCCGTAGGGGCCGGCATCCCTGACGGCCCCGGATGGGGTGCGGTACGGGGTTGCCCCGGTACGCTGGTTCTTGCGGCATGGTACCGATTTTCCTCTGTCGCAGGGGCCGGCATC
>CALWXC010000035.1 GCA_944385415.1 uncultured Oscillospiraceae bacterium | reverse complement strand
GGACCTATGTGTCCCGCCGCCGATAGGCGCCATCGGTCATGATGGACGTAGGGGCCGGCATCCTTGACGGCCCCGGACGGGGTGCAGCATGGCCCATTGAACCGTATACACCCTGTAGGGGCCGATGCTCACAGAAGGTGAATTGGCCCAACGGGCCAAGAGAGACTGCCCTGGGGCGTCGGCCCGCACACTGCACCTCTCCCCTGCCGCGCATCCCATGCAAACAAAAAACGTCCACGGTGGTTCCTCAAAACCGCCGTGGACGTTTTTTAAATGGTATGTATCCCGTCGGGCTGGACCATCTGCCACGCCACGGTCTCTGCCAGAGGCGCACAGACCGTCACCAGGACGCCGTCGATCTCCCGGCTGTAAAAATGGACGTGGGTATTTTCCACTCCAATCTGTCCCTCCCGGAATTGCAGCACAACGCTTTTGGGGCAGCCCTGGAGCCCGGTTCCCGTCAGCTTCACCCATGCCTCTTTGGCCGTCCACAGCTGCAAAAACGCCCGGTCCCGGTCCGGCTGTTCGTCAATCCACGCCAGCTCCGCCGGGTTCATGGTCCGTTCCAGAACCCGCGGCAGCACCGGCCGCACCGTTTCCGCATCGATACCCACCACATGGCTGGACAATGCACAAAAGGCCATGGTCTTTGTATGGGTCAGGGAAAATTCCAAGGCGTTGCGGACAAAATAGGGCTTGCCTGTCTCGGTTCGGTCAATGGGCGGCAGCGGCGAACCCGCCACCTGTTCATAGGCCCGGGTCAGCAGGTCGTAGGCCATTTCATGGCCCCCCTGCCGCGTGGACGGCGCCCCATATACGTTGAGCATACATACACCTCCATACTATGGTGTTCCCCTCCACGGGGAGAAAAAAGAGCCGCTGCGGATCGCAGCGGCTCCCTGGTTGGTTGGGATGGGACTCTTAGCCCTTCATGCGAGCGAAGCAGTCGCTGCAGTACACGGGTCTGTCGGACTTGGGCTCAAAAGGCACCTTGGCCTCGCCGCCGCAGGCAGCGCAGGTAGCGGTGAAGAACTCCTTGGGACCACGGGCAGCGTTCTTGCGAGCATCGCGGCAGGACTTGCAGCGGCGGGGCTCGTTCTGGAAGCCTCTCTCAGCGTAGAACTCCTGCTCACCGGCGGTGAACACGAACTCGGAGCCACACTCCTGGCAAACTAAAGTCTTGTCTTCGTACATTGGATGTTACCTCTCTTTTGCTTCTTAGTGATTTGCCCTGCGAAGATGCCCACAAAAAATGCTTGTTGGTCGTCAAAACCAGGGTCAGATGATATTTGCGAACGGCTTTGCCGTTGACGCCGGGGGTTGGAGCCGTGCGATCTTGTGACGGATTCGCTGTACGGCATTGTCCACGCTCTTGGTGGACTTATGGAGAAACTGCGCGATCTCGAGATAGGATAATCCTTCCAGGTAGAGCTCCAGCGTCTGCTGCTCCAATGGAGTCAGGACGCCGGACAGGCGACGCTGAAATTCTGCGAATTCTTCCCGGCCGATCAACAGTTCCTCGGGGCTTTGCAACGTGGGCGGTGGGTTTCCTTCATCAGGCGGAGCATCCAAAGAGAAGGTATGCAGCGGCAGCGCGTCGTTCAATGGCAGATGTTTGGCCGAACCCGCCGACCGCACGGCGGAAATCAGCCGGTGGCGGATACAGGCGGTGGCGAAGGTACGGAACGACGCCTCGCGCTTTGGGTCAAAGTGCGTAACCGCATGGAGCAAACCGATCATGCCTTCCTGAATCAGGTCGTCGCCGTCGGCGCCGGCCAGAAAGTAGGACCGGGCACAGCGGCGCACCAATTTTTCATGGCGGCGCAACAGTTCTTCCATGGCGCCGTTCCGGTCGGAACAGGCGCTGCACAGCTGCTCATCGGACAATGCAGTGATATCGCTTTGCTTCATGGGTGACTTCCTTTATGCGGTTATTATATGCAGTACGGCACAATTTGTCAATAGCAATAAAATTTTTTTATTGTTTAATTTCCCTTTTGTGCGTTTTCGACACTGGCAGCCACCAGGGCCACGGCTTTCTCAGCCAATTCCTGGGTACCGGCCTCGGCCATGACGCGGATGAGGGCCTCGGTGCCGGAAGGACGGACCAGAACGCGGCCCTCCTCGCCCAGCATGGCCTCGGCCTCTGCAATGGCGGCTTTCACGCCGTCGCTCTCCAGCAGGGCCTGCTTGTCGGCCTTCTCAAAGGGCGCCTTGACGTTCTCCAGGTGCTGGGGATACTGGGGCACCGTAGCCGCCAGCTGGCTGACGGTCATGCCGGAAGCGCTGAGGATTTGCAGGAACTGCAAGGCGGCCAACTGGCCGTCGCCGGTGGTCATATGGTTGAGGAAGATGATATGGCCCGACTGCTCGCCGCCGAGAATCAGACCCTTCTCGCGCATCAGCTCCAGCACATGGCGGTCGCCCACGCCGCTGCACAGCAGGTTCATGTCGTGCTCCTTGGCGAACTTGTGCAGGCCCAGGTTGGACATGATGGTAGCCACAAAGCCGTTGTTTTGCAGCTTACCCTGGGCTTTCAGGCGGGCGGCGCAGATGGCCATGATCTGGTCGCCGTCCACGGTGCGTCCTCTCTCGTCCACCACCAGGCAGCGGTCCGCGTCGCCGTCAAAGGCAATACCCACGTCGTAGGCGCCTTCCACCACCCGCTTGGCCAGGTCCTCCAGATGGGTGGAGCCGCAGCCGTTGTTGATGTTGGTGCCGTTGGGGCGGTCATGGATATACGTCACGCTGCAATCGAACCGGTTGAAAATCCGCCGGGCCGTTTTGGATGCCGCGCCGTTGGCGCAGTCGATGACAATGCGCAGGTCGTGGATTTCCTCCGTGACCGTGCTCACCAGATGGGCCGTGTACTCCTCCAGCGTGTGGTGGCCGTTGAAGATCTGGCCGATGTCCGCGCCCATGCGCACCGGAATGGGGCCGCGGGCCAGAACCATCCGCTCAATGGCCTCCTCCAGCTGGTCGTTGAGCTTGAAGCCCTGGCCGGAGAACATTTTGATGCCGTTATACTCAAAGGGGTTATGGGACGCGGAGATGACAATGCCCGTATCGGCATGGTGCTTCACCGTCAGATAGGCCACCGACGGCGTGGGTACCACGCCCAGCTGCACCACCGTGGCGCCGCCGGCGCACAGGCCCGCGCTCAGGGCCGCTTCCAGCATATCCGAGGAAATGCGCGTATCCTTACCGATGGCCACCACCGGCTGGCTGCCCTTCTGCTGCCACAGCTGATACGCCGTGGCCTGGCCCACCCGGTAGGCCAGCACGTTGTCCAATGTATCGTTGGCAATACCGCGAATGCCGTCCGTTCCAAATAAAGTACCCATAGTCCTATACCTCCTGTTTTCGATACTGCATTGAGAGGGAATTTCGCCCGCTGCGGCGGGCGGGTGCTTCGCGCCTTGCGAGGCGCGGGAATTTCGCCCGCTGCGGCGGGCGGGTGTTTCGCGCCTTGCGAGGCGCGGGAATTTCGCCCGCTGCGGCGGGCGGGTGTTTCGCGCCTTGCGAGGCGCGGGAATTT
>CALWXC010000034.1 GCA_944385415.1 uncultured Oscillospiraceae bacterium | reverse complement strand
GAAAATGCTGAAAGCCAGGATGGCGGAGAAACTGCTGAAGGCGCCGCAGATAGCGAGTCCACAGGCGAAGCGGGCACCGAGAATACGGAAGGCGGTGTGGAAACAACTCCTGCGGACAGCATCCCGGAAGACGGCGAATAAAAATGGGCGGTGAACAGATTCACCGCCCGATTCCTCACTGCTGGGTAGAAAGATGATCCTCGTTAATCAGGAAAAGCTGCGGATTTTCTTTGCCCAAGTCAACAAGACGCTGGGTAAAACCGCTTTTAGAAAATATCCCAAAAATAGGCTGATAGCCTTTCCATACCTTTTGGATTTCGCCAGAAGCCTGCACCTTATCGCGGAGAGCAAAAAAGACAGGCGCATCCACCGGCTTATTGTGGTATTTGCACTCGCCGGCAAAGAATCGCTTGTTTTGATGGTCCACCGCCATCACATCAATTTCCGTATCGCTGTCCAAATCATTCAGCCAGTAAGCTCCGATCCGCGAGGGAACAAAGTCAATGGCACCTTCCCTGCAAAGGTCTGCAAAAATGGATCTGCAGATATCTTCATAGGCGAAGGCCACAAACTTCTGTACGAAGTCTTTTCGGATTTCATCCAGAACAATCTGCGTATTGTCCAGTTCCAGTTCCCCTTTATATGGATAGACATACCGGAACCAGAAACGCACAAAGTTATCAGAGATGAAATAAAGGCCTTTACGGGACTTCTCCGGATTTTTCTCCGTAACCGGCGTTTCCTTCACGACAAAGCCAAGGTCGCTGAGCGTGGAAAGATATGGCGTCAGCGCGGAAGTTTCTGTCCCCAGAGCTCCCGCAATTTTCCCCAACTTGTGGTTTCCATCCGCCATCACGCGGATAATGGAAAAATAGTTGACAGCGGATACCACTTCATCTTTCAGCAGAAAGTTTGGTTCTTCATACAGAAAACCGTTCTTCGAGAGAACCGCAGACTCCAACTGTTCCAGCAGTCCTTCCTGATCGTTGAAAAATTCCAGATATTTGGGTACGCCGCCGGTAATCGCATATTGCTCCACCGCACGCTCAAAAGAAAGATGCTGAGCAGCATACACATCCGGGAACGGCAAAGGCGCCAACCGGATCTGTGCAGTCCGGCGGCCATACAGGGGGCTGTCATAAGACAGCGCGTGTTTTTGCATCATTCCAATCAAGGAGCCGCAAAGAATCAGCATCACATTGCTGTCCTTGAGGACCTCGTCCCATGCGTTTTGCAGAATAGACGGGAACGCCGGATTGGACTTAACCAGATAAGGAAATTCATCAATAATCAGGACTTTCTTTTCCTCCGGCCGGAATTCCGCAATGATATGGAACAAATCCAGCCAGTCGGAAAAGGCTGCACGCTGCAGCAACGGATTCTGTGTTACCCGGGACACAACACCAGACAGCCGTTTTATGCTTTGTGATTCCACTTCTTCCGTTGCGAGAAAGTAGAATGCCAGCTTACCCTTGATAAATTCTTTAATCAGCGTTGTTTTTCCTACACGCCGCCTGCCGTAAATCACAACAAAGCTGCTGTCTTTTTGGTATTCCCTTTCAAGAGACTCCAGTTCTCGTTGTCTGCCGATAAACTTCATGTTAACGCCTCCTTTATCATAATTCATTTTATGATAATCTATCTTATATTGTACATTTGTTTTGCAAAAAGTCAAGGGCATTCCACCCTTGGGAAAGGAGTTTCCTATGGGAAAAGTCATTACTGTCTGGGGCAGCCCGGGGAGCGGGAAAAGTATGTTTTCCTGCATCCTGGCAAAAGCCCTGACCCGCGACAAGCGGAAAGCCATCATCATCAACGCGGAGATCAGCGTCCCCATGCTCCCGGTCTGGCTGCCGGAGCAGATCATCCAGACCAACGCCTCGGTGGGGCAGGTCCTGAGCAGCGTGGAGATCGACACTACACTGGTGGCAAGCCATGTTACGGTGCTCAAAAGCTATCCTTTCATCGGCCTGATGGGCTATTCCGCCGGCGAAAATCCGCTGAGCTATCCGGAAGTCAAATATGCTATGGTACTCCAGCTGGTCAACGCCGCCGCCAGGCTGGTGGATTTCGTCATCCTGGACTGCAGTTCCAACATGACCAATGTGTTTACCCCGGCAGCGATTGAGTCCGGCGATCTGGTCATCCGCCTGCTCACCCCCGACCTGAAGGGCGTCAACTACCTGAAAGCCCATCAGCCCCTGCTGGTGGATGGCCGTTTCCACTATGACCAGCACATGACCTTCGCCGGCATGGCCCGCCCCTTCCACGCCCTGGATGAAATGGGCTATATCATCGGCGGCTTTGACGGCCTTCTGCCCTATGGTAAGGAGATCGACCGCTGCGCCACCGAGGGCGGGATGTTCCAGGCCATCAAATACTGCAATCCCAAGTACACCGCCTCACTTAACAAGGTGCTGGACGCCCTGGAGCAGATGGAGCTGGCTGAGCAGGCGGCAGAGGATGCGGACGACGAGGACGAGTTCGAGGAGGATGACGCCGATGAATAATCTCAACGACATATTCTTCGCGCCGGCGGCCAACCAGGACCTGACCTACGACCAGGTGCTGGAGGATATGCAGCGGTATTTTGCTGAAAACCACGCCTCCACCATTGCCGAGGCCGGCGAGGGAAACGCCGAGCGGGCCACCACACTGCTCAAAGAGCTGATGGTGCAGTACATCGTCAAGCGGAAATACGCCATCGAGGGTCTGACCACCGAGGAACTGTGTGAAAAGCTCTATGAGGATAGGCCGGAATGGTTTCCTCACCGTCCAGCCACCAGTTATCTTTGGCGTTGTAGTTTGTGGTCTTGATCTCCAGAATAGCGGTGGTGCCGTCCGGCAGTTCTACAAAGTAGTCCACATCCGCCAGCATCCAGGGATACTTCGGGTGCTGGAACATCTTTTTGATCTGATAGACCTTGTAGCCGGTCCGGTGCTGGAAGATCTTCGCCACCAGCGGTTCCAACAGGTGTCCCATCTCCAGGGCCACCCAGTTGTCCTCATGGTCCTCGACCACGGCAATGTTCAGCTTGTCATAAAACAGATCCCGGGCCGTCCGCCACGGTGAAATGCCCAGCAGAGCTGCAACATCGCTGCCTCCAATACCTTTCCGGCGGTAGGCAAGCCATTCTTCTTCGGACAAGCCTGCCGTATCCACCAGCACCATGGGCTGATGCCGCTCTTTGACAGCCACACTGCCTACCGGCATACTCAACACCCCCTCCGCGTCCTGCGGGGAATGACGGGCGCCCGAATCACCGGGCAATGCTTCTGTGCGGACTGGTTCAGTTTCTGATACTGCCGCCAGCTCTCCATCGGTTTCCTCTTACTCGTCAGAGACTCCTGACTCCGCTTTTTTACATTCATGTTCATACCTGCCTTTCTGTAATTTTGGTATATCCTCAAAGCCGTTTCCGGCATTTGGGCAGAAAAAAAGCGAGGGTGACAATGGGCGTAACGCCTGATGTCCATAGCTGCCTATGAACCAAAGTCATCCTCGCTGACGGGAGCAAAAGTCCCGGAAAATAAAAAAAGCCAGTAATATACCGGCCCAGAGGGGCGCAGTAATACTACTGGCACAAGTACAATCTTGACTGCGTGTGCAATGCAGATTTTTCAATCCGCGGTACAGAAACTAAGTCTGTATCCCACAAGGGGAAAACGCACAAAAATCAATTACAGAAACAGTGTAGCACAATATCTTGCGTTAGTCAAGAAATATCATCTATATATAGTATATTTCTGCCACTGAAAATGGCGTCGCTTAAAAAAACTCATCAAAAGGCACAGGATTTGCAGAAATTTGGCCGCCATCTCCTATATATAGGGCGTACAGACATGGCATGGGATTCCGTAGCCGGTCTGCACGCTCTTTTTGTACCTTGACAAGCCCCATAACCTTTTCCATTGGAGTTATACAGGGATCGCGGACAGTGTGCGATGACCACATGGAGCCCGCCCACGATTGAA
>CALWXC010000033.1 GCA_944385415.1 uncultured Oscillospiraceae bacterium | reverse complement strand
TGCGGACACCTACCGCTCCCAGCGGGAAACCAACTTCGAGGAGTACCTGCGCACCCTCTATTCCAGCAATGACTATACGGAAATGCTGGAGGCCACTGTCGCCGGCGGCCTGGCGGAGAAGATCCCGCTTTCCACCGAGGACTATGAGGTATCCGACATCAGCCTGGAGTTCAATGTGGTGGGCGACCGGGTGGAATATGTTTTCTATTGTGATGTAGATTTTTACATCCGAATGTTCGGCCACAGCTACCCCACCATCACACAGCGGGTGGAGCTGACCGGCTACCACAACACCAAATTTTAGCGGCGCTGTTGAAATTCCAGTCAGCTCCGCAGTATAGGCTTTATATAACAGCAAAAAGGAGTGTGGACACACATGAAGAAGTTTTTCCAATCCAAAGGCTTTATTGTTTCGGCCCTGGCTGTCCTCTGCGTCGCCATCCTGGGCGTCTGCTGGTTCGTGAGCCGGGACCGCACGGATGAATTCCGGCCGGATGAATCCCCGCCCAGCAGCACCAGCAGCGACTGGTCGGATGGCGGTGTGCAGTCTGGCGACGGAGGCGGGGGCGCAGATGCCTATGCGCCCGGTCAGTCTTCCAGCGCCGAAGAGGAATATCCCAAGGTGACCTCAGAATCCGAGGGCGAGGTTGAAATCGACTTTACCGATACGGAGAAGCCGGAAGAAACGCCTCCCCCTGTGCCGGAAGGCAAGAGGGAGATCGAAGACCCCGGCGAAGAGCATGAGGTCAATCCCGACCCGGCAGTACCGGAAGTCACTGCTCCTCCCGCAGAGGAATCCACTTCCAGCAATGAGCCGGCCCCCGGCTCCAGCAATGGCAGCGGCGCTGTCTATGATCCGGTATTTGGCTGGGTAGTCCCCGGCGATGTGCAGCAGTCCACCGGCGACAGCGACGGCGATCTGAACAAGCAGGTCGGCAACATGGGCGGCTGACCACCTACAACTGAATATGGACCTGAAGGGCCGTCACAGGATTGTGGCGGCCTTCTTATTTTCAAGAAGAACGGAGCGTGATGTATTTGAAACGACTTCTCGCCCTCTTATGCAGCCTCGCCCTGGTGTTCTGTCTCGTCCCTTCCACGGCATTTGCATCAGGAGGCAACGGGAACATTGACGGTGGCGGCGGCGGGATGGGGCAAGGCACATCCTCAAACTTCTGGAATCCCGGCAACGATGGCGTGCGTATCACGGTTGTAGACGCAGCAAGCGGTGCTGCCGTGTCCTCACCGCTCGACTTTTCCAACCGGACGCAGAAAAGCAGTATCCTCCATTTCGGCAAGGTCAACAAGCTGCAGTACCTGAGCGGCTCCGGCCTCTCCCTCCAGTCCGGGGTGGCCTATTCCTGCATCAAGCCCGCGCAGTCCATGCCCACCATCGTCAGCAGCAAGGACCAGAGCAACATTGACGCCATCAAGCGGTACTTCTGCTCAGAGTACGCCTGCATGATGGTTGCCCAGGCTGCGGGCGTGGACTATGAGCGGATGATCGCCGGCGAATATAAGCTACTGATCGAGCCCATCGCCTACTTTACCCACAACGGCCAGTATTACTGCATGACGGCCACCGAGGCTGGCCTTTACGATCAGATGTCCGGCGGCAACCTGCGCCGGACCATGACCTCGCTGACCCATAAGAACCTGCCGCTGGCAATGTTTTTGGAGTTCAGTGACCTTGGTATTTCCGCCTGGACCGGCAACACCACCGGGACGCAGAACAATTCCGACATCATCAATACACTGGGCGTCGGCATCGTCTGGTTTGATGAAGCCCCGCCCGAGGGAGATATTGAAGCCCCCGATGTGGAGTACCGGGTAGATACTGATGTCATTACCTCTGTCACCCTGCGGACGGATACCGACCTGACGCCGGATAATCCCGCTTCGGTGACCTTCCACATCCTCGGCACCACCTACCGAGTCAACGATGTGGTGATCCCCGCAGGTGACAGCCAGGTGGTCTGGGTCAAGTGGCACACCCCTTCCACACCGCAGACAGTCACCATCACGGTATCCGTCAGCGGGGCCTATACCGCCCAGGATACCTTTGTGGCGGAAATCGTGGATCTGAATGAGCATATTCCGCCCGACCCGGTGGCAACTGATACCAACCCCGGTTATACGGTACCGTCCCTGCCCAACGAAACGCAGAAGCTTACCGCCAACTGGGGCGTCTGGAGCTGCTATTGGGTGCCGGTATGGGTCTGGTGCGACCATGGGGAAGACGGCGGGCACTGGGTCGATGAAGGCTATTGGGAATATGAGTACACCGGCTATTCTGCCTCCATCAGCGGCGTTATGTCCCTGATGCCGGACGATATCGTACCGACAGCCTCCGGAAAGTCCATGAAGAGCGGGTACGGCGTCAAGCAGGATGTTACCGCCACGCTCTCCACCGACGCGCCCACCAGCCACATCACCCATCCGCAGACGGCCTTTTCGGTGTTCCCGGAGTTCCAGTATGAAACCTATCTCCGCCTTCTGCAGCGAGTGTCCAGCGGCCGGAGCGCCAAATTCACCTTCCAGCCCAATGAGTTCTCTACTTACAGCCGGGAAGTGCACTTTACCCCCATCTGGTTCCCGGATGCGACGAACTACACCGTCTTCACCCAGGTCTGGGATACCTGGACGCCGGACGGGATGCTGAGTATCAACCTGAATGACTATGTTTCCATTGACGGGAGCCTCTATGATGACTGGTACACCAATCGAGAGTAATGTGTGGATGGCATACCTGCTCACTGTTTTTCTGGTGGTGACGGGCTTTGCCGTCTACGATATCCTATACAGGCGGGTGCCCGACCGGGCGCTCGTCTTTTTTATCCCCCTGGCCGCGCTGGCCCCGCTGATCCAGGTCTACTTCATTCTGGAGTATGACCGGACGCCCATTTTCATCTGGCCCGTTGTGGCCGAGGCTCTGGTGGGTGCGCTGCTGGGCTTCTGCATCCCGCTGGCCGCTGCTATGGCGACCGGCGGCAGCGGTATGGGCGGCGGGGACATCAAATTCTGCGGGGTGCTGGGCCTGGTCTATGGTCCCTCCGGCATGGCGCTGGTATTCCTGGTGGCCGCCGGCTTTGCCATGCCGGTGGTGCTGCTGTTCCGGCGGCTCTTTCGGGACAAACAGCCTATTGCGATCCCGTTTTTACCTTTTCTGGCCTGCGGCTGCTCTGTGGCGACGCTGGCTGAACTATTTTTATGACAGGAGAGATGCTTATGAAACTCAACAACCGATTTATCTTCGGCATTCTGTCCCTGGTTCTGGCGGCAGTCATCGCATTTGTGGCACTACCCACCATTGCCCGGCAGACCAACGGCAAGACGGAGATCGTCCGCATCACCCAGCCGGTGCTGAAGGGCGAAAAGATCACCAGCGACAATGCCGAAGTCGTAGAAGTGGGCGGGTACAATCTCCCGTCCAATGTGGCCCACAGCATGGAGGATGTGGAGGGCCTGTATGTAACAGCCGACCTGGCCGCAGGCGACTATATCCTCACCAGCAAGGTCAGTACCGTCCCTGTTTCCTCGGATGTGGCGCTCAACGACATCCCCTCTGGCAAGGTCGCCATTTCGCTGACTGTGAAAACGCTGGCCTCCGGCCTGTCGGATAAGCTGCAGCCGGGCGACATCATCCGCATTTATCACTTCCTGGAGACGGCGGAAGAGGTGCCGGAGCTGCGCTTTGTCAAGGTGCTGTCGGTCACCGACTCTGACGGTATCAATGTGGACAACACCAAGGAGCCTACCGAGGACGAAGAGCCGCAGCAGTCTGCCACCATCACTGTGCTGGCAAGCCCGGAGCAGGCCCGTATCATTACTGAGATGGAAAATGACGGCGTGGCCCATGTGGCGCTGATCTCCCGCAACAACGACCAGCTGGCCGAGGAACTGCTGGCTGAGCAGGACAAGACGCTTCAGGAGATCTACTTCCCCGAAACACTGGTTGAGGAAAATGCTGAAAGCCAGGATGGCGGAGAAACTGCTGAAGGCGCCGCAGATAGCGAGTCCACAGGCGAAGCGGGCAC
>CALWXC010000032.1 GCA_944385415.1 uncultured Oscillospiraceae bacterium | reverse complement strand
GCGGGACTTGAACCCGCACGTGCGTAATGCACACTAGAACCTGAATCTAGCGAGTCTGCCAATTCCACCACTCGCGCGTACAATATGAAGTTTGACAAAGATGGTGCGCGAGGCGGGACTTGAACCCGCACGTGCGTAATGCACACTAGAACCTGAATCTAGCGAGTCTGCCAATTCCACCACTCGCGCATCTATGTCACATGCTCACTGAGCACAGAAAGCATTTTACCACACAGATTCCATCTTGTCAATCCCTTTTCCGATTTTTTGTCAAAAATCAGTGATTCAGCACCCGGACCCGGATCATGCCGGGAATGGCCCGCAGTTCATCGGCCACATCATCCTTAATCCGGCTGTTGACGTCCACCAGCGTGTAGGCGTACTCCTTTTTGGACTTGTTGGTGAGGTTTTCCACGTTGACGCCCTCATCGGACAGAATGGTGGTGATCTGGGTCAGCATAGCCGGGACATTCTTATGAATCAGGCACAGACGGCAGATGCCGCTCCACTCCTGGACCACAGTAGGCAGGTTGACAGAATTCCGGATATTGCCGTTGACCAGGTATTCCTTCAGCTGATCGGCGGCCATCCGGGCGCAGTTCTCCTCGCTCTCCGGCGTGGACGCGCCCAGATGGGGCATGGCAATGACATTCTTCCCCCGGCAGATCTTTTCATCGGGGAAATCGGTGACGTACCGGGCCACCCGGCCCGATTCCAGTGCCTCCAACATGTCGTCGTCGTTGACCAGACCGCCCCGGGCCAGATTGAGAATGCGGACATGGCCCTTCATTTTGGCGATGGTATCGGCGTTGATAAAGTCTTTCGTATCGTTGGTATAGGGCACGTGAATGGTGATGTAATCGGATACCCGGTACAGCTCCTCCACGTCCTGGACCACATGGACATGGCGGTCCAGCCGCAGGGCCGCCCCCACCGACAGGAACGGGTCATAGCCGTAAACGTCCATGCCCAGCTCCAGGGCCACGTTGCACACCAGTGCGCCGATGGCGCCCAGACCGATGACGCCCAGCGTCTTGTGGTACAGCTCGGGACCGGCAAAGGCCGCCTTCCCCTTCTCCACCACGTCTTCCACCTTCACACTGTCGTCGGCCACCTGCTCCCGAACCCAGTTGCAGCCGCCCACGATGTCCCGGGACGCCAGCAGCAGCGCCGCAATGACCAGCTCCTTGACGGCGTTGGCATTGGCGCCAGGGGTGTTGAAGACCACAATACCGTTCTCCGAACACCGGTCAATGGGGATGTTGTTGGTACCGGCGCCGGCCCGGGCAATGGCCCGCAGGGCGTCGGGGAACACATAGTCATGCATGGCCGCCGAGCGGACCAGAATGCCGTCCTCATTCTCCACGTCCCCGCCTACCTGGAACCGGGTCTGATCCAGCAGATTGAGCCCCGCCGCCGAGATCTTGTTGAGCGTTTTGATACGATACATAAGAAACAACCTCGAATCTCTGTGATTTGACGCCCCGTGCGTAGTTTTTCTTTATTATAGTAGTGAAAAACAGAGGTGTCAAGACACCGGTCGGACAAAAAGTGTCCACTGGTGGTGGATTTCTGTCCAATTGTCACAAATACCCGGTGCGGCCCCCGAAGCCGCGCCGGGCGCTGTCTTGCAAACAGAGCGTCATTATAGTATAGTGGGACAATCAAAACCGATGTGGAGGTAGTCTCATGTCAAAACAAAAGAAGGTCTGCCTGCTTTCCCTGGCAGCGGTCACGGCCGTGCTGGTGCCCTGGACGATCTGGGGGAACATCACCGTGGGAACGACGCAATATACCGTTACCAGCAGCCGCCTGCCCGCCGCCTTTGATCACTATCGTATGGTGGTGGTGTCCGATTTCCACAACGCCGAGTATGGTGACCACAACCGGCAGCTTGTCCGGCAGATTGCCGCGGAACAGCCGGACAGCATTGTATTCACCGGGGATTTGCTGGATTCCCGGCATCCAAATCTTGCCATTTTGGAAGACCTGATCCGGGAGCTGACCGCCGTCGCGCCCTGTTACTATGTGACCGGCAACCATGAGGCACGGCTGGTGGACCAGTTTCCAGCGCTGGAACAGATGCTGCTTGCACACTCCGTCGTTGTCCTCCATGATGAGGTGGTACTGCTGACAAGGAACGGCGAAACCATCCAGCTGGTGGGGCTGGATGACCCGGATTTCACGGACCGGAACGCCTCCATTCAGCAAAGTATGCTGGAAACGAAACTCCGCAATCTGAATTTGGCGGCAGACTATCGGATTCTGCTGTCTCACCGGCCTGAGTACTTCGACGCCTATGTGGCTGCGGAAATGGACTTGGTACTCTCCGGCCATGCCCATGGCGGTCAATTCCGGCTACCGTGGGTCGGTGGTCTGGTTGCGCCCAATCAGGGCTTCTTCCCCAAGTATGACGGCGGAGTGTACACAGAACAGGGCACCACCATGATTGTCAGCCGCGGTGTCGGAAACAGCATCCTGCCGGTACGGTTCAACAACCGGCCGGAACTGGTCAGTGTGGAATTGGTCCATGCCGAGTAATGCGTCATGGATGGCAGCGCCCGCCCGGATGGGCGCTGCCATCCACACGCTCCTCCCCTATGAAAAAGCATTGGACAATAAAAAAAATCGGAGCAAGAGTACCTTGCTCCGATTTTTGGTGCGCGAGGCGGGACTTGAACCCGCACGTGCGTAATGCACACTAGAACCTGAATCTAGCGAGTCTGCCAATTCCACCACTCGCGCATCTCTATTTTGTTTCGCCGTCTCTCGACTGCTCAAATATGATATCACAGAGGTTTTACAATGTCAACAGGTTTTTTCAAAAAATCTCTCTGTTTTTCCGCCGCCCCAAAAACCACCAAGAATGCCGCCGCTTCCCTGCTGTGGATTTGTCACTATTCACCACTGGATTTCCGGTGGCAATCGTGCTATGATTTACCCATCTAAAGCAAGACAGGAGTTTTTTCACATGCTGCGTTCTCTGATCGCAACTGCATACGGCTTTTATAGCTTCAGCTTTACCTACTTTTTTGGTGGTAAGGCTTTTTGTGGTTGCCAAAAACAGGTCGCAAGCTGATGGAATGCTTCTATCGGTAGGCATGTAACGGACCTGCAGCGCAACCGCTGCGGGTCCTTTTTTTGTACCATGAATAACGGAGGGAAACACCATGATTGTCATTCTCAAGAAAAACCCCGACCAACAACAGCTGGACCGTCTGCGCTCCTGGCTGGAAGAACGCCACATTTCCATCCATCCTTCCGTCGGCGTCAACCAGACCATTTGGGGCCTGGTGGGCGATACGTCCCATCTGGACATCAATCTGATTGCATCTCTCGACATTGTCGATGATGTAAAGCGCGTCCAGGAGCCTTACAAAAACGCCAACCGGAAATTCCACCCCGCCGACACTGTGGTCAAGGTGGGCGGCACCACCGTCGGCGGCGGCTCTCTGACCCTCATTGCCGGTCCCTGTTCCGTGGAGTCCGAGGAGCAGATCTGCACCATTGCCCAGCAGGTCAAGGCCAGCGGCGCCACCATGCTCCGCGGCGGCGCGTTCAAGCCCCGTACCTCCCCCTACTCCTTCCAGGGCCTGCGCAACGAGGGCATCCGGCTTCTGTCCATCGCCAAGAAGGTCACCGGCCTGCCCATTGTCACCGAGATCATGGACGCCTCTCAGCTGGACTGCTTCGACGATGTGGATGTGATTCAGGTGGGCGCCCGGAACATGCAGAATTTTGAACTGCTCAAGGTGTTGGGAGAGCTTAGAAAACCCATTCTCCTCAAGCGCGGCCTGTCCGCCACCTACGAAGAACTGCTCATGAGCGCCGAATACATCATGGCCGGCGGCAACGAGAATGTCATTCTCTGTGAGCGCGGCGTCCGGACCTTCGAGACCTACACCCGCAACACCATGGACGTTACCGCCGTTCCCGTTCTCAAGCAGCTGTCCCATCTGCCTGTTCTGGTGGACCCCAGCCACGCCGCCGGCAAATACAAGCTGGTGCCGCCCCTGGCCAAAGCCGCCCTGGCCGCCGGTGCCGATGGCCTGATCATCGAGGTCCACAACGACCCGGAACACGCCCTCTGTGACGGTCCCCAATCCCTGCGCCCCGAAGTCTTCGACAAGCTGGCCGGAGACCTGCGGGCCATTCACGAGCTGGTGCATCGGTAAGGGGATTTCGCCCGTTGCGACGGGCGGGTGTTTCGCGCCTTGCGAGGCGCGGGTGTTTCGCCCGTTGCGACGGGCGACCGGGGCTTTGCCCCTGGACCCCACGATTTTTTGAAAAAAATCGAGTAAAACTTTTAAATGTTGGGATTTTGAGTTTTTAATAGTAGTTTGGTGCAGTAGTTCTAAAGGAGTACGATAAAGTTCTCAATCCATGCTCCGCATTGTTGCGGTGAGAGGGCCTTCGGCCCCTCAGCCCCGCCGGGAGAGGGTTCGTATGATCTCGTAGGGCGGGACCTATGTGTCCCGCCGCCGGTAGGCACCATCGGTCATGATGGACGTAGGGGCCGGCATCCTTGA
>CALWXC010000031.1 GCA_944385415.1 uncultured Oscillospiraceae bacterium | reverse complement strand
GCCGGAGTCTTGCAGCTGGATCACACCTCCATCACCGTGGAGGCCGCAGGGTACAGCAGCAGCTCCCGGACTGTCTCCGCTACGCGCACCTATCCCAATCTGTCGGCTGCGGACGTGTCCCTGATTCCCAAGACCATCACGGACAATGGCCGGACGCTGACGCTGGCCGATGTGCAATGGCAGAACGCCGCCACCACCCAACAGGACGGCTATGACATGGCCATACGCTATACGGCTACCGCCAGCTATACCGGCACGGCCACCAGCCAGTACGCCACCGGCTATGTGGTGACAGCCAGCTATCACGGCGCGGTCACGCGCGTGAACTGCGACGTCATCACCTATACCGCCATTTTCTCCAGCACCGACCCCGCGCCCACTCTGCCCGTAGAGGAGGACGCCACGCTGACAGATACGCCCACCCAGGCAGAACCCCAGCCCGATGCTGAGGCCGCCCAGGAAAGCACGGAAGAAGGTTTCTCCTTCCCCTGGGCGCTGCTCCTGCTTCCCGTGGCCCTCGCCGGTCTGGGCGCTGCCGGATACTTTGGCTACAAGCAGTATCGCCACTATATCAATAAGAAACGAGGGTATGAGTAATGTGGAAAGACAAGATCATAAAAATCGTCGCGGCCAGCTGTTTTACAGCCATGGCCGTGATCCCCGCCATGGCGCTGGAGTATTCCTTTGATGCGCCGGGCGATCCGCTCTATGGCCGCCCCACCTCGGATGACACCATCTATGTCACCACCGATGCCCCGGCCAATGTAGACCGCAGTAAAAACGCTGCCTTGATTCCCCCGGCCTTTGGTTCGCCCACATCCTATGTTCTCGGCAGCGGTGAGCTGTTGACCCCCAATCTGATCCGGGACGGGCAGATTTACACCGGTCCCGGCAATGGCAGTTCGTCGGGCGGCGGAAGTACCAGCCTGCCCAATACCTCGGTTGTGCCGTCCCTGCCCGGTACGGACAATGGCGGCAGCAGCAGTACAACGGGCTACACGCCGGTAATTGATTCCCTCTATTACAGCGGCGGCCATCTGGCTACTCTGTCCATCCCGTCTATCGACCTGTCCGTAAAGGTCTATGAAGGCACCAGCGACAGCTCCCTGGCCAAAGGCGTGGGCCATTTTGAGAATACAAGTATCTGGGACGGCAACGTGTGTCTGGCCGGTCACAATCGCGGTGTGAATACCTACTTCGGAAAAATTCACACCCTGGACCCCGGCGATACCATCAAGCTGACTACCAAGCTGGGAACGCGCACTTATCAGGTGTACGCGGTGGAAAAGATTCTCAGCACCAAGGTTTCGGTGTTGGACGCCACAGCCCAAAACCAGCTGACGCTGATCACCTGCGTGGCCAACGAACCCAGCTATCGGTGGTGTGTGACGGCAAAATTATCGTAAAAATAGGGCTTGACAGCATATCGATATTCTGATATAATATGTATATATCAGATATGGAGGTGCAACACCATGCCGAATATTCGCCCCAGCTCGGACCTGCGGAACCATTACAATGAGATCTCCGAGTTTTGCAACACCTATCAGGAGCCGGTATTTATCACAAAAAATGGTACTGGTGATCTGGTAGTCCTCTCCAACGCCGAATACGAGCGGTTGGCGGGTCTGGAAGATCTGCGTCAGAAACTAATGCAGGGTTTGGAGGCCAGCCGCGCCGGTCGTACCCGGAATGCCGAGGAGGTCTTTGCTCACCTGGAAAGGAAGTTTGGATTTGATGCAATATAAAGTCGAACTGACAGAACCGGCAGTACTGGACCTGGAAGAAATCATGCAGTATCTCTCCGGGACGCTGCGGGAACCCAATGCAGCCAAAAATCTGCTGCGGGCCATTCAGCAGGAGCTTGCCGCACTGCATCAAATGCCGGAACGCCATCCAATGATTCCAGAAGATATCCTGCCGGAAACAGCGATTCGCAGACTATTTGTTAAGAACTATACCGTTTTCTTTACAGTACATTCTGCAACTGCCACTGTTTCTGTGCTGAGAATCTTGTATAGCCGCCGGGACTGGAAACACCTATTGGAAAGCCGCTGAAAAACAGCAGTTTTTGACAATGGCGAGAGTTTCCAGTATACTGGCAACAGACCACCCGAAAAGAAAAAGAGGAGGAATTCATAATGAAACGTATGGTAACGCTGCTGCTGTCTGTCCTGCTGACATTCACCCTGGCCATCCCGGCGCTGGCCGGGTCCCTGGACAGTGAGATTGCTACTGCCAGCCGGTTTTTGCAGGTTAAAGGTATCCTGCAAGGCAACGCTTCCGGCGATTTGCAGCTGGAGAAACCCCTGACCCGTGCAGAACTGGCTGTAATCGCTTCCCGACTGACTGTTAACCAGGAACATCTCATGGCCGACAAAACGTACTATTCCAGCCAGTGCAAGTTCACAGATGTGCCGGACTGGGCCAGAGTGTATGTTGGCTACTGCGCTTCCATGTATTATGTCAAAGGCTACAGTGACGGCAGCTACGGCCCGGACGGACTGGTGACGCCTGCCGCTGCCTGTACGGTCCTGCTGCGGTGCTGCGGCAATCTGGTCCCGTTTGAGTGGTCCTATGAGACTGCGCTGGATGCCGCTGTCCAATACGGCATTGCCCCCAGAGAGGCATTGCAGGAGCAGTACATTTCCCGCGGCAATCTGTCCATCCTGCTGTATCGCACGGCGGAAAAGCTGGGCTTTAGCATGGATGCAGGCGGTTCAGAAACGCCGGACACCGACGGGCGCTCCCCGCTGACCAGAAATGCCGACGGTTCCATCAATGTGCCGTCCGACGGTTCTCAGTATATCCCGCAAACTGGCGATGTGATCCGTTGCGACGATGGCACGAACTATACCATCAAGGACGCCCGTTTGTATGGCAACACCATGTTTGCCGAGGGACCGCTGCCGCCGCTGCCCACCCCGACCTGCGACTGGAGCCAATTCCCGGAGCTGGAGCTGCCCGAAGCCGAAGTGCGGCATTTTAAGGATGAATATGGTGACGATATCTTCATTCGGAACCTGTATGAAACCCGCCGGATGCAGTACACTCTCTATAATGCCATTGGCAGCAATCCGCAGACGTGGCAAAACGGCAAACTGGTTTTGCGGAGCGACGGATCTCCACTTGCGCGTGTTCAGTTAACCATTCCGGGAGAAGAACATTCTAATTTCTGGCCGTGGAAACCAGAACAATTACTGAATTATTTCAATAGTTGTCCAACTGGTCTATTTCAGGTTCAGGTGTGGGATGTTTTTTCTAATGGGGTGTACCTCCGTACAGAATACCAAGTCAACCTTGATATTTTTAACTAGAGTAACAGATACTCTATAACTCCATATCGCTAAGGGAAGTATGCTTGTAGTATACTTCCCTTTTTAAGTAAAAAGGAGGCATTAAAATGTATTTCAAACGATTCATAGCGTTGCTTTTAACGGTCGCCATGCTGTTCAGCATGACGGCCCTTTTTGTTCAGGCCGCCGATTCAGAGGAGGGAGCGTTAAAAGATATAAGTATTTACAACAGCGGAGAATCCCTGTCCTGTCTGGCAGTCAGCGGTCGTGTTCAGACACTGAATTATGTCTATTACCTATACCGCTCTGAAATAACCGGTCAAACGAAAGAAATCCCTACGTACTGCGTCAACCCCACCACAGATGGTGTGCCGCAAAAGGTCAAGCCCGGTGAAAGTATCGACTACATCATCGGAAAACGGGCTTCCGACCCCAAGATCATGGGCATTGTAGCCAATGGCTACCCCACCAAAGGATTGGGCGAACTGGGCCTGAAAGATAAGTATGAAGGCTATTATGCAACAAAAATCGCGTTATGGTGCCACATCATTCCCGAATGGAGTATTACACAGGTCTCCATCAATCCCAGTCTCAGCGGCGCACAGCGGACCCAGGCCGAGCGCGTATTGGCAGCAGCCAAGAAAATCCACCAATACGGTATGTACTGGACTGAGGTGCCGACCGCTGCCCTGACTACCGCAGTGGACAAAGAGCTGGCCTACCCGGTAACGATTGACGGGAAGCAGTACAAACAGCAGATTTTTACCGTCACGTCTCCCACATTTGTCAACAAACGGATTGCGAATATTGCATTTGCCGATCCCAGCGGTGTGCCGTCCGGGACGCGCATCGTCAATATGGAGAACCAGGATATCACCCAGATTACCATGGATGGGTCCGGTATGAACATTTCTGGCAAATTCAAGGTGCTGTATCCCGCAGATGCAGTAGAAGGCCAGAGTGGCACTGCGCAAATCAACTTGAAAGCCGAAGTCTATCAATACGGTGTATTCTATGCCTCCTGTGCAGAGACTGACCAGTACGGCGAAATCCAGAACTATCTGTGCGATACCGACCCCACCATCGAAGTAAATACCTCTGCAATCAGCAAGTATGGTACGGACGGCGGCGGCGGTGGTGGCGGCGGCGGCGATATCCCCGGCACAGATACCGGCCTGAAAATCATCAAAATTCAGGAGGGTACGCAAACTCCGCTGGAGGGCGCAGTTTTTGAAGTGAAAGGCCCCAACGGCGATGTTATCGGCCAGTATTCGACTGACGCCCAGGGTACGATCCTCGTACCGCTTACGGTTTCTGGTACTTATACCGTTACCGAAGTCGTGCCGCCGAAAAATCACACCCTGTCCAGGAACCCCAGTCAGACCGTCACCGTGGTTTACGGCAAGGTGGCCACAGTGACTTTTGAGAACGCCCCCTACGGCAGTCTGCGCGTCGAAAAGCTCTCCGACACCGGCGACCGCCTGGAGGGCGTCACCATTCAGATCAAGCACATCGAAACCGGGGCCACCTACACTCAGAAGACCGAGGCGGGCGGTGCAGCGGTTTTTACCGACCT
>CALWXC010000030.1 GCA_944385415.1 uncultured Oscillospiraceae bacterium | reverse complement strand
TCTTTTTCACCACCTACTTTATTTTACCTCTTACAAACGAAAAAGCCCAGCTTTCGTTGGACTTTTTCGACAGACTGTGATGAGAATGTCAAATTGACATTCTCATCTTTCTCTCTATTTGGCACAAGAAAGCACCTATAAATATTTTTTGGGACGTTTCTTGACAACCAGCCGTTCTTCCACTATTATGTAGCTTGCTACAGGATTACGTAGTGCGCTACTAATTTGTAAAAAAGGAGGCGGCATCCATGTCACCGGTCGGCAGAGATGACCTGGGATTCAAAATCAAAACCATTTCCAAGCTGCTGACTCAGAACATGAACAACAGCATCACGTCTCTGGACCTGACCAGCTCGCAGGCCCGTGTGCTTGGCTACCTGTGCTACCGGACACAGCGGCAGGAGACGGTCTATCCGCGGGACATTGAACGGGATTTCCACTTTACCCATCCCACGGTATCAGGGTTGCTGCAGCGGCTGGAGACGAAAGGCTATCTGAGCAGCGAACCGTCCACGGAGGACCGGCGGTGCAAGCAGATCCTCGTCACAAAGCGGGCACTGGAAGCCCACCAGCAGGTCCTCGATCAGCTGGCCGCATCGGAGCAGCGGCTGGTCAGCAATATGTCCCCCACGGAAATTGCCCAGCTCCACAGCTTCCTGGATCGGATCATCCAAAATCTCAGCGTTTCCAACGGTGCGCCGCAAGCGGCGGACCAGTTTCCCAGGTTCGCTGATGAGACGGAGCGGGACCCCGAAGATTGCGGTTGTCAATCTCCGGATTTTCGTTAAAATTTACTTTGCAAACTCCGGATGGAGGCTGCGCTGCGGGAAGTGCGGAGCCTGCGTAGTGCGGAAGTCTCCGGAAGTTTGGATAGGAGGAGGAATTTTCTAGTATGATTAAAACACTGAGCAAAAGCATACGGGAATTCAAAAAGCCGGCAATCCTCACACCGATCCTGGTGGTGGGCGAGGTCGTTCTGGAATGCATCATCCCGTTTGTGATCGCCAATCTCGTCAACGAGATGCAGGCCGGCTGCGGCATGGACGTCATTATCCAATACGGCACGCAGCTGGTTATCATGGCCGTGCTGTCGCTGATTCTGGGCGTGGCAGCCGGCAGCACCTGCGCCACAGCTTCCACGGGCTTTTCGCGGAATCTGCGGCAGGATATGTTCTACCGCATTCAGGACTATTCATTTGAAAACATCGACAAGTTCTCTGTCTCCAGCCTGGTGACCCGAATGACCACCGATGTCATCAACGTGCAGATGTCCTTCATGATGATCATCCGCGTGGCCATCCGCTGCCCGCTGATGCTGATCTTCTCCTTTATCATGGGCTTTGCCATGGGCGGCCGCCTTGCCATGATCTTCCTGGTGACGATTCCCCTGCTGGGCGTTGGTCTGGCTCTGGTAATCCGCAAGGCCACCCCCATTTTCCGCCGGGTGTTCCGCAAGTACGACGCCCTCAACGACTCGGTGCAGGAAAACGTCCAGGCCATGCGCGTGGTCAAGAGCTATGTCCGCGAGGACTATGAGAAGAAGAAGTTCGGCGTCGCTGCCGAAGACGTTTGCAAAGACTTCACCCGTGCCGAGCGCATCATGGCCTTCAACGCCCCTATGATGCAGTTCTGCGTGTACACCGGCATGGTCTTCGTCCTGAGCTTCGGCTCCTATGCCGTCATTTCCAGCCAGGGCCTGGAGGTCAACGTCGGCCAGATGTCTGCCATCCTTACATACAGCTTCCAGATTCTCATGAGCCTGATGATGCTCTCCATGGTGTTTGTGATGATCGCCATGTCCATGGAGTCCGCTGAGCGTATCGTCGAGGTGCTGCAGGAAAAAAGCAGCCTGACCAGTCCCGAGAATGCGGTCACGGAAATCCAGGACGGTTCCATCGATTTTGACGGTGTCAGCTACAAGTACTCCAAGACCGCTGAGCGCAATGCCCTGGAGCATGTGGACCTCCACATCCGTTCCGGTGAACTCATCGGCATTCTGGGCGGTACGGGCTCGTCCAAGACCACCCTGGTGCAGCTGATCCCCCGGCTCTACGACGTGACGGAGGGTGCGGTCCGGGTCGGCGGCGTAGACGTGCGGAACTATGACCTGGAAACCCTTCGCGACAGCGTGGCCATGGTCCTGCAAAAGAATGTGCTGTTCTCCGGCACCATCAAGGACAATCTCCGTTGGGGCAATCCCAACGCCACCGACGAAGAGATGTATGAGGCCTGCCGTCTGGCCCAGGCCGATGAGTTTATCCAGCTGTTCCCCGACAAGTACGACACCTGGATTGAACAGGGCGGCAGCAACGTCTCCGGCGGCCAGAAGCAGCGGCTCTGCATCGCCCGAGCCCTGCTGAAGAAGCCCAAGGTCTTGATCCTCGACGATTCCACCTCCGCTGTGGACACCCAGACCGACGCCTTGATTCGCCAGGGCTTCCGCGAATTCATCCCGGATACCACCAAAATTATCATTGCCCAGCGCGTGGCTTCGGTTCAGGACGCCGACCGCATCATCGTCATGGATGGCGGCCATATCAGCGCCATCGGCACTCACGAAGATCTTTTGAAGAGCAGCGATATTTACCGTGAAGTGTACACGTCCCAGACAAAGGCAGGTGATCATGATGAAGCGTAAAAACACGATAGAAGAGCGAAACGCCGCCCCCGCTGCGACCCGTACCACCACCAACCGCGGCCGCCGCGCCCCCAAAGGCGTACTCCGCAGGCTGCTGAAAACCCTGTTTGAATTCTATCCGGTGCTGCTGCCGGTCACGCTGGTATGCATCCTGATCAACGCGCTCGTCAGCTCCATGCCGGCGGTCTTCTTCCAAAAGGTTATCGCTTTGGTAGATGAAAGCTACAAGAGCGGCGACTGGTCGGCGGTCTCCGGAAAAATTCTCGGCCTTGTCGGAATCCTGGTGTCCATGTATGTAGTCAGCCTTATCGCCGGCGCTTTCTACACGCAGATGATGGCCATCATCACCCAGGGTTCCCTGAAAAAGATGCGTCAGAAGATGTTCAACCACATGCAGGACCTGCCCATCCGGTACTTTGACACCAATGGTCACGGCGACATCATGAGTTACTACACCAACGATGTCGACACCCTGCGCCAGCTCATCAGCCAAAGCCTTCCCAATATCCTCATCTCCGCCATCACGCTGTTTGTGGTGTTCTGCATCATGGTCTACTACAGCGTCATTCTGGCCCTTGTAGTGGTGGTCGGCGTCATCTGCATGGTCTTCGCCGCCCGCGCGATCACCAAGCGCTCCTCCACCTACTTCCTGCGCCAGCAGATCACCCTGGCCAACGCCGAGGCGTTCATGGAGGAAATGATGACCGGCCAGAAGGTCATCAAGGTCTTCTGCCACGAGGAAGCCGCCAAGGCCGACTTTGACAAAGTCAACGATGAAATCTTCTTCAACGCCCGCAACGGCAACCGTTTCGCCAACATTCTCATGCCGCTGCTGGGCAATGTCGGCAACGTGATGTACGTGGTCGTAGCACTGGTGGGCGGCGCCCTGCTGCTGTCCGGCTCCCCCAATATCAGCCTCTCCGGCATGGCTTTCAGTATCAGCATCGTGGTGCCGTTCCTGAACATGACCAAACAGTTTGCCGGTTCCATCGGTCAGGTGTCCAACCAGATCAACATGGTCATCATGGGTCTGGCCGGTGCCCACCGGATCTTCTCCCTGCTGGACGAGGAGCCCGAAACCGACGATGGCTACGTGACCCTGGTCAACGCCAAGGAGAACGCCGACGGCACTTTGACCGAGTGCCCCGAGCGCACCATGGTCTGGGCCTGGAAACATCCCCACCACGACGGTACCGTCACCTACACCAAGCTGACCGGCGACGTGCGGTTCTTCGATGTGGACTTCGGCTATTCGCCGGACAAAATCGTCCTCCACAACATCTCCCTCTTCGCCAAGCCCGGTCAGAAGATCGCCTTCGTGGGCGCCACCGGCGCTGGTAAGACCACCATCACCAACCTCATCAACCGGTTCTACGACATTGACGACGGCAAGATCCGCTACGATGGCATCAACATCAACAAGATCAAGAAAGCCGACCTGCGGCACTCTCTGGGTATGGTGCTTCAAGACACGAACCTCTTCACGGGCACCGTTATGGAAAATATCCGCTACGGCAATCTGGAAGCCTGCGACGAAGAGTGTATCGCAGCGGCCAAGCTGGCCGGTGCCGACGACTTCATCCGCCGTCTGCCCGAGGGCTACAACACCATACTCCACGGTAACGGCGCCAACCTGAGCCAGGGCCAGCGGCAGCTGCTGAGCATCGCCCGGGCCGCTGTGGCCGATCCTCCGGTTATGATCCTCGATGAGGCCACCTCCTCCATCGATACCCGTACCGAGGCCATTGTCCAGCGGGGCATGGATGCGCTGATGTACGGCCGTACGGTGTTCGTCATCGCCCACCGTCTCTCCACGGTCCAGAACTCCAATGCTATCATGGTTCTCGAGCACGGCCGTATCATCGAACGCGGCAGCCACGATGAACTGATTGCCCAGAAAGGCAAGTACTATCAGCTGTATACCGGCGCCTTTGAACTCGAATAATTCCAAAGGAAACAATGTAAAGTCAAAAAATTCATACTGGCAGGAAAGGGTGCTGATGTGAAATATCAGCACCCTTTTTCTCTCCCAAACGCCACAGGAAAACCTATGGCATTTTACTGTAAGCGAAAGCCGCCGTGGCATCCTGCCTGCGGCGGTTTTTGCATGCTCGCAATCCATTTGTTTGGTATGATACTGTAAAAGCATCGTACACGATGTTCTTTTTAAGTTGTCACAAGACTAGGGCGAATTTGTCTTTCTAGTCAAACTGTCATATTCCCATTTCGTTTTTTGTGCAATTTGATATTAAATAATAAACAGTTCCGCACAGCATTATGCAATATGTAAGAAAATTCTATGTAACGAAAGATAGCTTCTATTTTATTGAAATGAATTCCACTCTATAATATGTTTCAGAATCCAGTATTCCATTGGGAGCTTCCAATCGTTTGGTATCTCACGACCATAACAACGATAGCTTCCAAAAGAAGACTCGAAAGGAGAACGAACATGAATAAGATGGTAAAAAAGATTGTGAGTTTTTTACTGGCATTGGGACTGGTTTTACCGCTGGCCGCTTGTGGAAACTCCCAGGAGTCAGCTGCCCCGCAGGACAGCTCGGATGGTGATAAGGTAACCATTACACTTTGGTCGCAGTTTTCCGACCCCAACTCCACCGATGGCAACTATGTAGCATTCTATAATGCACTGGAGTCCATCAAAACCGATATGCCCAACGTGGAAGTCATCCACGAGGGTACGGAATCTGAGTCCTATAAAGTGAAGCTGAAGACCTCCATGGCTGCCCGCGAACTGCCGGATGTGTTCTTTAACTGGGGCGCCGGTACCATGAAGCCCTATGTGGATGCCGGTTTGGTTCTTCCCCTGGACGACTACATGACGGACGATATCAAATCCAGAATCCTTGGCGGCACCCTGGACAATTTCACGTTTGACGGCAAAGTATACGGTTATCCCTACAGCGTCGCGGTAGCATCCCTTTACGTTAACACAGAACTGTTTGAGCAGTACGATGTCAAGATTCCCGAGACGTACGACGAACTTCTGGAAGCAGTCGATGCCTTTAACGCCGCCGGAATTACGCCCATCGCCCTGGGTGAAAAGGATCTCTGGCCCGGTCTGATGATCTTCGGTATCCACGCCATCCGCATGGCTGGTGCGGAAGCCTTTAACGCAGCGCTGATGGGTACCGGCTCCTACGATACCCCGGAAATGGTAGAGGCAGCGCGTCTGGTACAGGAACTCGCCGCCCGCGGTGGCTTTGGCGACAGCGCCACCAGCACCTCTCAGGACGATGCCGTTGCTGCCATCAAGCAGGGACGTGCGGCCATGATGTTCATGGGCAGTTGGCTCAATGGCGATTGTGAAGCCGACGATGCTGCCGTCAAGGGTAAAATGACCGTCATCAAGTTCCCCACCATCGAAGGCGGCAAGGGCAGCGCCGATGAGTTCCACGGAGGCTCCGGCGAGACATTCCTGGTCAGCAGCGACACAGAGCATCCTGATGAAGCGGCTGCCGTTGCTCAGTACATCTGCGAGAAAATGTCCAAGGATCAATTCCTGGCCGGTTCCGGTATGCCCGCATGGGAGGCCGATATGGGCGATACTTCCAATCTGAACCGTCTGTCTTCCGAGATTGCCGATTTGACCAAGGACGCGACAGGCTATGTGTATTGGCTCGATTCTCTGACTGGCGGCTCCACGGCAGACACCATTATGAATGAAATTGCCAATCTGATTGCCGGTACCAGAACGCCCGAGGACTTCTGCAAAAATCTGCAAGCTTTGAACGGGTAATCCCCCACGGGGAGGCGATCGGTCACTCCATCGCCTCCCCTATTCTATTGGACAGAAAGGGTGAATGGTATGAACAGAGTTTTGGGAGACAAAAAAGCATATCTGATCTTTATCCTCCCGGCACTTTTTATTTATGCTTTGATTGTATTTGTCCCCATTCTGATTTCCGGCTACTACAGTCTACTGCAATGGGACGGAATCAGTGCCCCTGTATTTGTGGGGCTTTCCAATTTTAAAGCCCTGTTTGAAAATGAAGCATTTTTGATTTCTGTGCGAAATTCTCTGATTCTGGCCGTTGCTTCCGTTGTATTTCAGTTGGTTCCGGCCATGTTTTTCGCCATCGTGCTGGCACGCGGCATCAAGGGTGAAGGATTTTACCGCACCGTTTATTTTATTCCGGTTCTACTCTCTACCGTTGTGATCGGTCAGCTGTTCCTCAAAATCTACAACGCTGACTACGGCGCACTGAACGCGCTTCTGGGTATGTTCGGACTGGAAGGTCAGGACTGGCTGGGCAACCAAAAACTGGTGCTCGCATCCGCTTTTTTCCCGATCATCTGGCAGTACATCGGGTACCATATGCTGATCCTCTATACGGGAATCAAGGGTATTCCATCCGAACTCTACGAAGCAGCCCGCATGGATGGAGCCAGTGAACTCCAAATGGCCTTTCGAATTACCATGCCCTTGCTGAAAAGCACCGCAAAAGTCAGCATTACCTTTGCCATCATCGGCTCCCTGAAAATGTTTGACCTCATCTGGGTTCTGACCAAGGGTGGCCCGCTCCATGCCAGTGAGGTGCCCAGTACCCTGATGTATACCACCATCTTCAACCGGCTGGAATACGGCAGCGGCAGTGCCATCGCCATCTTCATTGTATTGGAATGCCTGCTGTTCTACTTCCTGTTGGAGAAGTTTGTAAAAGTCGATCCAATTACCTATTAAAGGAGGCGTATTGAACATGAAGCGAAAAAAATAAAGCCTTCCACGGTCATTCTCCAAATCATTTTAATTGCATTTGCCGTTGTTCAGATCTATCCTTTGGTATTCCTGCTGTTCTTCTCCTTAAAGGACAACAACGAAATCTACGGCGGTAATATCATGGGACTGCCCCATGTTTTTCGTTGGTCCAACTATGAAAACGCCCTGGTCAACGGCAATGTGGCCCACTATTTATTTAGAGTGCCTAACAAAACCTGACAAATATAGAGTTATGAGGTAAAATACTAGTGGGGGTGACGGATATGCCCAG
>CALWXC010000029.1 GCA_944385415.1 uncultured Oscillospiraceae bacterium | reverse complement strand
TTTTTTCAAAGTTTTTTCGGAGTTCTTACTGGCCGCTTTCATCGGAACCGCTGTCCCTCAAGCGCTTGCATATAATATCAGACCAGAAACCATTTGTCAACAACTTTTTTCAAGTTTTTTCGACTTTCTTTTATTTTCTCTTTTATGCGTCTCTCCCCCCCTCCTTGACGCTTTATGATATACTCAACAGTAGTATTGCGCAAGGAGGTTCCCTTTATGACGGAACGTGAAAAATGCGACGCCGGTTTGCTCTACGACACCACCACGCCGGAACGGGCCAACGCCCACCATCGCTGTGCCGATCTCTGTTACGACTTCAATCACACGCGCCCCTCAGACCTTGCCCGCCGGGAACAGCTGCTGCGGCAGATCTTTGGCAAGCTGGGCAAGAATCCCTATGTGGAGCCTACCCTGTTCTGTGGCTTTGGCTTCAATATTGAGGCTGGGGACAATTTTTTTGTCAACAACAACTGCGTCTTTGTGGACCCTGGTAAAATTACCTTCGGCCACAACGTCTTCATTGCCCCCCAGTGCGGTTTTTACACGGCGCTGCATCCGCTGGATGTGGAGCGTCGCAATGCCAAGCTGGAGGCCGCCTATCCCATCACCGTAGGCGACAACGTGTGGTTTGGCGGCGGCGTCCGGGTGCTGCCCGGCGTCACTATCGGCAGCGGCACGGTCATCGGCGCAGGCAGCGTTGTCACCCACGATATTCCCGCCGGTGTTCTGGCCGTGGGCAACCCCTGCCGCGTGGTACGGCCCATCACCGAAGCGGACAAGCGCCGCTATGAGACGCCGGAATACCCCAGATAGCAAAAACGGACGAACCCTTAAGGGATTCGTCCGTTTTTCTTTTAAATCTCCTGGCGGCCTTCCAGCGCCCGCAGCAGTGTCACCTCGTCGGCGTACTCCAACTGGGAGCCCATGGGAATGCCGTAGGCCAACCGCGTCACCTGAACGCCCATGGGGCGCAGGAGCCGCGACAAATACATGGCCGTAGCCTCGCCCTCCGTATCGGGGTTGGTAGCCATGATGACCTCCCGCACCGAACCGTCGGCCACCCGGGCCAGCAGTTCCTTAATCCGCAGATCGTCTGGCCCCACATGATTCAGAGGCGACAGGACGCCATGGAGCACATGGTACACGCCCCGGTACTCCCGGGCCCGTTCCATGGCAATGACATCCTTGGGTTCGGCCACCACACAGATCTGGCTGTGGTCCCGCTCCTCGTCCGCACAGATGGAGCACTGCTCCTGATCCGTCAGATTCTGACAGATGGGACACGTCTTCACCGTGGCCTTGGCGTCGGTGATGGCGGCGGCAAACTCCGCTGCCGCCGCATCATCCATACTCAGCACATGAAACGCCAGACGCTGGGCGCTTTTGCCGCCGATGCCCGGCAGACGGGCAAACTGCTCCGTCAGCCGTTCCAGGGCAGCGGGAAAGTAGCGCATCTTACAGCAGGCCGCTGAGGGCGCCCAGGTTCATGCCGCCGGTCATCTTGGAAACGGCGGCGGAGGTGGCCTCCTCGCCCATACGGGTGGCTTCGTTGATGGCGGCCAGGATCATGTCCTGGAGCATCTCCACGTCCTCGGGGTCCACTGCCTCGGGCTTGATGGTCAGGGCCAGCACCTGGTGCTTGCCGTTGACGGTGGCGGAAACCATGCCGCCGCCAGCTGTGGCGGTGTACTCCTTGGTCTCCATCTCCTCCTGCATCTTCAGCAGCTCCTGCTGCATCTTCTGGGCCTGCTTGATCATGGACATACCGCCCATGGACATACCGCGAAATCCGCCTTTCGCCATGATAAAATCGCTCCTTTTCTAATTTTGGCATTGAAATGCCGTCATTTGAATTCAAATATATCTGGATGCTGCCGTCCAAAGTCCGCGATGCGTCCGAAGCCGTCGGCTCCGTCCACACTCCCCGGTCCCTGTACGGCCAGCTTCACTGCCACCGGCCGTCCCAGCAACACGGCCGCCCGTTCCCGGATGGCTTGCAGGTACGCCGGTTGATCCAGCACTTGTTTGCCGAAGCCGCTGTCCGCCAGCAGCAACAGCGTGTCCCCTTGCAATTGGGGCTTCACCTGTCGGGACAGAAAGCTCCTGTATCCCGGCTGCACCTGGGGCAGCACCGTCTGCAACAGATCGCTCCAGAAGCCCACCGGCAATTCTCCGCCGTTGGGCGGATGCTGGGGCCGCTGTGCCTGTACCGGCTGCGGTTGGGGCTGCATGGGCTGCGGCTGCACCGGCTGTGCCGGTGCGCTCTGCTGCGGCGCGGCCACGGCCTGAACCACCATTTTTCCGCTGGACACGGCTTCCTCCAGCTTCGACAGGCGAGCGTTGAGGGACTGGACATCCATTTGCAGCTCCGGCGCGCACAGCTCCACCAGACACAATTCCATGTCCAGCCGCCGGTCGGCGCTGCGGGCAAATCCCGCCGCCGTCTCCTGCAATCGGTTGGTAATGCGCAGCAGCGCCCCCGCCGACAACAGCTCCTGCAATCCCGCCAGCTCCTGGTCCGTACAGACGCCGGACAGCATGGACATGCCGCTGCGGGGCGCCGTCTTGAGAATCAGCAAATCCCGGGCCAGGGACGACAGTTCGCCGGTCATGGCTGCCACGTCCTTGCCCCCGGCGTAGAGCTCGGAGAAAATCTCCAGGGCCGTCGGCGTATCGCCGCGGGCAATGGCCTCCATCAGCGCCGCCGTCTTGCGGTCGCCCGCCAGACCCAGACATTGATAGACACCCTCCGCCGTCAGTGTACCTGCCGTGGCAGACGCACACTGATCCAGCAGGCTCAAACCGTCGCGGAGACCGCCGTCGGCCAGCCGGGCCAGCAACGAGACGGCCTCGGGCTCGATGGCGATGCCCTCTTGATAGGCCACGTAGTTGAGCCGTCCGCCGATGTCCTCTGGCAGCAGACGCCGGAAGGAATACCGCTGGCAGCGTGATAAGATGGTGGCCGGGACCTTGTGGAGCTCCGTGGTGGCCAGAATGAACACCAGATGCTCCGGCGGCTCCTCGATGATCTTCAGCAGGGCATTAAAGGCCGCCATGGACAGCATGTGGACCTCGTCGATAATATATACACGGCGGCGCACTTCAGATGGCGTATAAACCGCGTCCTCCCGCAAGGTTCGGACGTTATCGACACCATTATTGGAGGCGGCGTCTATTTCCAGAACGTCCATACAGCCGCCGGAATCGATGCTCCGGCAGGCGGCGCAGCAGTTGCAGGGGTTGCCGTCCTGCAAATTCTCGCAGTTGACGGCTTTGGCCAGAATTTTGGCACAGGAGGTCTTACCGGTACCTCTGGTGCCGGTGAACAGGTAGGCATGGCTGAGCCGTCCCGTAATCAGCTGATTTTTCAGCGTCTCGGTGATGCTCCGCTGCCCCACTACATCGTCGAAGGTCTGGGGCCGGTATTTTCGATACAATGCCTGGTACATCCCTTCGCCTCCCCTAAAAAATTGTCACACACGTTGTTTTCCCACGGACATGGAACTGCTGGAAAGCCAAAAACTCAGGCAGGTCCGCGCCGCCGGGACAAGAGCGCCCGGCGCGCAATTTGGCACCACAAAAAGATGTGGGTTCGCAGGAATACTTTGTGTATTTCAAGAACCCACAGCGCATTTGTGGGATCAACGGGCCGTCGCGCGCCGCCGTCCCGGCGGCAAGGACCTGCCCTATAAAACATCGGCCCGTGACAAGATCGCACACCCGACGTTGAATCATGCGCTATATCCGTAACCCATACAGCCGGCTCAGAAACGGCTACCTCACGGCACACGAGAAGGTCCGCTTAATGCTGCTCGGTTCCCCGCCTGACATGGTTCACGGGTTCTCGTTGCGTAAGACCGGCTCCTCATCACCACTTACATGGGTCAGACGATACAGTGCACACCCTCGGCCGGGAATTCATCCCCGCTGCAGCGGATTGCGGGTGACAGGGCACCGCTAACTCCCCGACTAGTGCGACCTTGTCACAGGCCGATGGCGTGTGACATACGTTTAATTTTACAACAAATTGCCCAATTTGGCAACTGTGAATTTCAGGACAATCAGCCCGCCTTGCTCTCGGCGAAATCGGCCAGTTCGCCGACGGTGGTCAGCTTCTCCTCGGTCTCCAGCTCCACGCCCAGCTCTTCCTCCAGGTCCATGACCATCTCGACCATGTCCAGGGAGTCAATGCCCAGGGACTCAAAGGTGGTGTCCTTGTGGATATCGTCCACGGAAATGTCCATCTGCTTTGCCAGATATGCGGCGATTTTCTCAAACATGTTGTATTCCTCCGAACTTCAGTTTCGTTTCAATACGCACGGCCCCACGGCCAGTGCGGAACAGTCACAGATTATCATACGGATTTTTTTCCGATTGTCAAGGGAAAAGATTACAAAATGTTTTCAATTCAAAAAGTCCCGCAGCAGCTTGGACCGGGACGGGTGGCGCAGCTTCCGCAACGCCTTGGATTCGATCTGCCGAATCCGCTCCCGGGTGACGTTGAATTCCTTGCCCACCTCTTCCAGCGTATAGGGACGGCCGTCCACCAAACCGAAGCGCATCCGCAGCACCGTGGCCTCTCTGGGCGACAATCCCTCCAACAGCTTTTCCAGCTGCTCGTGGAGCAGGTTGAAGGAAGCCGCCTCGGCAGGTTCGGCAATCTTCTGGTCCTGGATGAAGTCGCCCAAGTGGCTGTCGTCCTCCTCGCCCACCGGCGTCTCCAGCGACACCGGCTCCTGGGCCATCTTGAGAATCTCCGCCACCTTTTCCACGGGCATGTCCATCTGTTTGGCGATCTCGTCGGCGGTGGGGTCCCGGCCCAAATCCTGGACCATGGAGTGGGCCGTCCGCAGCACTTTGTTAATGGTCTCCACCATATGGACCGGAATCCGGATGGTTCGCGCCTGATCAGCAATGGCCCGGCTGATGGACTGGCGAATCCACCAGGTGGCATAGGTGGAGAATTTATAGCCCTTGGTATAGTCGAACTTCTCCACAGCCTTGATCAGGCCCATATTGCCCTCCTGAATCAAATCCAGCAGCTGCATGCCCCGGCCCACGTACCGCTTGGCGATGGACACCACCAGCCGCAGATTGGCCTCGGCCATCTGGTGGCGGGCCTCCTCGTCGCCGTCGGCCATGCGCTTGGCCAACTCCAGCTCCTTTTCCTGGGACAACAGGGGAATTTTGCCGATTTCCTTCAGATACATGCGCATGGGGTCGTCCAGCTTGAAGGTCTCTGCCAGGGCGTTGGGGTCCTCCACCACCACCTCGTCGGCGGTGTTTTGCAGTTCCTCCTCCGTGGGCGTCAGCTCCAGCGGCTTCCCGATCACATCCATGACGTCGCTGATGTCGATTTCGATGCCCGCGCTCTCCAGTTGTTCATAAATCCGGTCCGACAATTCATCGTCGGCGCCCATGGCGTCCAATGTGTCAATGAGGACCTTGGAGGACAGTTTGCCCGCTGCCTTTCCCTGCTCCATCAGGGCGTCGATTTTCTTGCGCTGCTCGGGGGTCAGCTCCTGCAGGGGCTGCTTCTGTACGGATTCTGTCATTGTTCTGTCCCTCCAAAACCCTTTTTTCGGCGGAGCCGCTGTCCCATGGCCAGCAGGTCCTCTGTGTCGGCCACATGGGCCTTTTCATATTCCTCGTCGATGACGGAAAGGTAATCGTCCAACGCCTGCTCGTTGACCAGCACGTCGCCTTTCTGGGCCACCGCCGTCAGATGACTCATCTCCTGGGCTGTCAGCCGGTCGCCCAAGGACCCCAGCTGCACCGTCAGCCCTTCCTCGTACTGCTGCCGCAGCAGGTCCAGAACCTTTGCCAGCAGCGGCGAGGAAAACCGCTGGGAGACCGCTTCGGGACACCGGTCCAACAGTGCCGGTTCCTTGAGGACCAGCTGCAAGACTCCTTCCTCGGCCCTGGCCGAGCGGACGTTGTCATACCGGATTTCCCGGACGCCGGGCTGGGCTGCTGCGGCAGGGGCCAGCGCCTTTTGGTCCCACTGTTTCTTCTGGCGGCTGCGGAGCTGTTTGGCGGCCTTCTGGACCTCCAGCTTCATGGCCTCCTCGGAGATGCCGCCCACCTGGGCGGCCTTGGCCCCGTAGATCTCCCGCTCCACGGCGTTGGGCAGAGAAGCCACCAGATAGGCGGCCTGTTTGAGAAATTCCACCCGCTGGTCGTCGGCCTGCAAATCGTATTTGCGCCGCAGACTGTCCAGCCGGTAGAGGACGTGGTTTTCCGACTGCTCCAGCAGGAGCCGGAACCGGTCGGGACCGAATTTTTTCAAGAATTCGTCCGGGTCCTTGGCCCCCTGCATCCGCAGCACCTTCACCTGGACGCCGGTCTTTTCCAGCAGATCGATGGCCCGGCGGGTGGCGTTCTGTCCGGCCTCGTCGCCGTCATAGGTGATGACCACCTGTTTCGTATATTTGGCCAGCAGGTTGGCGTGTTCCTCCGTCAGACTGGTGCCGAGAGACGCCACGGCGCAGTCGAAGCCGTACTGATGCAGCGCGATAGCGTCCATGTAGCCCTCCGTCAGGATGATACGGCCCTGCTTACTCTTTTTTGCCACGTTTAGGGCAAAAAGATTCTTCCTTTTGTTGAAAATCACCGATTCCGGCGAATTTAAGTATTTCGGCGTGGAATCGTCCAGGACCCGGCCGCCGAAGCCGATGACGTTGCCCCGGACGTCGATGATGGGGAACATGACCCGGTTTCGGAACCGGTCGTACAGTCCGCCCTTTTGGGAGCGGACCACCAGTCCCACCTCCAGCAGTTCCTCCTTGGAGTAGCCCTGAGCCGTCATGGCGTCAATCAGATTGGACCAGCCCTCCGGGGCGTAGCCCAATCCGAACCGGGTGACGGTCTGACGGGACAGGGCCCGTTTCATAATATACTGCTGGCCCGGCGCGCCTGCCGGGGAAAAAAGCTGTTCCCGGAAATACCGGGCGGCCTGGCGGCACAGCTCCCGGAGCCGCTCCTGCCGCTTGTAGCCGGACCCGGCCGCCCGGTCGTCGGGGACCTCCATACCGGCCCGCTTGGCCAGGAACCGGACAGCGTCGGGAAAGTCGAGATTTTCCTGTTCCATGATAAACTGGACCACGCCGCCGCCCTTGTGGCAGCCGAAGCAATAGAAAATCTGTTTGTCCGGGGCCACGGAGAAGGAGGCCGTTTTTTCGGAGTGGAAGGGACACAGGCCGAAGAGGTTGGACCCCTTGCGGGTCAGGTTCACATACTGGCCCACCACCTCCTCGATGGGATTGCGGGCGGCCAGCTCGTCGAGAAACGCCGGAGAAAAGGCCATGGATTCCACCTCCTATGTACAAACTGGGGACGGCGGTCAGCGGACCTGCCAGCCCTGGGGAATGAACAGTTCTGAAAACTGATCGATGGCGTATTTATCGGTCATACCGGCAATGTAGTCGCAGACGGTGCGCTCCATGCCGTCAAAGTCCATCTGGGGCCGGAAATGCTCCGGCAGCCGGTCCGGATGGGCCATATAGTAGTGGTACAGCTGCTGCAAAATGGCTCTCGCCTTGTCCTCCTGACTCTTGGCCACGGGGTTACAGTAGACCCGCTCAAACATAAAGGACCGCAGCTCGTTCATGGCGTCGGCCACCGGCGGCTCCAACCCCACCAGACCCGTGTCCGACGTGGTACAGATGAGGTTTTCCACCAAAAAGTTGATGCGTCCCTTATGGGAATGGCCCAGCACCGCCCGCAGGTGGCGGGGAATGTCCTCCTCGGTGAGAATGCCCGCCCGGGTGGCGTCGTCAATGTCGTGGTTGATGTAGGCGATGCGGTCCGCAATGCGGACAATCTGGCCCTCCTGGGTCTCGGGGATTCTGGGGCCGGTATGGCCTAAAATGCCCATACGGGTCTCATAGGTCAGGTTGAGACCGTCGCCGTCCTTTTCCAGCAGGTCCACCACCCGCAGGGATTGTTCGTTATGGTAAAAGGGTTTTCCAAGCACCTCGCTCAAGGCCCGCTCCCCGGCATGGCCGAAGGGCGTATGGCCCAAATCGTGGCCCAGGGCGATGGCCTCGGTCAAATCCTCATTGAGCCGCAGCCCACGGGCCGCCGTCCGGGCAATGCGGGCCACCTCCAGCGTATGGGTCATGCGGGTGCGGTAGTGGTCCCCCTCGGGCTTGAGAAAGACCTGGGTCTTGTGCATCAGCCGCCGGAAGGCTTTACAGTGGAGAATCCGGTCCGTATCCCGCTGGTAGCAGGTGCGCACCGCCGATTCTTTCGTACCGGAACGCAGACGGCCTTTCGTCTCGCAGGCCTTGGCCGCCGTGGGAGCCAGCCGTTCCAGCTCCTCCCGCTCCAAACCCTGGCGAATGGTTTCTTCCTCCATACACAACACCACCTATTTAGTATATACGCAATTCCTTTCCCAAATCCTCTGTCAAAACTGTGAATATTTTGTAAATTTCTCAGCGAACGGGGAACGCTCTAAATTCTTCACCGGTGACGGCGGCTTCGATGCCGCCGTTGGTCAGTTCCGTCAATTCCGCCTGGAACGGTTCCAGCGCGTCCTGGGCGAACATGGCTTTCAAAACCACATCGGCCCCGTACTCCGTATCGGTGATGACGCCGCCCTGGGCTTCCACCAGCAGCTTCACGCGGTCATAGAGCCGGTAGGGACAGGGCACATCCACCAGCTTCCACAGCCGTTTGACGGAAATGCCCGCCGCGTCCAGTCCGTCCTTGGCCCCCTTGGCGTAGGCCCGCGTCAGGCCGCCCGCTCCCAGCAGGATGCCGCCGAAATACCGGGTGACCACACAGAGCACATTGGTGACATTTTCCCGCTGGTAGACGTTGAGCATGGGCTGACCGGCGGTACCCTGGGGCTCGCCGTCGTCGGAGTACCGCTCCACGCCCCCCTCTTTTAACCGGTAGCACCAGCAATGATGACGGGCGTCATGGTGCTTTTTCCGCACGGTTTCCAGACAGGCCCGTGCTTCCTCCTCCGTCTCCACGGGGAATACATCGGTGATGAAGCGGGAGCGTTTCTCCACAAATTCCGACTGGGCCTGCTGGGTGGGTACAAAGTATTCCGGCGTCATAGGCCCTCCTCCTGGACGTACTGGCGCAGCTTGCCGTAGAGGGCTTCGTCGCAGACGGCCTCCACCAGAATGCCCTCGCCCGCGTAATCCACATTGAGGACCCGCGCCTGGGTGTGCAGCGTGTCCAGCTGGCCGCCCATGCTGTAGGGCAGCAGCAGTTTCACATGGTGCAGGCCCCGGTTCAGGTTCTTTTCAATGAGTTTTAGTAGGGCGTCCACACCCTCGCCGGTCTTGGCGCAGAGGGGAATCCGGTTCTCCCCACGGGGCAGCAGGTCCGGGTCCGCCAGATCGGCTTTATTATAGCACTCGATGACCGGCGTGCCGGGCTTGGCCAGCTGGGCAATGAGCCGCTCCACCACTTCGATATGGTCGTCCCGGTTGGGGGCCGACGCATCAATGACGTGAATCAGCAGATCGGCGTATTCCAATTCCTCCAGCGTGGCCTTGAACGCCTCCACCAGATGGTGGGGCAGTTTGGCGATAAAGCCCACGGTATCGGACAGCAGCACTTCCAGCGTGTCGGACACCTGCAACCGGCGGGTGGTGGTGTCCAGGGTATCGAACAGCCGGTTATTGGCGGGGATACCCGCACCGGTGACGCAGTTCAACAGGGTCGATTTACCGGCGTTGGTGTAGCCCACCAGAGCCACCACAGGGACGGCGTTCTTCTGCCGCCGCTCCCGCTGAACGGCCCGGACTTTCCGAACCTCTTTCAATTCCTGTTCCAGCCGGGTAATGCGGCTGCGGATAATCCGGCGGTCCGTCTCCAGCTGGGTCTCACCGGGGCCGCGGGAGCCAATGGCGCCCTCCTGCCGTTCCAGGTGGGTCCACATGCCCGCCAGACGGGGCAGCAGATATTTGTATTGGGCCAGCTCCACCTGCAAACGGCCCTCCTTTGTCTTGGCCCGCTGGGCGAAGATATCGAGAATCAATGCGCTGCGGTCCAAAACCGTGACGCCCAGGAGTTTTTCCAGCGCCCGGTTCTGGGACGGGGAAAGATCGTTGTCGAAAATGGCCATGGTGGCCTCTGTGGTCTCCAGAAGCTGCTTGACCTCGTCCACCTTGCCCTCACCGATGAAGCTGTGGGGATCGGGGGTGTGACGGTTCTGGAGCACCTTGGCGGTGCATTCACCACCGGCCGTTTCCAGCAGGGCTTCCAGCTCGTCCAACGTGGCGTCGGTGGCCGTCTCCTCCTTGGTGAACACGTCGGCGTTGAGGCCCACCAGAACGGCCTTTTCGATGGCAGCCTGTTCAGATTTCAGCATAAAATACCTCCTTTATGGGAGTTTTTTCTGAGGTTTTTTGTCGTAAAATTCAAAAAAGCCCGCACCGAATCGGTGCGGGCTTTGGGTGCGGATTACTTGAGGCCGAACTTCTTGTTGAAGCGCTCAACGCGTCCACCAGTGTCAACCAGCTTCTGCTTGCCGGTATAGAAAGGGTGACACTTGGAGCAGATTTCAACCTTGATGTCCTGCTTGGTAGAACCTGTCTCGATCACTGCACCGCAAGCGCAACGAATCGTCGTCTGCTCGTAGTTGGGATGGATACCTTCCTTCATTTTGTTCACCTCTTTCTGGATAATCGTAAAAGGACATATTGCCCTTATCTTGTCATGCCTAGCTATGATAGCATAAGTGTCTCTATTTTGCAAGTGTTTTTTACAATGTTTTTTCGTACGGCGAATGAGTCTGTCAAAAAAGAACGGATGGTACGACGCCCAGGATCGAGTATATATTATGTTTTCATTAGAAAGCGTTTCAGAAATACTCGGCTGTAAATCAGAAAAAATTATCAAATTATTTAAAGAGCTACAGGAAATTGGATTAATTGAGCGAAAACGGCAGGGCCTGGGAAAGGCGTCTTTGATTTATGTCAAAAATTTTACTGGTGAGCAGGCTTCCAGAAAACCAAAACCATAACTTCCGAAAAACCGAAGTCCTGACTTCCGAAAAACCGAAGTCAAGACTTCCGAAAAACCGAAGTCCTGACTTCCGAAAAACCGATGCTAATAAGACTGAAAGTTTTTTACCTGCCGAAAAAGAAGTACTAAGCTCTGTATAAGTCTGTAATAGAACGGAGGTTAACAATGCACATTATCGCTTTAGCTAACCAGAAAGGCGGCGTCGGAAAAACCACCACGGCTGCCAGTCTGGCCGTTGGCCTTACGCGTCAGGGGAAAAAAGTCCTCCTGATCGATGCGGACGCCCAGGGCAATCTCACGCAGCTCCTGGGATGGCCGCAGCCGGACGACCTGCATCCCACCCTATCGACGGTCATGGGGAAGATCATCATGGACCAGCCCCTTACGCCCCAGGAGGGAATCCTGCATCACACGGACGGCGTGGACCTTATGCCTGCCAATATCGAGCTGTCCGCCATGGAGGTGACGCTGGTCAACACCATGAGCCGGGAAACGGTCCTGCGGCAATATCTCAGCACTGTCCAGCATGATTATGACTACGCCATTGTGGACTGCATGCCGTCCCTGGGTATGCTGACCATCAATGCGCTGACCGCCGCCAACAGCGTTATCATTCCCGTGCAGGCCCACTATCTTCCCGCCAAGGGTCTGGAGCAGCTGCTCAAGACCGTGATGCGGGTCAAGCGCCAGTTAAATCCCAGTCTGGAGATCGGCGGCATCCTCATGACCATGGTGGACAAGCGGACCACCCTTTCGCGCGGCGTCATCGACCAGATCAGGGCGGCCTATGGAGGCCGGGTGTTCCGCAGCGAAATCCCCCGGTCTATCCGCGCTGCGGAGATCAGCCTGGAAAATACGAGCATTTTCGACCACGACAAGGGCGGTCATGCGGCCAGAGCCTATGAAAATTTTACACAGGAGGTGTTGCATCTTGGTATCAAAGCTGCACAGCGGGCGCAGCGGGAGATGGGCCAGCCCCAGCGCGGTAAAGATGCCCCAGTGTTCCACCATGGCCCGAGTATTCCGAAAGTCAAGGGAGGACTGGAACGATGAAGCGCATTTTCACCGCCCTGTGC
>CALWXC010000028.1 GCA_944385415.1 uncultured Oscillospiraceae bacterium | reverse complement strand
TGCACCTTTAGCTCAGTTGGTAGAGCAACTGACTCTTAATCAGTGGGTCCCGGGTTCGAGTCCCTGAAGGTGCACCATGGCCCGTTGGTCAAGTGGTTAAGACAGCGGCCTCTCACGCCGTTAACATCGGTTCGAATCCGGTACGGGTCACCAGAATATTCCTCCTTAGCTCAGTCGGTAGAGCACATGACTGTTAATCATGGGGTCGTTGGTTCGAGCCCAACAGGGGGAGCCATTAAAATGTTACAGTTTTGGCTGATAACAGAATATAGTTGGTGTTGATTGCAGCGAGGGTCCACCTGTTCCCATTCCGAACACAGAAGTTAAGCTCGTTTGCGCCGAAAATACTTTGCGGGCGACTGCACGGGAAAATAGGTAATGCCAACACAGAGAACGAGGATTGCAGTAGCGATCCTCGTTTTTTGCTATATTTAAAAATTAAAAGGAGCACGACCAAATGAAAAAAGGGTGTCTGATCAAGGGCAGTATCATTGTTGTTGCGCTGCTCTGTATTTTGGGTTTGGCGGCATTCATGGGTTGGCGTGTGCTATCTGACTATAACAGGGCCTTGAATGCAAACTGGGGGTTTCAGGTACCCTGGCAATCGAAATATTTAGAGATTTACAAGACAGACTCCGGCCCCAGCTTTCACGGGGACGGTCTTCGCTATCATTTCTATTCTTATAAGTACGAAGATTTCATTGATTTAATGTTTGCATGGAGTCCGGTGGAGTGGGAGACCAATTACTATAATAGCTACAGTGAGGCTGTAACGGCATGGCTCAACGACTTGGAGGTTCCCGAGGAGTACCGCTCGGAATTTGCAAATTGCAGCTACTGGTATCGCACCAAGGATGACAAGAGCGAGATTATATGCCTATGGGACGCTGGTATGAACCGGCTCTATATTGCGGAATCTTTTTTATAAAAACAGTTCTATTTTAGGATAATTTTCGCCATTTTTAGCCATGTTAATTCCCATTGCTTGTTTGAGATGCGGCCGATCCATATAATGAGCGTACTGACAGCGGAAAGGAGCGCAGGAATATGATTCATGAGAATATCAAACAATTTAGAAAAGCAAAGGGAATGACCCAAGAAGAACTGGCGGTAAAATTAAATGTTGTCCGACAGACGGTGTCCAAATGGGAGAAAGGGTTGTCGGTGCCGGACGCTGATGTGGTGATACAACTGGCGGACCTGCTGGGGGTATCTGTCCATCAATTACTGGGCACGTCGGCGGATACCGATACCACGGCGCAGTTGTCGGAGGAATTGGCAAGGCTGAACGAGCAGCTTGCCAAAAAGAACCTGAGAGAAAAACGGATTCAACAGGCCAATCAGAAACGAGGATGGATTTTACTCAGTTCTTTTCTGGCCATGCTGGTAGCGCTGACGGTCAAAAATGAAGTGGTCTCCATTCTCTTGGTGGGTGCGTGTGTCCTGGCGGCTGTCGTGGTGCTGTATCGCAATCTGGCCTTGCTGACAAGCGTTACAACGGAGGATATGAAGCTGGGCGTTTTGCGTACTACAACTTTTTTTAATGTGGGCGTCCTGGTGGTGGGCATTGTGCTTGCTGTGCTGACAGCCTCTGACCTTGTTACGATTTCAAAAGATGGGGAAAAACTCTTGGCGATGCTCCTGGTTTCCTGTGTGATGCTGTTTGCAGGAATTGTATCCCCTAAACTGCCGTACAACCGTCATACGGGGCTGCGGCTGCCTTGGACAGTGCAGGATGAGGACACCTGGAATCTGGCCCATAAAATGATCGGATACATTTCCCTGCCGGTTGTGCTGCTTTATATTGCCTGTACGTTTACCATAGAGGATTTTGAACTGGTGACCCTCACGGCTATGGTGGTTTGGATTGGGGTGCCCGGCGTAATCTCCTATGTGTTTTATCGAAAGAAACTGTATGGGAAACTGGGAAAGTAATCGACATTTCAGGTTAAAGTATACTGCACCTTTTTGAAAGTACGGCAGGTGTTACCTCACGTTATGTATTTGACTTGCAAAATGATTATGATAAAATAAGGGTAAGCATTTTTGCAAAATTTATACAGATAAGAAGGGGTATCATGAAAAAACTATTATCTTTTCTGTTGGCGGCTCTGATGTTGACCAGTATAGCCCCCGTCACCTATGCGGCGGATAAGGAAGGGCCGTCTGCTCATGGGCTGGCTGCTTTGGCGACCGACCCGATCAGTACCAACGGTCTGAATGGCAAGACCGGCAACAACAGTGACTTTGACTATTCCAAGTACGACGTGGTCATGGACATCTATGACATGGTGGAGGAAATTTCTGCCGAAGGGCATTGGTACACGCCCATTGAGAACTTCGAGTGGCCCGACGGCACGACCATTCTGCTGACTGTAAGCCAGAACAGCGACAAGGAAATTCTGGACTATATCGACATCCCCGATGGAAAGATTGTCGACGTCTATGACTTCGGTTCGTGGCTCGACGAAAACTATACCTGCTGGGCACATTACGATACGACCGATGGCGAAAGCACCCAGCCCAGTCAGCCTGTCGAACAGCCCACAGAACAGCCTTCCAAACCGACTGAACAGCCCACAGAACAGCCCAGCACTCCCAGTACCTCGGGCAATTACTCCAGCAATTTCACCGACGTACAGCCCGGTGCATGGTACTATGACGCAGTCATGACCATGGCTGACAACGGTATTCTTGCCGGCTATGGCAACGGCAAGTTCGGCCCCGATGACCCCATTACCTATCAGCAGTTGTGGACTATCCTTGACCGCATCTGCAATGAAAGTGGTGACATCTGGACTATCAACGGTCAGGACGAATGGTCTCCTCTCACCGTCACTCGTGCCGGTGCCGCATGGTGTTTGGCTGGCGGCAGATGGTCTGCCCGTCTCAATGAGGGACACAGTTACTATGATATCGTCATTGAAAACAGAGCCGCCCACTATATCAACGGCACAGCCATTCTGTCCATTGACGAATTCCCTGACGCCGATACAATCCGTGCTTACTCCGTCGAATTTGCCACGAACTATATCAACGATCACCCCGACGAAATGGACACCGTCTCCAATATGTCTTCGATGGTTCAGAAGGCTATCATCAATGCCAGAAACTACGACTTCTTCGCAGGCGTTGACAATGCAGGTACATTCAGCCCCGATACCCCTCTGACGCGTGCTCAGCTGTGTCAGGCGTTATATAATGCCGGAGTTTACGACACTGTCGAATAATTTCTTGCCCCAGCATCCCCTCTTTGCTCCTTATGCCCATATTGGTTTAAAAGCAGCCGAGAGAAAAGAGGATGCAAACCAAACGAAAAGACAGCCATATTAACACGTTCAAGGAGTTTTCATAAGTGATTAAAATACTGTTCGTATGTCACGGCAATATTTGCCGCAGCCCTATGGCAGAATTTGTCATGAAAGACCTGGTGCGCAAGGCCGGGCGGGCGGAGGAGTTTTCCATTGCCTCGGCGGCCACCAGCACGGAGGAAATCGGAAACCCGGTCTATCCGCCGGCGCGGCGGATGCTGGCCGCCCACGGTATTGACTGCACTGGCAAGACGGCCCGTCAGCTGCGCAAGGCCGACTATGCCCAATATGACTATTTGATTGGCATGGATCAGGCCAATTTCCGCAATATGCAGCGGATGTGTGGCGGTGACCCCGATGGGAAAATTTATCTGCTGCTGGACTTCACTGACCGACCCGGTCAGGTGGCGGACCCCTGGTATACAGGGGATTTCCAGGCTACCTGGGAGGACGTGCTGGAGGGCTGTGAGGGCCTGCTGCGCCACATCGACAACCAGTAAAAACAAATTATACCCCCGGTCTGCGGACGGCAGGCCGGGGGTTCTTGCGCTTATCGGAAGTCAAAGGTGCTCAGGTGAGTGTCCCAGTCAATTTCCTTGAGGTTACCGGGGTTGTACAGAACCATGACCACGTCGGGCTGGGTCTCGGCAATATATGTTTCCACGCTGCCGTTAAAGTACCGCAGATCCAACAGGTCCAACTGGGCCACGCCCTGGGACAGGAACGGGGCCACCACATTGGCAAAGGAATCCTTGATTAAAAGAATTTTTGTATCGTTGGGCGCCAGATGGTTTTCATACCGGACTACGGCAGAATCGCTGTGGCCATAGGCCGAATAGGGCGTCAGATACATATAGTTTTTAGTCTCGATATGGCTCATGTCGTACACCACGGAGAAATCGCCCGTCAAGTCCACCCCCAGGGCCGGAGCATAAAAGCGCAGGTCCGTGGGATAGGTGGGGTAGAGCAGTTCGATATCCTCCGAATTGGCCCGGGCCAGCGTCAGCCGCTTGCCCTGGGAGCCCAGGAACCAGTCTTCATAGACCTGGGCCGTGTATTGGTCCTGCTCAAAGTACGTCAGCGGAATATCACAGCCGTACAGGTCGTTGAGCCGCTGGGCAATGACGCCGGTGGCCCAGAGACCCGTCCGCGGCTTCCAATGGCTGTCGGTGACAAAGAACAGGCTGTGGTGGTCATAGCCCGCGTTGTGGATTTCCTCCCGCATATCGATATGGGCCACGCCCTCCGCTTCCAGACCGGCCACCAGGGCGTCGGCGTTCTCATTGGAGAAGTCGCCCACCACATTGTCGGTGTACTTGCAGATCTTATAGGGGGCCTGGACATAGAGGAATCCGGTGCCCAGGGATTCACAATATTCTTGCAGCAGGGATACAGACCGGATATTCTCGGTCATATCCTGCTTTTCCAGCACCGTGGCGTAGTAATCGCCGGTGACCTGGGCGATGGCGTTATACTCGGGATAGGCGGTAATATTCCAGCCGATTTTTTCTTGCATGGCGCTGGTCTGGGTCACCAATGTGTCATAATAGGGGAGCATTTGCTTGCAATAATCGGTCAGCGCTGTTTCGGCTTCGGTCACATGGTTTTCTAGATTCTGGAGAAAGGACACCTGGACGGTGGCCGATTGCTCCTGAAACGGATAGGTCAGAGACCAATCGGTGGAACCGTCGTCGCCGGTGACCTGGATCTTGCCGCCGCCGTCACCGGCGGGGAAGGCTTTCTGGGTCAGGGCGTTGTCCATACCCAACCCTTCGATCAGAACTTCCTTGATGACAGCCCGGGCAGCGATGGAACAAAAGGCCAAGAGAACGGCTACCAGAAACAGCCAGGAAATGATGGATGTGAACGGTTTTTTTGCCATGACTGCCTCCTTAGAAATTGAAGTAGATAAAGGGATTGTACGTGGTACCCACCACCGACAGCAGAGACAATGCTGCGGCTGCCAGCAGCACCACTGCGGTTACCAGATCGGCGGCCACGGCGGGCAGATGCCGTTTGATAAAGGGGTACACCGGCAGACAGAAGAACAGGGCCACCGGCAGGACGTATTTGCAGCTGCTGAGATAGGTGAAAAAGGTCTCGTCGGTGAATCCGGCGGTGACGTGGCCGAACATCTGCCCCATATACCGCAGGGCTGCGCCGATGCTCTCAGCCCGGAACAGAACCCAGCCCAGCAGCACCATGAGCCATACATACAGGTGAGAGAAGATGCCCAGCTTTTTGGCGAAGCCGAAGGTCTTCTCGGCCATCAGCAGAACGAAGTAGAACAGGCCCCAGGCCACAAAAGTCCAGTTTGCGCCGTGCCAGATGCCCGTGAGTGCCCAGACCACAAAGATATTGAATATCTGACGGCGGCGGGAGACCCGGTTGCCGCCCAAGGGGATATAGACGTAATCGCGGAACCAGGAGCTTAGGGAAATATGCCAGCGCCGCCAGAAATCGGTAATGCTGTTGGCCACATAGGGATAGTTGAAGTTCTCAGCAAAGTGGAAGCCGAACATGCGGCCCAGGCCGATGGCCATGTCGGAATAGCCGGAGAAATCGAAGTAGATTTGCAGGGCATAGGCCACGGCCCCCAGCCAGGCCGACGCCACAGAGATGGGCAGGAGAGAAGACAAAAGAAAAGTGTTGTCGGCAATCTGGGCCATATAGTTGGCCAGCAGCAGTTTTTTTGCCAGACCGAAAATAAACCGGGTCATGCCCTCGGCAAAATCGGCCCGCGTCTCCTTGCGGTGGAGGATTTCATCGGCAATCTGCTCATAGCGGACAATGGGACCGGCGATGAGCTGAGGGAACAGGGACACATACAGTCCCAGCCAAAAGACGTTTTTCTGCACGGCGCTTTTGCCGTAGTACACGTCGAACAGATAGCTCATGAGCTGGAAGGTGAAAAAAGAAATACCAATGGGCAGGGCAATGTCAATGGCTCCCGTATCCATGTGGAACAGCAATCCCAACTGCTGGCACAGGAAGGTCAAATATTTGAACACCACCAGCAGCAGCGCATGGAGGCCAATGCCCAGGGTAAGCCATGGCTTTTTGCGGTTTGGCGCGGCAGCGTCCATTTTTACGCCCACCAGCCACGTCATGATGATGGAGAGTATCATCAAAAAGACGAAAACCGGTTCGCCCCAGGCGTAAAAAAACAAGCTGGCAGCCAACAGGACCACATTGCGGTAAGTGCGGCTGCGGGTCAGGGGATTGAAGTACAGCAGCAGCACCACCGGCAGAAAGACAAATAGAAATTCAATCGAAGAAAATACCACGTTTGCGCCTCCCACACGGTAAAATACGGTTCTATTCTATCAGTTATGTATCAAAAAGGCAAGTCCGACGCGGCCAAAAACACATCGTTGGCCAGGGAAACCGGCAGAACTCCGCCGGAGTGTTTCCAAAGTGCTCCACGCGATTGACGGAAAATTCTGCCGGTGGTATACTGAGAGCAATGTCGGGCGTCCACGGCTCCTCCTTAGAAAAAGGCACCAGGTCCGGTGGATGTCATTGCCCGTAACGAGGTGTAAACAGTATGGATCAAGACGAATTGCTGCGCTCCCTGACGGCGCTGTTGAACGCGGGCCGCTGGGAGGATGCGTACATCTGGTTTCGGGAGCATCAAAACGCCTTCACCCAGCGGGAACGACGGCTGCTCCGTGCCATGCTGCTGCGGCGGCTGTGGCGTGGTCCGGCGCTGCTGGTTGTGGCAACCATGGCAATACAGATTTTGACCGGCGGTACCTTTACCAATCAGCTCCAGGACTTTTTCTCGTTTCTGGGCCGATCCTTCCGCCCCTACATGTATGTGGCCAGAGCGGCTCCCTTGGTGGTCAATGTGGTGCTGGCTGCCGTGTTGGCGTTTCAGTGCTATGAACGGCTGGTGTTCACTTCCCGGATGTTGGGACGGCGGCCGCCCTGGACCAAAGTGGCCGGGGCCTGGCTGTTGGCAGCGGTTTTGGCGGGGTGGTCGATTCAGTCGCTGGTACCTTATGCCAAGGACCTGCCGCTGGTGCTGGACGGGGCATGGTACACCGCCAGTATTTCCCGGGAACAGGAAGAGGCAACGGCAAAAAATAACGCGTTGGTGCAGATGGGCCGGGAACCGGAGGGGCCCTATGATCCCATTCCCTGGTATTCCAATCCACCCTGGCCCACACTTCTGCTGCCGGTGATGTCGGACCCGTATAACCGCTGGGTAGTGGACATCCATGTGGACGATGTGACCTGCCGTATGGGGCAGCTGCAGTTCCGTTTGACGGATTATAAAATGAATGCTTACCCCGTGCGGGTGGACTATCTGCCCAACAGCAAATTGGTATTGTGGATTTCCTGCGGAGAGGAGGGAGCATGGTGAAACGCTCTCTGATTTGTATGGGCGTAGCGTTGGCGATGGCAATGCTCCTGCCGTTCTGTGCGCTGGTGGCGCCGGGGGTGTTGGAGACCCTGTTTTGGAAACTGGGCAGCGACCCGGCGGTGGCGGTGCTGCGGGGTGAGTATTGGGGCGCGGTGGTCCGGGCCGTACTGTTGACCGTAGGGCCGCTGGTTCCGGTGGCCTGTTTCCTGCTGGAGCGGGTGGCCATCTGCCGGGCACGGCGGCGGCTGGAGCACCGGGAGCCTGGGGAGTTTGCCACCCAGGCAGAACGGGAAGCGTTCTACCGCAACGCACGGCGCCAGGAGGTATGGCTGCCCCGCGGTATGCCCTGGGGAATTTATGCTGTTTTATGCGGCATTGCGGTGGTTTTGTTCACCAATGGCGTCATACGGGCCATGCTGCCCCAGCACATCCAAGAGATGGGAAGCGATTTGAAAGCCTATCAAACGGGGCAGCCTGCCGTCTACCAGGGACCGCTGGAGCGGGTGGAACGGCAGATGCGCGACGGTATGCGGGCGGTGCCGGACAACCGGTTTGTGTACTATGATTCAGCCAAAGCGTCACTGCGGTGCGCTGTGACGCTGCTCTATGAAACCGATCTGATGCAGCCGTCCTATACGGTGACGTATCTCCCGGAGACGGGGACCATTCTCACCATTACCGACGCCGAGGGAACGCTGCGCACCACCGGTGCGGACGTTCCGCTGCCGGTGCCGTCGGGCTGCTGGCTGTACGGGGACTTGGTCGTGCCGTATTGTGATGATGTGCCGGGATATGACACACTGACCTGGGAGCAGCAGGCGTTGTTTGATCTGCTGTATTCCGAGGTGTTCAGCGGCGGCGTGGCGTCGGGCGACCTGTCTACCCGGTCATTTACCCTGCCGTATCCGCTGGAAAAGGCGGACTTTAATGCCGTGCTGGAGCTGTACGAATCGTCGGTGATCCCGGTGGAACGGCCAACCTTCGGCTATCGTACCGATGATGGGCAGATGGTCCAGGAAGCGTACTGTTATGGTATCCATTATTCCAAATGAATAGACCATAAACTGACAACAGCCGGGACTGGATGTACACGCATCCAGTCCCGGCTGTTTTTCGGTATTATGATGATGTAGCGGTCATCCGTTGCCGGTGGGGATAAAGGGCCGGATGGCCATGGCCACATTGGAGATGGGCATGGTCTGGAGCCACACTTTGCCGGGGCCTGTCAAAAGGGTGTTGAACAGACCCTCGCCGCCCAGCAGTTTATTCTTCAATCCCGGCACCTGCCGGATATCCATGGAGACGGAGGGCTCAAAACCCGCCACATTGCCGGTGTCCACAATGAGCTGCTGACCGGGGGCCAGCTCGTACTCCACCAGTTCGCCGTCGATTTCGGCAAAAGCTATGCCGTGGCCGGAGAGCCGCTGTAAAATAAAGCCTTCGCCGCCAAAGAATCCGGCCCCCAGCTTTTTGCTGAAGTGGATGGACAGTTCCACACCGGCCTCCGATGCCAGAAAGGCGTTTTTCTGTAGAATCATCTCCCGGCCGGGACCGATTTCCACAGGCATAATGCGGCCGGGGAAGCTGGAACCAAAAGCAATGGTACCCTGGCCCTTGGAGGTGTAGATATTCTGAAACATGCTTTCACCGGAAAAGGCCCGGGAGAACATTTTGCCGAGGCCGCCGCCGGACGTTTCCATCTGGATACTGGGGGTCATCCAGACCATGGAGCCCTTTTCTGTAATCATCTGTTCACCATCCTGGAGGGAGCAGATCACGACGGGAAAGGCGCCGCCTGCCAGTTCATATTGCATGGGAATTTCTCCTCTCGTCTTTGGGATGGTTCCATCATACGATGGAATGGGGCGTTCGTCAAGACTGTAAAAAGGGAATAAAAAGCTGGAATCAGAGGGGAAAAAGCCGGTTTATTCCCATCGCTGAACATACGGGTTTCATAGGCAGGACAACGGCCATCCCGTTGCCGGGATGGCCGCTGCCCTTGGAGTGTGTATGTTTGGAGGTGTATGGATTCCTATGGAAAACAATCGAATTGGGTTAGACCTTGGCGATGTCGCTGTCCTTCATGCCCAGACCGCGCATAATGTCGTCCAGGGCGGCGCGCTTTTCGGGAGCCAGAGCCGGGCACTCGTAGGAGTTCAGCAGGGCATCCATGCGCTTGTGGATGGAATCGTAGAGGGCCTGGTTGGGATCGCCCTTGGTGTTGGTGTGGACGGAAACCTGATGGTACCAGGGGTCGATACGGCAGCGCTCGTAGGTGTGATCCAGGGTGATGTACACGCCGCCTTCGTCCTCAATGGCTTCCTTGATGGCGTCGAAGGCCAGAGCGTCTTCGTCGCAGGGCAGATCGGAGAAGTAGTACTTCATGCGGGTGAAGGTCTCAATATCCAGCAGGAACTTCTCAAAGCTGACGGTGTTGAAGGAGTGCAGGGAGCCGCAGGCGTGCATCATCAGGTTGGCGCCCTCGGAGAAGGACTCAAACATGCTCATGGCGCTCTCCACACCGGCCTGGGCCGTGAGGCCGGAGGCATCGGACATACCGCCGCCGCTGCGGCAGGCCAGACCGTACTTCTTGGCCATCAGTGCGCCGTACTTGGCCTCCTTGACAAAGCCGGGGCTGGCGTTGGAAGCCTGCATGTTCTTCATGTCGCTGACGGTGGAAGCGAAGCCGTAGACCACGGGGGTGCCGGGGCGGACCATCTGACCATAGACGTTGATGCCCAGGAATTCCGCGTTGGCCTGGGACACGTTGCCGGCCAGGGAGATGGGGCCAGTCGCGCCGGCCATGTTGCCGGGGGCAATGACCAAGGGCTGGCCGTTAAGGGCACAGATGTCAATGGTATCGATGGTGGCTTCGGTAACGCCCAAGGGGCTCAGGGGAGAGATCAGGTTGAAGGTGCAGGGGATTTCGGTGATATCGCCGTCAAAGACAATGCGCATCATCTTCATGATGTTTTCGGCCTGGGTCTTGCCGCCGCAGACGGAGAACAGGGCCTTGTCAGAACGGCAGAGGGTGGCGTAAACCATGGCCTCGGCGGAGATTTCCGCATCAATGTCAGAGGGCTGGGCCAGGATGCCGCCGTTGATGGCGAATTCCTCGCTCTGCTGGACAATGACGGCCAGCTTCAGGAAGTCGTCAAAAGTGGCGGGGCGGACAGTGCCGTCGGTCTCCACCACGGAGGGGCTGCCATAACCGGGGGTCATGTAGATGTCCTCGGTGTTCATCTTCACATCGTATTTGCTGTTGCGGGCGCGGACCACAAAGTCCTTCTTGGCTACGGCCAGCGCGTCCATGACCTGCTGCTCGGTGAAGTAAGCCCGGTTGCCTTCCACGCGGACACCCTTGCTGCGCAGCAGCTCCAGGGCGTGCTCGGACAGGAAAGCAATACCGATTTCCTCCAGAATGCGCAGGGTATTCTTGTGGATCAGCTCCACAATCTCAGCGTCGCGGATGGCCTGCTGCTCTTTTCTCGTCATGATGCGTTCCTCCTAAAATGGTTATAAATATGGGGAATTGTGAGGGTAATCACAGGGGTAATCTTGATTACTTTTTAGGGTGAAAAGGAAATACTGATACGCGGAGTACCAGTATTTCACACAGGTCAGGGAGTGGCGTCCAGAGGCACGCCGGCAGGCAGAAACCGCTGGAACAGGGTATAGATCAGTTGATAGCATTCGTCGGCAGCGGACCGAATTTGGCTGTCGGTCATGGTGATGCCGGAATACTGGGTGAAAATGCCGTTGAACACAGCCACGGTCAGGCGGCTCAGCAATGCCGCGTCCTCCAGAGACAGGACACCGGCATGGGCGGCCCGCCGCAGGCGCAGCAGTTCGCGCTCCTGCAAATTGTTGCTGAAAATAATGCTGGCGGAAAAACCGTCGAACCGCCGCTGGACCTCGGGGAACATCTGATAGTATTCGTAGACACAGTCCTCCAGCATATCCCGATGGTCGCTGAAAAACATCAGCTCATAATAGGGCTTGTTGCGGAAGGCCTCGTCGATAAAGCATTTCCACAGCAGCAGGTCAATCTGGATGGAGGACAGGTCCTCGCGGGAGGACAGCTTGATAAATTCGATGATGTACGGTTCGAGAAACCGCACGGAAGCCAGCATAATCAAGTGTTCCTTATTTTCAAAGTGCTTATAGAGCACAGCGCTGGTGCATCCGGCCCGTTCGGCGACTTTGCGGATGGTGACGCTTTCGATGCCCTCTTGTTGTAGAATCTCACTGGTAATCTCGATGTAACGGATCTTACGAAGTGGCTTCAAGGGGTCACCACCTTTGGTAATCTTGATTACCCTCAATATATACGGTATTATTGCAAATGTCAAGTAAAAACTATGGGACAATTTTTGTGCATCTTATACAGAAAGTGTACAAACAGCCGGTATGGACTGTTTTTTTGCAGAAGAGGGATTGACAAAGAAACCATTCTGTAGTATCTTGTAATCAGTAATTAGAACAATTCTAATTACTAAAATTAAAAAAGCAATCCAGCCGGTACGTGCCGCAGCATGGGCCATACCGGTTATAAAACAATGAAAACAGGAGGAAATTACCATGAGAAGTATTACCACATTGGATCTGCAGTACGCCCACAGATTTTACGGCTTCAAGGGCGAAGCCCAGTACCTGCACGGCCACACCGGCGTGCTGACCATCGAAGTAGAGGACACCGTGGAACCCGGCGTCAATATGGTGTTCCCCTGTAATGAGATTCAGAAGACGGCCTGGTCGGTGCTGAAGAATTTTGACCATGCGCTGATTCTCCGGGAGGATGACCCGCTGCTGCCCGCCATTCTGGACGTCTATGAGAAGCAGGGCATCCGCAACGGTGCGCCCCAGAACCAGATGAAGGGTCCCGCCTTTGAGACGGAGCTGGCCAAGGCGTATCCCGAATGCCGTCTGGTGGTCACCAAGGAGACCATGACCGTGGAGGGCATGATCAAGATCGTCTACGACCTGCTGAAAGACAAGCTGAACATTGCCAAGATCACCTTCACCAGCGGCGTCAACGCGGCTTCTGCTGAGTTTGACACCCATAATCAGATTGACCGCTGCCCCCTGTGCGGCATTGCACTGAATGAAAAGGGCGTTTGCCCCAAGTGCGGCTATAAGAAGGGCTGAGTTTCTCCAAATCAAAACCGGGCGTGCCGACGAAGGCACGCCCGGTTAAACAGTATGGCAGTAATGGGAAAAAGATAAAAGTTTTACTCGATTTTTTCAAAAGGCTATGTCACAACAAACAGTTGATAAATAGCCATTTTTATAGGGGAGTATCAGAACTCCCCTACAAACTGTT
>CALWXC010000027.1 GCA_944385415.1 uncultured Oscillospiraceae bacterium | reverse complement strand
GCGCCTTGCGAGGCGCGGGAATTTCGCCCGCTGCGGCGGGCGGGTGTTTCGCGCCTTGCGAGGCGCGGGTATTTCGCCCGCTGCGGCGGGCGGGTGTTTCGCGCCTTGCGAGGCGCGGGAATTTCGCCCGCTGCGGCGGGCGACCGGGGGCGCCGCCCCCTGGACCCCTGCGATTTTTTGAAAAAAATCGAGTAAAACTTTTATAATTTGGGATGATTTTTATGATTTGGTGCGCTGCCACAGAATCAGTGCGGCAGTGCCCTCAATCCATGCTTCGCATTGTTGCGGTGAGAGGGCCAAAGGCCCCTCAGCCCCGCCGGGAGTATATACGCCGGGGTGCCGGAGAAATGCGAAGGGAGGGCCGACAGGCAAGAGCAAGAGCTGTCGGCGCGGATTTTTGCGTCAGAGCAAGGTACAGGTTCGCCGCAATACCTTGTGTATTGCAAGAAGCTGTACCGCAGCTATGGCGCAAAAGGACCGGCGACAGCCGCAGCTCTTGACGGGAGGGCCGACCTTACAAAAACTGTTGCTGGCCTTCCCGCTCCAAATGCAAATGGTCATATGCCAGCTGGGTGACGCACCGGCCGCGGGGCGTCCGCGTCAGGAAACCGATCTGCATCAGGTACGGTTCGTACACGTCCTCCAATGTGACGGCTTCTTCGCCAATGGTGGCCGCCAGGGTTTCCAGACCCACCGGGCCGCCGCCGTAATTGGTAATAATGGCCGCCAGCATCCGCCGGTCGATGGCATCCAAACCCAGGTGGTCAATTTCCAGCTGGTTCAACGCGTGGTCGGCGGCTTCCTTGGTGATGACCCCGTCGTAATAGAGCTGGGCGTAATCCCGGACCCGCCGCAGAATGCGGTTGGCGATACGGGGCGTACCACGGGAACGGGACGCGATTTCCGCCGCGCCCTGGGGGTCGATTTCCATTTGCAGCAGCGTGGCGCTGCGGGTGACAATGCGGCTCAGCTCCTCCTGGGTATAGAGCTCCAGGCGCAGCTGGACGCCGAACCGGTCCCGAAGGGGCGAGGAAAGCTGTCCCGCCCGCGTCGTAGCGCCCACCAGGGTAAACCGGGGCAAATCGAGACGGATGGAATTGGCCGACGGGCCTTTGCCGATCATAATGTCGATGACAAAGTCCTCCATGGCCGGGTACAGAATTTCCTCCACGGCCCGGTTCAGCCGGTGAATCTCGTCGATAAACAGCACGTCGCCGGGCTGTAAATTGGTCAGCAGCGCCGCCAGATCACCGGCCTTTTCAATGGCCGGGCCGGAGGTCACGCGCATATTGACGCCCATTTCGTTGGCGATGACGCCGGCCAGGGTGGTTTTGCCCAGTCCCGGCGGACCGTACAGCAAAACGTGGTCCAGGGGTTCGGACCGGCGGCGGGCCGCCTCGATATAGACCGAAAGATTGCCCTTGGCCTTTTCCTGGCCCGTGTAGTCCATCAGCGTCCGGGGACGTAAAGAGAATTCTCCCTCGTCCTGGGGCGTCATGGACGCGGTCACCAGCGGGGCCTCGAACTCCTCGGAAAAATCAATACTCAAGGGCCCACCTCCTTACTGCCGGACCATGGCCCGCAGGCAGGAACGGACAATGTCTTCCACGGAGAGATTCTCCACGTCCACACCCCGGAGGGCCAGACCGATTTCCGATTGGCTGTAGCCCAAAACCGTCAGCGCCGCCGTGGCTTCGGCCAGCTTGCCGCCGCCTCCCGCCGGAATCACAGCGGCGGCAGGACCGGCAGAGGCGTCAAAGTGGGCCTGCTCTCCGGCGATTTTATCTTTCAGCTCCAGGATGATGCGTTGGGCCAGCTTTTTGCCCACGCCGGGGGCGGCGGTCAGCGCCTTCTCGTCCCCCGTCACCACGGCCAGGGTGAACCGGTCGGGGGGGGTGGTAGACAGAATGGCCAGGGCCGCTTTGGGGCCTACGCCGGACACACCGATGAGCCGTTCAAAACAGGTCCGCTCCTCCTTGGTGGCGAAGCCGAAGATATCCACGGCGTCCTCCCGGATGGCACAGTGGGTAAACAGTTTTTGTTCCTGCCCCACTTTCAGCTGGGATTGGGTGTAGGACGTGGTATAGCAGGCGTAACCCACGCCGCCACAGTCCACAACGGCCAGTCCCGCCTCCAATGCGGTGATGGTACCGCGGAGATAGTAAAAAAGCATAGTCTCACCTTCCGACGGCTCCCCCGCCGGCGCGGGCCAGCAGCGACGTGGCGCTGCGGCCGTGACAGAGGGCCAACGCCAGGGCGTCGGCGGCGTCGTCGGGGCGCGGGAGACGTTCCAGTTTCAGCAGGCGGCGGGTCATGTCCATGACCTGCCGTTTTTCGGCCTTGCCGTAGCCCACCACAGCCTGCTTCACCTGCATGGGCGTATACTCATAAATGGGCAGTCCCGCCTGGGCGATGGCCAGCAGAATCACACCCCGGCCATGGGAGACCCCGATACCGGTGGTGACGTTGTGGCCCCAGAACAGCTCTTCCACGGAAACCGCGTCGGGTTTTAACGTCTGGAGCAGTTCCGTCATGTCGTTGTAGATCATGACGAGACGGGCGGAAAACTCCAGCTCCGGCGGCGTGGTGATGGCCCCATAGCGGAGCATACGGGGCACGCCCCGCGTAAATTCCACCAGTCCAAAGCCTATGGTGGCAAAGCCCGGATCAATACCTAAAATTTTCATGACAGCGTCATCTGCAAATAGCAGAGGTTGATAATACCCAGAATGACAATGGCGATGAGCGCCCAGGCAAAGACGATCTGCCAGCGGGGTCTGGGGGTGTATTTTTCCGGGTTCTGGAACTGTTTCCGCTCATAATCGATACGGGCCTGTTCCATGGCCTCGGTGGTGTGGTCGTCGTGCATTTTGGCTCACCTCAACGCTCAGTATACCACATTTTTCAGAAAAATGCCACAAGAAATTGGGCAATCTGCGGCGGGGGCACGCCCCCGCCCTACGGTACTTTCTGTGGTTGAATTGTTCATGGGTGATACCGTATAATGAAAACCGACAATTTTGAAATGCAAGGAGAAATACATTCGCATGAAAATCAGATGTGTGTGGGAACACAACGGTGATGATAGTCTTTTATATGCTGCCAATTTTATCGGAGCCTTTACAAGGGGTCCTTCCTTGGATACAGCAATTCATAAAATGCCTTGTGAAATCCAATCCTATCTTAAATGGAAGGGCGAATCCGCTCCAGGTGTTTTTGAAGTTGAGATCGTTCAGCAAAGCAGCTCTGGACTATCCATTTCCGATGCGGATTCAGATGTCCTTTTTGAGGATGAAAGAATGGCACTGCATCTGCCGGAATATTTGGAATTAAAATCGCTTGCCTTGAAATCAGCACAGGATTTTCTGACGCTGTACAGATCGATACCCGATAAGGATAGAAGCTGTCTGCCTGCCAGATCAACATTTTATGGACAAATTCCCCGCACAGCATTGGAGATGTACGAACACACAAAAAATGTAAACAATTATTATTTTGGTGAAATCGGTGTCCCGGCAGATAATAAAGGAACGATTTTGGAGTGTCGCGAGCACGGATTTGCATTATTGGAAGATCAACCTCATTTTCTGGACAATCACACTTATTCCGGCAGCTATGGTGAAGAATGGTCGCTAAAAAAAGTTCTCAGACGCTTTATATGGCATGACAGAATCCATGCAAAAGCTATGTATCGGATGGCAATGAAAACATTTGGCAGGGATAGTATCCCCAATGTATTCTTTTTCGACGTGTAACTCCCCATTTGTCGAGACGAACAAAGGACGGACAAGCTTGAACAGCTTGCCCGTCCTTTTTCCTATCTCCCGCCGCACCGGGGTGAACGCGTCAAAAACCGCAAAAACGGGAGACGTACCAGCCGATTGGATGGTACATCTCCCGATGACTTCCGCAACAATGCGAAGCATGGATTCAGAGCATTTCCCAATACCCGGCAATGGATTCCCGCAGAATCCATTGCCAGATAAAAGTTTTACTCGATTTTTTTCAAAAAATCGCAGGGGTCCAGGGGGCAGCGCCCCCGGTCGCGCCTCGCAAGGCGCGAAACACCCGCCCGTCGCAACGGGCGAAACTCCCCTTGCAGGGGCCTCCCCTTTTACACCTCGAACATCAAATCGCCGTAGGTGGGCACGGGCCAGAGGTCCTTGTCCACCAGGAGCTCCAACTCGTCCACGGGGCTGCGGAGGGCGGCCATGGCGGGCATGACCCGGTCATGGAAGGCGTTGGCCATTTCGGGGACGTTCTCCAGGGCCATGGTCTCGGTGACGGCCTTTTCCAGATCGGCCAGGGCCTCGTGGGTCTCGGCCAGCAGATCGGAGCAGCGGGTCAAAAGGTCCTGCTGGGTGGTCACGTCGGCGGTGGGACAGGCAGCCTTGACGGCGTTGATGGAATTGGCAAGACCCGTTACAAACTGAATCACCGTGGGAATGTAGTGCTTGCCGGCCATGTGGATCATGGTCTGGGCCTCGATGTGGACGGTCTTGGCGTAGGTCTCGTACATGACCTCCTCGCGGCTCTCCAGCTCGGCTCTCGTAAAGATGCCGAACTTCTCAAAGAGGGCCACAGACTTCTCTGTGGTCAGGGCCGGGATGGCTTCCACCATGGATTTGAGATTGGGCAGACCGCGGCGGGCCGCTTCGGCCACCCACTCATCGGAATAGCCGTTGCCGTTGAAGATGACGCCGGAATGGAGAATCATATACTTGGCCACCAGGGTTTTGGCGTCGTGGACGAAGTCCTTGGACTGCTCCAGAATATCGGCGGCTTCGCAGAATGCCTCGGCCACAATGGTGTTCAGGGCCGTGTTGGCGTTGGCGACGGAATCGGAGGAACCCACCATGCGGAATTCAAACTTGTTGCCGGTGAAGGCAAAGGGAGACGTCCGGTTGCGGTCGGTGGCGTCCTTGTTGATGACGGGCAGGGTGGAAACACCCGTATCCAGCTTGCCGCTCTGGAGCACACCAGCGGCCACGCCGGAATGGGTGATCTGCTCCACCAAATCCCCCAGCTGATCGCCCAGGAAGATGGAAACAATGGCCGGAGGGGCCTCCTGAGCGCCCAGACGGTGGTCATTGCCGGGGCAGGCGGCGGTGTTGCGCAGCAGATCGGCGTGGGTGTCCACGGCCTTGATGATGCAGGCCAGAATCAGCTGGAACTGCAAATTCTCATTGGGCTTGGGGCCCGGGTCCAGAAGACGCAGGCCGTCGTCGGTGTTGATGGACCAGTTGTTGTGCTTGCCGGAACCGTTGACACCGGCGTAGGGCTTTTCATGGAGCAGGCACACCAGATCGTGCTGGGTGGCGACACGCTTCATGGTCTCCATAGCCAGCTGGTTCTGGTCCACGGCCACGTTGGCGTCGGAATAGATGGGGGCCATCTCATGCTGGGCCGGGGCCACCTCGTTGTGCTGGGTGGTGGCGGTGATGCCCATTTTCCACAGCTCTTCGTTCAAATCCTTCATGTACGCGCCGACGCGCTCCCGGATGACGCCGAAATACTGATCGTCCAGCTCCTGACCCTTGGGGGCCTTGGCGCCGAACAGGGTGCGGCCCGTGTAAATCAGGTCCCGGCGCTTGAGGTACTTCTGGCGGTCAACGAGGAAGTATTCCTGCTCCGCGCCCACGGAGGGGATGACCTTCTTGGACGTGGTGTTGCCGAAGAGATGCAGCAGGCGGAGGGTCTGCTCGTTGAGGGCTTCCATGGAACGCAGCAGGGGCGTCTTGTTGTCCAACGCCTCGCCGGTGAAGGAGACGAAGACCGTGGGGATGCACAGCACCGCGCCGCAGGCCTGCTCCTTGATAAAGGCCGGAGAGGTCATATCCCAGGCCGTATAGCCGCGGGCGTAGTGGGTGGAGCGGAGACCGCCGGAGGGGAAGGAAGACGCGTCGGGCTCGCCCATGATCAGCTGCTTGCCCGTCAGCTTGAGGATGGTCTTACCGGCCACGGGCGGCGTCAGAAACGAGTCGTGCTTCTCGGCGGTGATACCGGTGAGGGGCTGGAACCAGTGGGTGTAATGGGTGGCGCCTTTGCTGACGGCCCAATCCTTCATGGCGTTGGCCACGACGTCGGCCGTCTGCATGCTCAGCTGACCGCCGTTTTGCAGCACGTTCATGACCTCGGAAAATTCCTTGGTGGGTAACCACTGCTTCATGACGGTTTCGCTGAAGATGTTCTGGCCGAAAATCTCTGCAATGTTCATGGTGTCCTTACCTCTTTCCCGGTCCCGTTCGGACCTGTAGTTTTTTACAGAATACCGCATTTTTGCAGCAAATGCAAGATTTGCTTCCCTGCTTTCGTCCCCTGCGGCACATAATCGGCAAAATCACGCAGATACTGTTTTTGAGAGGTGGAATCTATGTTTATTTCTTACATTCGTACCATCATTTTATATGTGCTGCTCATCGCCGCCGTCCGGCTCATGGGCAAGCGGCAGCTGGGCGAACTGGAGCCGACGGAGTTTGTGGTAGCCATTCTGATTGCCGATTTGGCCTCGGTGCCCATGCAGGATATCGGCATTCCCCTGTTTGCCGGCATCATCCCCATTTTAACGGTGCTGTCCATCGAGCTGATTTTCTCCGTGCTGTCGGTGCGGTTCCGGCCGGTCCGGAAATTCCTCTCCGGCAGCCCCGTGATGCTGATGGAAAACGGTCAGATCCTCGTGCAGAATCTCATGGAGACGCGGCTCACCGTCGATGAGCTGACGCAGCATTTACGGGCCCAGGGCATTCTCGATCTGAGCACGGTCCAGTATGCCCTCATGGAGGTGGATGGAAAGATCAGCGCCATTCTGGACCCCAAGTATCAGCCCCCCACGGCCCAGGACCTGCAAATCCATGTGGACGCGGCGGAGATGCCTGTGGCCGTCATCAGCGACGGCGTCATTCTCGACGATCAGTTGGAGGCGTCGGGCCGGAACCGGGCCTGGCTGGATAAGCAGCTGCGCCACTTCGGCTGTACCGCCGAGGAGGTTTTTCTGCTGACCGCCACCAAAAGCGGCAAGCTGTATCTGTGCCGTCAGGAGGTGGACGCATGAAACATCTGGCCACCGGTGTGGTGATTTTACTGTTGTGTCTGGCTCTCTGCTTCACGTCCCTGTCGGTGCTGGACCGCTGGACCACCCACGCCACCTCTCAGCTGGAACAGGCGTTGGAGCTGGCCGACCGGGAATATTTCGACGAGGCCGAAGCGTTGGTGACGGAGACATGGGAGTTCTGGCGGCGGCGCCGGGGCTTTTTCGGCATGGTGCTGCGCCACGCCGAAGCCGATCAGGTCAATTCCACCTTTCGGCAGCTGGTGGAATACGCCCAGAACGGCTGTTCCGAGGAATTCGAGCCCACCTGCGCCGACCTCATCGAACAGATCAACCACCTGTGCGATATGGAGAAACCCTACTATTATAATGTGTTATAGAGGGGACGGGTTGGTCCAATCGCACCGTCGTCAATAGATGGCCCCCGCTGTCCACCCCCGCAGGGGGCGGCAGCGGGGGCCATGGCCATTGGCCGGGGATTGCGCCATCTGCGGATGGCGCTTGGGACGATTGGGGATTTCGCGCCGTGCGCGGCGCGGGTATTTCGCCCGCTGCGGCGGGCGACCAAAGGCGCTGCCTTTGGAAACCGCGATTTTTTGAAAAAAATCGAGTAAAACTTTTATCTTTTTTCCTATTACCGACACTTGGAGAACAGGGGCGTGCTGCAAAATTCTTTGCAGCGCGCCCCGTGATAATGTACATATGGTTCTGGAATCAAATCCGGAACTGGTTCACCAGATTTTTCAGCATGGCCGCCTGACCGTTCATCTCTTCGCTGACGGCAGCGCTCTCCTCGGCGGTGGCGGAGTTGTTGCAGACCACGCCGGAAATCTGCTCCAATCCCTGGGTCACCTGCACCAGAGAATCGCCCTGTTCCTTGGCGGCCTGGGCAATCTTCGTCATGGCCGCCACCGTATTGGACGCATATTCCGCCGTCTGGTTGACGACCTCCACCGTATCGCCCACCAGATCGGTACCCCGCTCCACCGACTGGATGGAGCTGCGGATCAGTTCCTGGGTCTTCTGGGACGCCTCCGCCGACTTGGCCGCCAGACTCCGGACCTCGTCGGCCACCACGGCAAAGCCCTTGCCTGCCGTACCGGCCCGGGCCGCCTCCACCGCCGCGTTGAGGGCCAGGATATTGGTCTGGAACGCGATGTCGTCGATGGTCTTGATGATCTCCTGAATGTTGAACGAACGCTCCTTGATCTCCTCCATGGCGTCCATCAGCTCCTGCATCTTGCGGCGGCTGTCATCCAGATTCTTCTTGGCCTCCTGGGCCTGGGCGTTGGAGCTCTCCACATACATGGCGCTGTCGGCCAGCTGGGTGGAAATCTGATTGGAAATATCTTCCACCGTGGCCGTCAGCTGAGACACGGCGCTGGCCTGCTCCGTGGCGCCCTGGGCCAACGCCTGGGCGCTGTTGGACACCTGGGTTGCGCCGGCGTCCACCTGATTGGCCGCCTCGTTGATCTCCCGCAGGGCGTTGCTGACGTTCTGCGACATTTTGAGGCTGGCTTCCAGCAGGCCGCTGTACTCGCCCACATACGCCTCGGGCCGGCTGGGCCGGGCAGTAAAGTCACCGTCGGCAAAGGCCCCCAGCATATCGCTCTGGGCCCGCATGACCTGGCTCAGACCGCGGCTGATATCCCGCATATCCGAGGCCAGCTGTCCCAATTCATCGTGGCTCTCATGCTGGACATTGATCTCCGAAAGCCGTCCCTGCTGGATCAGCCGCAGATTGCCGCTGAGCTCCTGGACCGGCCGGAGAACGATGGTCTGCAGGCAGAAGAACAGCGCCACCACCAGCGCCACCACCGTCACCAAACCAACGGTGCCGTTGGCGATGAGCATGGTGCTGAGACTGGCTGCGTACTCCGACGCGGGCAGATAGGCCACAATGGTCATATCCCCATACAGGGCCGCGGCGGCCAGATATTTCTGACCGTTGAGACGGACCCAATCGGCCTGAGCGCCTGCCGACATCAGGGACGCATTAGCTGTGGCGCCCACCTGGGCGGCATCGCTGTGGGCCACATACACGCCGTCCTGGACCACGCCCACGGAGCCGGCCTCACCGATTTTCATGGACTGGATCCGGTTTTGCAGGGAGAGCACACTGTCCAGCGTCTCCGTCATCTGGGCCTCCATGCCCATCTGCACAATGCCCTGGCCGCCGTTCAGGGCGACGCCCGTATACTGGACAATCTCACCGACGGAATTGGCCTGGGGCTCCTGGATGATCTCCAGCGTGGGGTCCTCCACCAGCTTCATAAACTCCCGGGCCTGTTCGGTGGTATTGAAGTCAAAGCCGTAAAACTGCTCGCCGTTGCTCCAATAGATCACGCCGTTGGCATCGGCCACATGGATTTCACTGACGCCCAGCGCATCGGCCAGGGCCTGAAGCTCCGCGGCGTTATACTGGGCCGGCTGCGTCATCTGCGCCTGCCGCAGGGAAATCAGCTGGGCCAGTGCCTTTGTCAGCGACAGATTGCGGTTGCGCACGTCGCTGAGCACCACGTCCTGGACCTGCTCGGTGATCTCGATTTCGTCTTCCAGGGAAACAATGGTGCTCTCAATCTGATCCCGGTAAATGCGGATGACCTCCCGCTGGGCAAAAAAATAGGAGATGCCGCCGATTGCCAGAACCGCGCAGATGGATATGATGAAAATTGGCAGCAGAATTTTGGTGCGTAGTTTCATACGTTCTCTTCCTTTTCCTCAAGTTCTCCGTTCCGGCCGTGCCGCGGCCCCGGCAAAGTCCGCCGGACCGGTCTTCGGCACGGAACCCGCCCCGGCGCCATCAGCCGCCCGGGCAGACGCCGGTACTGTGTTTATAGTTTATCATAGCCCATACGGCTGGAAAATACAATATCATTCGACAAGTTTTTCCTGTTGCCCGCCGCTTATTTTTCGTTCCGGTCCGGTACGGGGGCCCGTCCGCTCCCCATCGGCCGCCCGCACGACGCCAAAAAAGGGAGCCCAAGGCGTTTTTCCTCGGACTCCCTTCTGCCCTTTTGTTGAGGGGCAGCCGGTTTCGGCTGTCTGTCATTTCTCCGCAAGAATCTTGTTGAGCTCCTGCATAAACGTATTGATATCCTTAAACTGGCGGTACACCGACGCGAAGCGCACATAGGCCACCTCGTCCAGGGGTTTTAACCGCTCCATGACCAGCTCCCCGATCTGGGTGGTGCTGATCTCCCGTTCCAGAGAGTTCTGAATGGTCTGCTCAATCTCATCCACAGCCGCTTCCAGCTCCGCCATGGACACGGGACGCTTTTCACAGGCCCGGACCATGCCGCCTAAAATCTTGCCGCGGTCGAAGCTCTGACGGCTGCCGTCCTTCTTCACCACCACCATGGGCAGACACTCCACCGTCTCATAGGTGGTAAACCGCTTGCCGCACTCCAGACACTCCCGGCGGCGGCGGATGCTCAGGCCATCGTCACTGTGGCGGGAATCCACCACCTTGCTCTCCTGATAGCCGCAATAGGGACACTTCATCTCTCTCTGACCTCCCGGTTTGACTCTGGTAGAGATTATAGCAGATTCCCCCCTGCCGTGTCCACTATTTCCCATAGATTCCCGCTATAAAATGTCCTCCAGTACGTCCCGCAGCCCCGTGGGCGTCACCGTGGCCTCGGCCAGCAGTCCGATGATGCGGGTCATGGACGAGGCCAGGGGCGTGATACACCCCACGGCACACCGTTCATCCTCCCGGCCCCGCCGCAGTACCACCTCCGTGCCGTACTGCTCCAGTCCCGCCGTATACTCGCTGAGCAGATAGTAGTCCAGCTGTACGGACCGGCCGGTCTGGTCGGTGGTCAGGGCCGTGCGTACCAGTGTCTTGTTCATTTGCATTTCCCCTTCTCTTTCCCCTCCCTCACACGCTCTGGGGCAGCTGGGCATTTTTCAGCTGCAGCTGCAATTTATCCGCGATGAGGGCAATGAATTCGCTGTTGGTGGGTTTCCCCTTGGTATTGGATACGGTGTATCCGAAAAACCGCTGCAACGTCTCCAGGTCGCCCCGGTCCCATGCCACCTCAATGGCGTGGCGGATGGCCCGTTCCACCCGGCTGGGCGTGGTGGAAAACGCCTTGGCCACCTGGGGATAGAGCACCTTGGTGATGGCGTTGATGACCTCCATATCCTCCACCGCAATCAGAATGGCCTCCCGCAAATACTGATACCCTTTAATGTGGGCCGGTACGCCGATCTCATGGATGATATTGGTGACCATGGATTCCACGCTGGCCTGCCGTCCGGCAGACAGCCGGTCCAGGGACGATGCCGGGGCCTTGGGCTTCTGGCGCGTCTGCCACATCTCCCGCAGACGCTCCACCACCGCCGCCGCGTCACAGGGCTTGAGCATCAGATACGATACCCCCATGGTGGAGGTCACATTGGCCACATACTCGGTGATAAAACTGGACGTTACCAGGATCATGGGGCGTTTCTCCATCTGCGCCACCGCCTGCAATACAGCCATGCCGTCGAGTAGGGGCAGCGCCAAATCCAACACCAGCACATCCGGCGTCTGCTCCCGCAGCATTGCCACGGCTCTATGTCCATCCCGGGCTGTTCCGATGAGTTGAAAGCCGCCGGCTCGTTCCATGGCAGTTCGTATTTGCTCACAGAATTCCTCACTTCCGTCGGCGATCAGTGCTTTGATACGTTGTTCCATCTGGTTCCTCTCCTGTCGGTAATTTTGATTCTCCACAAAAGCCGCCGGGTTTCTGATGCCTGCGACACCAATAATTTACCATAATTACCAATATTTTGCAAGTACGAAAAACCAGAATATCCCAATTTTTTATCGACACTTTTTCCAGTTCATTTTCAGGTTATTTTATCATTTCCGATGGTATGCGGAACAAAATTTAATTTTTCGCCAAAAAGGGCAGGGGGTTCTATTTCCGGGAAATAGGCAAGTTCCCAACTGGGAATATGGTACCATTGGAAGCCGGTGCGGCGGGGAAATTCGCACCGGCCATCCCATTTTTAAAGGTGCGGCGGTTGTTTTCGGGCGGCACGCAGCTGCCGGGCCGCCTCGTTATACCGGGCCGTAAACCACTGGGCAAACGCCGTGCAATACTGCCCCGTATGGTCACAATACGTCCGGTTCATGCACCCATCGCAGGGATAGACCAGCGTCTTCGCCCGGTACCATCCGAACTGCTCGTCCCACTGCCGCGCCAGCTCCCGCCGCCATTGCAGCTCGTCCTCCCGGTCCACACAGTAGGGCGTCCGGCCCCGGCGGGCCCGGCTGGCCATGGTCAGAAAGGATGAATACGTCATCCCCATCCGGCGGGCGCAGTCCAAAGACCCGCCGCGGGCCACCACCCGGCCCGTGGACCGGTCGGTGATGATGTATCGGATCTGAGGTCGTGTATCTGTCATGCCAATTCCTCCCTGTAACCGCACAGGGCGGCCAGCTCCGCCGGGTCCAGCATCTCACAGGCCATGGGCCCCATGCACCCCCGGTGGACCATCTGGCCCGCCCCGGTGAAAATGTCGTTGCCTTCGTAAATCTCGTGGCCGCACCAGGCGCAGAAGCCCCGCTGCCGGGGCTCCGGCGGCGTCAGCGGCAGCTCAGGGGCCACAGCCCGCCATACCGCCGTACCGCACCATCCTTTCGTTCCCAACGCTCCACCTGTTCTTCCGCCGCCCGCAGGCAGCGGTAACTGGGCCGTCCGTTGAGCATGGCCGTCACATAGGGCCGGGAATAGCCGATGGCGTCGGCCAGCTCCTGATGGGTGTATCCCAGCCGGTCCAGCTGGTATTTCAGTCGTTCTGAACGGGTATATCGTACCATGGAATCTCCTCCTCTGTTGTATCAGTCCGGTTTATGGGACAGCTTGTGTGGTATTCTGAAACAGATTCAGAAAAAAGTTGGAAAAACCGTTGATAATCATAAACAACAGTGGTACAATAAAACCGGCGGCAGCGGTGCGTGCGCCGGGCCGGTCCCCAGAGAAAATGTTTATGGTCATCAACTGTGCTTCCAGTATATCCCTCATTTTGCGAGAAGTCAAGGGGTATGTTGACTGATCTAAACATCCATCGGGGCAACTAGATGGAGGATGAACAAGATGTTCTACGATGTGTATTGTCAACTGTGCCGGTCGCGTGGGCTGACGCCCAGCGGTGCGGCGTCGCGCATTGGATTCAACCGGGCCAGCGTCACCCAGTGGAAAAACAGCGGCAATCCGCCCAAGCAGGAGCTGCTGTTAAAGATCGCGTCGTTTTTCAACGTGTCGGTGGACTATCTGCTCACGGGCCGGGAGCAGGCGGAGCCGGACCGGTCCGTGGAGCTGGACGGTCTGGAGTTTGCCCTGTTTGGCGAGGTCCGGGATATGACCGAAGCCCAAAAGCGCGACGTGTTGAAATTCGCCCAATTCATCAAGGAGAAGGGGGAATAGCCTGTGATCCGACCGTGGCATATCTATGAAGAGGCGGAGGAGCAGGGCATTCAGGTTCATTTTTTGCGGTTTGAGGAGGTTGTGGCCATGACGGTGCCGGGCCATATGGCCATTGACACGGAAAAGCTGGCCACCACCGCCGAGGAGACCACCGTGGCGGCCCATGAGCTGGCCCACAGCTGCACCGGGTCCTATTACGGCGCCGACGCCACGGCCGAGGAACGCCAGAAGCAGGAAAATGCCGCGGACCGCTACGCCATCCGCCGCTACCTGCCGCCGGAACAGCTCCAGCAGGCCGTGGACAGCGGCCTCACCGAATGCTGGCAGCTGGCCGACTACTTCGGCTTCACCGAGGATTTCATCCGCAAAGCCATCTGCTTTTATCGCTGCGGCAACCTGGCCGATGAGCAGTTTCTCGTCCATGACTGAGGTGCCGGAGGGGGATTTCGCCCGCTGCGGCGGGCGGGGAGTTTCGCCCGTTGCGACGGGCGACCGGGGCTTTGCCCCTGGACCCCACGATTTTTTGAAAAAAATCGAGTAAAACTTTTAAATTTGGGGATTTTGAGGTTTTATAGTGGTTTGGTGCGGTGGTTCTGAATGGGTGCGGCAACGCGCTCAATCCATGCTCCGCATTGTTGCGGTGAGAGGGCCTTCGGCCCCTCAGCCCCGCCGGGAGAGGGTTTGTATGACCTCGTAGGGCGGGACCTATGTGTCCCGCCGTTGGTACGCACCATCGGTTATGATGGACGTAGGGGCCGGCATCCTTGACGGCCCCGGATGGGCTGCGCCATGGCCCACGGATT
>CALWXC010000026.1 GCA_944385415.1 uncultured Oscillospiraceae bacterium | reverse complement strand
ACGCCATTGTGGACGCTGTGAGCGCAACGATTATGAAACAGCATAATCCCGGCTTGACCGACCCGCAGTTAAGGCAGTTGATCGCCGCCCACATTGACGACGACAGCTTTTGCCGCTATGTGATACAGCAGGACATAAACAAGATAGCCCTCGACCTGCGGGAAGCCCATAAGGACGATTTTTTCAGCGTCCCGGAGGACAACACACTGGAAGATTTTTTGCAGACAGCCGAGGAAACCGCCAGCCCGGACAGCGACCCGGAACAGGCGGCGATGGCGTTTATCTGCAAGCGGCTCAAACTGAATTACAAGAAGCTGTCCGAGGAAGAAAAGAAATGGCTGAAACGGATTGTGCAGAAGTCGAATTTGCTGAAAAATCCAAAGCCGCAGCGGGGAAGAAAATGAGAAATTAGATATGCAAAGAGGAAAAATGAAATTCATTGAAGTAGAAACCAAAAACAGGACAGCGGATTTCATAAATCGGCTGCTGACGGTATGGGAAAGTTCTGTAAGAGCGACACACCTGTTTTTGTCGGACAGCGAAATCAAAAAAATAAAAGAATATGTGCCGCAGGCGCTCATTGGAATTGCGCATTTGATGATCGCAGAAGATGATAGGGGCTGCCCCGTGGCTTTTATGGGGATAGAGGACGGCACCTTGGAAATGCTGTTCATTTCCCCGGAAGAAAGAGGAAAGGGTCTCGGAAAGCGCCTGCTCCAATATGGGATTAAAACCTATGCCGTAGAGCGGGTGGCTGTGAATGAGCAGAATCCGCAGGCCAAGGGCTTTTATGAACACTTGGGCTTTCAGGTTTATAAAAGGACAGACCTTGACGAACAGGGCAATCCTTATCCGCTTTTATACATGAGCCTTAACATCTAAATCGGATTTTACGAAATCTCATATCCCGCAGAGAATCAAAAACAGAAAGTACCCTGCCTTATACTCATTATCATCATTGCCCTTTTCCTTGACTTGCTTGTGTCTTTGTGATACACTAACATACATAAAATTAGAGGTGAGGTGGAAAGATGATTAACTTTTCTTGCAAATAAATTGGAATATACAGTGATACTGTGTTTTACAGTACCATTGTACCCATTGCAAGAAAGTTAAAAGTCTATTCACTCGATATATCGTAGGCGTATCACTCTTGATAGGGGTGGTACTATTATGCTGTGACGAGCTGCAAGAATTGACTTTCTTGCAGCTCTTATTTTATGTTCTTTATCCCCGGAATAAAGGAGGAATGCGATATGTCGATGATCCGAGTCGAGAACCTTACCTTTGCCTATCCATCCAGCTATGATAACATTTTTGAAAATGTCAATTTTCAAATTGATACAGATTGGAAACTTGGGTTCATTGGTAGAAATGGCAGAGGTAAAACAACTTTTCTAAATCTTCTGCTTGGAAAGTACGAATACCATGGGAAAATACAAGCCTCTGTGCAATTTGATTACTTTCCATACCCTGTTAGCAATAAAAACAGATTAACTGCGGACATTCTCTCGGAAGTCTGCCCGCTGGCGGAAGAATGGGAGCTGTTGAGAGAACTATCCTATCTGGAAGTCCGTGATGATGTGCTTTGGAGACCATTTTTTACGCTTTCCAATGGGGAGCAGACCAAGGTGCTGCTTGCCGCCCTCTTTCTGAATGATGGACACTTTTTACTGATTGATGAACCGACAAACCATTTGGATATGAAAGCCAGAGAAACCGTTTCAGCATACCTGAAACGGAAAAAGGGATTTATCTTAGTCTCTCATGATCGCTGTTTTTTAGATGGCTGTGTTGACCATATCCTGTCGATCAATCGGTCAAACATCGAAGTACAAAGCGGAAATTTTTCTACTTGGTTCACCAACTTCCAGCGCCAACAAGAATTTGAACTCGCTCAAAATGTGAAGCTGAAAAAAAGCATTGATAATTTGCAAAAGGCCGCTCAAAGAACTTCTGTCTGGTCAGACCGAATTGAAGCGTCAAAATATGGGAACGGCCCGGTTGACCGAGGGTATATCGGTCACAAATCTGCCAAAATGATGAAACGCTCAAAATCTATCGAAGTGCGGCAGCAACGGGCAATCGAGGAAAAGTCCGGCCTTCTTAAAAATTTGGAAATCATAGAAGATTTGAAAATCACTCCGCTTCTCTATTTTTCAGATACCTTAGTGACTTTCTCTGATGTTGTACCAATTTTTGACGGAAAAGATGTTTGCCAGCCAATCTCATTTACAGTAAAGCGGGGAGAACGCATTGCCCTTGATGGGAAAAATGGTTCTGGAAAAACGAGCATTCTCAAGCTACTGATCGGGCAACAAATAGAACATCGTGGGACGGTTACAATAGGTTCTGGAATGATATTGTCCTATGTACCTCAAGATACTTCCATGCTGAACGGTTCGTTATCAGAGTTTGCGGAAGCCAATCGTATTGATGAAAGTTTGTTTAAGGCGATCTTACGGAAAATGGATTTTTCACGAATACAGTTTGAAAAGAAAATGGAAGATTTTTCGGCGGGACAAAAGAAAAAAGTGTTGATAGCAAAAAGCCTTTGTGAACAAGCGCATCTGTATGTGTGGGATGAACCTCTTAACTATATTGACATCTATTCCCGAATGCAAATTGAAAATCTGATTAGAGAATTTTCTCCTACCATGATCTTTGTAGAACATGATCTTGCTTTTAGAAATAACATGGCGACCAAAAACATTCGTCTGGCTACCGAATAGCAAAGCCAGCCGAGCCAGTCAACGGTCAAGATGAACGGCGCATTTCATGCGCCGCCGTTGACAGCCCCGCCCGTCTTTGCTAAAAGGTAATCAAGGAGGGAAAGCCACAAAATGGCTTCCCGCCCATTTCAATTTTGAGGGAAAAAACGCTTCCAAGTTAAAGAGAGTGCGGCCAAGCACTTTGAGAGATTTGCCGCCTTGTCCACCCATTCAGCAGAACAACGGGAGGCGGTCAAGGCCGGGTGCAAACCCGTTCATTTCAGCCTTGACGGTTGCCCGCTGTTCTGCTATTTTGCCGGGAGTGTGGCCGCAGCTTCGGGACATTTTGTCCATAAGTCGGAGCGTAGGACGAGGGACGGGGCTTTCATATACCTGCCGCCGTTCTCTGAAACCAGCCCGATTTTTTGTTCATTCTCATTCACAAAAAGTCAGCCTGTTTTCCTGCCGGAGCAAGCGGGGCGCAAAAAGCACCGCACCCCGTTTCCCCCGCCAGCCACGCCAGCAGGTATAACACACTACACTTTGCAGGCAAAGTCGTGTGCCAAATGGGGGCAAGCCCCCTTTGGAAACCCCCACAAGAAAAGGCGGTACGCTACCCCTCCACGGGGCGCATACCGCCTTTTCTTGTTATCCAGCCCTCCGGCTGTATCGGTTGAGCAAAAGTCAGCGTGGGATTGATGTGGTATCTTTAACTAAGTGAAACCCCGCGCTCCCATTTGCTCACAGTCTTATCGGATACATACAGCTTGACGGCCAACTCCGCCTGTGTCATACCTCGTTCTTTTCGTACGGACGCAATAAACGCGCCCATGGTTCCGGCGTCCATGACACCACCTCCTGTCCCGCTTAGTATAGCAGAGGCGGACAGTTCACGCAATCGACCCGCCGTTTATAAGGCGATAGGGGGGCTCTACGATGCGTTTACCATGGAAAATCATACAGAAAACCGGGTGCGCTGCATGGCAGCGCACCCGGTTTGTGCTGTATTGGGAATTAGAACACGCCCTGTTCCATCATGGCAGCGGCAACCTTCTTGAAGCCAGCGATATTGGCGCCGGCCACCAGGTTGTAACCCAGGCCGTACTCCTCGGCGGCTTCAGCGGAAGCGTTGTGGATGTTGACCATCATGCGGTGCAGGTGCTCGTCCACCTCTTCGGCGGTCCAGCTCAGACGCTCGGAGTTCTGGCTCATCTCCAGGGCGGAGACGCCGACGCCGCCGGCGTTGACGGCCTTGGAGGGGGCCACGATCATGCCCTTCTGCTCCATCAGATAGGCCAGGGCATCGTTGGTGGTGGGCATATTGGCCACCTCAATGTAGTACTTGACGCCGTTGGCGGCGATCTTTTTGGCCTCGTCCAGATTCACGTCGTTCTGGGTGGCGGAGGGCATGATAATGTCGGCCTTGACGCCCCAGGGCTTTTCGCCGGGGTAGAAGGGTACACCGAACTTGTCGGCATAATCCTGGACCTTGTCCCGGCCGCTGTTGCGCATCTCCACCAGATAGGCGATTTTCTCGGGGGTGTTGACGCCGTCGGCATCGTAGACATAGCCGTCGGGACCGGACAGGGTAACCACTTTGGCGCCCAGCTCCGTGGCCTTCTTGCAGATGCCCCAGGTCACATTGCCGAAACCGGCGCAGGCAATGGTCTTGCCCTCAATGGTGTCGTTCTCGTGCTTGAGGACCTCGCACAGATAGTAAACCGCACCGTAACCGGTGGCCTCGGGACGGATCAGGGAGCCGCCGTAGCTCTGGCCCTTGCCCGTGAGAACGCCGTTCTCAAAGGTGCCCTTCAGGCGGCGATACTGGCCGTACAGGTAGCCGATTTCGCGGCTGCCGGTGCCGATATCACCGGCGGGCACGTCTACATCGGGGCCGATGTAGCGATAGAGCGCCGTCATGAAGCTCTGGCAGAAGCGCATAATCTCAGCGTCGGACTTGCCGCGGGGATCGAAGTCGGAACCGCCCTTGGCGCCGCCGATGGGCAGGCCCGTCAGAGAGTTCTTGAAGGTCTGCTCGAAGCCCAGGAACTTGATGATGCCGGGATAGACGGAGGGATGGAACCGCAGACCACCCTTATAGGGGCCGATGGCGCCGTTGAACTGGCAGCGGTAACCGGTATTGGTGTGCCACTGGCCATCGTCAGCCATCCAGCAGACGCGGAAGGTGAACATCCGCTCCGGCTCCACCATACGGGTCAGCAGGTCGGCTTTTTCATACTCGGGATGGGCATTGATGACCGGCTCGATGGAGGAAAACACCTCTTCCACCGACTGCACGAACTCGGGCTCGTGGGCATACTTCTTCTTCACGTTCTCAATGACGCTGTTGATGTACGCATTCATACTCATGATGCTCCTTACATAATAGATGTCCTTCACGCGGCAGACGCCGCCCAACGGCGGAGGGGATCAGCCGAAGCTCTCGATGATCTCGACGATTTCCATGCCGATGCGGCCCTGGGCCTCACGGGTACCGGCGCCGATGTGGGGCGTGCAGGAGACGGCGGGATGCTGGTAGAGCGCTTCGTTCTTGGTGGGCTCCTCAGCGTACACATCCAGACCGGCAGCGCGGACCTTGCCGCTGTTGAGGGCATCCAGCAGGGCGTCCTCATCGATGTTGCTGCCGCGGGAGGTGTTGATGAGAATGACTCCGTCTTTCATTTTAGCAATACTTTCCCGATTTATCAAGGGCTTTGCTTCAATTGAGGGCATATTTAGCGAAATAAAGTCCGCCTGGGCCAGCAATTCGTCCACAGGAACCCATTTTGCCGGGTCGTCGGGGCCAGCTGTCTTGCCGGAGCGGTTGTTGACCAGCACCGTCATACCAAGACCGTGGGCCATCCGGGCCAGGGCCATGCCGATGCGGCCATAGCCCCAGATGCCCAGGGTTTTGCCGCAGATCTCCACGCCCTTGCTGTAGGCTTTTTTCTCCCATTTGCCCTCCCGCATGGTGTGCCCGGCAATGGACACATACCGGGCGCAGGAGAACATATGGGCCAGAGCCAGCTCCGCCACGGCGGCGGAAGACGCGCCGGGGGTATTGCGCACGGCAATACCGGCGGTTTCGGCGTCGGCCACATCGATGTTGTCGATGCCCACACCGGCCCGGATAATGAGCTTCAGCCGGGAGCCCTTGGCCTGTTCAATGTGCGGGGCGCGGATTTTGGTGGCGCTGCGAATGACCACCGCGTCAAACTCCCGCAGGGCGGCGCCCAGCTGGTCCGGCTCATAGAATTGTTCCACGACTTCATGACCGTTTGCCCGCAGCTGGGATACGGCCTGTTGATCCATACCGTCGGTTACGAGAATCCGCATCATGGGGTTATCCTCCGTTTCTGAAAGTGGGGGTTAGGGGAAAGGGGTTAGCCGTGCTCGGCCTCGTACTTCTTGAGGAAGTCCACCAGGGCCACAACGCCCTCTTTGGGCATGGCGTTGTAGATGGAGGCCCGGAGACCGCCCACGCTCTTGTGACCCTTGAGGTTGTCAAAACCGGCAGCCTTGGTGGCGGCTACCACATCGGCGTCCTGCTCCTTGGTGGGGGTGACAAACGGCACATTCATTAGGGAGCGGAATTCCGGCTCCACGGTGCCGCGGAACAGCTTGGACTGGTCCAGGAAGTCATAGAGGACCTTGGCCTTTTCCAGATTGAGCTTGTGCATGGCCTCCAGACCGCCGATGCTCTTGAGGTACTTGAAGACCTTGCCGCAGCAGTAGATGGCCCAGCAGTTGGGGGTGTTGTACATGGAACCGCTGTCGGCGTGGGTCTTGTAGTTCATGTAGACCGGCAGCTTGTCGCCCAGGTCGTCCCGGATCAGGTCCTTGCGGATGATGGCGATGACCATACCGGCGGGGCCCACGTTCTTCTGGACACCGGCGTAGATCATGCCGTAGTCGGAGACGTTGCAGGGCTTGGACAGGAACATGGAGGACTGGTCAGCCACCAAAATTTTCCCCTTGGTGTTGGGCAGCGTCTGATAGGTGGTGCCGTGGATGGTCTCATTTTCGCAGATGTAAACGTAATCGGCTTCCGGGTCCACGGGCAGGTCGGAGCAGTCGGGGATGTAGGAGAAATTCTTGTCCTCGCTGGAGGCCAGCACATTGATCTTGCCGAACTTCTTGGCCTCCTGGTAGGCCTTCTTGGACCAGCTGCCGGTGATGATATAATCAGCCACGCCGTTTTTCAGCAGATTCATGGGAATCATGGAGAATTGCAGGGTGGCGCCGCCCTGGATAAAGAGCACGTGGTAATTGTCGGGAATGCCCATCAGGTCCCGCAGGTCCTGTTCGGCCTCGTCCACAATGGTCTGGAACACCTTGGAGCGATGGCTCATTTCCATGACGCACATGCCGCTGCCGCGGTAGTTGAGCATCTCGTCGCGGATCTCTTCGAGCACAGGCTCCGGCATGGTGGCCGGACCGGCGGAGAAGTTGTAAATACGATTGTACATGATAATCGCCCTCCTGAATCTTGATGGTGTTCAATTTAACCAGTAAGAGGTGAAAAATGGCCCCTCTGTTAAGGTTAGTATACGGCAAGCAGGGAAAAGTTTCAACTGATTTCTGAAAATATTTCAGCAAATCAAAAAGTTTTTTGTGCAAATGAAATAAAAAGAAAAGTATTTGTGCAAATAAATCAAAACAAATTATATAAATTGTGCAATCTACACAACAAAAAGACGATAACGCTGTCCTTGTTGCAATGACAGATGGCCTTGGAAATTCCACAACAGCCAAACACCGCCGCCGAAGGCACAGCAACGGCGGCGGTGAATGGTCAGGGCGGTTTGAATTTGTTGCGGGTGGCCATTCCGCCGCGAATGTGGCGTTCGGCCTTGTTTCGCTCCAGAAGGGTTTTGACTTGGTCGTATAGAACGCGATTGCAGAGGGGAAGACGTTCAGATAGGTCTTTATGTACAGTAGATTTAGAAATTCCGAATTTCTGTGCCGCGGCGCGGACGGTGGCGCGGTTCTCGATCATGTACACAGCCAGACGGCAGGCCCGTTCCTCGATGTTCTCCTTCAAGCTGCAACACTCCTCTAATTCTTTCACTGGTGGAGTGTATGCGGAAAATGGGAGTGTAATTCCCCAATAAAGGACTATGCTAAATGGGTGCAAATTTTACTCATGTTGGATTTCAGAATGTGCCACTTTGTGGTATGATAAATAAAATACTTTCAGAGATATTGATAACAAGCACCTTCTTTAAGTCAGAAGAGCTGTAATAGACATTCATTCTAAATTTAATGAATACAGAGGTGGGAAACCATGTGGGAGTGTCCAAAGTGCGAACGGAGTTTTAAACGCACCAATCAAGATCATTACTGCGGTCCAGCACCGCAAACCATTGAGGAATATATTGCACAGCAGCCGGAGCATGCCCGGCCGTACCTCCACCAAATCAACGAGACCATCCAGCGCACCCTGCCGGATGCCGTTCAAAAAATTTCCTGGAGCATGCCGACTTACTGGAAAAAGCGGAATCTGATCCAGTTTGCAGCGTTTCAAAAGCACATTGGTTTGTATCCCGGTCCGGAGGCGGTGCGTGTCTTTGCGAATCAGCTTACAGAATACAAAACCAGCAAGGGGGCCATCCAGTTTCCCTACGAGAAACCGCTGCCCCTGGCGCTGATTGCCGAGATTGCAGCATGGTGTGGACGGTCCCAGGGAATCTCCCCGTGACGCTGTCCACTTTCTGGCTGAGGATTTTGAAAAAAGGAGGTACAAGCCATGACGGAACTGGAACTCATGAAGCACGCCAAGGGGTATCTGAACAAGCTGGCCAATGGCATCAATCCGCTGGATGATTCCATTTTGCCGGATACGGATGTGGTCAATCAAGTGCGTATTTCCCGCTGCCTGTTCTATGTGTCGGATGTGCTGCGGCAGCTGATCGACCAAGGCGGTATGGCGGCGGCAAAACAGGGAAAAAAGCTGCCGTTTGCCATTACGGTGGAGGAGCGGGACCGCTTTGCCTTTTCATCTACACCCATTTCAGTCAGCGAGATTGCCAGACGGATCAATGATGCGGTATCCAATGACTCCATGAAAAAATTTGGCTACCGCGCCATTACCGACTGGCTGTTGGCTGTGGGACTGCTTCGTGAACAGACGTTTTCTGACGGAAAAAAGAAGAAATATCCGACGGAAAATGGAAATAAAATCGGTATTTTTCTGGAAGAACGCACGGGACAGTATGGTACATACCAGGTGATCCTCTATACAGAGGAAGCACAGCATTTCCTTATCGACAACATTGACGCAATACTGGAACAACAGGCAGCGGAAAAAAAGAAAGAGGAGCCATAAGATGCAAACAAAAGCTGTTGCCGGTACGGTGCAGCCAATGCAGTCAGAAACAACGCCGCCGCTCCACCAGCAGGAGGAATCTACAATGAGTTGGCAAGAGGATGACATCAAAGGGATATTTTCTCAAAGAGACTATGCGCTGGGTGTGCAATATGTACAAAAGGGACGCGTCCGGAATTTGACGGCGGACGGCCCGGAGGAAAATTGCCGAATCCATTGTCAGGTGACAGGAACCTATTCTTATGACGTAATGGTCCATATGAAAGGGGAAAAACTGCGGATTCAATGCTCCTGTCCGCGTTTTGCGGATAAAGGCATCTGTAAACACGTTGCGGCAGCATTGATTTTCTATCTCCGCCAGCGGGATGCCAAGCACAAAAACCGCAATGACAGGGCAGTTAACCATATGCTGCAATCGTATTTTTTGCAGTCCAATGCCATGCTTTCCCAGGGGCAAAAGGTGCAGCTGCGTCCCATTCTGCACCCGGGAAGCGAGGGAGGCTATCCCACCTGGTCCTTTCAAGTGGGGAGCGACAAGTTTTATGTGGTTCGGGATTTGGGACAATTTGTCCAGGCGTTCCGGCTGGAAAAGACTGTTATCTATGGAAAGGCGTTAACGCTGACGCACAGACGGGAAGAATTTGGAGACCATTCCCAAGAACTGTTGAATCTGTTATTGGATCAGATACCCATGCAGTCTCAAATGCAATTTGACCACTGGGGATTGCCCGGGGAAATCTTGCCGAAAAATCAGATTCGATTGACTGGATTTGCGCTGAAACAGTGGTTTTCGCTGCTTCAAAATACCACAGTGACGGTAGCGGACAGCCCAAATCCGGTTTACCTGGAGGAGGGCCGTCCCCAGATTTCTGTTACAATTCGCCGCCATTCCGGGGCGGCACAGCTGCAATGGGCCAGCCGGGAGAAATGGTCATTTTTCGGAGATTCCAATGGATTTTATGGACTGAGTACGAAGCAATTCCTCCGCTGCGATGCGGAATTTCAGAAAAACGTCCAGCCTTTGCTGAGCAACGCCAGCCACACAATGCAATTGTCCGTGGAGGATTTACCGCTGTTTTGCAGCTGTGTGGTTCCCAGGATTCAAAATATGGTAGAATTACACGATCCGGATAGTTTATTGACGGAGTTTTTGCCCGATGAATGTGTGCCGCAGTTCTATCTGGACCTGGAAGATATGACGTTGCTGCTGCGTCTGGCGTTTCGGTATGAGGCCGACACCTTTGACCTGGGGGAAGCCGTTCCGCCGGGAATCAAGCGGGACGTTCTGGCAGAAGAGCAGGCCAAATATCTGGTGGAACAGTCGTTCCAATGGGTACGGGGCGCTATGTACCAATGTACAGTTGATGATGACGCACTGTTCCAACTGCTCAGTGAAGGGCTACAGACCTTCCAGGAGCGGGGCGAGGTCTTTCTCAGCGACCGGCTGCAAGGAAAACGGTTGGAGCCGTCGCCGTCTGCTGTGGGCGTTTCCGTCAGCGATGGGATATTGACGGTGCAGCTGGATACGGGAGGCTTTCCGGTTCAGGAATTGGAGGCGCTCTATCAGAGCATGCTCAAAAAACGCCGTTACTACAAACTGACCGACGGCCGGTATCTGGATCTGGACGGTTCCGCTTATGAAACCCTGGCGGAAATGGCCCATATGCTGCAGCTGACGCCCAAGCAGTTGACAGCGGGGATGGTGGAACTGCCGGCGTTCCGGGCCCCTTATGTGGAGGAACTGCTGAAAACCGGAGAGAATCTGGAGGTGCGGCGGGACCGGCAATTCCGCGCCATGATGCAGCAGTTCCGCTCTGTGGCCGACGGTGAATACCCGCTGCCTCCGGGGATGGAACCGATTTTGCGCCCCTATCAGAAGACTGGTTTTCAATGGCTCAAGACCCTGGAATCCTGCGGTTTCGGCGGCATTTTGGCCGATGAGATGGGCCTGGGGAAAACGCTGCAAGTCATTGCCTACCTGACAACGGTTACCCGGACGGCTGTGGGCCGCACCAGTCTGGTGGTCTGTCCGGCCTCCCTGATTCTCAACTGGATGGACGAGTTGGCAAAATTTGCGCCGGAGCTGCGGGCCGCTGCCATTCTGGGCACAGCGGCAGAGCGCCGCCAGTTGAGAAAGGACCATGACCAAGCCGACTTGTGGGTGACCTCCTATGAGCTGCTGCGGCAGGATATCGAATCCTATGCGGAACTGGAGTTCTACTGCTGTGTGCTGGACGAGGCCCAGCACATCAAAAACCAGTCCACGCAGAGTTCCAAGGCGGTCAAGCGGATTCTATGCCAACAGCGGTTTATCCTGACGGGTACGCCTATTGAAAACCGTCTCAGCGAGCTTTGGAACCTCTTTGATTTCCTGATGCCCGGCTATCTGTTTACCCACAGGAGCTTTGTGGAAAAGCTGGAAAAACCGGTGGTCAAAAGCGGTGACCGGGCGGCCATGGAACAGCTGCGGCGATTGGTACAGCCGTTCCTCCTGCGGCGGCTGAAAAAAGACGTGCTCAAGGAGCTGCCGCCCAAAATTGAGTACGTCCGTAGAATCCGCTTGTCGGAGCAGGAACGGAAGCTGTACCATGCCACGGCCATGCAGGTACGGAAGAACCTGGAAACCGGAGAGCAGGGGAAGCTAGCCATTTTGGCGGCGCTGACCCAGCTGCGGCAGATCTGTTGTGCGCCGGAGCTGTGCTTTGAAAACTATGACGGTCCCGACAGCAAATTGGAGGCGGTGTTGGAATTGTGCAGCGGCATGGTGGAAAACGACCATCAGATACTCCTGTTTTCCCAGTTTACCTCCATGCTGGACCGGATTCGGGCGGGGCTGGATGCCCATTCCATCTCCCATTTTACGCTCCAGGGCTCCACGCCAAAGGAACAGCGGGCCCAACTGGTCAAGGCATTTAATCGGGGGGAGGCGTCGGTGTTTCTGATTTCCCTGAAAGCCGGCGGAACGGGGTTGAATCTGACTGCCGCGGACGTGGTCATTCACTATGACCCCTGGTGGAACCTGGCGGCCCAGAACCAGGCAACGGACCGGGCCCACCGCATGGGACAGCAGCGCCATGTCCAGGTCTATCAGATGATTGCCAAGGACACCATTGAGGAGCGCATTCTGGAATTGCAATCGAAAAAAGCCGCGTTGATGGAGACCATCGGAAAAAGCAATGAAGGTGCCATTCTCCAGATGTCCAAAGAGGAGCTGCTGGATTTGCTGGAGTGACACTGTGGGGCGTCTGGCTCATTGTCAACATAGGGAGCCACAGGTGACACAAACTGCCCAACTCCATGTACGGAGTTGGGCAGTTTGCTATGGGAACTGTAGGCTGCATACGGAAATCTTACACTTCCTTATGCAGCGGTTTTGCCGCAGAAGATTGGGAAGCGGCCGGTATCTGCTCTGAAGTGTAGAACCGGACAATCAGTCGTTGTACTGCAATGGAATGGTGTAGGACCATCCATCTGCATCATCCCCGGTGCTGCCGTAATAGGAGGTGCCGACGGTAAAATCCTCACCGGAGACAAAACTGCCCAGATGATACCCGTCCTGACGCAGCAAGTCACTTACCTGGAACCACAAGGTCAACTGCTCCGTCGTACAGCGTTCCGACGTGTGGAAGGAGTCTTCCCGCTGTGCGACTGCCTGCTCTACTTCCTGGAGATACGACTGTATTGTTGTCTCGGCATAGGTGCGGTCGTAGACAAACACGGTTTCTGAGTCATACCGGCCATACAGGAACCGGCTGCCGTAGTCCGGATGATCGTTGAGCTTGCGCAATGCTTCCAAAACATAACTGTATTCATACTGACTGATGTCGATTTTCGCGGATTGCCCCGACAAACCCTGTCCGGCCGCGATCAGCTGTTCATAAATCGGCGCCATTTTGGAGCGATACTCCTGGTTATCCGTAGGGGACAGCAGCCCGTCAAGATCGTCTGTTATTTCTACACCTGCACCGCCTGCGCCATTTTCACCAGAGGTTTCCCCATCGGTGACAGGCGGAAGCCCTAACGTATCATATTTGGTACTGGTGCAGCGGTGCTCGGAATTCCAGCCGCTGTGGTCCCGGCCCATGGCACTGTCGCTGAGGAGGAAATAGTTGTAGCGGACATAGCCTTCACGGTTGGGAGTGGGATCGTCCCAGGTGGTATCCACATGGTACCATTCCCCATCAATTTGCACAATGTTCCAGCCATGACGTCCTCCGTTTCCATAGCCGGTTACGTACTCACAGGGAATACCTGCTTCTGTCAGCAGTGCCTCATATGCCTTGGCATAACCGGCGCAGACTGCGGTTCCATCCAACAATGCGCCGCTGGCCGTATAGGATTCGGAGGGCATACCGCCGCTGTAAAGGCGCATATCGTATGCACAGTGGAGCACCAAATAGTCATGGAGCGCTTTGGCAATCTCAAAGTCCGTCATGCCCGGCGTGACGGTTTGCGCCACAATCTCCCGAACTTTTTCTTTTGTCTCACGGTTGAGAGTAATCCAATAGCTGCTGTTGCCGTCCGCAAAGATCAAGCTGTATCCGATGTTCAGCGTCAGCACATGCCCGTCCTGCGCTTGTGTATATTGTATGGAGTTGACATAATACAGATTATCTCCATCGATATCTGCTACAGCATGGGCCAGTGCCAGCAGCGTGTCGGGGTTCATATAGTAGCCCGATACATCAATGACGCTTTTCTGCTCCATCAGACTGTTGACCAGCAGCGCGGTGAGCATCTCCTCTTCGGACAAGGTCATGCTACGATCCTGGTCCGGGGTTTCCGGAACTTTACCGGACTGCTTCCACAGGAAATAGACCACATCCCGCCGGGGACAGGCGCCTTTGGCGGTGATGGTCACTCCATCGGTGAGATGGTTCTGCGACGCCCAGGTTATGGCGCCGGTGGACCAGTCACTGCCGGTATTGCCACCGGCGGCCCGGCACAGCATGGCAAGGAACTGATCATAGGCCAGGGCGCTGTTGGGGCTGAACCGGTTGTTGCCAACGCCGTTGGCAATGCCCTGCTCCACAGCCCAGAGTACGGCCTTGTAATAATATTGAGAAGCGTCGGCCACATCAGTAAAGGGGGAGACAGTTGTAGAGGGGGCTGGAGAACCGGCGGCCCGCCACAGGAACGTCACGGCCTGGGCGCGCGTCACCGTGCCATCCGGTGAAAATGTGTTGGCACCGGAACCATTGGTGATGTTCTCTTCCAGGGCCCACGATACGGCGTCGGCAAAATAATCAGTGGCCCGGACATCATAAAAGCCCCGGAACGCAACGCCGTGGGTGGTGGTACTGTCTGCCATACGGGTGCCGAAGATCTGATCCAATTCATACAGCAGTTCCTGCGCATGGACGGTGTCCGGCTGGCCGTCTGTGGTATCGTACTGGGCAAGGAACTGGTACCCATGAGGAAATGTTGGATTGTTCAACACACTGCAATCGTAATAAAAATCCACCACCAGTCCGGCGGGAATCACCATACCGTCCAACCGTTCCACGCTCTTTTTCAGTGTAGAGGTTACAGTGGCGCCGGTATACACCAGCACGGTCCCTTCTGACGGCCAGGTAAAGACCTTGTCATTGCAGACGTTGGCAAAGTTGATGGCAGCATCATACACTTCCTGGACCAGTTCGTCGCCCTGCTGGCCGAAATCGTCCACATGGCCCGCTGCCCGGGTCGGAAGCGTTCCCAGCAGCAGCGCCGCAGACAGAAACAGCGCTGCAAGTTTACAGATGCAGTTTCTCATAATAGAATTCTCCTTTCTATACAGATGACAATTTTAATGGGGTGCCGCTTTACCTTATTTGATAAACTAATTATATCAAAAGCTGGTAAATGCTGCAAGATGACGAAAAATGGGGGAGTGCAGAATTTGCCGCAGTACACTTTGCATGTGTTCATCGGAGCCGAGATACGGTTTTGGCCCTCGGCGGTACACGAAAGGACACCGCCCGGCGGGAAAAGAGATGGGAGGTTTTTTTACAGTACCTTAAAATATTCATCCTTCATTAGGAAATTCCCTGGCCTTTTTTCCCGCCGTTCAGTACAATAGAATCAGGCATTCTACAGAATGGGGGAAACTGCATTGAAGCTGCGACAATGGGGAGGTAAAACGCTGCGGCGGCAGCTGCTGGTATGTTTTTTACTGCTGGCCATTTTGCCGCTGCTGCTCAATGTAGTGCTCTCCTATTTCAGTGACCGTAAACAGATCCTGGAAAACAGAGACCAGATCGCCACCATGGATGTCCGGCAGATATCCCGGGACCTGGAAATGGAACTGGAAGCCTAACCGAGCTGGTCTACTGTTGAGGGAGGGAACGCAATGATTTTGGAAGCCATGTATAACGGGGAGTTTTATCCCTGTGAAACGGTAGTGCCCACGTCCCCGGAATACCGCAAGGCGGTCCAAACCTGTGCGGCGTTGATGGAGCAGCTATCCCATCGGCTCAGTAAAGAGGACTATGCTCTGGTGGAGGAGCTT
>CALWXC010000025.1 GCA_944385415.1 uncultured Oscillospiraceae bacterium | reverse complement strand
CGGTGGTACTGTTTCTTACTATTATTATACGCTATTTCTCGTCAAAAATCAACCATTTGTTGTGACAGAGCCTTTCAAAAAATCGTGGGGCCCAGGGGCAAAGCCCCGGTCGCACGTCGCAACGGGCGAAATGCCCGCGCCGCGCACGGCGCGAAACACCTTAGCGTCCCAAACCGCCATCCGCAGATGGCGGAATCCCCGGCCAACGGCCATGGCTGCCCCCTGCGGGGGTGGACGGCGGGGGCCATCTATTGATGATGGTGCGGCGTGCGGGCCGATGTGGACATGGGCCCCTACATTCTTTTATGATGCTGTCTGCCGGACTGCCGATTACCGCCGCACTACGCCAGAGCGGACAGACTCTTACATAAAAAGAAAAGAGGCAGGTATTTACCTGCCTCTTGGTGGACGATAACGGACTCGAACCGCTGACCCTTCGCACGTCAAGCGAATGCTCTACCAGCTGAGCTAATCGTCCAGCGCCCCATTATTATATCCCGGGGCTATCAAAAAGTCAATAGGTTTTTTAAAAAATTTTTACGCAGTTTTCTGAGCCAGATACAGGGCGATCAAATAGTCCGCCACGGCCCCGTAGGACTGGACGCCTTCCTCCTGATCAAAGGCTTTCAAATAGGCGTCGTTGGCCTCCTGGGCCACCTCCTGAACCTTGCCCTCATATTTGGCATAATGGGTGTTGGCGGCGGCACAGTCGGCCCGGACCTGTTCCGAGGCCGTTTCCCAAACCTGGGCGGCCAACTCCCGATCGGCGCTGTGGAGGGCGTTATAACAATAGACAAAGGCCGAGTAAGCGCCGGAATACCGGAATTCCACATTGTCCGACGCCATACAGGCCAGATACGCGCAGAAGTTGGCGTCATCCTCGGCGGCGTATCCCTGCCGGTGGGCCAACTCATGGCACATGGTAAAGGGCAGGGAAGCGGCGTAGGTGTCGGGGTTCACATTGCTCTCGCCGGTAAACGGAATAAAGATGCCGGTAATGCCGGAATAGGAGTACAGAGGCCAGGCTGTCAGTTTCTTGACCGTGGCCCCGGCTTCGGTAAAGCAGTCGTATTGCCGTGACAGGACAGTGTAACCCTTGCCGGCCGATTTGGCCAGGGTGGAGAAGTTGGAAAACTGGGTGACGTTCTGACTGTCGGTTGGCATCTGGGCGGCCAGGGTGTTGGCCTGCTCCGCATACCAGAGCGCGGCTTCGTAGACCTCGTCCACCGAATAGGGACGGGTCTCCAGTTCCATCCGCTCTCCCACCGTGGGGCCGAAGTGGTTCAGGCCCCACAAGGCCACAAACAGCAGCACCAGGGTGCAGACGGTCACCAAAACACCGGACAGCCACCGGAGGACCCGGCCCCGGCGCAGACACTCAATCAGTGTATAGACGGCCCAGAGAATCAACAGCAGGGCCAGCACTTCCCACACGGCAAAGGGGACCACGCCGGTAAGCCCCGACAGAACCGACAGGGCTTTTTGGGAGAATTCCTGGTAGTAGTCAAACATGGGGGCGGGAGCCGCGGCGCCGATAGCCAGCAGCAGTCCCGTCAGTACCAAAAGAATGGCGGAAAAGATCACACGGGAAATGGTTTTCATACAATACGCTCCAAAAAAACAAGATGGAATGTGCAGGGCGGGGGCAAGTCCCCGCTGCGCTCGGTACGGCACGGGAATGGCCGGGGTGAGCCCCCGTCCAACACGGTGCAGCATGCCAATTGCGTACCGAAGCGGTTACTTTATTCTACGGCAAAGCTATAAACAAATATACCATAAACTTCCGAAAAATAAAAGAGAAACCACCGCTTTTGGTTGACAATCCGGGGTAAGGGGATATAATGGTACTGTTATATCACCGGCGGGGCGCGTCATTGTTGCCAAGTGTCGTTCCTCTGCCGCATTACGGAGGCTTTGAAAATGCTGAAAAACACCGAAAAGACCATGGAGAAGATCGTTGCCCTGTGCAAGGGCCGCGGCTTTGTGTTCTCTGGTTCCGAGATCTACGGCGGCTTGGCCAACACCTGGGATTACGGCCCTCTGGGTGTGGAGCTGAAAAACAACGTCAAGAAGGCATGGTGGAAGAAGTTTGTCCAGGAGAACCCCTATAACGTGGGTTTGGATTCCGCCATTCTCATGAACCCACAGACGTGGGTGGCCTCCGGCCATCTGGGCGGCTTTGCCGATCCTCTCATGGACTGCAAGGAGTGCAAGGAGCGTTTCCGCGCCGACAAGCTCATTGAGGACTGGGCGGCGGAAAACAATGTGACGCTGGAAAAGCCCATCGACGCTTTCTCCCAGGCGGAGATGAAAGACTTCATCGAATCCAACAACATTCCCTGCCCCACCTGTGGCAAGCATAATTTCACCGATATCCGTCAGTTTAATCTGATGTTCAAGACCTTCCAGGGTGTTACCGAGGACGCTAAGAACACGGTCTATCTGCGTCCCGAGACGGCCCAGGGCATCTTTGTCAACTTCCAGAACATTGTCCGCACCACCCGCCGCAAGCTGCCCTTCGGCGTGTGCCAGGTAGGCAAATCCTTCCGCAACGAGATCACCCCCGGCAACTTCACGTTCCGGCTCCGGGAATTTGAGCAGATGGAGCTGGAGTTCTTCTGCGAGCCCGGCACCGATCTGGAGTGGTTCCAATATTGGAGAGGTTTCTGCCGCGACTGGCTCCTGAGCCTCAATATGAAAGAGGAGAACCTGCGTCTCCGCGACCACGACCCCGAGGAGCTGTGCTTCTACTCCAAGGCCACCACGGACTTTGAGTTCCTGTTCCCCTTCGGCTGGGGCGAGCTGTGGGGTGTGGCCGACCGTACCGACTACGACCTGACCCAGCACCAGACCACCTCCGGCAAGGATATGACCTACTTCAACCAGGAGAAGAACGAGCGGTTCATTCCCTATGTGGTGGAGCCCTCCCTGGGCGCCGACCGCGTGACCCTGGCCTTCCTGGTGGAAGCCTACGACGAGGAAGTGGTGGGTCAGGACAAGAACGGCAACGACGATGTCCGTGTGGTCATGCACTTCCACCCGGCGCTGGCCCCCTTCAAGGCCGCCGTCCTGCCCCTGTCTAAGAAGCTGACCCCCGCCGCCGAGGAGCTGTACCACGAGCTGCAAAAGGACTTCATGGTGGACTTTGACGATGCCGGTTCCATCGGTAAGCGCTACCGCCGCGAGGACGAAATCGGCACCCCCTACTGCATTACTGTGGACTTCCAGACTGTAGGCGACGACAAGACCCCGGCGGATCACTGCGTCACCATCCGCGACCGCGACACCATGGACCAGGTGCGCGTGCCCATGGACCAGGTCAAAAACTGGCTGGCCGAGCGGGTAAAGTTCTGATCGCCGGTTTCCAGACCGTCTATTGATGTACCAATTGAAATCCGGGGGTACTGCGATGCAGTACCCCCGGTACTTTTGCGCAAGTTACCAAATGGAGGAACCCCATGGAAAAAGCCATTGACGCATACAAACGCTTCCGGGCGTTTTTGGACCCTTGCCGCCCGGATACGCCGCCCCGCAGGCGGTGGGTGCTGACCGCTCTCACGCTGCTGGGCCTGACGGTGGGCGTTCTGTATCTCACCTGTACGGGCCTGCTGATCGGGTCGCTGTACTTTGTGCGGGAACGGCTGATGAGTTATTTTGCCATCCCCGGACTGGCAGCGCTGAATCTGCTGGTGGTAGCCCTGCTGATGGCCTTTTTCTTTTTTCTTACCAATCGGGCCTGGGCGGCTTTTGCTCTGTCGTCGCTGTTGCTCCATGCGGCCACCATGGCCAATTATTATAAGGTGATCTTCCGGGACGACTATTTGGTGTTTGAAGATTTGACGCTGCTGGGACCGGCGGTGGCTATTTCCGGACAATATAATATGGAATTGCAGCCCTTGTTCCGGAAGGTGATTCTGCTCAGCATTGTGGGCACGGTGCTCCTGTGGCTTCTGTGCCGCTGGAGACTGCGGCGGCGCTGGACGGTGCTGGGACTGGTGCTGACGGTGGCCGTCGGCGTGGGTGCCTTTCAGCTGTGGTACCGGGACGATGAATTGTACAATCGTTTTCACAATTTGGAACTGTTCAATGAGTGGGTTCCCAAGGAAAAGGCGGCCTCCTACGGTTTTTTCTATACCTTTGTCCACTCCATCACCGATGTGCTGCCGGACCCGCCGGAGCACTATTCCAAGGAGCGGGCCCAGGAGCTGCTGGCCCAATATCCGGAGGGAGACATTGATACCAAGGTCAATGTGATTGCCGTTATGCTGGAGAGCTTTTCCGATCTTTCAGTGTTGGAACCAACGGGTCTCCAGGCGGACCCCTATGCGGCGCTGCGGGAAATCTGGGCCGAAAGCTGCCATGGAACGTTACTGGTGGACACCTTGGGCGGCGGCACCATCAACAGTGAGCGCAGTTTTCTGACGGGCTTTACCTATCCCCAGCCGGATTACGGCCATTCCACGGAGTCCTATGTCCGGTATTTTGCCCGTCAGGGCTATGTGACCGAGGGGTCCCACCCAGGCCACGACTGGTATTATGACCGGCAGAACGTCAATCAGAATTTGGGCTTTGACCAGTATTATTTTTCCGAAAATTTTTACAGCAGCCGTACCGATGCGGAATATGCTCCGGACAGCGTCTTTTTCCCTGGCGTGCTGGAATTGTACGAAAATCGGGACCTGGATACCCCGTATTTTGGCTTCCATGTCAGCTACCAGGGCCATTCGCCGTATGTGGCCACGGAGCGTCTCTATGACACGGAGTATGTAGAGCGGGGCTATTTGACAGAAGCCAGTTATAATATGGTCAACAACCACCTGGGCAGCGTGGCCGATACGGCGGAAAACGTGGCTGCCTTTACCGAATCTCTGAGGGAGGATGAGTCCCCGGTGGTTCTGGTGTTCTTCGGGGACCATAAGCCCACATTGGGCAACGCCAACAGCATTTATGCTGAGTTAAATATGGACCTGAACCGCAGCACCGACGAGGGGTTCCGCAATTTCTATTCCACGCCCTACTGGATTTGGATGAACGATGCGGCCAAGGAGGCGCTGAATACCGACCCGGCGGGCCAGGGGCCAGATATCGGGCCCTATTATCTGATGGCCCAGGTCTTTGAGGTCTGCGGCTGGACAGGGCCGTCCTATTTGCAGTATCAGCAGGAACTGCGGCAGGTACTGCCGGCCATACACGCCGAGGGAACTTACCTGGAAAACGGCGTCTGGACAAAAGAACTTTCCGAAAATTCTCAAAAACTACTGGAAAAACAGGAGATTATGGAGTATTATTTAAAACGGACCAAATACAAGTAAACGGGATTCCGCACAATCCCAAGGGCTTGCGAGTTTGGAACCGGCATCAGTATGGAGATGTCGTTGGATAACTTCTTATGGAAAAGGAAGGATCGCTATGGAAAACAAGTATCAGGCTCTGGCCGTCAACGCGACCAAAGCCCGTCTGCTGGCAGTCCAGATGGTACATGACGCTGCCTCCGGTCACCCCGGTGGCTCCCTCAGCTGCCTGGACGTGCTGACCACCCTCTACTTCCACGTGATGAAGGTGGACCCCAAGAATCCCCAGGACCCGGACCGTGACCGCTTTGTCATGTCCAAGGGCCACTGCTCTCCCGCCCTGTACCCTACGCTGGCCCTGCGGGGCTTCTTCCCTGTGGAGCGCCTGAAGGAGTTCCGCAGCATTGACGCCCATATGTCCGGCCACGTGGAAATGCACTATATTCCCGGTGTCGATATGTCCACCGGCTCCCTGGGCCAGGGCATTTCCACCGCTGTCGGCATGGCTCTGGGCGGCAAGCTCAACAAGAAGGATTACCGCGTCTACGCCATCCTGGGCGACGGCGAGATCGCCGAGGGCCAGGTGTGGGAGGCCTTTATGTCCGCTGCCAAGTACAAGCTGGACAACCTGTGCGCCGTCATCGACGTGAACGGCTTGCAGATCGACGGCCGCACCGCCGACGTCATGCCTTCTGAGCCTCTGGACAAGAAGTGCGAGGCCTTCGGCTGGCACGTCATCAAGATCGACGGCCACAACTATGACGAGATTGTCAAGGCCTTCGAGGAGGCTGCCGCCACTAAGGGTCAGCCCACCGTCATCCTGGCCAAGACCGTCAAGGGCAAGGGCGTGAGCTTCATGGAGAACGACGCCGGCTGGCATGGCAAGGCGCCCAACGACGAGCAGATGGCCCAGGCCAAGGCCGAGCTGGAAGCCAAACTGAAGGAACTGGAGGGCTAAATCATGGCAGAGAAAATCGCAACCCGTGCCGCCTACGGCAATGCGCTGGTAGAGCTGGCTGAGAAGTATCCCGAGCTGGTGGTGTTCGACGCCGACCTGGCGGGCGCTACCATGACCAAGGGCTTTATGAAGGCCTATCCCGACCGGTTCTTTGATATGGGCATCGCTGAGTGCAACATGGTGGGCGTGGCCGCCGGCCTGTCCACCTGCGGTAAGAAGCCCTTTGTCAACACCTTTGCCATGTTTGCTGCCGGCCGCGCCTGGGAGCAGGTCCGCAACACCGTGTGCTATCCCCGTCTGAACGTGAAGGTTATCGGTTCCCACGGCGGTCTCAGCGTCGGTGAAGACGGCGCTACCCACCAGTGCATCGAGGACTTCGCCATTATGCGTGCCATCCCCGGTATGACTGTGCTGTGCCCCTGCGACGGCAATGAAATGCGTCTGGCCACCGAGGCCCTGCTGAACTACGAGGGCCCTGCCTATATGCGTCTGGGCCGTCTGGCCGTGGAGACCGTCACCGACTCCATCGATGGTTATACCTTCGAGATCGGCAAGGCTTCCAAGCTGGCCGAGGGCAAGGACGTGACCATCATCGCCACCGGCATGATGGTGCAGATGGCCCTGAAGGCCGCCGAGGCTCTGAAGGCCGAGGGCATCTCTGCTCGCGTGCTGGATATGCACACCATCAAGCCCCTGGATGAGGCCGCCGTGCTGGCTGCCGCCAAGGAGACCGGCTGCATTGTCACCACCGAGGAAGCCAACGTCCTGGGTGGCCTGGGCGCCGCTGTCTGTGAGTACCTGGCCGAGGCTTGCCCTGTGCCTGTGGTCCGTCACGGCGTCAATGATGAGTTTGGCCGTTCCGGCAAGGCTGAAAAGGTTCTGGCCGCCTACGATCTGACTCCCGAGAAGATCGCCGAGTGCGCCAAGAAAGCCATTTCTTTGAAAAAAGTAAGCTGCTGATACAATCAAAAGACCGTCGAACAATTGTTCGGCGGTCTTTTTTTGCCTATTTCAATATCAGCTGTGTAAAAAGGTGGAAATATTTTAAATTCAATTGATAGAAATATAGATGACTTATATAATCTAAATTAACATAAATGCAGAGGCGGTAAATAGAGGTTGTAGCAAAATAGTGGGTGCCAAGTACAAAATACACCTACAATAAAATCTCTGGATTACGTTATAATTAAATAATAAGACAAATAATAGTGGACTAAAATAAGTTAATTTATGCAAAAAGTATAAAAATGAGGATTTTCCTTGTATACCTAACCAATTGATTTCATCTCTCGATTCCGCTAAACTTTAGTCAATAGATTTTTCAGAACATAAAGAGATACAGATGGGAGGTATTACAATTGCAGAATGACAACATTCTTGAAATGATAAAGATTGATAAAGTCTTCCCAGGCGTTAAGGCGCTGGATCAAGTGGATTTCATGGTGAAGCGCGGTGAGGTCCATTGTCTGATCGGTGCAAATGGCGCTGGAAAATCGACTTTGATGAAAATACTCTCCGGTGCCTACAAAGAAGATGGCGGTAAGATCATCTTTGACGGCAAACAGCTGAGCTGGCACGGAACGGAAGCGCGGCGAAAAGAAGGCATTTCGGTCATTTATCAGGAGTTGTCGCTGTTTAGCGAATTGACTGTGGGTGAAAATGTCTACATCAATCATTACCCCAAAAAAGGCGGCAAGATTGACTGGAAAAAAGTCTATGAGGATACGCAAAAGCTGGCGGACAGTCTCAACATTCGTATCAATGCCAAGGCCCGCATTGCGGATCTCAACATTGGTCAACGTCAGCTGACGGAGATTATGAAGGCCATTGCCTGTAATGCCAAGCTGATTGTTATGGATGAGCCGTCTTCCACCCTTTCCAAGAATGAGTTTCAGATCCTGGTTCAGGTCATTCAGGACTTGAAAGCCAAGGGGATTACCATCATCTATATCTCTCACCATCTTGAGGAACTGTTTCTGGTGGGTGACCGCATTACGGTTTTGCGAGATGGCAGGTTTGTCACCTGTAAGGGGACACATGAGCTGGATGAAAACACCTTGGTAGAATATATGACCGGTGTTACCATGTCTCAGGGGCAGCAGGAGGAACGGAAGCTGCACAAGGTTTCTGATGAGGTTGTGTTGGAACTGAAAGACTTGTGCAATCACAAGGTCAACCATGTCAGCTTCCAGCTGCATAAAGGGGAGGTCCTGGGGCTGTACGGCCTGGTGGGCAGCGGACGGACCGAAATCCTCCAATCGATTTTTGGTGTTGTCCCGCCCAGCAGTGGAGAGATATACCTCCACGGAAAGCCGGTGACATTCAAATGCACCAAGGATGCCATTCAAAACGGCATCGGCCTGGCGCCGGAGAGCCGGAAAACCCAGGGTTTGGTGCTGCCGCTTCCGGTCTGGGAGAACATGTCCATGGTGGCACTTCGGAAATTCCGTATAGGTGGCAAGCTCCACTATAAGCGTATTTTTGAGGAATGTAACTCCTATAAAGGGCGCCTCCGGATCAAGACACCGGATGTGCACACCATAGCCGGCAATCTATCCGGCGGTAACCAGCAGAAAATTATCCTGGCGAAATGGATGATGAAAGACTGCGATATCCTGTTGCTGGATGAACCTACCCAGGGCATCGATGTGGCCGCCAAGGCAGAGATCTACAAGCTGATCGGCGAAATGACCCAAATGGGTAAGAGCGTCATTGTCGTATCTTCGGAATTGGAGGAACTGCTTAGAATTTGCGACAACATTCATGTAATGTACGACGGGGAACAGGTGATTCAGGTCAACAGAGCTGAGTTCTCCAGCGATTACATACTTCATGCTTCTGTCGTCGGCAAACCGAGTGCGCAGGCGGTCAATTGACAGAGGTAAGAGGGAGGTCCTATTGATATGAAAGCGAAACTCACATTCAATGAGATTATCAAACGGTACAATCTCATTATTATGCTGCTGATTTTTATCGGTATTTCCGCGATTCTGTCTCCGAATTTTCTGACCATCAACAACTTCCTGAACCTGCTGCAGCAGGCTTCCATTCCCGGTATTGTTGCCATTGCCATGACGCTGGTCATTCTGCTGGGCGGTATTGACCTTTCGGTTGGCTCGGTTCTGGCATTTGCCGGTATGATCTGCGCCATAATTGTGGATCATTTCGGCGGAACTGTTACAGGCATGGTGCTGGGCATTGTGGCAGCCCTGGCCGTCAGTGCAGTGCTGGGCCTGTTCACCGGTGTACTTATCTCCCGCTATCAGCTTCCTGATTTCATCGCTTCGCTGGCTATGATGGAAATTGCTCGTGGTGCAGCGCTGCTGACCACCAGCGGCAACCCTGTTTTCGGTCTCTCTGGTCCCTTTAAGTTCCTTGGCGGCGGCTTCCTGTTTAATAAGGTAGCAGTCAGCGGTATTTTTTGGATTGTTCTGACAATTGTCTTCGCGTTGATTCTCAAATATACCGTATTCGGCCGCAGCCTGTTTGCCATTGGCGGTAACCGGGAAGCCGCGATGCTGTCTGGTATTCGCACCAAGATCAATTACTCCCTGACCTATATGCTCAGCGCAATTCTGGCCGGTTTTGCCGGAATCCTGACGGCTTCCTGGATGTCCACCGGTCAGCCCACTGCCGGTGATGGCTACGAGTTGGATGCCATTGCGGCCAGTGTCATTGGCGGTGCCTCTCTCAGTGGTGGTGCAGGCTCCATCTGGGGTACGTTTGGCGGCGTGTTCCTGCTGCAGATTCTCACCAATATTTTCAATCTGGTGGGTCTGCCTTCTTACTACCAGAGAATCGCAAAAGGCTTGATTATTGTGCTGGCTCTGCTGCTGAACCGTGTGGTTTCTCAGCAAAAGGCCGCTAAAAAATAAGAAAATATTGTATTTCTCAGACTGCTTCCGGTCTGAATATTTAGGAGGATGAAGAAAATGAAACTGAAGAAACTGACCGCGCTTGCTCTGTCTCTTGTCCTGGCAATGGGCATGGTTGCCTGTGGCTCCGGTGAGACCACTACCACCGAACCCTCCACCAATGAAAGCACCACTACGACTGGCACTACTGGCACCGAGACCACGGATGAATTTGTCATTGGCTTCTCCAACTGCTCCCAGGATACTCCGTTCTTTGCCAACATGACTCCGATTATCGAGGAGTACGCCGCGACCAAGGGTGTCAAAGTGGTATCCCTCAATGCCGACAACGACGTGGCAAAGCAAAATAAAGACATTCAGGACTTGGTCACGCAGGGCATTGATATCCTGATCACCAACCCTGTGAACGAGGATGGCCCCTCCGCCGGTATCGATGCCTGCGCCCGTGCCAATATCCCTGTCGTTACTGTTGATAAGAACGTCCGCAGCGGCAACATCTCCTGGGTCGGCCGCGATAACAAGGAGATGGGCCGCCTGGTCGGTGAGCGCCTGATTGAATTGCTGGGCGGTCCCGATAAGGCAACGGGCACTGTGCTGGAAATCCAGGGTACTGCCGGTTCCACTACGATGATGGACAGACGCGATGGTTTCCATGAGGCGCTGGAGGCGGCTCCTGGTCTGACCATTGTGCAGTCTGCTTACTGCGATTATGACCGCTCCAAGGCAATCCCCGCTACACAGGATCTGCTGCAGGCCAACAAGGACGTTGTGGCCATCTTCGGTCACAATGATGATATGGCCATCGGTGCCGCTCAGGTTTGCCAGGAGCAGGGTCTCACCGACATTCTGGTCTGCGGCGTTGACGGTCTGATGGAAGCTGTTCTGGGCATTGAGGAAGGTACCTATGCTTGTACTGCATCCAACGATCCGGTTCTGCTGGGCCAGACCGCTGTTGACACGGCGCTGAAGGTTCTCAACGGTGAAGAAGTGGAGTCCTTTGTGGACGCTGGTACTGTGGTTATCGACGAGTCCAATGTGGCAGACTATGCCAACGCCGATTTGGATTTTGCCGAGATGATCAAGTAATCCACTGACCCATTATACGGCAACGCTGGGAGAGGTACCGCGCTGCGGTGCCTCTCCTTTTTGAAAAAATATGTCTAATAAGGAAATTACCATAGAAAAGGCGGTATCGACTATGAAAATTGCAGTGGGCTGCGATCCCAATGCGGAAGCATACAAGCAGGAAATGATGGATTTTATCAAGAGCCTGGGCCACGAGGTTACGGATTTCGGCAGTGACGATGTCATCTATGCCCATGTGGCAATCCGCGTAGCGGAAGCGGTGGCAGCCAAGGAATACGACCGCGGCATTCTGTTCTGCGGTACGGGCATCGGCGTTATGCTGGCGGCCAACAAGGTCAAAGGCGCGTACGCGGCCAACATCAACAATGTCTATTCGGCTCAACGCGCCTGTCTGTCCAATAATTGCAACATTATTACACTGGGAAGCCAGGTGACTGGCGACATGCTGGGCAAAGAGCTGATTGAAGCGTATTTGGACTGCAACTACGTTTACAATGAGCGCTCCGGTAAAAAGGTAGATGCCATTGTGGACTACGAGCAGCAGCACGCAGTGTAAAACACAGAGATAAAACGGTGGGACAACCAACCGAATAAACCCCCTGGCAAAAGCGGAAAGGCTTTTGCCAGGGGGCTATGCAGTTAAAGCCGGAAATCCTCGCCTAAAAGTGTCTGAAGATACCGCTTAATATATGGCAGTGCCGCGCCGCGGCTGATGGGGGAGCCGGGGCAGCAGGTGACTTTGATAAACTTTCGTTCGGTGGGGAACGCGGTATTGTCCTGAATGGTTTGATGAAGCAGTTTCAAATCACTGCCCTGTAGATACTGTGCCACGGTACCGCCCAGGATAATGGGACAGTCCATAAACATGTGCAGGTTGTTGATGGCAAGCGCCAGATAATGGAGATATGACATCCAACGAGCTTTTGCAGCAGTATTGCCGGTACGGAGCTGGTGGAAAAAGTCGCTGAGTGCTTCTCCCTTTTTTAACAGCGCCTGGGTGGAGCAATAGGCGTCGAGACAGCCGCGGTTGCCGCAGTAACAGGGGTTGCCATTGGGTACAATGGTCATATGCTCAAACACGCCGCTTTTTAACTCGGTGCCTTTCAGTGATTGGCGATTGACAATAATAGCGCCGCTCATGTTGCTGCGGATGTTGATATAAATTGCGTTATCCAAAGAGGGGGACTGCCATAATTCATCCATCGTGGCCGCTTCGGCGTCGTGAACAAACTGGCATGGATAGGGGAGATGATCGGTAAAACAATCGATGGTCAAGCCGGTACAGCCCAGAATTTTGCCATAGACCACCTGAGTGCCGTCGGTGGAAATCAAGCCCTGCAATACAATGCCGACTCCCAAAATATCCGCCGGAGACAGCTTGGCCTCTGCAATGGCGGTGTCGATGGAGTGGCAAACTTGAATGTAATAGTTGCTGTCATTCTGATAGGGTAACTCATAGCGCTTGCAGCAAATGGTTTCACCGTACAGATCCAAAATCACGATCTCATAGTGACTGGAAAGCAGCTCGACACCAACGGCCAACTTGGCGTTCTGCGCGAAATCAAAACTGGTGGCCCGGCGGCCGCCGGTGGATTCCTGGGGATCACCCTTGCAGATAAAACCCTGATCTTCAAATTCTTTCAGGATTTGAATAATGGTGGGACGGCTGAGTTCCAGGTCATCCTTTAGATTTTTCTGAGTGGTGCTGCGATGTGTGTAGATATAGGAGAGCACCTGCTCGCGTGTCAAGTGCTTTAGAGCGGTTGTATTGGCAGACATAACGTCTTTCCTCTTTTCTCGGTGAAGTTGTTTGCGGCTGTGCCCATGTACTGCGCACCTTTATGCGCCAATGGAATGACAGCGGTTTTAAATGTATTGTCATCTAATTTCAAGGAAGATTTGTATAATATAAATACAAAAGTAGTTTTCAAAAACCTTATAACTTTAATTATACTATGCGAAAACACATCCTGCAACTGCTTTCGCGACGGCAGCTCGGTAAAATGGGAGAGAAATAGGGGAAATTGAGAAATTTTTCTGTAGAAGCATTAAAATAATAGACAAATAAACGAATAGAAATTGGATTAACCAACTGGGAATATATTGATAATTATAAGAAAAGGCATGTTGCACAAAATTTTATTAAATTATTGGGGAATTTCCGGATTGATTTTACGGATGCCCATGGGTATACTTATGTCAAGTAATAAGACAAAAGATTGAGTGACTTTTAGATCAGATAGAAAAAATATAAAATCGAAAAGATAAGAAAAGGAGCGAATTTTCATGAGTAACCTGCCTGAGAAAATGAAAGCCATTGTTGCCTATGCCCCTGGCGATTACCGTCTGGAGGTTGTAGATACCCCCCATGCCGGTGAGGGTGAAATGATTTTGAAGGTTGAAGCCTGCGGTATCTGCGCCGGCGATGTAAAGGCGTTTGGTGGTGCAGCCAGCTTCTGGGGCTTTGACGGCCAGCCCAAGTACATCAAGGCGCCCATGATTCCCGGCCACGAGTTTGTTGGTACGGTTGTGGAGATGGGCAAAAATGTAAAGGGAAACTGGAAAATCGGTGACCGTATCTGCCCCGAGCAGATTGTTCCCTGTGGCGAGTGCCGCTTCTGTAAGACCGGCAGACACTGGATGTGCGAAAAGCATGACCTGTTTGGGTTCCAGAACAACGTCAACGGCGGCATGGCTGAATATGTGCGGCTGACCAAGGAGGCGCTTCCTTATCTGGTGCCTGCCGATATGCCTATTGAGAAAGCTGCCCTCATTGAGCCCTATGGCTGCTCCTTCCACTGTGTGGAGCGTGCACAGGTTACGCCTCGTGATGTGGTGGTTCTGTCCGGCGCCGGTACGCTGGGCCTGGGTATGGTTGGTGCTCTGCGCCAGTACAATCCCGCCTGCCTGATCGTCCTGGATATGAACGAGACCCGTCTGGCCAAGGCCAAAGAGTTTGGCGCGGATATCGTCATGAACCCCGCCAAGGAGGACGTGGTGGCCAAGATCAAGGAAATGACCGACGGTTACGGCTGTGACATCTACATCGAAGCCACCGGCCATCCCTCCAGCGTGCAGCAGGGCCTGGATGCCATCCGCAAGATGGGCCGCTTTGTGGAGTTCTCCGTGTTTGGCCAGCCTGTTACTGTGGACTGGAGCATCATTTCTGATCGTAAGGAGCTGGATCTGCTGGGTGTCCACCTGAGCCCGTTCTGCTATGACACGGTTATCGACTGGATTGGCAGCGGCAAGCTGCCCACCGATGGCGTTGTTAGCCATAAATTCTCCCTGGACGAGTGGGAAAAGGGCTTTGAGCTGGCAAAGACCGGTAAGGACGGCGCCATGAAAGTCGTCCTGGTTCCCTGAAACCCAACCAGACAGGAGGTACATCCAATGATTAAGATTCCCAGAATCATGAACGACCCCGACAATATTGTGGATGAAATGCTCAAGGGCTTTCTGAAAGTCCACAGTGATATCGTCGAAGCTACGGATAATCCCCGCGTGGTCAAAGCCAAGAATATTCCCCAGGGCAAAGTTGGTGTGGTTACCGGCGGCGGCTCCGGCCATAAGCCTGCCTTCATCGGCTATGTGGGCGAAAATATGTGTGATGCAGCTGCTGTTGGTGAGATCTGCTCTTCGCCCACCGCTGCCGCGTTCCTGGACAGCTTCCGCTGCACCAATCAGGGCAATGGCGTTGCTTGCCTCTACGGTAATTACTCTGGCGACAACATGAACGTTAAAATGGCTGTCAAGATGGCCAAGCGCGAGGGCATTGAGGTCAAGACCGTCGTGGCCAACGATGATGTGGCTTCGGCTCCCAAGGATCAGCGTGAGAAGCGCCGTGGCGTGGCCGGTGAGGTCTTTATGTGGAAGTGCGGCGGCGCCAAGGCTGCCAAGGGCGGCAGCTTGGATGAAGTCATTGCCGCGGCACAAAAAGCCATCGATAACACTCGCAGCATCGGCATCGGCTTGGCCCCCTGCACCTTGCCTGCTGTCGGCCATCCCAACTTTGAAATTAAGCCCGGCACTATGGAGGTCGGCATTGGCCACCACGGTGAGCCTGGTATTGCCGTTGTGGAGCTGGAAGACGCTGCCGGTATTGCCAAGCGCATGGTGGATGTGGTTCTGCCTGATTATCCCTTTGTGGAAGGCGACGAAGTGGCGGTTCTGGTGTCTGGCCTGGGTGCAACACCGGTCATGGAGTTGTATGTCCTTTACAATGAGATTGAAAAGCTGCTGACGGAGAAGGGCATTCGCATCCATCGTTCCTATGTAGGCAACTATTTTACATCCATGGAAATGATGGGTGCTACGCTGACAGTCATGAAACTGGATGACGAACTGAAAGAATTGATCGATATGCCTGTCGATTGCATGGGCATGCAGCAGAAGTGAGGGAGAGAACGATGAACAGTTTTCTGAATCAAAACGGCAAGCCCATTCTCCTGGCCATGGTCAAGGCAATCCAGGATAATAAGGCCTATCTGGGCGAAGTGGATGGCCTGATTGGTGACGGCGATCATGGTATGAATATGAACAAAGGGTTCACCCTGTTTGAGACCCGCTTTGGCGGTGAGGCGTTCTCCTTCAGCGAGGGCCTGTTCAATCTGGGCAATATCCTGTTCTCTGAAATTGGCGGCTCCATGGGCCCCATCTATGGCACGATTTTAATGGATGCCTCTGATGTGGGTAATGAGTACGAGGAGATCGGCGTCAAGGAGCTGGCGGCAATGCTGGGCGCTGGTCTGGCTGGATTGCAGGAAATTGTGCAGGCTCAAGTGGGTGATAAAACCTTGGTGGATACCCTCAGCCCTGCTGTAGATTCCCTGCGTCAGAGTGCGGAGAATGGCACACCCTTTGCAGAGGCATTGACCAAAATGAAAGAGGCCGCTGCTGCCGGGCGGGATTCTACAAAGGATATGGTGGCAAAGTTTGGCCGTTCCAGCCGCTTGGGTGAGCGTTCCCGCGGCGTGCTGGATGCCGGTGCAACTTCCTGCTGCATTATTCTGACGGCCATGGCAGATGCCATACAGCAGCTGATTGCATAAAATATCACATCAGATCAGGCGCGGGCTTCCGGATGGAGGTCCGCGCTGTTTTGTGTTTTCCTACCATATAAATTGAGCTGCCGGATCATGCAAGCAGGAGGCCACTCAATAAATGGGTGACCTCCTGTTTGCGGATTCGGAAATGGACCAAGTTAGCTCTCCATCTGGCGACCGAGAAAGGAAGCGATGGTCTGGGCCAATTTTTGGTCATCTTCAGACAGGGGCGGCTCATCGGCCTGGGTTACCAGGACCACGCTGCCCAGAACATCGCCCTCGGCCAGAATGGGAGCGGCAACGCCGACAGTGTGGTGATCGGAGCCGTCTACCACCGGGACCGGCTGGCTGCCGGGGGCATATCGATAGGATTTACGCTGTTCCATCAGCTGCTCCAGGGCGTTGGAAACCCGCTTGTCACCAAGCTCCCGACGGTGACCACCGGACAGGGCAATTACGGTATCCCGGTCACTGATGGCGGCAAGATGGCCGGTGTTTTTATAAATGGATTCACAGAGCTGACCGGCAAAGTCCGACAAATCTCCCATGGGGGAGTATTTTTTAAAAATCACTTCGCCGTCTTTCTCTGTATAGATTTCCAAGGGGTCACCGTCACTGATAACATGGACATCGAAAACCTTGTCCTTCTGATGGGCGGCAGATTGGACAATACGGCACGATACGATATTTTCGATGCCGGACTTAAAATTTACGGCTTCCTCCTGGGCGGCAGACTGCAAAATGGCGTCCACGTCGGCTTGCAGCTGAATTTCCAGATGGTCCTCATAGACCTTGATATGGTCGATAATCAATTCCAGGTCATTGCGTTCCAGATGGTCTTTCTTCAGAATATCCTGAAAGACTTCCATGGCCGTCCGGGCGGCCCGGTTGACCTGGATGATGGTGTTCCGCTTGTCGGCCAGCAGCTCAATCTGGTGGCTGATGCCTTCAATCTTCTTTTGCAGGTCGGATTCCAACTCGTCGTAGGTCTCCTCCAGCAGGGCTTCCTGTTCCGGGTGTTTCATCAGGTCCCGGATGCGCTGCCGCTTGGTGACCTTCAATTCTTCTTGGAGCTCGGCCAGTACCGACGCCAGATGGTCAGCGCTCTGCTCGGTCTCGACCACGTCCTCCTGCTCCCGTTCCAGGTCTTGATTGAGCCGTTCCAGCATATCTGCGGAATGATCCATAACCCGCCGGATGTAAAGTTTCAACAGCTCATCCAGCTTGTCCACTCGAATGTGGTGGGAGGTGCAGCCTGCCCGGCCCCGGCGGTGGTAAGTGCCGCAGGTGTAGGCCGGTTTTAAATCGCTGCGGCTCATGGCAAACATGGGCGCGCCGCAGTCGCCGCAGGTGAGAAAGCCGGAGTATACATTGTCATACTTCTTGATGCCCCGGTAGTTGGATGTGCTGCGCTTCTCTCGCAGAGCCCGGGTGGTGGCAAAGGTGCGATAGTCCAGAATGGGTTGGTGGTGGCGCTCAATGACAATCTGTTCGGCTTCATCCTGCCGGATGTCCTTGCCGTTGATCTTTTTTCGTGTGTACTTGCTCTGACGCAGGGTACCGATGTAAAAATCATTGTCCAGAATGCCTTGCACCGTGACGATGGCCCAGGAGGATTTCACAGCGCGCCGGTATTCGGCCCCGGCGGCTTCCTTCCGGTCACGCTCAGCCATCCGGGGGGTGGGGATGCCCTGTTCCGTGAGATAGTTGGCGATCTTCTTGTAGCCCCAGCCCTCCTCGTTGTAGAGACGGAAAATGGTACGGACAATGTCGGCCTCTGTGGGGACAATCTCAAATTCCTGCCGTTGGTTGATGAGATAGCCATAGGGGGCGGCACAAATCCATTTGCCGTCGGCCTGCCGCCGTTTGATGACATTCCGCACTTTTTTGCTGGTGTCTGTGACGGGCATTTCGTTGATGAGGAATTGAAACTGAATTTTCAGCCAGTCATCGTCGTTGGGGAAGTCGATGCCGTCTCCGATGGAAATAATCCGTACTCCAGCGTCCCGCAGATCTTCCAGCTCCACCAGACCGCGGCTGTTGCGGCGGGAGAAACGGGAGAAATCCTTGATGATGAGAATGTCATATTGATGGGCCATCAACCCTTTCCGCATGGTCTGGTAGCCCTCGCGCTGCTCAAAGGTATAGCCGGAGCGGTCCCGGTCCTCATAGAACGTGAGGGTACTGCCGGGGAATTTCTGCTTCACAAAGTCCTGAATGATCGCTTTCTGGTTTTCAATGGATACGTTGTCCCGGTCCAGTTCATCGTCTACGGAAATACGGCAGTAGCCTGCAATATCAAATTTTTCAATCACGGATTCCCACCGCCTTTCAGATAGTGCTCCATGGCACGGTCAAACTCGGAGACATAGTCCGCATCCTGCTTTTTGCGGAACTCCGCATAGATATCGCTGACCTTTTTTACCGCGGCTTCCCGGGAGACGTGTCCTTTTCCCTCCAGCACCTTTCGCCGGTTGTTGGTTAAAAAACGGTCCGTCTCATGGAGCCAGTCCTGCATGCTCATGGGCTGCTCATCCTCGGCCATCAGCTCGGCATAGTCGATAAACATGGTCACCAGCCGATTGAGCCGGGAAATCTCTTTTTCATTGAGGTAATTTTTGGCCACCAAGGTATCACTTTTCAGAATCTTTCCATCCGGCGCACCCTTCCAGGTGGTCAGGCCCATGGTGGGGCTGTCCAGGGTGGCCCGTTCCGCAATCAGTTCCGCCGCCGTCTTGCCGGTGACAGCAAAGTGGAGCTTGTTCTGCACAAAGGCATAGAATGCCTTTGTGGTGTCGCTGTTTTTGTTGTAGTCGTAGCTGCATTGCTCAAACACGTCAGCGATCTTCTGATAGGCCCGGCGCTCGCTGGCCCGAATTTCCCGGATGCGCTCCAACAGCTCGTCAAAGTAGTCCCGGCCGAACGGTTTCCCGTTTTTTAGCATGTCATCATTGAGGACGAAGCCCTTGGTGATGTACTCTTTCAGCGTTTTTGTGGCCCACTGACGGAAGCGGGTGGCCTTTTTGGAGTTCACACGGTATCCTACAGCAATAATGGCATCCAGATTGTAGTGCTCCAAGGTGCGGCGAACCTGTCGGGAACCTTCCTGACGAACTACTAAGAATTTCTTAGCAGTTGCCTCTGGTGCCAGTTCTTCCTCCGCGTAAATATTCTTCAAATGCTGAATGATATTTTCTGTAGAGCACGCAAACAGCTCAGCCATGCCCTTCTGTGTCAGCCAGAACGTTTCCTCCCGAAACACCACACTGACAAATGCCTTCTCACCATCATTGTTATAGAGCAGGATTTTGCCCTGCTGCATAGGAACGGATTCCATAAATACCTCCCTATCAATAAAAGAATTAAACTATATCATAATTACAGATAACATTGTAACTCTGTTTTTAATAAAAGGCAAGTGTCAATAAATGCAGGGAGGACAGCGGGTGGCTGCCCTCCCTGTGGTTTATGTGACCATGGGCGAAGAGAACTCTTTCCGGGCCTGAACTTCCTGCTCCGCCAGACGGCGGCGGTTATAGAGCAGCAGATCCCGAGTCTGATCGTACAGTGGATTCCGACCGGACAGAAATACGGCCACTTGGTATTTCTGCGCTTGATATTGATGATAGATGGGTTTCAGAGATTGCAGAATGGCAGGATCGCGCTGTTCCTGATTCGTCAGCCAGATCTCTACCACCTTATTCTCATGGTAAATGTCCATGTGCAAAACTCCATCACTCCTTTTTCCAGTAGTTTCCACACTTTTGGGCAGTTTTATTCCCGTGCTTCTATTCAATAATACGCAACTGAAACAATGCAATCATACGATTCCCATGGGAGCAGGGATGGCCAGCTCCCATGGGGACATAGCGTTATGACACAATTGGAGCGGCGGCTTAAGGCGTAAGCAGCTGCTGCAAATCAGAAATTTCTTGCATCTCGAAATTATAATGTAAGCGTCAAACGTAACGGCGCATAGACAATCCCAGCTCAGAGATGATTCTCAGAGCTGGGATTGTCTCATCATTT
>CALWXC010000024.1 GCA_944385415.1 uncultured Oscillospiraceae bacterium | reverse complement strand
AAGAATGAGAAAAACGGCATAGCCGAAGCTATACCGTTTCTCTCTTGCCCCACGATGTTTTCTTATCGGGAGGCACCCTTCGGCGCTCTCCTGTTACGATTCCGGCTCTACCGCACGGCATACCCGCTCATACAATTCCGGCTCTTTCTTGGCCAATGAAATGGGTCTCCCCTTCTCATTGATAAAGCAATGGCTGCTGGTTCCATCGGCCCGCAGTTCCCCGGTGGCGTCGTCATAAATCCGGTAGGACAGACTGTAGCTGACGCGGGTGACCTCCGTCAGCTTCGTCTCCACCCGAAATGTCTCCCCAAACCGGGACATGGAACGATAATGGCATTCCACGGACAGCACCGGACTGATAATCCCTTTGGCTTCCAGCTCCGCATAGCAGACGCCCAGGGCGTCCAGACAGGCAATGCGGGCCTCCTCCATCCAGCGGATATAGTTGGAATGGTGGACCACCTGCATCCGATCCGTCTCATAATAAAAGATGTTTCTCCGATAGATGTGCATGGTTCTTCGCCTCCATCACAGCAGTTGGACGCCCATACCCAGCAGACCCGGCCCGGAATGGACCGCCAGCGCCGGGCCGATTTCCGCCAGAAGGATGTCTTCGGCGTTGGGCAGCCGTGTTTTGAGAATCTCCGCCGCCGTTCTGGCCCGTTTGGCCGCGTCGGCATGGGCCACAAACAGCCGGAACCGTTTCTGATCTCCCACCGCCTTCACCGTCTGGCTCACGGCGGCTTCCAGTGCCGCACTGTTGCCCCGGACCTTCTGTACCGTCTGGAGCACACCCTCCTTGTTGCAGGTAATCACCGGCCGGACACTGAGCAGATTGCCCACGGCCGCCGACATTTTTCCGATACGCCCGCCCTTCTGCAAATATTGCAGCGTCTCCATGGTGAAAAACACATGGATCTTGGGGGTCATGGCTTCCACGGACTGTTCCAGGGCGTCCAGGCCCATGCCCTGGGCCGCCAGCTCTGCGGCCCGAATCACCAGCGCACCGGCGCCGATGCCGATGCTGCGGGAATCCACCACCCGCACGTCCATGCCTTCGATATCCTCCGCCGCCAGACGCAGCATTTGACAGGTGCCGCTGAGGCCCGAGGAAATGGTGACAGCCAGAGCCTCTTTGTATCCCTGGTCCCGCAGAGATTCCAGCAGCGCCACGGCATCGCCCAGGGTGGGCATGGACGTTTTGGGAATCTCCAGGTCCAGACGGTCCAGAACCTGCTGCACCGTGATGTCCACCCGGTCCCGGCAGGTCATGGCCTCATACTGCACCAGCAGCGGCAGAACGTGGATATCCCACCGATGGCACAGAGCTTCCGGTACGTCGGTTCCGCTGTCGGTCACAATCGCAATGGGGTTCATAGGGCCCCCTCCTCGCATAGTTAGGATGGTGTTATCTTATCCACTTTCCCCTGGAATGTCAACATAGCCTCCGGTCACAGGACCATCAGCAGCGTCCCCGCGCCGATGAGCACACAGCCTACAATAGCCTTGACGCTGACTGTTTCCCGGAAAATCGCAAAGGCCAGCACCACCGTAATAACCACGCTGAGCTTGTCGATGGGGGCCACTCTGGACACCTCGCCCATCTGAATGGCCCGGTAGTAGCAGAGCCAGGACGCACCGGTGGCCAGACCGGACAGAATGAGAAACAGCCAGCTTTTCCGGTCGATCTGATGGAGCCCATTCTGGGCCCCGGTGAGAAACACCATGCCCCAGGCCATAACCAGAACCACCGCGGTCCGAATGGCGGTGGCCAGATTGGAATTGACATCGGAGATACCGGCTTTGGCCAAAATGGTGGTCAATGCCGCAAACAGTGCCGACAAAACGGCAAACACGCCCCACATAAAAAATAAACCTCTTTCCTGCAAAAAATCTTCGCCCCCGAACCGTATCGTCCGGGGGCGTTGGGATAAAGTATGGAAAATCAAAGCACCTTGGCCAGGAAGGTTTTGAGCCGTTCACACTGGGGATTGCCGAAAATCTCTTCCGGCGTTCCCTGCTCCACAATGCGGCCCTCGTCCATAAAGAGGACGCGGGTAGCCACTTCCCGGGCAAAGCCCATCTCGTGGGTGACCACCACCATGGTCATACCCTCATTGGCCAGCTCTTTCATGACCTCCAGCACCTCGCCCACCATTTCCGGGTCCAGAGCGGAGGTGGGCTCGTCAAACAGCAGCACCTTGGGCTTCATGGCCAGGGCACGGACGATGGCAATACGCTGTTTCTGACCGCCGGAGACCTGATTGGGATAGGCGTCGGCCTTATCCTCCAGACCCACGCGGCGCAGCAGGTCCAGGGCCGTTTTATCGGCTTCCTCCTGGGTCATCAAACCGGTACGCACCGGGGCCAGGGTGATATTCTTCCGGATGGTCATATTGGGAAACAGATTGAAATGCTGGAACACCATGCCCATTTCCCGGCGGATGGCGTTGATATCGGCTTTGGGATCGGTGATCTCTGTACCGTTGAAGGTGATAACGCCCTCGGTGGGGTTTTCCAGCAGATTCATGCACCGCAGGAATGTGGATTTACCGGAGCCGGACGGCCCGATGATAACCACTTTTTCTCCGGGGTAGATGTGTTCCGAAATGTCCTTGAGGACGCTGTGGTTGTCAAAGGACTTGGATAAATGCTTAACGTCGATCACTTTGACGCAGCCTCCTTTCCAATTTGCTCTGGAACCAGCTAAAGATCAGTACCAGCACCAGATAAATACAGGCCGTGCCGACCAGCGGGAACATGGCCTCCCAGGTACGGCCGTAGATGCCCTGGGCCGCATGAAGCAGCTCCTTGCCGCCGATGACGGTAATCAGGGACGTATCCTTCAGCAGAATGATAAACTCATTGCCCAGCGCCGGCAAAATGGCCTTGAATGCCTGGGGAATGACGATAAAGCGCATGGTATCGATGTAGCCCAGGCCCAGGCTGCGGCCGGCTTCGGCCTGGCCGGGGTCCAGGGACATGAGGCCGCCGCGGATGATCTCGGCCACATAGGCGCCGGAGTTGATGCCCAGGGTCAACGCGCCCACGGCCGTAAAATTGCGGCTGCTCTTGAAAATGACCAGACCCATAATGAGCAGCTGGACCATCATGGGGGTACCGCGGATAATGGTCACATAGATTTTGCAGATGATGTTCACCAGACCCAGCAGAGGGTTATGGTTGCCGGGGCGCTGCTGATCGTGGGCCGTGCGGACCATGGCCACCAGAACGCCCAGCAGAATGCCGATGCACAGGGCCAGAGCCGTGGTCAGCAGGGTGGTGCCGACGCCCTCCAGATATTGGAGCCACCGGTTGTTCTCCAGAAACGCCTGATAGAACTTCACATAAAATTCCTTGAAAAATCCGATTTCCTCACCCAGGACCATCAAGGATTTCCACTGCTCGTAGGAAGCAGCCAGATTCACAGACGATCACCTCATTTTTCAGTAAAATAGCAAAAAGCCGTAAAAGGGCGGCTGTGGGGCCGCCCTTTGGATGCAGATGTTTACTCGGCAGTGATGTAGGTATCCACGATGGACTGCACGGTGCCGTCTTCGATGAGCTCGCTCAAAGCGCCGTTGACGGCGTCCACCAGGGCGGTGTTGCCCTTGGCAAAGCCGATGGCGTAGTCCTCGGTGACATACTCGGTGTCGAGGATGGTCAGGCCGGGATTGACGGCCACGAAGGACTCAGCGGGAGCCTTGTCGATGACGACGCAGTCGATCTGGCCGTTGACCAGCGCCTGGACGGCGGTGATGCCGTTGTCATAGGCAATCACATGGTCCTCGCCGTAATCGTCGGTGCAGTAGATGTTGCCGGTGGTGCCGCGCTGGGTGCCGATCATCTTCTCGCCCAGGTTGTCAATGGTCACATCGGAGCCCTCCTGGGTGATGATGACCTGGACGCCGTTGGCGTAGGTCTCAGAAAAATCCATAACGGCCAGACGGTCCTCGTTGACGGTGACACCGGCCATGACAATGTCGCTCTTGCCCTGCTGGACCGCCAGCAGCGCGGCGTCAAAGTCCATGTCCAGAATCTCCAGCTCCAGACCCAGCTTCTCCGCAATGGCGGCGGCAATGTCGGCGTCGATGCCGATGATGTTGCCGTTGTCGTCGGTCATCTCATAGGGAGGGAAGGCGGCGTTGGTGCTCATGGTCAGCACGCCTTCGGTGACAGTGGTCAGCGTACCGGTGCTTTCCGTGGCGGTGGTCTCGTCCCCGGCCGTCTCGGTTCCGGTGGTCTCCTCAGCGGTGTCTCCGGCGGTGTCGGTGCCTTCGGCGTTCTCCGCGTTGGATGCGTTGTTCTCAGCAGCGGGCTCCTGGGTGTCGCTGGAGCCGCAGGCAGCCATACCAAAGACCATGGTCATGGCCAGCAGCAGAGCAAGAATCTTTTTCATTGTTCCTGGTTCCTCACTTTTTTCGTTTGAATTTGTATGCCTTAGATTATACATCGTCCCTGAATATAATGCAAGCGTTTTTCGTTGTGCATACTCACCAATATTCCATTTTTATTTCACGCTTCGTTCATAAATCCTGTCACATCCCCCTGTTTTCCAAAAAATCATCGGGGACAATGTCAAAGTTTTAGGCTGCGTACCAAAGCTGCAAGAATGTATGAATATTCCAATTATTCACGAATATACTTATTATTTTCAATGCTGCATACAATGTTTTCCCCTGGGCCCGCTCCCCCGTCCAACGGACGGCTGAAAAAATTTTCTCTTTTACAAAAATAATACTTGCATTTTAGGAAGGGACGTGATATCATACACAAGCACCAAGCGGTGTACAATAAAAAATATCCGGGTGTGGCGAAGTTTGGTATCGCGCTTGAATGGGGTTCAAGAGGCCCCGAGTTCGAATCTCGGCACTCGGACCAAAACGGAGTAAGCTAGATTGCTTGCTCCGTTTTTTGCATTTATTCGGGTACGCTTGTACCGTCGGCCCTTATACCTTAATTTGAACTATGGGACCGCTTCTGCTCCTCCTGCTTGCGTTCCCTCCGGTAAAGCCGCCGCAAGACAAAAAAACGATTTTTTTAAAATAGTGCTTGCATTTTGTCGGAAGCTGTGCTATGATAGATAGGCACTTGAGAGTGCAGAACAGAATATCCGGGTGTGGCGAAGTTTGGTATCGCGCTTGAATGGGGTTCAAGAGGCCCCGAGTTCGAATCTCGGCACTCGGACCAAACAATGATAATCCGAACTCCATTATCCAAGTGGGTAATGTGTTCGGATTTATCATTTCTATTGAGAATATTTTATAATCTAAAAGCGGGGTAAGCCAATGGCTTTCCCCGCTTTACTTAGATGTTCATTGTCTTTTTTCAAGAACCAACCATACAAGTTGATTATTACTGTCATTATATACGAAACTACAAATTACACCGCTTTTATCGTCAGCATACTGGGCCTGACGCAGATTTTGCTCTCTGTCATACCATGATATAGAGCCATCTTTACCTAACAAACTCATTACCTCATCATAGGTCGTACAAGTATTATCTCCATTTACGCTAATTGAAATGGAACTTATGGTAGCCGTGATTTTGGTAATAATATCATCATCAGTTTCTATTCGTACTTCCTCATAATTATATGTTCCCTCATTTTCCGGGAATCGGGTCGATGGCGTATAATTATCAACTGATACGGAATCCATACTGTCGCCAATTTGAATACCATTAACTTCTACTTGTGACAAATCTACTGATGGAATATCATTGTTGCTTTTAATGCAAGCTGGCAAAAGAACAAGAGATAATACCACTAATAGAAACACCAATTTTTTCATACATTTCCCTCAAGTCAAATTTTATTTTTTAAGGATAACATAAAAATATGAACAAATCTACATTTTGATATGAAACTAAGGCGGGAGCATTTTTTTGAAATGTTCCCGCCTTGTATGTTAGTCCTGTTTCACCTTGTCTTTTTCCTGCTGTGCTTTCCACTCGGCGAACTCCCGCTGCCCGATAAAGTACAAGACGGCAGCAAGCTGCCCCTGGAGGAAAATATTGCCCTGACCCGCAGCGTGGTGGAGCTGTGCGAGACGGCGGGCGTGCCGGTAGAGGGCGAGCTGGGCCGCGTGGGCGGCAAGGAAGACGATCTGGTCTGTGAAAACGCCGGATATACCGACCCGGACGAAGCGGTGCGGTTTGAACGGGAAACGGGCCTGTCCAGCATGGCGGTGGGCATCGGTACGGCCCACGGCGTGTACAAGGAGACGCCGGTTCTCAATGTGAATCTGGTGGAGCAGCTCAATGGGCTGCTGACGGTTCCCATGGTCATGCACGGCGCGTCGGGCCTGACGGACGACGCCATTGCCGCCTGCATCGCCAAGGGCATCTGCAAGGTCAATTTTGCTACGGAGCTGCGTATTGCATATACCGACGCCGTCCGCAAGCTGCTGGCAGAGAAGCCCGAAGCCTTTGCCCCCAAGGCCTACGGCAAGGTGGGCCGCGCCGCTGTGGCCGAAGTGGTCAAGAATCGTATCCGCGTCTGCGGCTGCGCCGGGAAAGCGTAAGCGGCATCGCGTCGGTGTTTGTTTGGATTTTTCCTCGAAAAAAACACGTCGGAGTAAGCTCTGTGTGGCTTGCTCCGACATTTTCTTTTGATGATTGCTCCCCGCCCTTGTTTTTTCGTCAAACCGCAGCTATATTGAAGATAGCAGTAAAAACCCGCTCCGGCATACACAGAAAGGTGGGCAATCCTATGGATGAAACGCGTCTGCGGAAACAGGTCAAAAACGCCAAGCGCTGGAATCTCATTGTTTTTGGTCTCTTTGCGGCCATGGCGGTTTTCGCCGTCGCCGCACTGTGTATGTATCAATTTCAGCACACCTATTCCCCAGAAAAATGGCATTCCAACCGGGAAAACCGCTATCAATTCGTGGATGACATGTTGGAAAAAACACAGCTGATGGGCAAAAGCGAATCGGAGGTTCTGGAGCTTCTGGGCGCCGAAGATCTGGAAGGTGACGCTTCCTTTAAGCGCAGCAAGCAGCCGTTTCCCGCTGAGACGACGCTGATTTACTATTTGGGCGTCGACTTCATCGATGCAAACTGGCTGATTATTTCCCTGGAAAACGGCGTGGTGGTGGATTACTGTATGGATGTTTCCTGACCGGCGCCCCCTAGGCACAAAAAAATAAAAGTTTTTATCCCCAATTTTGACAAAGAACGGAACCGGCCCGCGCCGATTCCGTTCTTTCTGTTACAGGCGTTTTGCTCCGCTCAGAATTCAAAGTCCACGGCCACCCGGTCGGTGCGGATGGACTTGCACAGGCTGGACACGGCCACATGGCGCGGGTCCTTTTTGTAGGTCTCCAAATCCTCCCAGGTGCGGAAGGTGGAAATCAACGCCGCGTCGTAATTGCCTTTCCCGGCAGCGTCCACGCCCACCTCCATCTCCACAATCTGGGGAATCTGGCCCTGTAACGACCGCAGGCCGTCCAGGAATTGCTGCATTTCCGCTTCGCAGCCCTCGCGGAATTTCCACATAATCACATGGCGAATCATGGGTTTGCCTCCTCATTGCTTCAGATACCATCAGTATACCAGAAGTTCCGCCGGGTGGAAATCCCTTTTTTTGCGCGGCAGTGCCCCACAATGGTGTCTGCGGCCCTGGCCGGCGGAATTGTTCCGCGTTGCCTTGACAAATCTCCCCAGGGTTTTTATACTGTCTGTATTAGTGATTTCCATACAGTCCGGTATACGAACAGGAGGTGCGCCCTTGGTAACCCTCAATTACCGCGATTCCAAGCCCATCTATGAGCAGGTCAAGGACGGCTTTCGCAAGCTGATCCTGTCCGGCGTGCTGGCCACCGGCGAACGGCTCCCCAGTGTGCGGGAGCTGGCGGCCCAACTGGCCATCAACCCCAATACGATTCAGCGGGCCTACCGGGAGCTGGAAGCCGAGGGCTTTATCTACTCCATCGCCGGTAAGGGCTCCTTTGCCGCGGCCCTGACCGAGGTCACCGACCGGCGGCGGGAGGAGCTGCTCAGCGCCTTTGACGACGCGGCGGCGGAACTGCTGCGTCTGGGGGTTTCGGAGCATTCGCTCACATCCCGCATTCACCAGATGTTGGAAGGAGTGGAACTATGATTACAGTCCATCAGGCGGTCAAACAATTTGACGGTTTCCGCGCTCTGGACCAGGTGGATCTGACGGTGCCCAACGGCGCCATCTACGGTCTGGTGGGCCCCAACGGCGCCGGCAAGACCACGCTGCTGCGCCATCTCACCGGCGTCCTGCGGCCCGACAGCGGACAGGTCCACATTGACGGCGCACCGGTCTATGAGTGCATGGACACCAAGAGCCGCATTGCGTCCATCCCCGACGACATCTACTACCATCCCCAGGCCACCATCCAGGACATGATGCGCTATTACCGGGGCCTCTATCCCCGGTTTGACATCGAATTATATCAGAAGCTGGGGGACGCCTTCAATCTGGACCCGCGCCAAGCCATGCGCCGCCTGTCCAAGGGCATGCTGAAACAGGCCGCCTTCTGGCTGGCCCTGTGTATCCGCCCCGACTACCTGTTTCTCGACGAGCCGGTGGACGGTCTGGACCCGGTCATGCGCCGCCAGCTGTGGAGCCTGATTCTCGACGATGCCGCCCAGCGGGGCACCACCGTTCTGGTCTCCTCCCACAATCTGCGGGAGCTGGAGGACGTCTGCGACCATGTGGGCATCATGGACCGGGGCAAAATGCTGCTGGAGCGGCCCCTGTCGGAGCTGCAGGAAAACATTGTCAAGGTTCAGCTGGTGTCGGACCGGCCCCTGCCGCCGTCGCTGACGGTGCTCCACCAGTCCACCGTGGGCCGGGTGCAGACGCTGATTCTCCGGGGCAACGCCCAGGAGATCTCCGACCGCATCGCCGCCACGCTGCCCATCTTCTATGACCTGCTGCCTCTGTCGCTGGAGGAGATCTTCATCTATGAACTGGGAGGTGTTGACTATGCGGTCAAATCCATCGTTCTTTAGCCCCACCATTTACCGGACGGCTCTGACGCGCTTTGCCCCCCTCTGGATTGTCTATCTTATCGTTTGGGTGGTGACGCTGCCCCTGGCCATACTGTTCCAGGCGGGAGACGCCTCCTATAATCTGGTGATGATGCAGTACGCCATTCTCAACGGCGCTGTCCACTACGGTCCCATTGCCAATCTGCTCTATGCCGCCGCCGTGGCCATGGCCCTCCACAGCTGGATGTACCACACCCGCAGCGTCAACACCGTGGCGGCCCTGCCGGTGCGGCGGGAAGCCCACTTCCTGTCCAATCTGGCGGCGGCCATGACCTTCAGCCTGGGCCCCAATCTGATCATAGCCCTGCTGACCTGGGCCGCCGGTGTCTCCATCGGGTATCCCACCCTGGGCTGTGTCGCCATCTGGCTGGCCCTGATGACGCTGCAATTCCTCTGCTTTTACGGGATGGCCTCCCTCTGCGCCGCCATTGTGGGCCAGCTGTTGGCCCTGCCCGCTCTGTATTTTCTCCTGAACGTGGCGGCCATCGCCGTCAATATGGTGGTCAACTCCGTGCTGTCCACCTTTGTTTACGGCATGTCCCGCAGCGCTGGAACGCCTTTGGCTGTCCTGTCGCCGATCTACTATTATATGGATAAGGTACTTCTGTCGGAAAAAACCGTGGGCACCGGCGCCGACGCCGTGATGCAATGCGTCTTCCGCGCCTGGACCTATCCCCTGCTGGCGGCTCTTGCCGGTGTGATTCTGCTGGTGGTCTCCTTCTTCCTCCTGCGCCGCCGGGCCATGGAATACGCTGGAGACGTCATCGCCGTCCGCGCCCTGCGGCCGGTCCTGAAATACTGCTTCACCGTTTTTTGCGCCCTGGTGCTGGGCGTGGTGGGCGCCACCATGTTTTTCTCCGGCAGCCGGGGCCCCGCTCTGCCGGCGGTGGTGCTGTGTCTGCTGCTGGGCGCGTTCCTGGGCTATTTCGCAGCGGAAATCCTGCTGCGTAAAACCTTCCGCGTGTTCCGCCGGGGCTGGCTGGGCTTCTGCATCGTCTGCGCCGGTCTCCTGTTGGTGGTGGGACTGGTGGAGCTGGATGCCTTCGGCTATGAAAAAACCGTTCCCACGGCGGATCAGGTGGAGAGCATCACCCTCAGCAGCCCCGTCTTTTCCCATGATGTGGTCATCACCGATGAGGCCCACATTGCCGACCTGCTGACGCTCCATCAGCAGATCATTGAGCAGAAGGACCAGCAGGAATCGCTGCTGGCCGATTGGGCCGTCTCGATGGACAGCACCGTGGAGAGCAGCTCCCTGGATTTGATCTATCAGTATTGGGATGGCCGGACCCTGGCCCGTTCCTACGACATCTGCTGTACGGAGGAGCTGTGGCTGGACACCGCCAGTCTGCCCCGGCAGCTGTCGGCCATCCTTACGGACCCCTATATTGTCAGCGCCGCCACGGTGCCCAGCTTTGATGTGACGGTCCGGTCCATCAACTACGGTTATATCAGCATCTACGAGGGGCCAACCTATAATTATATCACCCAGGATCTGACGGCTTCCGACGCCTATGACCTCTACACCAACGCCGTGCTCCCCGATTTACAGGCGGGTCTGGTGGGCCGGCCTGTTCTGTACAGCTATGACACGTCGCTGGATGCTCAGTATATGGCTTCCATCTTTATGGAGTTCCTCCACACGGTGGATACCCCTACCCAGACCATGGATTATTCCATGACCGTCGTGGCCTCCGACTATCTGAGTCTGACGCCCACGGTGGGCTCCCGGACGGCCCAGTGGCTGATGGACCACGGCTACACCATGGAGATTTACGACGAGACGGCGTCTTATTGACAGCGGTCGTTGGCCCGAACAATCAAAAATTTTACTCGATTTTTTCCTCTCACCATCCGGCCCAGTACAACGGCTGGAAGCCGATGCCGGGTCAGTGGCCCAGCACGCCGGAGGATCAGCCGGCGGAATCGCCCCCGATGGCCCCGCCTTTCAACCACCCGCCCGGCGGGTGGTTTTTTTGATACCTTATTATATAATAAAAAGAAGCGCCGTTGGCCCAAGGGGCAAACCGCGCCTGTCTGAAGCTTCCTCACCATGGAAGCTCCCGTCCCATCCACCCGGCATCACCAACAAGGAGGACGCACCATGCCGAAAAAATCCCTGAAGCTCACCCCGGAACTGCTGAAACGATATGTGATTTTCCTGCGGGAGCAGGAGCGCAGCGCCGCCACCATTCAAAAGTACGCCCATGATCTGGCCGCCCTGGCGGCCTGGCTGAACGGCGCTCCTGTGACCAAAGGGGCGCTTTTGGAGTGGAAAGAATCCCTCATCGGCACCTATGCTCCGGCCAGCGTCAACACCATGCTGGCGGCAGTCAATCGCTTTTTTGCATTCTGCGGCTGGCAGGAGCTGCGGCTGCGTCCGCTGAAAATCCAACGGGCGCTGTTTCTCAACGAAAGCCGGGAGCTGACCCGGGCGGAGTATATCCGTCTGGTCCGGGCAGCGGAGCGGCGGGAAAACCGCCGTCTGGCCCTGGTGCTCCAAACCATCTGCACCACAGGCATCCGCGTGTCGGAGCTGCGGTTCATCACCGCCGAAGCCGTGGCGGCAGGCCGGACCGAGGTGGCCAACAATGGGAAACGGCGCACCGTTTTCCTGCCCCAAAAGCTGCGGCGGCTCCTGCGGACCTACCTGCAAAAACAAAAAATCACCGCCGGAGCGGTGTTTGTCTCCCGCAGCGGCAGGCCGCTGGACCGGTCCAATATCTGGCGGGAAATGAAAGCCCTGTGTCAATCGGCCGGCGTGTCGTCCTCCAAGGTGTTTCCCCACAATCTGCGGCATCTCTTCGTCCGCACCTATTATACCATCGAAAAGGATCTGTCCCGGCTGGCGGATCTGCTGGGACACGCCAATATCAATACCACGAGAATTTATACCGCTGAAAGCGGTTCTATACATGCTCAGCGAATTGAGTGTCTGGGGCTGGTTGTCACATAATTTTCATTCCGTTGTAAATCCGCCGTTTAGTATTGTATATTATACACAGTAAAGGAAATTTTATCAAGTTCTGATATTGCTGTTTGCATAAAAAGTCGGCGGGTCAATGATACAATGCTTGCCCCGCCTGGTTTTTCTGCATTCGATTCAAAAAATACCTACTATAGAAATATTTACCGGTCTATTTGAGATGAAAAGTGCAAATGAAATGACGTTCACCATTTGAACACCGGATTTTTTCTACTCTTTTATACAATAAAATGAAAATTTTGTGACAGACTAAAAATTTTTTCGAAAATTTTTGCCGTCAAGTATTAAAATCCCGCATAATCTTGCCGATATAATTACAGAATGAAAATTTTGTGGCATAACTGCATTTGACAAATGGAAGGAGGCCCCGTAAGCCACACAACCGCTCGGTCCTGACCGAGTTTGCCATATGCGTTCCTCATATGGTTGCATTGGAAGAAAGTGAAATCCCGTGTTGATGACACGAACTGGAGGGAAATGTATGCAAAGAGAAACAGATACCATGCATTACGGGGGTAAACAGATCAAGTTGGGCATCGTGCCCAAGCTGCTTTTGGGCATTCTATGCCCTCTGATCATTTGTATGGTCCTCGTCAGTGTGTTTCTTGGTCTGCGTGGTTCTTCAATCGTCAATGAGGTTATGAGCGCACAGCTGAACGCGCAGACAGATTCCGCCGCCAACGAAATCGATTCCTTTTTTAAACAGTATTACGGTGTAGCCGAGTGTCTGGCCGCCACCCAAATCGTCCGGGATACGACCTCAAAAAATTTGGAGGACGGTTTTGCCGGTCATGAGCTGTACGGCAGTCTGCTGGAAACGCTGCGTCTGATTCAGGAAGAGCATTCGGACAATGTGGACTATGTCTGGCTGGCGAATCTCCAGACCGGTGAGCTGCTTCAGAGTGACGGTACGCTGTTCCAGTCGGGGCAGCTGGACTTTTCTTCCCGGTCCTGGTATAAGCTGGCTGCCAGCAGCCAGAAAACCATTGTCACAGAGACCTATACCAGCGCCCACGGAGATGCTACAGCCATTACCATTGCCAGCCCTGTTTTTGCCAACGGTACTCTGGTCGGCATCGTGGGCCTCGACCTGGACATCGCCCATATGATGACGATATTGAGCAATGTGCATGTAGGTAAAACGGGCTATGTGACCGTGTATGATCTGAACAGCCGGATCATCTACCATCCAGACTCCACCGCCATCAACACCAACGCCGCTGACGCCGGTTACTCCACCAACATGCGCAATGCCATCCTCAACAAGGAAGACTCCGACGCCATGCTTTATACGCGCAACGGGACCCAGTACTACGGCAGCACCGCCCCCGTTGGCAATACGGGTTATGTTGTGCTGGGCGTTATGCCTGTGGCGGAGTATACATCCTATACCACAGCAATTCTTCGGGTTTTGGTCATTGGTATGGGCGTCTGTATCCTTCTGCTGACCGCCAACTGTGCCTTTATCGCCATGTCCATCACACGGCCCCTCAAGCAGCTCAACACCGCTGTGGGCAAGCTGGCCGACGGTGAGCTGAATGTGGCCGTGGACGTCCACACGCACGATGAAGTGGCGGAAGTGGGCGCCGGTGTGGCCCGGATTGTGGAACGTCTGAAGGAATACATCCTGTACATCGATGAGATTTCCGCCGTGCTCAATCAAATTGGCGCCGGTAATCTGATGTTTACGCTGCAGCAAAACTATGTCGGTGAGTTTGCCAAGGTCAAGTCGGCGCTGATGAACATCCGCACCACGCTGACCGAGACCCTCACCTCCATTGCCCAGTCGGCCGATCAGGTCAACGCCGGTGCCGAGCAGATCGCCAGCGGCGCCCAGGCGCTGGCCCAGGGCGCCACCGAGCAGGCGTCCTCCGTGCAGGAGCTGTCCTCTGCGGTGCAGGACCTGTCTTCTCAGGCCACAGCGGAAGCGGAAAAGGCCGTGGAAGCCGGCCAGTTCCTGGAGCAGATCAAGGATGCAGTGGACAAGAGCAACACGCAGATGGACACCATGCGCAAGGCCATGACGGATATCAGCGTCCAGTCCGCCGCTATCCGCGGCATCATCAAGACCATCGACGACATCGCCTTCCAGACCAACATTCTGGCCCTGAACGCGGCGGTGGAAGCCGCCCGGGCCGGTACGGCCGGCAAGGGCTTTGCCGTGGTGGCCGATGAGGTCCGCAGCCTGGCGGGCAAGAGCGCCGAAGCGGCCAAGAAGACCAATGAGCTGATTGAAAACTCCGTGCAGGCTGTGGAGCACGGCGAGGCGCTGACGAAGCAGACCGCCGAATCCCTGGCTGTCGTGGCTGACGGCACCAAGCAGGTGGCCGAGACCATCGACACAGTGGCCCGTGCCTACCGCGAGCAGGCCGGCCGCCTGTCCGAGATTTCCAAGGGTGTCGATCAGATTGCCGACGTGGTGCAGACCAACTCCGCCACCGCCGAGCAGAGCGCCGCGGCCAGCGAGGAGCTGTCCGGCCAGGCCAACATGATGCACCAGCAGATTGCCCACTTCAAGCTGGGCCAGGACTTCAGCGAGCGGCCTACCCCCGTGGCGCCGCAGCCGTCCAAGACGGAACGCAGCGAGCGCTACGCCGCTTCTTCCAAGTATTGAGACCCATTGTACCCACCGGTTCCGTCGGTTTTGCACCGGCGGAACCGGCACCTCTATACAAGGTAAGGAGAATGTATCATGCAGATCGATGAGTTACGCCGGGAGATCACCGACCGGCTGCCCACCCTGTCCGACGAGCAGGTGGAAGCCCTCTGGGAGTATATGCAGATTCTGACGGCTGCCGACGTGGACGCCCTGGAAAACAGCAACAAGTATCTGACGTTTTTCTGCTGTGATCAGGTGTTCGGCATGGACATCCGTCAGGTGGTACAGATCATCGGCATTCCGCCCATTACGCCCCTGCCGGAATCCTCCGCCCATCTGCGGGGTGTGGCCTCTGTCCGGGACGATATGATCCCGGTGGTGGATTTGCGGGTCCGCCTTGGCCGGGACCCGGTGGCCGACAGCGGCAAAAGCTGCATGGTGGTCACCAACGTGCAGGACCGTTCCATCGGCATTCTGGTGGACGCCATCAGCAATGTGGAGACCATTTTGCCGGAGGAAATCTGTCCGCCGCCCCGTCAGGAAGGACACAACGCCGACTATGTGACCGGCATTGTCAAGCGGAATACGGTGATCCTTTTGGTGGATGTAGATGCCTTGCTGACGGCGGGGGATATTGATTTGCTCAATATGCCCGCCTCCTCCCTGGTCTGAGCGTCTCCCATCGGACGCCATTCAACTGTCCCATACAACTACACCGGCATCCATCATGAGATGGATGCCGGTGCTTTGTTTTGTACTGCGGTCAGACCACCAGTTCCACCCGGCTGCCGCCGGTGCGGTCCTTGGTGACCACAATCTGCTTGTCAATGCGCTCTTTCAGTTCGGCCACATGGGAGATGATGCCCACCAGCCGGTCCCCCTCGGTCAGGGCCGACAGGGCCCGGATGGCCTGCCGCAGCGATTCCTCGTCCAGGGAGCCGAAGCCCTCGTCTACAAACATGGTGTCCAGCCGGATACCGCCCGCCGAGGACTGAATCACATCGGACAGCCCCAGGGCCAAGGACAGGGACGCTTTGAAGGATTCGCCGCCGGACAGGGACCGGACGCTGCGGCGGGAGCCGTTGTAATGGTCCACCACATCCAGTTCCAACCCGCTGCGGCTGCGGTTGTTGTCGGCCTCCCGGCGGCGCAGCAGCTCGTATTGGTTGTCGGTCATAACCAACAGCCGCAGATTGGCCCGCCGCAAAATCTCGTCGAAGAAGGTCATCTGGACATAGGTTTCCAATGCGATTTTCTTTTGGCCCGCCAGGGTGCCGTTGACCGTATCGGACAGAGCCGCCATCCAGCGGTACCGGCTTTCCAGGTCCGCCAGGTCCGCCGCCTTGTCCCGGATGTGGTCCAGGGCCCGCCGGTTGGTGTCCCGCCGGGTGTGGACGGCCTGCTGTTCCGCCGCCAAAGCCTGGCGGGACTGTGTAAGCTGCTGTTTGCGTTCCTGCTCCGCCGCCGCGTCGATGGCCGGGGCTTTGTCCAGCAGGGCCGCCAGCTCTTCCACCGCCGCGTCGGCGGCGGCCAGGGCGCTGCGGCTCTCGTTCCAGGCCGTCTCCGCCGCCTGATGTTGTTGGGTCAGACCATCCAATTCCGTCCGGACCTGCTCCCAGGCGGACCGGGCCGCCGCGCTGTCCTCATATGGAAGCTGGCTCCGCAGCTGTTCCGCCTGCCGGGCCACCTCGTCCCGGCGGCTCTCCAGCGCCGCCGCCGTCTCCCGTCCCTGGGCCAATGCCCGGTCCAGGTCCTGCAATGCCGCTTCCCCGTCGGGAATGGCCTTGTTCAGCGCCGCCTGCCGCCGCAGCTGGGCTGCGACGGTTTCCAGAGCCGTCTCCGTCTCCTGCCGGGCCGCTGCCACGGCGGCCCGTTCCGTCTCCAGACACGGCTCCATTTGGTCCGGCGGGCAGTTGCCCAACAGGTCTCCGGCCTGCTGCTTCAGACGGCGGGCCAGCTGATCCCGGCGGCCCGTCAGGGCGCTTTGCTCCATGCGGGCCGTCTCCCTCTCCCGGCGCAGTGTCTCTTGACGGTCTCCCAGCCGGTCCAGGTCTTGCTCCATGCGCTGGATGTCCTGGGCCAGCTGCTGCCGCTCCTGCCGCCGGGTTTCCAGGCCGGCCAGGGCCGTTTTCAGGTCATCCAGGGCCGCCGCGTTCTCCCGGCGGCTTTGGGTCAGCTGGTCCCCGGCCCGGTCCAGGTCCGGGGCTTCCACATGGGCCGCCATGGCCGTCAACAGCTGCCGCTGCCGTTCCTCCAACGCCGTGGCCGCCCGGCCCGCTGTCAAACTGCACGCGTTGGCCTGACGGGCTGCCGTCTCCGCCGCCGTCCGGGCCGTACGCAATTCCGCTTCCGTGGGCACCGTCTCCGGCCGCAACGCCGGGGCCGGATGGTGGAGAGACCCGCAGACGGGACAGGGCGTGCCCTCCGTCAGCGTCTGGGCCAGAATCCCCGCCTGGCCGTCGAGAAACGCCCGCTGTTTCCGCTGGTAGTCCCCTTCCGCCGTCTCCGCCGCCGTCCGGGCCTGCCGGTATGTCTCCTGCAATTCCGCCACGGTTCCGGCCTCCCGGACGCATTGGTCCAGCCGGGCCATCAAATCATTCAGCGCCGATTGCTGTTCCCGCAGCCGGTCCCCCCGGTGGCGCAGCTTCTCCTGCTCCGCTTCCAGACCCTCCCCGGCGACGTGGGCCATCCGGGCGTCGGTCAACGATTGTTCCAGCGTCCGGCGCTCCTCTGTCAGCTGGGTTTGATGCGTCTCCTGGGACGCAATCGTTTCCTGGCTCGTCTGTAGCTGCCGGTCATAGTCCCACTGCTGTTCCAGATCCCGGAACAGCTGGTCCAGCGCCGTCAACCGGCTGTCCAGCCGGTCCCGTTCGCCCAAAAGACGCTGCTGCTCCGCTGCCGCCGCCGTCAACGTTTCCGCCTCCTGATGCCACGCTTCCAGCTGGGCGGCCTGTTCCTGCCGCTGGGTCTGCTGCCGGGCCTGTTTCGCCGTCAGCGCTTCCAGCTCCGCCGCCAGACGGCGGCACGTCTCCTGCTGGGTCTCCAACGTCTCATACCGGGGCAGTTCGGCCTCCAATGCCGTCAACTGCTCCTGCAAAGCCGTCCGGCGGGGCGTCTCCGCTTCCCGCTCCTCCAGAGCGGTCCGGGCCACTTCCACCCGCTGCTGCTGCTCCGTCTGCCGGACCCTGGCCGCTTCCAGGTTTGCCCTGGCCTTGGCCGCTTCCTCGGCCTGGGCCAGCCGGGCAGTGGTCTCATGGATGGCGCCGTCCAGCTGCTCCAGCTCCGCCGCGCACTGGTCCTCGGACGCCTGATCGGCTTCCAGCAGCGCCGCAATGAGGGCCATGGTCTCCTCCAGAGGCAGCGCCCCCTGGACCGCCTGTTCCAGCCAGGGCGCCAGCGGGTCCTCCTGCCGGTACAGGATGCCGCCAATGTACTGCTGTACGCTGGCCCGGGCAGCGGCACAGGACTTTTGCAGCCCAATGGCCTCGCTTTTCAGCTTGTCCTGAAACACCATAAAATACCGGGTCTCAAAAATCTCCCGGAAGATGTCCTGGCGGCTCTTGGTATCGGCCAGCAGCAATTTGAGAAAATCCCCCTGGGCAATCATGGCAATCTGGGTAAACTGGCTTCGGTCCAGTCCCAGGATGGAGACGAGTTCGGCGGTGACCTCCCGGCTGCGGGTGACCACCCGCCCGTCGGGCAGATGGAGCTCCGCATCGGCCCGCTGTAAGGTGGTGCCGCCGCCCCGCCGGGCGGGGCGTTCGTATTCGGGATTGCGTCGGACCGTATACGTCCGGCCCTGGTAGGAAAAGACCAGCTCCACCAGGGTGGGCGTCTCCGGCAGGGCGTATTGGGAGCGGAACATGGACGGGTCCCGGTTGTCGCCGCTGGCTTCACCGTAAAGGGCATAGGTGATGGCGTCAAAGATGGTGGTCTTGCCCGCGCCGGTGTCGCCAGTGATGAGATACAATCCCCGGACGCCCAGCCGTTCCAAGTCCAGAACCACCGTACCGGCATAAGGGCCAAAGGCCGACAGGGTCAATTTCAGCGGTCTCATACGTCTCCCTCCCAGATGCGCTCCATCAGCTGCCGGGCAAACTGTCTCTGTTCCTGGCCCATGGGCTGCCCATTTTGCAGTTCATAAAATTCCTCCAGCAATTCCATGGGGGATCTGCGCTGGAGATCGCCGCCCTCGTCCCCTACGCCGGCGGCATGGGTCCGCTGGTTGTCATAGTCCAGCTTCATCAGGTACGGGTAAATCAGCCGCAGCTTTCCCAGGGCGTCGGGCACGTCCTCCTCGTCGGTGAGGGTGATATGGACATAGGAATCCCCATACCCGGTCCCCTCGTAAAAGTCCCGCCGGGTCACGTCCTCATAGGTTCCCCGCAGTTCCACCAGGTCCCGCCGGGGCGTCAGAGGGACGGTACGGACCGTCACAGTCCCCTTTTCCCCCAGCTCCACCACGGTGACGGATTTTTTATGGTGCACTTCAGAGAAGGAATATTTTAACGGCGTGCCGCAGTAGCGCACCGTCTCCCGGCCCACGGTCTGGGGTCCATGGAGATGGCCCAGGGCCACATAGTCGAACTTGTCGAACACTGACGCGTCCACATTATCGGAACCGCCCACGGACACCTCTTCCGATTCGCACCGGGCCGCACCGGTGACAAACTGGTGGGTCACCAGCACATTCCGTGCGGCGGGGTCCACGTCCATGGCCTCTACGGCGGCGGCCACGGCGTCCGTGTACGTCTCAATCTCCCGCTCCGGGAAGCACCGCCGGACATGGACCGGCTTTACAAAGGGCAGCAAATACAGGTGGACCGGTCCGTGCTCGTCGGTGAGGGTCCACCGGGCCACGGTTCCGTCGTACACCGGGGCCAGATGGACGCCGCTTTGCTCCATCAGCCGCCCGCCGAAGGCCATACGTTCGGCGGAATCGTGGTTGCCGCTGATGACAAAGACTTGCAGCTCCCGCCCCGACAGCTCTACCAGAAACCAGTCCAGCAGGGCCACGGCCTCGGCGGTGGGCACCGGTTTGTCGTAAACGTCGCCGGCAATCAGGACGGCGTCGGGCCGTTCTGCGTCGATCACGCACAAAATCTGGTCCAACACATGCCGCTGGTCGTCGATCATGGAAAACTCATTGACCCGCTTTCCCAAATGCAGGTCGGACAAATGGAGCAGTTTCATGGGCATCCTCCCGTTTCATGGGGTATCGTAGTTATACTATGGCATATTTCCAGGAAAAAAGCAATGTGCTGCGGGAACCAATGCCGCTGTTTTTCGTCTATAGAATACAGACAAATTTTTCCCCAATTCGACAGAATCGAGGTGGTCCCATGTATCGTGACGCCCAACGCGGCGGGTTTCCCAGAAAACGCCGCTGGCGGACCAATGTCTTTCTGGCTCTGGTCCTGCTGCTGGAATTGGCGGTGGTGGGCGGCTTTGCCGCCTGGCTGCTGCTGCCGGAGCAGCCCAGCACCCCGGAAGCCTCCCAGCCTGGACCGGAGCAGCCGTCCGTCTCCGCCCCCGTGGAACCGGAACCCGTACCCGAACCGGAACCTGTGCCGGAGGACCCCGCTGTGACCCAGGCCCGTACCCAGCTGTTGGAGGAGGCCCGGCAGCTCATGCGGGGCTATTACTATGAGGAAGCTCTCCAGCTTTTGGACGGTGCTCCAGACCTGGCCAACGACGAAACCGACGCCCTGCGGCAGGAGCTTGCCGACCTGCAAGCCCAGCTGGTCCCCTATGCGGACGGTCAGTTCTACCACATTTTCTTCCACAGTCTCATTGTGGACATGGACAAAGCCTTTGACGGCGACTACGACGCCCCAGGCTATGACCTGTACATGACCACCGTCTCCGAGTTTGAAGCCATGCTGCCCAAGCTCCAGGAGGCCGGGTTTGTGCTCGTTGATATCCATGATCTGGTGGAGTTCCAGGACGGCGTGGCCGTCCGCAAGGAGATATTGCTGCCGCCGGGCAAGAAACCCCTGGTTCTGTCGGTGGACGATGTGAACTACTATCAGTACATGGCGGACGATGGCTTTGCCTCCCGGCTAGACCTGGACGAAAACGGACAGGTGAAAACGGTGGTGGACGGTGTTCTCACCGACGACGGCGACGTGGTCCCCATTCTGGACCGCTATGTGGCAGAACATCCGGAGTTTTCCTGGCGGGGCGCCAAGGGCATTCTGGCCCTTACCGGATACGAGGGAGCCTTCGGCTACCGGATCACTGACCTGGAGGACTACGACGATGCCACCGGTCAGGCCATGCTCCAAAAGACCCAGGCCGTAGCCCAGGCTCTCCGGGAGACCGGCTGGCAAATCGCCTGCCACAGCTACACCCACAACCAATACTGGAACAACCGGACCATCACCATGGACCAAGTCCAATACGACATTGGCCGGTGGAAACGGGACATTGCGCCCTATGTGGGCGAGACGGATATTTTTATCTCCCCCTTCGGCGTGTCCTTTGCCCGCGAAGACGCCCGCATGGTCTTTCTGCGGGAACATGGCTTTTCCATCTACTGCAATGTGGATTCCACCATGCCCACCAAATGGGATGGCTCCTGGTTCTTCCAGGGCCGCATCAATCTGGACGGTCTGACCATGAAGCGCTACCCGGAACGGATTTCCCAATACTTTTTTGACCCGGCGGAGGTGCTGGACCCGGCCCGGCCCCAATAATCCCCCTATAACAAACGGAGGAGACGTTCTGCGACGTCTCCTCCGTCTGTTTTTCTTACGGTGTACCCAGATGAGCCGTTACCCCGTTGACCCGGTCGGGAAACTCCTTGGTTCCCAGGCCCACGCCGGTACGCAGCCACGTCCCCGCCGGTCTGGGACCGAAGTCCGCGGCGAAGCGGCGCAGCAGCGCCGCGCCGGTGGGCGTACACAGCTCCCGCTCCACGGGACCGGACACCGTGGGAATCCCCTCCAGCAGAAACGCTGTGGCGGGGGCCGGTACCGGCAGAATACCATGGGCGCAGCGGACCGTACCGCCGCCCACGGCCACCGGCGAAGCTGTCACCCGCTCCACGTCCAATTCCTCCAGCAGCAGGCAGCAGCCCACCACATCGGCCACGGCGTCCAGCGTCCCCACCTCATGGAAGTGAATCTGTTCCACGGTGCAGCCGTGGGCCTTGCTCTCGGCGTCGGCCAGCAAGCCATAGACGGCCCGGGCGTTGTCCCGCACCGGGGCGGGCAGGTTCAGGCCGTCGAGAATATGGTAAATATCTTCCACCGTGTGATGGTGGTGATGATGGGCGTCCTGGTGTCCGTGGCCCTCTTCCGTACCATAGACCGTAACCACGGCGTGAAGTCCCTGGGGCCGTTCCTCCACGCTGTAACCGATGCCCGGCAGACCCAGGCCGTTGAGCCGTTCCAAAACGTCCTCCCGATGGGGATGGAGGGCCAGCAGCGCCCCCAGCAGCATGTCCCCGGCCAGACCCATGGGGCAATCCAAATGTAAAATCATGCGTTGCCTCCCAAATGGTTGATGCGGCTGGCCAGGAATCCGGCGCCGAAGCCGTTGTCGATGTTGACCACGCTGACGCCGCTGGCGCAGGAGTTGAGCATGCTCAGCAGCGCCGCCACGCCGCCGAAGGCGGCCCCGTAGCCCACGGAGGTGGGCACGCCGATGACGGGGCAGGACACCAGCCCGCCGATGACGCTGGTCAGCGCCCCCTCCATCCCGGCCACGGAGATCACCACACGGGCGGCCATCAATTCCCCTGCATGGGCCAGGAGCCGGTGGATACCAGCCACACCTACATCATAAAGGCGGGTGACCCGGTTGCCGAGAAACTCCGCCGTGACGGCGGCTTCTTCGGCCACATTCATGTCGCTGGTTCCGGCGCTGGCCACCACCACGGTACCCACGCCGTCGGGCTCCGGCAGCGGTCCGACGATGCCCAGACGGCCCATGGGCCGGTAATCCAACGTATGGACCTGTCCCACCTGGGCGGCGGCCTCCGGAGAAAGGCGGGTAATCAGGACGGACCGCTGCCCGGCCACCAGCATGGCGGACACAATGCCGGTGATCTGCTCCGGCGTCTTGCCCTCGCCGTAGATCACCTCCGCCGTCCCCTGCCGCAAGGCCCGGTGGTGGTCGATTTTGGCGTAGCCCAGCTCCTCAAAGGGGGCCAGCTTCCAGCGGGCCGCCGCCTCGTCCACTGTCATTTTGCCGTCGGCTACCGCCTGTAACAGCGTTTTCCAAACCGTTTGTTCCATGGGTTCCTTTCCCTGTACCCGCCATCTGCGGGACAGTGCGTCTCTGTTATTTCTTATGGTTTTGCTGCATCTCAAAGTGAATCAGGAACGACAGCAGCGCCCGGAGGAGAATCACCAGACCCAGCACCACCAGTTCCTTGAGTTCCCGGACCAGGACGGTTTTGAGAATCTCCGCGCCCATTTTAAATTCCAGGCTGGTGGCCAAACCGTTGGCAAATGCGAACTTCACATCCACCTCTTCCCGGGTGATCAAGCCCCGGAGATACCGGATAAACGCGCCCACCGCCGACACCAGCACCACAAAAATGCCCATCAGTTCCAAAAGACTGATAATCCATGGCAAAATCTGTGCAATCAATTCTTCCAGCATGTACCCCATCCTTTCTGACAACCCACTCAGCGGTCCGGCGGCAGCACCGTGGACAGCACCACCTGGGTTTGGGTGGTGCCAAAGCGCTGCAATTTGGCCACCAGACCGTCCAGCTGCTCCATGTCTTCACAGCTGACCTGCAACAGCATGGAATGGGGCCCCGTCACATGGTAGCAGGCCAGAATCTGCGGAATCCCGGCGGCAAAGGCCGAAAATTCCTTCTGCTGTTCCGGCGGCAGCACCAGATGGATAAACGCCTGGATCTCCCGGCCCAGGGCCTTGGGCGACACGACGGCCCGATACCCCTGGATAATGCCCCGCTGCTCCATCCGTTCCATCCGGGCCGCCACGGCGGGCGGCGACAGAAAGACGTGTTCCGCCAGCTTTTTCAGGGGCATTCTGGCGTTTTCCCGCAGGAGCTCCAACAGTTTTTGATCGATCTGGTCCATACGGTGTGGCCTCCGTGTTTTTGCGTGCTTTTGGATTATAATATTGTATCGTAGATGGGACGGAGAATCAAGGCCCGCCGCCGGTCCGCGGTGCTTTTCTATCGAAAGTTTTCGCCGCGGAAAACTTTACATCTTTTCGTCCGGCCGACGCTTTTTTTCGTTTCCGTCGGAAAACGCCGGCAGGTCTTTACGGCGGCGCCGTCAGCGTGTATGCTGGGGGCAAGAACCGAACAAACCCACGAGAAAGAGGGAACCGTTTTATGAATACCAGAATGGAATCCGACTCCATCGGCACGCTGGAAGTCCCGGCCGACGCCTATTACGGCGTTCAATCCCTGCGGGCCAAGCAGAATTTCCCCATCACCGGCCACCCCATGCACAAGCTGCTGATTGTCAGTCTGGCCCAGATCAAAAAGGCCGCCGCCATGGCCAACCGCCACGCCGGAACCCTGGACGAGGAAAAGGCCCAGGCCATCATCACCGCCTGTGACGAGATCATCGGCGGCAAGCTCCACGACCAGTTCATTGTGGACGCCATCCAGGGCGGCGCGGGCACGTCGGCCAATATGAACGCCAACGAGGTCATTGCCAACCGGGCCATTGAACTGCTGGGCGGCGTCAAGGGCGATTACAGCATTGTCCACCCCAACGACCATGTGAACATGGCCCAGTCCACCAACGACGTCTACCCCACCGCCGGGAAACTGGCGGCCCTGGCATTGCTGCCCCAGGTGTCCACCCAGCTGAACCGGCTGTATGAGGCGTTGGAGAGCAAGGCCGTGGAGTTCGACGACATTGTGAAAATGGGCCGGACCCAGCTCCAGGACGCCGTGCCCATCCGTCTGGGCCAGTCCTTCCACGCCTATGCCAGCGCCATCTCCCGGGATGCCCGGCGGCTCCATCAGGCAGCGGCGGATTTGTGCGTGGTCAACATGGGCGCAACGGCCATCGGTACGGCTATCAACGTGTCGCCGGACTACCTGAGCCGCATTGTGCCGGAGCTGCGGGAGGTGACTAAATACCCCCTGCTCCAGGCTACGGACCTGATCGACGGCACGCAAAATCTCGACTGCTTCGTCCATGTGTCCGGCATCATTAAGACGTGCGCCGTGACGCTGTCCAAGATGTCCAATGATCTGCGGCTCCTGTCCAGCGGTCCCCGGACGGGCCTTTCGGAGATCAATCTCCCGGCCAAGCAGAACGGCTCGTCCATCATGCCCGGCAAGGTCAACCCGGTCATTCCCGAGGTCATGAGCCAGGTGGCCTTTAACATCATCGGCAACGACACCTGCATCACCATGGCCGCCGAAGCGGGCCAGCTGGAATTGAACGCCTTTGAACCGGTGCTGTTCTACAAGCTGTTTGAATCCCTGGAAACCCTGGCCGGGGGCATTCAAACCCTGGTGGACAACTGCATCCTGGGCATCACCGCCAACCGGGAGCACTGTCTGGAATTGGTGGAGCACAGCGTGGGCATGGTGACGGCCCTGTGCCCCTATATCGGCTACAAGCGGGCGGCGGAGCTGGCCAAGGAATCTCTGAAAACCGGCGTGCCCATCCGCAAGCTGGTGGTCCAGCAGGGCATTGTCTCCGCCGACCAGGTGGATGAGATTCTCAACCCCCTCAAGCTGACCTTTACGGAAAAGGAACGGGCGGAGCTGGACGCCGCTGCCAAAGCCCTGGATTAACCTGTTACAAGCAACGGCCCGGAACGCTTTTGTACGTTCCGGGCCGGTTCTTTTTTATTGGTATCGCTTCCCCACCACCCACAGGGGCACAAACAAACCGCCCAGGGCAACAATCAGCACCACCGGCAGCTGGACCCACAGCCACAGGGTCGGGTCCAAAACCGCCACTCCCAGGGCCAGCAGCGGCAGCACCACCATTACGGCGCAGGACCAGACACGGCCCACGGTGATGATATGGGGCCAATTACGGTTGTTGAACGCCATACCCACCATGTGCATCTGGAAAAAACCGTCGTACACCAGATTGATTCTCTCCCGATCGTATATCTCCGGCAGTTGGAGCCGAACGTAAAAGCAGAAGTATGCACCGAATATGGCGCCCAGCACCACCGGAGCGCACAATGCCTCCATCCGGACACCGTTTCTGTAACATAGCCACATGGCCGCCGCTCCCGCCAGCAGGGCCAGCAGATAGATCAGCCGCCAGGGCCCCTTCTCCCGCCAGGCCCGCCGTGGATGGGCCTTGCCATAGAGGACAGCGGTCTGCACCACCTGTTCCACATCCTCCTGTTCCATGGTCTGGGCCGGGTCCTGACAGCGGCACAGCAGCAGCTCCGTTACGGTCACCCCCAGCGCTTCCGACAACGGCAGCAGCATGGCCGTGTCCGGGATACTGGCACCCGTCTCCCATTTGCTGACGGCCTTATCAGAAATGCAGAGCCGTTCCGCCAGCTCCTTTTGGGTCCAGCCCTTTTCCTTGCGCAGCCGGGCCACAAACGCGCCGAACTGCTGTTTATCAATGGTCTGCATACGCCTCACCTCAGAAAAATTGTACCGCCATACGGTCCATTTGGCAACCGAACGACAGTAGAATTGCCGGTTTTCCGGCCCCTGCCGCCCGCTTCCGGCCCTGTCGCGGGGAAATTTTCTCCCAACAGGGGGAAAACCCGCTCAAACTCATTGACATGTAAATAATTACATGATACCATGGAGCCAACGAGCGAATACCGGATAATTCGACCAGAAAGGATGTACTTGTATGACACCAAAGTATCCCACTCTGTGCAAACCCATCACCATCGGCCGGGTGACCTTCCGTAACCGCATGTTCTCAGCTCCCATGGGCGGTACAGACATCACCAACGACGGCTGCATCGGCCCCAAGTCCACGGCGTTTTATGAGCTGCGGGCCAAGGGCGGCGCGGGCGCCGTCACGGTCAGTGAATGCATGGTCCACCCCCAGACCGACGGCTCCCACGCCTACCATCTGGATACGGCCATTCTCAACTCCCTGGCCTCCTTCACCTACACCGCCGGCGCCATCCGCCGCCATGGGTCCATTCCCAGTGTGGAGCTGTCCCACTCCGGCATGTACTCCGGCACCTATATGACCGACAAGACCCGCCAGCACGGTCTGGCCCAGTGGGGCCCCTCGGCCTGTGTCCGTCCCGACGGCGTGGAGGTGGGCGAGCTGACCCACGAGATGATCGACGACATTGTGGCCGCCTACGGCAATGTGGCGGGACTGGCCAAGCGGGCCGGATTTGAGATGATTATGGTCCACGGCGGCCACGGCTGGCTGGTGAATCAGTTCCTGTCCCCCTACTTCAACAAGCGGACCGACGAGTACGGCGGCTCCCTGGAAAACCGCTGCCGCTTTGCCCGCCGGGTACTGGAAGCGGTCCGGGCCGCCGTGGGTCCCGACTTCCCCATTGAATTCCGCATGAGCGGTTCCGAGCTCTTCGACGGCGGCTACACCCTGGCCGACGGCGTGGAAATCGCCAAGCAGCTGGAAGACTGCATCGATCTGCTCCACGTCTCCGCTGGTACGTACCAGCGGGGCTTCGGAGACACCCACCCCTCCATGTTCAAAGAGCACGGCTGCAACGTCTATCTGGCCGCCGAGATCAAAAAGCATGTGAAGATCCCCGTTGCCACCCTGGGCGGTCTCAACGACCCGGCCCAGATGGAGGAGATCATTGCCTCCGGCAAGGCCGACGTGGTGTACATGGCCCGTGCGCTGCTGGCCGACCCGTTCCTGCCCAACAAGGTCATGGCCAACCGGGACGAGGACATTGTCCGCTGCCTGCGGTGCTTCACCTGCATGGCCGAGCGGGCCGCCACGGCCACCCGCCGCTGCACCGTCAACCCCCTGATTGGCCGGGAGCTGGAGGGCGACGTGGTCTACCCCGCCCCCGTGAAGAAAAAAGTTCTGGTGGCCGGCGGCGGTCCCGGCGGCCTGTACGCCGCCTACACGGCTGCCCGCCGGGGCCATCAGGTTATCCTCTGCGAAAAGGAAGCGGAGGTGGGCGGCATTCTCAAGAGCGAGCAGGCGCTGCCCTTCAAGTGGGAGATGTACCAGCTGGCCCATACCTATGCCAAACTGGCCAAGGACGCCGGGGTGGAATTCCGTCTCAACACTCCTGTCACCAGGGAGTATGTGGAACAGGAGGCCCCCGACGCCCTGATTGTGGCCGTGGGCTCCTCTCCCCTGGTGCCGCCGATTCCCGGTCTCCACGGTGACAATGTGGTGGTGGTCAACAACTACTATCGGGAAAAGGACAAGGTCACCGACGATGTGGTGGTCTTCGGCGGCGGTCTGGCGGGCTGTGAGTGCGCCATCCATCTGGGCATGGAGGGCAAGCGGGTCCATCTGGTGGAGATGCGGGACCAGCTGGCCCCCGACGCCAATGTGCGCCACCGTCCCCTGCTGCTGAAAGAGATCGAAAAATATGTGACGGTCCACACAGGCTGCAAGGGCCTGGAAGTCCGGCCCGACGGCATTCTCTGCGAGACGGCCGACGGCAAACAGGTTTTGGTACCGGGCACCAGCGTCATCTGCGCTTTGGGCCAGCGGTCCAACACCGCTCTGGTGGAAGAGCTCCACGGTACGGCTCCCTTTGTTCGGGTCATCGGTGACGCCGCCCGGGTGTCCACCATCACCAACGCTGTCTACTGGGGCTACCACGCCGCCCTGGATATCTGAGGTCCTGAAAAAAAGCCCTGTTTCATTCGTAAGCGTAAAATCTAACCACGCCTTGTTCCAATAAGTGTAATATGAAACAATACCTCCGTGTAGTGTCAGACA
>CALWXC010000023.1 GCA_944385415.1 uncultured Oscillospiraceae bacterium | reverse complement strand
TGCGTTTGTTCTGCTTGCTGCTATCTGGCTTTTGGCAAAATAGCACAATCATTTGGCGTTTTCAGATACGCTCTAGTTTAATCATGGACATTTTACTACACATTCCTGCGAATTGCTAGTTGACAAGGTAAAACCCACAGGCGGCTGAACCTGTGGGTGCCAATGGTATCCAGATACAGAACAACCGCATATACGACGAGCACGAGGCATATTGCGATTTTGCCCGTCATGTGGTATAGTCTGAATATACTCATTTATGAGGCTTTTCCGGGCTCGACTATGTGATAATTAAATGAAAAACGCGCCGTCTGTCGCACCAATCCTGGCACGGCAGACACACGCCGTCACATAGTATTTTTTAGGGTCTCGGAGCAATCCGGGGCCCTTGTTTTATGTGCTCTAATGTGTACGCCTCAAACCCGTTCCGGCCTGCTGAAGCGTCAGCTGAGGTGGCAATCCCGCCACAGCCTACCCGTGTCATCTATGCCCATAATGTGCGCCAGACCATGCGTTTGTCCGCAAAATCGCAACGATATGGCCGCATCAGGAGCCGCTCCGGTATCCGGGGTGAGGGTGATGGGGCGGCGCAGGAGGGGAAGCGGGAGAGGGGCGGGAAACAGGGGAGCGACAGGGAGCGCAGCGGTGCGCTCCGGTATCAATTTTGTATGTTTTGAGGATGGTGTTGCGGTATGGTGCTGCGGTCAGGATTGGTGCGACAGTCGGTACGATTTGCGAGAGACCGGCACATTTGAAAAGTAAGTTACAAGCGGGGATGCTGCACGCTGCGGCATCCCCGCTTTGTCCTTTTTAAAAAAATGAAACCGATGGAGCAGGCCATGTGTCTCTATAGACAAAGGGACATTTTTGAACCCCAATGTCTATAAAGGAGGAGAGAACCATGGAGGAAAAGCAGCTGCATGTATTGGTGGAGCGGAGCCGGCCGGGCGACCGGGCAGCCCAGGAAGAACTGATCGCCTTCGTGCAGAATTTCGTCTATTATCACTGCTGTAAACTGCTCAATGACCGGGAGAGTGCCCTGGACGTGACCCAGGAGGTGCTGCTGGCCATGGTGCGGGGCTTGCCGGGGCTGAAAGAACCAGCGGCATTTCATGCGTGGCTGTTGAAAATTATCTGCAACCGTTGCCGCAATTATCAGACCCGGGGGCCAAAGGAGTGCCAGATGCCGGAATCACCCAACGGCGGCGCCTTGCTGGACACTTGGGCGGAGGAATTGGTGGAGCAGCTACCGGAGCGGGCGTTGGAGGAATCGGAGACGGCGCGGCTTGTCCGGCAGCTGGTGGACCAGCTGCCGACGGACCAGCGGGTGTGCATCCTGATGTTCTATTACGACGAATTGACGGTCCGGGAAATCGCCGCAGCGCTGTCGGTACCCACGACCACAGTTAAGACGCGGCTATACAGAGCGCGGAAGACACTGCGGAAGGGACTGCACCGCCATGGTGTCTCCGCCCTGACGCTTACGGCGCTGATTTCCAGCGTTTTGCGGGCCGAACCGTCAGCCCGGCTGCTTCCGGTACTGTCAGCGTCGGCCAAGGGGGCAGCCGCCGGGACGGTGGTGAAATGCGCTGCCGGCATTATCGGGGTGGGCCTGATCTTCAGCGGATTCCTGGGCTTGCAGAATCTGAACCGCACAGACCCACCCCAACTGCCGGAGCCAACCGTGGTCGGAGAGCGGGAACTGCTGGAAGCGCTGCGCACCGTGACACGGCAGCCGTCGGATGACCTGATGACACAGTTCTATTCCTACTATAGAACGCTGGGGCACTTCTATGAGCTGGCTATGATGCCGGATTTTGACGAGACTCATGCGGCGGACTGGGATGCACTGACACTGTATAGCTATCTGAATGCAGACCGTGCGGAAGATCTTACCGTAACACGGGAAGAATTGGCAGACACGCTGGGACGATTTCTGCCGACGGTGACCTATGAGGACCGGAGTTCTGCCTATCTCACCTATGAAAACGGCATCTATATGCCGGTGCCGGGCGATACCATGTGGTCGGGGTATTTTCGGCTGACAGATTGGTCGGTGGATGCGTCCGGGCTGTTTACCGCACAGTTTGATATGCTGATGTTTCATGAGTTGGAATACAATGACTATGAAACTCTGCGGCCCAACATGAAATACCTGTGGGATACATCGGGTATAGCGCCCGACGGAAACATGGATGGCGAAGTGTTGCAGGATACGATTTTGCAGGTCTTCCAGCAGCCGGATTACGGGGAGCATTTGGCCATGACGGAGACATTGGATGTGCAGTTCCGTCTCAGTGACGATCCGGCGTACCCGCTGCAATACTACGCTCGCAGTCGTACAGTTTGTGCTGCAGAAGGAGAGGCGGTACCGCCATGGTAAAAGAACAGAGTATCATATCCAGGTTCGAATTATTTTGCGGTTTGTGGGGCTGAATCATAGAAAGGATGGCGACCATGGTAAGACAACTGATTTCTGCAGGGCTGTTGGCCGGTACCCTGGTGACAGCGCAGATGCCATCTGCCCGACTGGATGTGGAGGGCTGGCTGGCGTTACACCCCGAGGAAGACATCTATGGCATTACCCTCTGGCCGGACCGGGCGGAGGTGCTGGTCAACAACGTTCTAGTGGAGCTGGATCACGCGCCGTTTGTGGAAAACGACCTACTCTATGTACCGTTGGAGGATTTGGCAGCGCTGTTGGGCGATACAGTGCAGGTGGCGGGCAATGCCATCATACTTCGGACAGAGGATGGCCCCTACATTCTATATGCCGGGGAAACGCGGGTGACGGCTCCCGATGGGAAAGACTATGTGATAGACCACGAGCTGAGGCAGTTTTCTATCAGGCATGGAAGTTGCCCGGTCACCGCGGCCACGACGCCCCTGTTGCGGGACGGCACAGCCTATGCGCCAACGGACTATGTGCTGCGGCAGCAAGCGTCGCCGGAGTATCTCAACCACTATGTGCTCTATCCTGAGGATGGCTTTGCGGTGCTGGATTTGCCGCGCCCGGGAGAGCAAATGTGTGATGGGTTTGCTACCATGACGAATTTTGATGAACTGCCGGCAGAGCAGCGGGCCAAGGTCCGCGAGGTAGGCAGCCTGGGCATTACACGGGACTATTACGATGAGGTGGAGTACCGGGGCGACGGCTACGCCATCCATGTGGCCCGGCTTCGTCCGGGAGAGGAGGACGGCTGGGGTCTGGACGGCATCATCGTGGCCATCGTGACCGATGGGCCCCAGTGTGCCACGGCTCGGGGCCTGCGGATCGGCGACACGCCACAGCGGGCCTGGGAACTGTACGGCTATATGAGCCACTTCCGCTACGAAGTGGAGCATGGCCATATCACCCGTATTGCGTTCAACAGTTACTATACGCAGCACAGCATTCCAAGTTTTTGGGTATAAGGGCCATTTGGTGCTCTGCTTTCATGGAAAAGACCGGAACCCCCTATTGACGCACCGGCAAAACTGCGATATGATGAACAAGTTAGCCGCACGGCAGCGGCTGAGAAATTGAGAGAAAAGAGAGATACAAGTGAAAAATTCCTACGTTTCCGATCTGCGGCAGGAGTTTCGCGGCTATAACGGCGCGAAATTCGCCAAGGACCTGATGGCCGGTGTGACGGTGGCAGCGGTGGCGCTGGCCTTCGGTGTCAGCAGCGGCGCCACGGCGGCATCGGGCCTGCTTGACTGCTGTCATCTGCGGCTTTGTCATCAGCCTGTTGGGCGGCGCTTACTATCAGATTTCCGGTCCCACCGGAGCCATGGCCGCGGTGCTCATGTCCATTGTGGCCCAGTACGGCCTGTCCGGCGTCTTTACGGCCACGGTGATGGCCGGTATCATTCTGGTCCTGGCCGGTATTCTCCACCTGGGCAAGGTGACGGCCTTTATCCCCATGCCGGTTATCACCGGCTTTACCTCGGGCATTTCCGTGGTCATCGCCCTGGGCCAGCTGGACAACTTTTTCGGCACCACGTCCCAGGGTTCTACGGCTGTGGAAAAGGTCCTCAGCTATTTTACCGTGGGCTTTTCGGTCAATCCGGCGGCGGTGCTGCTGGGCAGCGCCATCATCGTGTTTATGATCGTCTACCCCAAGAAGTGGAACGCGGTGGTACCGGCTTCGCTGGTCTCCATCATTCTGGCCACGGCGGCGTCGCTGATCATCCCCATGGACATCCAGCGGGTGGGGGAGATTCCCTCCAGCCTGCTGTTGCCCGAGCGCTTTACTCTGGAGGGGCTGGATCTGGTTACGGTGCGCGGTCTGCTGGCTCCCGCTGTCAGTATTGCGGCCTTGGGTATGATTGAAAGCCTTTTGTGCGGCGCCAGCGCCGCCCGTATGACCGGCGTGCGTCTCAACAGTGACCGGGAACTGATCGCCCAGGGTGTGGGCAACATTCTCTCGCCCCTGTTCGGCGGCATTCCCGCCACGGCGGCCATTGCCCGCACCAGCGTGGCCGTCAAATCCGGCGCACAGACCCGGCTCACAGGTATGATTCATGCGCTGGTGCTGCTGGTGTCCCTGCTGGTGCTGGGCCCGGTCATGGCGCAGATTCCCCTTAGCGCCTTGGCCGGTGTCCTGCTGGTGACGGCTTGGCGCATGAATGAATGGCACACCATCCAGTACATCTTCTCCCATAAGTTCAAGGGCGCCATAGTGAAATTCCTGGCCACCATGATTGCAACCATTGTGTTTGACCTGACCATTGCCATTCTCATTGGCGTGGTGGCGGCGCTGGTCCTGCTGGCCGTCCGCCAGTCCCACCTGGAAATCCACTTTGACGATGTGAAGCCCCAGCGGCTCCAGCATCCCGAGGACCCGGTGGCCGACCGGTTTGACAACGCCGAGGTAGTCTATCTGACGGGCGCGGTGCTGTTCGCCAACTGCGAACAGATCACCGATTTGGCTGGACGGTTTCAGGGTCGCAGCGCTGTCCTATTCTCCATGCGCGGCGTGTCCTATATGGATGTGTCCGGTGCACAGGCGTTTCTGGAACTGCTGCGGCAGCTGAAAGCGCAGGAATTGCCCGTCTACATCTGCGGCCTGTCCGACAGCGTCCGACTGATGATGGAGCGCAGCGGCATTGTGGAGCTGCTGGGCGAGGATCAGTTCTATTGGAGTGTGGAGCGGGCGCTGCACGCGTAAAAAACTGGCAGCATGATCCTGCTGCCTCCTGCAAATCCTAAGATTGCAGGAGGTGGTTACCATGCGTCAGAAACAATTGTGGGAACTGTTCTTTGAAACCGGTGCGCCGGAGTATTACGTCATGAGCAAGCATCAGAACGAGAAGAAGGAAACGGAGAAAGAGCAACCGAAGCCCTAAGGCGGGGGGAAGTCTCCCCCGCCGGATGGGGGCCGTACATAACTGGGAGGAAACCATGTACTGGAAGACCGAGGGCGTCGTTCTGCGGGAGACCGACTACAAAGAGCATGACCGGCTGCTGACGGTGCTTACACGGGACCATGGACCGGTGACCATGAAGGCCCGGGGCGTCCGAGGCCGCCGCAGCACCCTCAAGGCGGCCTGTCAATTGTTGGCCTATTCGGAATTTACCGTGTCGGAACAGCGGGGCTATTTGACCATTACAGAGGCGGTGACCAAGGAGCAATTCCCAGTCTTGCGGCAGGATATTGAACTGCTTTCTCTGGCCAGCTATTTCGCCCAGGTATCGGAGACCATCGCCCAGGAGGACTGCCCCAATCCGGAACTGCTGTCGCTGCTGCTCAACTGCCTGTATGCCCTGGGGCCCCTCCACAAGCCCCAGCCGGTGGCCAAGGCGGTGTTTGAACTGCGGGCCATCTGTCTGGCGGGCTATTTGCCGGAGTTGTCCGGGTGCTTTGTCTGCGGCAATCCCATGCCGGACCGGTTTGATCTGGTCCACGGCGTCCTCCAGTGCAGCGGCTGCGGGCCCGGCCAGGGCACATTGGTGCCCATCAGCGCCGCCGCCCGGACGGCCCTCCATTATATCACCGCCTGCGGCCCCAAACAGATTTTTTCCTTTACCGTGGATGACACCACGGCGGAGGAGCTGTCCCAGCTGTCGGAAGCCTACCTGATGACCCAACTGGAACGGGGCTTCCACACCCTGGACTTTTATAAATCCCTGAAACGATGAGGTTTCTATATTATGAGTGAATTATACGAAAAATCCCTTTCGAAACTGGAACTGGACGGCGTTCTGGACCTTTTGGCGGCCCAGGCCGTCAGCGACGCGGCCAAGGAAGCTTGCCGCAACCTGAAACCGGAGACCGACGCCGAGGAAGTGCGCCGCCTTCAGGAACAGACCACCGCCGCCTGTAAACTGATTTCCCTCAAAGGCTCGCCCAGCCTGGGCGGCATCCGGGACGTGGGCGCCAGCCTGGACCGGGCCCGCCGCGGCGGCAGCCTGACGCCCGGCGAACTGCTGAAAATTGCATCCAGTCTCCGGGTGGCCCGGACCGTCAAGGCGTATGCCGACACCGACGCTGTTTCCTCTTGTCTGGATGTCTATTTCTGGGAGCTGACGGCCAATAAATATCTGGAAGACCGGATTTCCAACTCCATCGTCTCCGAGGAGGAGATTGCCGACAGCGCCAGCAGCGCGTTGGCGGATATCCGCCGCCATATCCGGGTCCAAAGCAGCAAAATCCGGGAATCCCTGCAAAAAATTATCTCGTCGCCCACCTATTCCAAGGCGCTGCGGGAGAGCATTGTGACCATCCGTTCCGGACGATTTGTGGTGCCGGTGAAAAGCGAGTGCAAAAACGACATTCCCGGTCTGGTCCACGACGTGTCTGCCTCCGGCAGTACCTTTTTTGTGGAACCCATGCAGGCGGTCAATGCCAATAACGAACTGCGGGAACTGCAAGTCAAGGAACAGGCGGAAATTGAGCGGATTCTGGCAGAGCTGTCGGCGGAAGCGGCCCTGTATCAGGACCCCATCAACCACAACTATCAAATGCTGGTGACCATCGACAGTATTTTTGCCCGCGCCAAGCTGTCCTATGCCATGCACGCCATAGAGCCGGACATCCGCACCGATGGACAATTGGAGCTGAAAAGCGCCCGACACCCGCTCATTGACAAGAAAACCGTCGTGCCCATTTCGGTGCGGCTGGGCAGCGACTTCGACACCCTGGTGATCACCGGCCCCAATACCGGTGGTAAAACTGTCACCCTGAAAACCATCGGTTTGTTGACGCTGATGGCCGAGTGCGGTCTCCATATCCCCGCCGAGGACGGTAGTTATATTTCCACCTTTGACATGGTGCTGGCGGATATCGGCGACGAGCAATCCATTGAACAGTCTCTGTCCACGTTCTCCGCCCATATGAAAAACATTGTGGAAATTGTGGCGGTCTGCGACAGCCGCAGCCTGGTGCTCTTTGACGAATTGGGCGCCGGTACGGACCCGGCCGAGGGCGCGGCGCTGGCTATGGCCTTGATTGATTTCTGCCGGCGCATGGGCGCAAAGGTGGCGGCCACCACCCACTATGCGGAATTGAAGCTGTACGCCATGCGGACCGAGGGCGTCATCAACGCTTCCTGCGAGTTTGACGTGCAAACACTGAAACCCACTTACCGGCTGCTCATCGGTGTGCCCGGCAAGTCCAATGCTTTCGCTATTTCCCAGCGGCTGGGCCTGTCGGAGGAGATCATCAAAAAGGCCCGGGACCTGGTCAGTGAAAACGACGTGAACTTTGAAGAGGTCCTCAACCAGCTGGAGACCCAGCGCCAGCAGATGGAGCAGGCCAAGGTGGAAGCCCAGCGGCTGCGCCGGGAGATGGAGGAAGCCAAGGCCCAATCCGACGCCTATGTGGCTGAAATCAAGCGGGAGCGGGACAAGGCGGTGGAGAAGGCGAGAGCCGAAGCCAAGGCCATCATTGAGGATGCTCGCCGCACGGCCAACGCCACCTATGACGAATTGAAGAAGCTGCGCAAGCAAATGCACGACGCTGCCGATGCCCAGGGCATCAATGAGCGGCAGGCCCAGCTGCGCCGGAACCTCAACGAAGCCGAAGCCCGGCTGTCGTCCCGGGAGGAGCCGAAAAAGCAGCGGCCCAAGGCCAGCCGGGAGATTCAGGTGGGCGATACGGTGGAATTGCTGAAACTGGGCAGCAAAGCCACGGTGCTGGCTGTCAACAAGGACGGCACCTATCAGCTGCAAGCGGGCATTATGAAGATCAACGCCAAGAAGGACGAGGTCTATCTTCTGGAAAACGAGCCCCAGAAGACCACTCAGAAGTTCATCGAAAAGACCCGCCGCCAGCTTCGCAACACCGCCGTTCCCACAGAACTGGACCTGCGGGGCATGGATTCGGTGGAAGCCATTACGGTGCTGGACCAGTTTCTCGACCAAGCCATTATGGCCAAGGTGCCGTCGGTGCGGATTATCCACGGCAAGGGCACCGGCGTTTTGCGCAAGGCGGTCCAGACGCGTCTGCGCCAGAACCGCCAGATCAAGGGCTTCCGCCTGGGTGTCTACGGCGAGGGCGAGGACGGCGTCACCATCGTGGAGATTTAAATATTACCAGTTAAATATTACCAGATAGAGAGAAACGTGCCGCCCGGCCCAGTGGCCGGACGGCACATGGTTTTATAGGAGGAATTTATGCGCGGAAGCACCCATGTGACCGCTGGGCTGACGGCAGCCCTTTTGATGCCGAACCTGAACATTCCGGCCATGGCCGCTCTGACGTTGGGGTCCATTCTGCCAGATATTGATCACCGGGACAGTCTGGTGGGACGTCATGTTCCCATTCTGCCGCGGCTGTTGAAACACCGGGGCGTGACTCATTCGCTGCTGTTTGCGGTCCTTTGCTATGGACTGTATCCGCCCCTGGGGGTGGGCGTTTTGCTGCATCTGCTGTTGGACCTGCTGAATCCGGCAGGCGTGGCGCTGCTGTGGCCCTGGAAAAAACGGATTTCCACACCGGTGGTAACCATTGCCTCCGGCGGCGTGCTGGACGGTGTCCTACGCACGGGCCTGTGGGTGATTCTGGCGACGGTGGTGCTCCATCGTTTTTTGGGCTATTCGTTCTGGTAACAGGCCAGCGTCTCTGTCAGCAGGTCCGCCATCTGCTGCCGGACCGCCGGAGGGTACAGGAGTTCCGCCCGGCTGCCGAAGCTGATAAACCAGCCCAGGAAAGTGGGGGAGACGGAGATCTCCGCCGTTACGGTGAAGTGGTCGGGACCGTCGGGGACACGGATGGTGTCCAGACCGAACCGGTCAATTACCACACCGGCCAGGGAACGGTGAAACCGCATACGGACCATGGTCCGATGACCATGGAACATGGAAAAGACGGCTTTGGAATAGGCCCCTAAATCGAGACTGCGGCCTTCATCGGTCATGACCCGGGGGCGGCCGGTACAGGTGAGTTCTGCCATCTTGTCCACCCGATAGTGGGTGATGCCGTGGCGGTCGGAATGGGCAATGAGATAGTAGTTTTCATCGGCCCAGCACAGGGCGTAGGGACTGGCTTCATAGAGCCGGGGCCGGAAGTGCTTTTCCCCATCCATGCCCCAGTCGAAGTATCGGAACGTGATGGTGCTGTTGCGGCCGATGGCATCGTGGATACGGTCCACCGTATAGTAGATGCTCTCGTTCATGGTCTTGATGCGGCCCGACACCACCACCTGCCGCCGCAGCTGCCCGGCCTCATGGACGCTGACCAACCGTTCCAGCTTGGCGATCAGTTCCAGGGACTTTTTCTCCGTCAGAAACCGGGAGGACTGGACCGCGTCCACCAACAGCTTCAATTCCGGCAGTTCAAAGTCTCGGGCGGCCAGATAATACCCGCCGCCCCGGCCCTGGCGGTACAGAATGTCCATACCCTGTTCCCGCAGGGTTTCCAGGTCACTGTAAATGCTTTTTCGTTCGGCTGTGATGCCCCGTGCTTCCAGATGGGAGAGAATGTCCTGCATGGATAGGGGGTGGTCACAGTCGCTTTTTCGTTCCAGAAGATCCTTGAGCACCAGAAGCTTTCCCTTTTGCTGTTCCGATTTTGCCATGGTATCACCATTCCTTTGCTGCGATTGTACCACACTTCGATAAAAGTGCAAAGTGTCCACAGAAAAATTGTAGTAAAGCGACGAAGTCTATGGTATAATCAATAAAAACTGTGAGGTGATTTTGTGTTGTATGTAGGATGTCACCTGTCGTCGTCCAAGGGCTTTGCAGCCATGGGAAAAACGGCGCTGTCCATTGACGCCAATACGTATCAGTTTTTTACGAGAAATCCGCGGGGCAGCAAGGCCAAGGACTGGGACCCGGCCGACGTGGCTGCCGGTAATGCCCTGCGCCGGGAACACGGCTTCGGCCCCATTGTGGCCCACGCCCCCTATACCATCAATGCCTGTTCCGCCGAGGAATCGGTGCGGGAGTTTGCCAGGCAAACGCTGGGAGACGATCTGCACCGGCTGGAGGCTGTGGAGGACTGCTACTACAACTTCCATCCCGGCAGCCATGTGGGCCAGGGGGCGGAGACGGGCATTGATCAGATTGCCGATACGCTCAATGCCATCCTATGGCCGGAGCAGACCACCACAGTGCTGCTGGAGACCATGGCGGGCAAGGGCAGCGAGGTGGGCCGCACCTTTGAAGAGCTGCGGGCCATCATTGACCGGGTGGAACTGAGCGATAAGCTGGGCGTCTGCCTCGACACCTGCCATGTGTCCGACGGCGGGTATGATGTGGTCCACAATCTGGAGGGCGTTCTGGAGGAGTTCGACCGGATATTGGGACTGGACCGGCTCAAGGCCCTGCATATCAACGACAGCATGAACCCCTTGGGTGCCCATAAGGACCGCCACGCCTGCCTGGGGGAGGGGACCCTGGGACTGGACTTTTTCTATGCGGTTGTGGACCATCCGATTTTGCACCGGCTGCCGCTGCTGCTGGAAACGCCCAATGAATTAGAGGGCTACGCAAGGGAGATCGCCCTGCTTCGGGCCCATGACGGGAAAGGAGCATAGCCCATGGAAGAACATCCCAAGCTGTTGTGGCTGCTGCGGGGCATTCTGATTTGTCTGGCACTGCTGGTGGGTCTGCTGCTGCTGGTGAATTTGCCCATGCTTTCCGGCCAGGCTAATAAGCTGACGCAGGTGATTTCCTCCATCCTGTACGGCCTGGTGTACGCTTATCTGCTGAACCCCTTCGTCCGTTGGGTGGACAAGCTCCTCTTACCAAGGCTGCAAAAGACAAAGCTGCAAGGGGACAAAGCCCGGCGGCTCAGCCGTCTGGTGGGTATCCTCTTTGCCTTCTGCATGGCGGGCCTGTTCATCTATCTGCTGATCAAACTCATTGTGCCCCAGGTGGGCGCCAGCATCATGGGCATCGCCAAACAGCTGCCGGACTACTACGCCAGTATCGAAAAGTTTGTGGGCCGTCTGGTGGAGGACAATCCGCAGATTGTCCAATACGTCAACATTGCACTGGAAAACGGCTACGGACATTTGGAGAACTTCATTCAGAATGATCTGGTGGGGCGGATGCAGTCTCTGCTGCTGACGCTGACCTCGTCGGTCTATAGCGTTCTGCGGGAACTGATCAACATGGTCATCGGCATTGTGGTGGCCATCTATGCCCTGTGGGCCAAGGACCGGTTCCTCAGCCAGGCCAAGAAACTCACCGTGGCCCTGTGGTCTCCGGACCGGGCCGACCGGCTGATGGAACAGGCCCGAAAAGTGGACAAGATCTTCAACGGCTTTATCATCGGCAAGATCATCGACTCGCTGATTATCGGTGTCCTCTGCTATATCGGCGTATCCATTCTGAAACTGCCCTACGCCGTGCTGGTGTCCACCATTGTGGGCGTCACCAATGTGATTCCGTATTTCGGCCCCATCATCGGCGCCATTCCCTGTACACTGCTGATTCTTCTCAACAGCCCCCTCCAGGGTCTTTACTTTGTCATTTTTGTGCTGGTATTGCAGCAGATTGACGGTAATATCATTGGCCCCAAGATTTTGGGCGACAATGTGGGTATTTCCGGCTTCTGGATTCTGGTGTCCATCACCGTGGGCGGCGGTCTGTTCGGCTTCCCGGGCATGCTCCTGGGCGTGCCGGTGTTTGCCACCCTCTATATGCTCATCAGCGACTATACGGAACGCGCCCTGCGCAAACAGGGCAAACCCATTCAAACCAAGGCATATTTCTCCATCCGGCAGGTGGCGGACCTGCCCGCCGGGGAGACGGGAAAGGAAGAGACGCATGGGGACTCTGCGGGTTAATCTGAACGAACGCAGCTATGATATTGTCAATGAGGCCGGTGTCTTGCACCAGTGCGGCGCGTATATCGCGCCGCTGCTGCGGGGGAAGCGCTGCTTTATGGTCAGCGATACCAATGTGGCGCCCCTTTATGGCGACACGGTGCTCCACAGTCTGGCCGATGCTGGATTGGAGGCCACATTGCTGACCATCCCCGCCGGAGAGCGCAGCAAGACGCCGGAAATGCTGGCCTGGCTTTGGGAGCAGATGGCCCAGAGTGGTGCCACCCGCACCGACACTGTTATTGCCCTGGGCGGCGGTGTGGTGGGAGATTTGGCGGGCTTTGCCGCCGCCACCATGCTGCGGGGCGTGGACTTTATCCAGATGCCCACAACGTTGCTGGCCCAGGTGGATTCCTCCGTGGGCGGTAAGGTGGCTGTGGATTTGGTGGCCGGTAAAAATCTGGCCGGAGCCTTTTACCAGCCCAAACTGGTGCTGATGGACCCGGAGACGCTGACCACGCTGCCGGACCGGGTCTTTTCCGATGGCATGGCGGAGGTCATCAAATACGGCTGTATTTGGGACGAAGCATTGTTCGCCAAGCTGGAACGCCTGGGCAGCCGTCCGGCTGTGATGGGGGAGATTACCGACATCACCACAGCCTGCTGTGATATCAAGCGGCAGGTGGTGGAGCAGGACGAGCTGGACCTGGGCATCCGTATGATTCTCAATTTTGGTCACACCCTGGGCCACGTCTACGAGAAGGCGTACCACTACGAGACGTATACCCACGGCGAAGCCGTGGCCGCCGGTATGGTGGCGGCGGCAAAGCTGGGGCAGAAGCTGGGCCATACACCTGCGGGAACCGATGAACGCATTGCGGCTCTGCTGGCGGCGTTCGGCCTGCCCACGGCCATCGAAGCCGACCGGACGGTCTGCGAGACGGTTTTGGGCCTGGACAAGAAAAACCAGGGCAAGACTATCCATTTTATTTTCTTGGAACGGCTGGGCAAGGCGCTGCCGGTGGCCATGGACCGGGCCGCACTGCTGGCGCAGCTGTAAGGAGGGCCTATGGATGTAAGACTGTTCCCGGCCAAACTCCATGGCGCGGTGACGCCGCCGCCCTCCAAATCCCAGGCCCACCGGCTGCTGCTGGCGGCGGGATTGTCCAGCGGTCAAAGCACCATCCGGGGTATCACCCATTCCCAGGATATGGAGGCCACCATGGCTTGTTTGCGGGCTTTGGGGGCCAAAGTGGAACGTACCGGTAATGTTGTCACCGTAACGGGCATTTTTGCCCACGGCGCACCGCAGTTTGAACAGCTGCCGGTGTTGGACTGCTGCGAATCCGGGTCCACTTTGCGCTTTTTTATTCCGGTGGCCCTGGCGGTGGCTGGAGGCGGCATTTTTACTGGGCGGGGGCGGCTTCTGGAACGGCCCCAGCAGCCCTACTTTGATCTGTTCGCGGAAAAAGGCATATCCTATGAACGGACGCCCGGCAAACTGACGGTGCAGAGCACCTTGCGGCCGGACCGGTATGCCTTGCCCGGCGATGTGTCCAGCCAGTTTTTTACGGGCTTGCTGTACGCGCTGCCGCTGCTGGATGGCCCGTCCACCCTGGTCAGCACCACGGCGCTGGAATCGGCGGCCTATCTGACCATGACCCTGGAAGCGCTGGCCCAGGCTGGCGTCCCGGTGACGGAGACAGCGGCGGGAGAATATCAGATTCCCGGCAGCAGTACCTATCAGCCCATGGATGCGGTAGTGGAAGGAGACTGGTCCCAGGCGGGATTCTTCTACGCTGCCAACGGCTTGGGCAATAACCTAACTATTCGGGGCATGAATGAACATTCAGCCCAGGGAGACCGTATCATTGCGGCGTTTTATGAGCAGCTTTGCGGCCAGGGAATAGTGACACTGGATGTGAGCCAGTGCCCCGATCTGGTGCCGCCCCTGGCCCTCCACGCCGCTTTGCGGAACGGGGAGACAACGCACATTGTCGGCGCGGCCCGGCTCCGTATGAAAGAGAGCGACCGGCTGGCCACGGTGACAGAGACGTTGAACCGCCTGGGCGCACAAATCACCGAATATAAAGACCGGTTGGAGATTCACGGCGTGGAGACCCTTCACGGCGGCACAGTCAACAGCCATAACGACCACCGGATTGCCATGATGGCGGCAATGGCCGCCACAGCCTGTGACGGCCCGGTGCTTTTGGAGGACGCGGGCAGCGTCAAAAAATCCTATCCGGACTTCTGGCAGGTCTATGCAGCCCTGGGCGGCAGGGCAGAGGAGGTATAAAAGCCCATGCGCTATACGATTTTTGGAGAATCCCACGGCCCGGCCATCGGCGTGGTGCTGGAAAATGTTCCCTCGGGACTGGTGCTGGATATGGAGGCCGTGGCACGGGAAATGGACCGCCGGGCCCCCGGCAAGAATCTGCTGTCCACAGCCCGGCGGGAGGCCGACGCCGTAAAAATCCTGTCCGGCCTGTTTGAGGGCCGCACCTGCGGTACGCCCCTTTGTGGTGTCATCGAAAATACCGATACCCGATCCCGGGATTACCAGAATGATCTGCCCCGGCCAGGCCATGCCGACTACGCTGCCCATATCCGGTACAACGGCTGCAACGACTACCGGGGCGGCGGCCATTTTTCGGGCCGTCTGACGGCCCCACTGGTCTTTGCGGGAGCGGTAGCCAAACAGATTCTGGCCCAACGGGGTATTTATGTGGGCGCCCATATCCGGCAGATTGGTCCGGTGGAGGACGAGCGCTTTGACCCGGTACATACGGACCCGGCGCTGTTCCAAACTCTGGCCGAAAAAACATTTCCTACCCTGTCCGATCTGGCAGGGGAGCGGATGCGGAAAGAAATCTACGACGCCCGGGAGCGCATGGACTCCGTCGGCGGGGCCATCGAGTGCGCCGTTGTGGGTATGCCTGCCGGATTGGGCAGCCCCGATTTCGGATGCAATGTGGAGGGCATTCTGTCCCAGCATCTGTTTGCCGTTCCGGCGGTGAAGGCCGTGGAGTTCGGAGCGGGCTTCGGCTTTGCGGCCATGTACGGTTCCCAGGCCAATGACCCGCTGACCATGGCGGGGGACCGGGTGGAGACCACCACCAACCACACCGGCGGCATCAACGGCGGTATCACCAACGGCATGCCTATTGTCTTTTCCGTGGCATTGCGGCCCACGGCGTCCATCTCCCAGCCCCAACAGACCATCTATCTGTCCCGGCAGGAGAACGCGGAGCTGGTGGTCCATGGCCGCCACGATCCCTGTGTGGTCCACCGGGCCGTGCCGGTCATTGAGGCGGCGGCGGCGCTGGCCATGACAGAATTGCTTTGAGAGGGGAAGACCATGCGAGACTTACAACAGTGCAGGGCGGAGATTGACCGGCTGGACCGGCAGATTGTGGCCCTGTTTGAAGAGCGGATGGCCGTATGCCGGGAGGTGGGGGCTTATAAAGTGGCCCACCATTTGCCGGTGCTGGACGAGGAGCGGGAACGGCAGGTGCTCCAGGCCAAGGCGGAGCTGCTGCAAGACGCCGACCTTCGGCCCCAGGTCATTGCGCTGTTTGAAACCATTATGGCAGGCAGCCGGTCCCTGCAGCGCCGGATGGTCACCGAGACGGACCCGGCCAAGGCTGGAGATCTGGAGGCCTATCAGGCCATGCGCCATTGGAGCGGCCAGCCCCTGACGGAACAGCGGGTTCTGTACCAGGGCCAGCCTGGGGCCTACTGCGAGGAAGCCGCCATGGGCTTTTTCGGCGACGACTGCCAGCGGATGAACCTCAAGACCTGGGACGGTGTGTTCCGGGGCGTCAAGGAGGGCTTTGGAGACTTCGGCGTGGTACCCATTGAAAACAGCTCCACCGGCTCCATCAACGACGTTTTCGACCTGCTGGGCCAGTTCGGCTGTTATATTGTGGGCGAGCAGATTGTTCCCGTACGCCACTGTCTGGTGGCATTGCCCGACGCGTCCATGGATACCATCACCGATGTGTATTCCCATGCCCAGGGCTTTGCCCAGTGCCGCCCGTTCCTGGGGGAACACCCCAAGTGGGAGCACCATGAAATGGTCAACACCGCCCTGGCCGCCAAGTTTGTGGCAGAATCCGGCGACAGTACCAAGGCTGCCATTGCCAGCCGCCGGGCGGCGGAACTGTACGGCTTACAGATTTTGCAGTCCGCCATCAATGAGAACGTGCGGAACTATACCCGCTTTCTCATTGTGGCCGCCGAGCCCCGGTTCCCGGACGATGCCAATAAAATCAGCGTTCGATTTACCATTCCCCACCGGGAGGGCAGTCTGTGCCGGATTCTCCAAATTTTTGCCCAGGCGGGTTTAAACCTGGAAAAGCTGGAATCCCGTCCAGTACCGGAATCCCGTTGGGAGTACAGCTTTTACGCCGATTTTACCGGCAATCTGCGCCGGGAGGAAATGGACCGGGGCATCCGGGAGCTGATCGACGCGGCCAGCAGCTTCCGGATTCTGGGCAACTATAAGGCGGCACAGCTATGAAAAACATTGTATTGACCGGTATGATGGGCAGCGGGAAAACCACCTGCGGCAAGGCGTTGGCCCGGCGGCTGGGCCGGGAATTTGTGGACACCGACGCCATGATTGTGTCGCAGGCAGGGAAGTCCATTCCGGAGATGTTTGCCCAGGAGGGAGAACCCACATTCCGCGACTGGGAGACAGCCATCTGCCGACAGCTGACCGACCGGGAAAATTTGATTATCGCCACCGGCGGCGGCCTGATTCTGCGGCCGGAAAACGTGGCCCTGCTGAAAGCGCGGGGGGTGCTGGTGTTTCTCAACCGTCCCGCCGATTTGATTTTTGATTCCACATCCATGGCGGGCCGCCCTCTGGCCCAGAATGGTAAGGCATCGTTTCTGCAAACCTTTGCGGTGCGGGAACCCCATTACCGGGCGGCCGCCGACACCGTCATTGAAACCTTTACCTCGGTGGAGGGCACGGTGGCGGAGATTTTGCGGCAGTTACATACATTGGAGGGAGTTCTGTGAAATTTCTCATTCTCAACGGTCCCAATCTGAATTTGCTGGGCAGCCGGGAGCCGGGCATCTACGGTTCCACCGGCTATGAGGCCCTCTGCACCATGCTGAAAGCCAAAGCGGCGTCCATGGGAGCCGAGGCCGATTGCTTCCAGTCCAACCACGAGGGGGCGCTGATCGACGCCATCCACGGCGCTGTGGGCCACTATGACGCCATCATTATGAATCCCGGCGCATTTACCCATTACAGCTATGCCATTCTGGATGCCCTCAAGGCGGTGGACGTGCCGTGCATCGAGGTCCATATCTCCAATGTCCATCAGCGGGAGGAATTCCGCCATAAATCTGTGACCGCTCCGGCCTGTATGGGGCAGATTTGCGGATTGGGGACGTTCGGCTATGTGGCGGCCATGACCTATTTTATGGAGCAGCGCCATGGGTGAGCGGAACAAACTGGCCGTCATCGGCGACCCCATCGGCCACAGCTTGTCGCCGCTGCTCCACAACACCATGGCACAAGAGCTGAACTTGCCCTATGACTATACGGCGCGGCAGGTGACGGTGGAACAGCTAGCCGACTGGGTACAGACGGTCCGACAGGAGGGCTGGAGCGGCTTTAACGCCACCATGCCCCATAAGCTCCACTTGTTGGATTTGGTGGACGAAAAAACGGAGGAAGTCGTCTATTTTGGGGCCATTAACACGGTTCGCAACGATAAAGGGCATCTCATTGGACATAATACCGATGGAGACGGTTTTGCCAATATGCTGGCCGAGCACGGTCTGACATTCCGCAATGCCCGTGTGGCGGTGCTGGGCGCCGGCGGCGCGGCAGGCGCCATCATTCGTAAAGCCGTCCGGGACGGGGCGGCCGCGGTGACGGTCTGCAACCGGACCGTGGAAAAGGCCCGGTCTCTGTGCAGGGAACACCCGGATGTGCTCCATGCCGCTGCGCTGGACACGCCGCTGCCCGGGGACACGGACCTCTTGATCAATACCATCCCTGTTGGGGGCAATGTCGGCGATGACGCTCTGGCCAATCTCCGCCGGGACTGCGCCGTCATCGATATCCTGTACGCCCCGCCGAAAACGCCCCTGCTGCTGGCGGCGGAGGAGCGGGGGATGCTGGCCGTCAACGGCCTGGGCATGTTGATTCATCAGGCTATATTGGCGTTCGCCTTTTTCACCGGTGCGTCCTTTGACCAGCCGGAAATGGCGCGAATCCTCTACAAAACCACTTGCAATTTGACGAAATCCGGTGTAGTATCATCGTGAAGGGAGGATGGAACATGAGTACAAAAAGATTGTATCGCTCCGTTCGGGATAAAAAGCTGGCCGGTGTCTGCGGCGGTGTGGCGGAGTATTTCAATATTGACCCAACCATTGTCCGAATCTTGTGGCTGATCTTTAGCCTGTTCTACTTTGCAGGCGTTGTGGCCTATATCATCGCGGTTCTGGTAGTGCCGCAGAACCCGTATTGAGCCCATATGGACACATGCAGAGGGGTGGACGTTCCCGCCGGGAACGGCGGCCCCTTTTGTCCATTTTAGAGACTGTTTAGGAGAATTGATACATGGAATGGATCACAACCTTCTTAGATGCCCTGTCCTTTGAAGCACTGTACGGCGGGATTCTGCGGTTTGTATTCCCCATACTGTCGCTGCTGATTCTGGGGCGGTGTGCCAAGGCGCTGTTGACGTTTCAGCGGGAGCCGGAGTACTGGGCCTATGTGGTGCTGCCCGGCGGCGACCGGCTGCCGGTGACCCACTGGGAGACGCTGCTGGGACGGGGCAAAAATTGTGACCTGGTGCTGGACTACCCCACCATATCGAGAAGCCATGCGGTGCTGACCCGCTACGACGACGGCAGCTGGTCCATCAGCGACGTGGGCTCCAAGGGCGGCGTGGAGGTCAACGGTACGGCTGTCCGCAGCTGCGCCCTGGAATATGGCGACACCATCAGTCTGGGCGGCGTCAAAGTGACGCTGGTGCCTTTTTCCCGGGAACAGGAATACAGGCAGGCGGCGGCTCGGACACTGGCGGGCCGTCAGATTCGTCCGGCCATTACGCTGTTTTACCTGACGCTGTTTCAAGTGTTGACCATGATGCAGCTGTTGTTCCAGGTGAAACCGGCGGAGACCCCCACGGTGGCCCTGGCCTTTGGCAGCCTGACGGCGCTGCAATGGCTGCTGTTTTGGGCCATGCGGGCGTTCCGCCGTACAGGCTATGAAATTGAGACCATCGCCTTTTATCTGACCACCCTGGGCTTTGCGGTTATCGCGTCGTCCGCGCCGGGCGAGCTGTTCAAACAGCTGCTGTGCGTGGGCATGGGCCTGGTGCTGTTTCTGGTGGTGGGCTGGTCCCTGCGGGATTTGGAGCGTGCCAAAAAAATCCGCTATCTGGCTTCGGCGGCGGGCATCGGCCTGCTGCTGGTCAATCTGGTATTCGGTACGGAACAGTATGGCGCGAAAAACTGGATTTTCATTGGCGGCATGTCGTTCCAGCCCTCGGAGCTGGTGAAGGTCTGCTTTATCTTTGCCGGCGCTTCTACCATGGACCGCTTGATGACCAAGCGCAATCTGTGGCTGTTCATCCTCTATTCCGGCTTTATCTGCGGCTGTCTGGCGCTGATGAACGACTTCGGCACGGCGCTGATCTTCTTCGTGACCTTCCTGGTCATTGCGTATCTGCGATCCGGCGACTTCGCTACCTTGTCCCTGATCTGCGCCGGTACGGGCTTTGCCGGTATCCTGGCGGTCCGGTTCCGGCCCTATGCCCTCCGTCGGTTTGCCTCCTGGGGTCATATCTGGGAGGACCCCCTGGGGGCCGGTTACCAGCAGACCCGCGCCATGATGTGTCTGGCCTCCGGCGGCCTTTTGGGATTGGGCGTGGGCTGCGGACGGCTGCGGTATGTGGCTGCCTCCGATACGGACCTGGTGTTTGCATTTGTGGCCGAGGAATGGGGCCTGATTGTGGCAGTGCTGACAGTGCTGGCCATCGTATGTCTCGCCGTCTTTGTGGTGCGTTCCGCGTCTGTGGGCCGCAGCAGCTTCTATACCATTAGCGCTTGTGCCGCCGTCAGCATTTTTATGATTCAGGTGGTGCTCAATGTGTTCGGCACCATGGACTTTTTGCCCCTGACCGGTGTGACGTTTCCCTTTGTGTCCAACGGCGGTTCCAGTATGATTTCGGCTTGGGGCCTGCTGGCCTTTATCAAGGCCTGTGATACGCGGCAGAACGCCAGCTTTGCCATCAAGCTGGCCGGTGCTGGCGGAGAGGAGGAAGACGCATGAAAAAAGTGTCAAGACGGGCTATGGCGGTCCTGGCCCTGACCTTTGCGCTGCTGCTGGGCTTGGGCGCTTTTGTGGTGCGATACTTTCTCCGCGGGGCCGACTGGGCGGTTTTCCCGGGCAATCCCCATACGTACAGCAGTGGTATTCTCAACAGCGGCATTCTGACGGACCGTTCCGGAACCGTGGTTCTGGATGCTACCGAGGGCCGCAAGTACGCCGAGGACGCCGCACTGCGCAAGGCAATGCTGCATCTGCTGGGAGATCGGGAGGGCTATATCGCCGCGCCCATGCTGCAAGAGTACGCGGACCAGCTGGTGGGCTATAATTTCCTGACAGGCACCTACCATTTGACGGACAAGGCCAGTACCGGCACGCTGACCATCAGCGCCAGTGCGCAGCAGAAAGCATTGGAAGCCTTGGGTGGCCGGGCTGGTACCGTGGGCGTTTACAACTACAAAACCGGTGAAATTCTCTGTGCCGTGTCCAGCCCCACCTATGACCCGGACCAGGTGCCGGATATTGCCGGAGATACCACCGGCGCCTATAATGGCGTGTACGTCAATCGTTTTTTCAATGCCACCTTTGTGCCCGGCTCCATCTTCAAACTGGTGACCACCGCGGCAGCGCTGGAGACGCTGCCGGATGCGGCGTCCCTGTCGTTTCAGTGTAACGGCTCCTTTGACGTGGAAGGGGACACCGTCAACTGCAACGGCGTCCACGGGGCTGTGGACCTCAAAGGGGCGCTGGCCCACTCCTGCAACGTGGCCTATGGCCAGCTGGCATTACAGCTGGGGCCGGAGGTACTGACGGCGTATGCAGAGAAGCTGGGCGTAACCGACAGCTTTTTTGTGGACGGGTACCATACGGCCAAGGGAAATTTTGACCTGTCCGACGCGCCCAATGTGGATGTGGCCTGGTCTGGTATTGGTCAGTATACCGATATGATCAACCCCTGCGGGTTTCTGCGGATCATGGGCGTCATCGGCGGTGGGGGAGAGGCGGCGGAGCCGTACCTCATGGCGTCAGTGGACAGCACATCCCTGCTGGGCGATTACCATGCCAAGACCGAAACGACGGGACGGTTGCTGGATGCGACGACCTGCCAGACGCTGACGGATATGATGCGGAACAATGTCCAGCAGATTTACGGTCAGGGCAACTTTGGTGATCTGCCGGTCTGCGCCAAATCGGGTACGGCGGAAGTGGATAGCGACCAGATGCCTCATGCCACCTTTGCGGGTTTTGTGGCGGACCCCAACTGCCCGCTGGCCTTTATCGTGGTGGTGGAGAATGCCGGTTCCGGCAGCGCGGTTTGTGCCAGTATTGCCGGCGCCGTGCTGCAGGAATGCGCCGCAGTTCTGGCAGCAGAATAAGACGACTTGAGGGCCTTTCAGAGGCACTTGAAAGGCCCTCAAAAAAAGTCGAAAAATTTTTTAAAAAACGCTTGACTTTTCTCGAAAAGAAGTGTAGTATATAGGAGCTGACTGAGACAGCGGCAAGAAAATAAAAAACTTGTCAAATGACCTGGAGTAGTATCGAAGTGGTCATAACGAGCACGACTGGAAATCGTGTAGCCGTGTTGAGCGGCTCGAGGGTTCGAATCCCTCCTACTCCGCCAAAATCCCGGCTGTGTAGACAGCCGGGATTTCTTTTATTTGTTATAAAAAAACGGTGATCTTAGCGATCACTGACGTAGTATTCCTCGTTGGAAAAAATCAAAGCATCCACATCCCCCAGATCATTGCTATCATTAGATAGGGGAGTGGTGTCAAACCAAGTCATATCGAAACCTCCTTTTGCAGCATACTTGTTCAGTATATGCAGCAGGGGAGAGGATATGCTACAATTTCTCCGATAAGCCCCCATAGCTCAGTTGGATAGAGCGGTCTCCTCCTAAGAGAACTAACTACGGTTCACTAAAGGAGGCGGCGTGGGATAACTTTGTTAAGTTCAAAATTTAATATGTGCCAGTAGCTCAGTTGGATAGAGCACCGCCCTCCTAAGGTTGCGTTACAACGGTCACCTCAAAAAAACTAAATAAGGGATTGCAGTTCGACTTTGATCGGGCTATAATCATATATTAGACACGTCCATATAGCTCAGCTGGATAGAGCACACGCCTCCTAAGTCTCAGATGACCTGTCGCCTGAGCGGTCAAAATCAAATACAAGCCCCTGTACCTCAGTTGGATAGAGGGTCCGCCTCCTAAGGTTGCGTTACAACGCTCGCCTGGGGGATTTTACAATCAGGATTGCAGTTCGACTTTCGTCGTGCTTTAATCATAAATTTCATATGTCGCAATAGCTCAGTTGGATAGAGCACACGCCTCCTAAGCGGCAGTTCGTTCGAATCCGGCCGGACCCGAAAATTGAATATTTTTTGTATAAGCCCCCGTAGCTCAGTTGGATAGAGCGGTCGCCTCCTAAGCGACAGGCCACTGGTTCGAACCCAGCCGGGGGTGCCAAAAGTACCGCTGCAAGCCATTTTTTGCTGGTTTGCAGCGTTTTTTGTTTTGCTTCTCCCGGTCTCTTGCTCGTTTGGGACCGGGAGAATTTTATGCGCTGCAATGTATATCCTGCTAAGAAGAAACGAACGATTTCCACGTTCCTGCTAAGAAAAATCCCATCTTTGCTAATTGGAGTTTTCGGACTTACCTGCCGCCCGGTGCCGCCGAGAGCAGCGCAGCCAGGGTATTTGCCAGTTCCGGCGACTGCCGGAGCTGTTCCACCAGGGCCTCCAGGTCGAGCGTCGCCGGTGCCGGTTCCTTCGGCTCCTCCGGCGGACGGACCGCCCGAAGATCCGGCCTGGCATAGAAGGCGCTCTCAAACTTCTGGGCGTTGATCTTGCGGTCCTCGTCCAGGATATGGGCATACACGCTGGTAATCATGTCAATCTCCGCATGGCCCGTGTCGCCCTGGGTGGCCTTCAGGTCGCCGTGGTTCAGTTTCAGCTTGTAGGTGGTGCTGGAATGACGGAGGGAATGAAAGACCACCCTGGGCAGCCCTGCCTTCTCCCGCAGCTTCTCAAACTCTTTCAGGATGATGCGGTCCTCGCAGGGTCGGCCGTTGGGCAGCGCCACTACCAGGTCATAATCCTGATACTCGTCACCGAGAAAGCCCCGCAGCTCATCCTGGGCTTTCTTCCATTCCCGCAGGATGTAGGCCAGCGTCTTGGGCAGCCACACCTTGCGGATACTGGAATCCGTCTTGGGCTTTTTCAGAATCACCCTGGTGCTGGTGTTGGGAAACAGCGGCGTAAAGATGTGGTAGACATCCTTCTGCCCCAGCATCTCAATGGCCCGCTTGGAGGCCCGCGCCAGCTCCTTGTCGATGAAAACATAGGCGTTGTCATCGGCAATATCGTCATCGGAGATGTGGACATTGTTCCAGGTCAGCCCCAGGATCTCACCCATCCGCAGGGAGCAGGCAAAGGACAGGTTCATCGCTACATAGAGCTTGCTGTCCGTACACTGATCCAGGGCGGTGCGGATCATATCGGCGGTCCAGATGTCCCGCTTCTTATACTCCGTCTTGGGCAGAACCACATTGTCAAAGGGGTTCTTGGCGATCAGCTCCCACCGTACTGCCTGCTTGAAGGCGCAGCGCAGGAGCTTGATGATCTTCTCGATGGTGGCGTTAGTGACCAGGTCTGTCTTTGCGTGATGGGTCCTGGTATTCACCGCCGGGGTTTTTTGCAGGGTCTGAATGTACTTGTCCACTACCCGCGGGGTGACATCCTGCACCTTCATATCCCCGATGATTGGGTTGATGTAGTTGGCAATCAGCGAGTTTTGGCTGTCGTACATGGACACGCCCCACTTCTTTTCCCCATAAAGAGAAACAAAGTCCAAAAGAAATTCTGCGATGGTCTGGTTGCTGGGCGGAAGGAAGGTCCCCGTGAACTGCTGGTTTTCCACCTCCGCCTTGCGCTTCAATGCGTCCTGGTAAGAGGTGCGGGTCTCCCATTTCTGCCGGGTCTCACCATTTTCATCCGTATAGTTGTAGACGATGGAATAATTCTTTTTCCGTTTGATAATCGAAGCCATAACGATACTTCCTTTCTAAGTCATAGGTCAAGTGACTCCAGCCACTCATCGAATGACCGCTTGGAAATGCGTATGGCGTTGCCAATTCGTACGATCTTAAAGTGTCCTTCCTTCACGAGAAGATAAGCGGATGTTCTGCCAATGCCCAGGATATGAGCAATGTCCTCCACCGTATAAGTTCTTCGCTCGGGGGACTCCTTCTTCGTACCGTTCCATGCTTGTGACATGGCAGCCCCCTTTCTTAAACAAGAACGGCGCGTTGAAGGAAAGTCATAACTTGCCTATCCTCATTCTAACGCGCCATTCCGGGTTTGTCTGCTGCTAATCAAAAAGTTTATGAATTATCCATAAACTCAAAAGCAACAGGATTACTAAAAAAGAAAGAGGCAGAAAACGGATGGCTGCTGGCCGCAGCTCCACGGGAATTTCACCCCGGCCCATGCTGATGGGTGCGGCGCACGATGCTTTGTGGGCGTCCAATGCGCGAGTCTCATTATCCTGCCTGCGCATCCTCGCCCACAGGCTGCCACACCTGTTTTACGGCTCGGTTTTGTCGCTCACCTGTTTGGTAGGGGTCCCGTCCTGCGGACTTGCAACAGGGTCGTGGCGCACCGGCCGACCGGCTCCACGCAGACAGATCGTATCCGTCTGCCTTATGCTGCCCGAAGGCTTTCTTTGTCAAGGAACAGGGACTCCGCTGCCGGATCGTCAGGGGCAAGGAAAGGGAGCAAAACTTGCCCCGAACAATTTTAGACTGGCAGCACCTTGAAACTCGTCACGATGCTATGGATCAGCTTCGTTTCCAGTCTGAGCCGCATATCTTCATCCACATACAGGTACTCGTTCCCATACTCGTCCTTCACCGGTCGGGTGGCAAGAGCCCGGATGTACTTCTGATAGTGAGCGACCACGGCGGCAAGGGCGTTCTCGTCGCCGCTTACGGCTGCCAGGATCACCGGCACCGGAATGGACTTTACATGTCCGGCCATTCAAATCCCTCCTTCATCAGATACTCGCGCAGTTCTTTCAGCGTAGCGAGCCGCCGCTTGGATACGGTCTGATGAACGATGTGCAGCTTTTCGCTGATTTCTCGATCCGTCATACCCAAGAAGTAGGACAGCAGGATGACATCCCGCTTGCCCTCCGGCAGCTGCACCAAGGCATCAGCCAGAAGATCGCCGGTCACGACTACCGGGAGTCCCAGCACTTCAAAGACATGCTCGCTCATAAAGTGCTTGTCCCACACGGCGGCCTGCTCCAGTTCAGAAGCTGTCAGCTCGCCCAGGGCTTTCTCTTGGGATTGGAGACTGGCAAGTTCGCGCTGGATGTACCGGGCCTCATTCTTCAAAACCTTGACGCAGAAAGCGCCAAACTGATTTTGAATACGCTGCTCATAGGAGTCTTTCATTTTCTCACCTCCCTTCGCGCCGCACGGGTGCGGGGTGGTGATCTCCTCCCTTTCGCCTCAGTAATGCAAGGCTTGCAATTTTGGCAACCGCGATCGGGAAGAAATTTTTATGAAAGACTCCGCTGTATGACGGAGGCTCGCATAAACAGCAAAAAGCGCCTGTCTGCAAAACGCAGACAGGCGCAAATGAACTATTAAACGCTTTTATGTAATCATACAGTTCATATTCATAAGCAAAATGTGCCCCGGTGGTGACCGGGCTTTTTTTGATGGTGCGGGTATTGTCTTATTTTGTCGAAATCCTCCTTGCCTCACGGCGGCTCCCTCCTAAAGCCGCCATATCTTTAGCGTGTGGTCGTCGTCGTTCCTTTTAGGGGACAAAAAAAGCGGCGGCCTTGATATTCAAAGCCGCCACAATTTAATTAGGCATAGGAAAAGGGCTGCTGTACGACGGCTTTTTTCTTTTGCCGTCGTGCGGCAGATATATACATCTCTATTCTTTATCTCTTTTCAATTTCTATATTATTGATATTGCACACAATGTTCCTGTCGCCCAAATTTCAGTTCTTTATATGCCGCAAGGCAACTGTTTTCTTTTAGATTGCTTTGAGCTCCCGGTTAAAATAAGTTATACCTGCAATTATGATGAGAGCAATGCCCGATCCAATCATAATCCACTGCAAGGGAAGAATATCGGCTAATGGGCCAAATATAGCCATACCAATCGGCAAAAAGCCGGAGTACATTGTTCCGAGTAGTCCAAAGACACGTCCTTGCATAGATGTGTCTGTTTTCTCTTGTAGCATAGTGGTAATTGCCGTTTGCACCATCGTCAATGCAACTCCGTAAAATACCATCAGGCCCAGATAGAGAATAAAATTCCGTGAGAGGCCCATTCCGATTGCAAAGGAACCAAACGCCAAAAGTCCGACTGATAAAGTTTTTCCCCGGCTCTTAAATCCTCCCCAGGTGCTCATAACAACTCCGCCTATCATCATGCCCGCGAACCCGACTACTTCTACTGCGGTAAGATACCAGTAAGTATCACCGAATACCCGCCGGACAAGAAGTCCTGCAAGATAACCTGCTGGAACACAAAAGAAAGTGAACAGCCCATAAATGATTAAAAGTTTTCCAATCAGTCTGTCTGAAAAAGCATATTTGACGCCAATTTTCATGTCAGAAAGGACACTTGCTTTTTCAACGGAAGTATTCTGTTTCGGAAGCGCCAAGCAGGACAATAGGCCCGTTCCCAAGATCGCCGTTACAATGTCTATCATAAGCGTTGTTCTCAATGTGCTGATTGCAAAAACCGCACCTGCCGCCGCCGGAGCCGCAAAATTGACAATAGACTGCATTGTTGCATTGATGCCGTTGTACCGCATAAGCTGATCCTCCGGGACAAGTTGCGGGATAACAGCATTGACTGCTGGGGTTTGTATTCCTGCCCCTAAAGATCGAATGACCGACATAACAAGCAAACCGCCGAGCAAAGCAGGCTCCGATGAAATATGCGGAATTGCCAATACCATTATAAAGGTGGCAAATGCAATCAGCATATCTGCGCCTATAATCAATTTTTTCCTATGGTATCGGTCTGCCCATACACCGCCTATGAATGAAATGAGAAATTGCGGTAGATAAGAGCAGACCGTAAATGAGGCCACCCATGCACCGCTGGATGTTTGCATAGTTGCATACCAAACAAGCGCCATTTGAACAAGTGTAGAGCCAAAGAGTGTGATACATTGACTGGTTAAGAAAAGAAGTATTCTTTTCTGCCAGCCGGTGCGTTGTGTGTCATCCATGTTTCATATCCTCCTGTTTTTTAGGAGGGAGCACAAAACGCTGCGTAGGATAGCCAAACTCTGTCAGCAATTCTTTTTCGGCAAAGCCAAGTTGCAATAGCATATCCCGATGCCCTGTATCGGCCTTGTCCTGATCTCGATAGGTTGTTGTACTTATTTCCTGTCCTGGAAGATATGTTTCCAATAACGCGTCCAAAAATAGTTTTTGAAGTCCACGATTGCGATATTGCGGATGTACCCCCAGAAATTCTATACTGCCTGGAGAATAGGTAAATACCATCGCTCCAACGAGAATGTTTCCATCTCTAAGCACAAGCGCACGCTTTTCGTCAATACTTTCTTCCAGCTTAGCTAAGTAATCATCTTCATCCATCACAGGATACCCATCAATAACAAGCCGCATTAAGTTCATCCAATCGGTAATATCTTTCTTTTCAGCTAAGCGAATGTCCTGCATTGTAAATTCCATAGCTGCCATTTTCCGATGTAAAATGAAGCGCAACTGCAAGGGATAAAAGTTCCGTTTTTCCCGATACTCCGCAGGCGGCGATTTATACATAGCCTTAAACGCTAATGAAAACGACTGCTGGCTCTCATATCCGCAGATAAAAGCAATTTCGATAATAGGCTTATCCGAAAAGACCAGGAGCTTTGCCGCCTCCGTAAGCTGGCGGCGTTGCACATAATCATGAATTGTCATTCCTACGGTTTCGGTGAATAGTCGGTGTAAGTGATATTTTGAATAATGAACAGCCTCCGCAACCGTTTCTAATTCCAGTTTGCCGTCAAGATGACTTTCGATATAGTCAATGACTGACTCTATGCTGATAACCGATTGATTACCCATTTGTGTCCCCTCCTTTCCATTGACCATGATAACAAAACCAAAGAAGAATGTTTTAATAATTAGGCTCTGTCACAACAAATGGTTGATTTTTGACGAGAAATAGCGTATAATAATAGTAAGAAACAGTACCACCGA
>CALWXC010000022.1 GCA_944385415.1 uncultured Oscillospiraceae bacterium | reverse complement strand
ATGATGAGACAATCCCAGCTCTGAGAATCATTTCGGAGCTGGGATTGTCTATGCGCCGTTACGTTTAACGCTTACGAATAATCTAAAAGACGCTGCCGTTGTAGGAACACCCATTCCCACAACGGCAGTTTTCATTTCCAAGGTCTGCGCCGGAAATTCATGCCGGAGTGTTTGATAAGCGGGGACTTTCGGAACAGCTTTTTCAAGGTGGTGCGTTCTTCTTCCGAGAGCCGCTTATATTTGAGCTGGAACGCCTTGCAGAATATGATTACTTGGAACAAACCCGTATTGACCTATACGTACAATCAGGAAACGCTGACCATCACCCCCTGGGGGACAATGCCTTCCGGGTCCAGGCCATCAAACAGGCCCAGTTCCCGGAGGAGCGCTGGGCCTTGACCCAGCCAGTGCAGTCCACGGCCACGGCCCAGGAGGAGGGAGACGGCTGGACCATTACCAACGGCAAGCTGTCCATCCATTTGACCCGCAACGGCAAGCTGACGGCCTGCAACCAAAACGGCAAGCTGCTGCTGGAGGAGTACAGCCGCAACCGGCGGGACATTCTGGACCCCAAATGCAGCGCCATCGAGGTGGAGGCCCGGGAATTCCGGCCCATTCTGGGCGGCGACTACCATTTGACCATGCGGTTTGAATCGCTGGACCCGGCGGAAAAGCTCTACGGCATGGGACAGTATCAGCAGCCCTATCTCGATCTCAAAGGTGCGGACCTGGAACTGGCCCACCGTAATTCTCAGGCGTCGGTGCCCTTTGTGGTGTCGTCCCTGGGCTACGGCCTGCTGTGGAACAATCCCGGTGTGGGCCGGGCGGTGTTCGGTAAAAACATCATGAGTCTGGAAGCCTATTCCACCAAGGCGCTGGATTACTGGATTGTGGCCGGTGACACACCGGCGGAGATTGTGGAAGCCTATGGAGCTGTCACCGGTACAGTCCCCATGATGCCGGAGTACGGCCTGGGCTTCTGGCAGTGTAAGCTCCGCTATCAGACCCAGGAGGAGCTGCTCTCCATTGCCCGGGAGTATAAGCGCCGGGGGCTGCCCATCGACGTCATTGTGGTGGATTTCTTCCACTGGCCCAAACAGGGCGAATGGAAGTTCGATCCCACCTATTGGCCGGACCCCGACGCCATGGTAAGGGAACTGAAAGAACTGGGCATCGAGCTGATGGTGTCCGTCTGGCCCACGGTGGACCGGGAATCGGAGAACTATCCGGAAATGCGGGAAAAGGGCTATCTGATTCGCTGTGACCGGGGTGTGCAGACGGGTCTGCAATTTATGGGTGATACCATCCACGGTGACGCCACCAATCCGGACGCCCGGCGGTATGTTTGGGACAAGGCCAAGAAACATTATTATGACAAGGGCATCCAGATTTTCTGGCTGGATGAGGCGGAGCCGGAGTACAGCGCCTACGATTTCGACAACTACCGCTATTATCTGGGTCCCAACCTGCAAATCGGCAATCTGTACCCGGTCTGCTATGCCCAGGGCTTCTATGAGGGCATGGAACAGGCGGGACAGAAGAATATCGTCAATCTGCTGCGCTGCGCCTGGGCGGGCAGTCAGCGGTATGGCGCATTAGTTTGGTCCGGCGATATCGCTTCCAGCTTCGATTCCATGCGCAATCAGCTGGCAGCGGGCCTGAACATGGGCATGGCCGGTATTCCCTGGTGGACCACGGATATCGGCGGCTTCCACGGCGGCAACCCCGACGACCCGGCGTTCCGGGAACTGTTTGTCCGGTGGTTCCAGTGGGGCGCCTTCTGCCCGGTCATGCGGCTCCACGGCGACCGGGAGCCCCGTCAGCCCCAGGTGGGCACCACCGGCGGCGCCTGCTGCTGCTCCGGCGCGGCCAATGAGGTCTGGAGCTACGGCAAGGAAGTGTATGGAATCTGCAAAAAATATCTGGAACTGCGGGAAACGATGCGGGACTACACCCGCAGCCTGATGGCCGAAGCCCACGAAAAGGGTACGCCCGTCATGCGGACCATGTTCTACGAATTCCCGGAGGACGAAACCTGTTGGCAGGTGGAGGACCAGTACCTGTACGGCAGCCGCTATCTGGTGGCTCCGGTGCTGGAGGCCGGACAGACCACACGCCGGGTCTATCTGCCCATGGGCTGCCGCTGGACGGCCATGGAAGGCGGCGCGGCATATGAGGGCGGCCAGTGGATTGACGCGGCCTGCCCCCAGGAGACCATGCCGGTGTTTGTAAGAGCGGAATAATACCGTTGCAGCGGTTCGGTGCTGTTCTGCACAGAAAACGGACCGGCAATTATGAAAACGAAAGGGCTTGCTGTCTGCCTTGCAGATGGCAAGCCCTGTTTCATTAGAAAAACCCCAGGGCCAGCCGTTTTGTGGGCTGGCCCTGGGGTTTACTGTTGTCGGTCTTACGGGAATGTTAATCGATTCCCACATGTACACCGCCGGAACGCTCGGACGGCTGCATAATAATCGTAACCGGCTGGCCCGGTGACCATTCAAAGGCATAGGATTCACCGGAGGCCTGTCCAATGAAGGTTTTCCAGTTCACATCCACCTTGACCTGAGGGTCACAGGCTCCGTTTCCAATCCAGCATACTACCGCGTCGGGGTCCACGGAGATGGCGTTCTGCGTTCCCACATTACTGAGAACAATGGGGTTGCCGTCGGACAGCACTGCAACGTAGGAATTTTGGCCGCGGCCGGTGATAAAGGTGGTGGCCAGACCTTTTTGCGACAGAATGCCAACGCCGATAAAGCGGACCGTATAATCACAATCCTGGGTAAAGGCCAGAAGATTTTCCGATTCCACCGAAATGGATTCCCCAGGCTCCAGGTGGTAAATGACCACATGACGGCTGTTGCTGGCATAATAGGTGACGGAATCACCGCTGAACATCACTTTCATCAGGGGAATATTTTCTCCGGTTGCACGGCGGATCAGGGACCCCAGCGCCGCCTGTGCAAAGCTGCCCTGCGGACCAAGCAGCAGCTTTTCAAAGCGGTAATTTTTCCCGTGCTGGCTTTCTCCGGCGATAAAAGCACCGACTTTTGTAATCAGCGTATCGTTCCCGCGGCAGGTAACTTTCAAGGTCAGTTCGTTAATGGTTTCAAAGGTCAGCAAGGTGTTCCCCTCCTCAACAAAGTTCGACGCCATACATGGCGCATTGACCGGCTAAATCCTGACTGACACCGTTGCCCACAGGATTGAATTTCCATTGCTGATTATGCAGATAGAGTTCTCCAATGGTCATGGACGTCACATTGCTGTAATAGTCGGTCATTTGATAACTCAGCAGCTCTTTGTGATCGCCGGCGGACAAAATCCGGACATACGCATCCCGTATCATGCTGAAATTCAACCGCTGCTCCAGTGCTTCGTTTATGGTCAACACCAGGGCGATTTTACAGATCCGGGGGTCCAGACAGGATAAGTCTACATCGATGTGCTGACGGTCACCGCCTGCGGGCTCGCTGTGAAAAAAAACGCTTCGGTCGGGACTTTGATTCTGACCGTAAAATACAAACCAGTCGTCACCGGGAACGCGGCTATTACCAGCCAGCAAAAATGCCGATACATCCACATCGCAGCGGGGATCTGTGACGGACCAACCGACGCCAATGGTCAGCCTGGGCTGTGCACCGGCAGGCGCAAGGGCGGTTTTCTGCCCTTTTTTCAATGGATGCAGCAGGGGCGGCACGGGGAACGATGTGACCGGCTGGGGTGCCGGGACAGACTGCGGGGCCGGAACCGGCTGCGGGGCAGGGGCCGGGCGCGGGGCAGGAGCTGGACGCGGAGCAGAGGCCGGATGGGGAGACGAGGAAGCGGACCCAACCGGCTGTGTGGACGACCCACGATTCAGGCTTGCAATCGTTTGGCGGGTCACAGCGGTGGAGGTTGTCCGATTCATCGATGGGAGATTGCTGCGGGACCATTGCATGGAGGGGCGATTGACGACAGGCATCATAAAAAATTCCTCCCGACAGATTGGGCATCCGGGGCCGAATGCCGTAAATTCAGCAAGAGCGATCATGCTGGAAGTACACAGGCGTATCGTTACAAGGGATACGAAATTGCAGAAAATAAGGATTTTCTGTCATTATAAAGTACGGTGAAAAGGTTGTAAACGGTGCCGAAAGAAAACTGTGATAATGCACAAAATTACACACTGTCCCTACGAACTGGGCAAAAGGACTAAAAATGGTTCCCGTTTCAAGACGGCGAATGGAATATGTATCAGGAAAAAGCGCCAGCCCATTGGTTGGGCCGGCGCTGGGTTGTCCGCTCAGGGCAAGGGGGATGATTGCATCAATCCCACGTCTCTGTGGGATGTTCCATGGCGCTCTCCAATGTGCTGTCCAGGTCCAGATAGACGCCGGTCCGCTCTTCCGTCATGGTTTCCAGGGTAGTGTCCAGATGGTCACCAGTATACACCGTTGCCAGATCGCCCTGGCCATACACGGCCAGATAGACACCATTGCCGAAATCCAGCCACCAGTTTGGCGCGGTTCCGGGCTTTTCCGCCGGTTCCGGGTCCGATATGGTCAGAACCGTGCCGACGTTCTTGGCAGCCCGGTCTATCAGGGTTACCTGGGAGCCGTCAGCGCCGTGTACCACGATTTCAGCAGCAGTCAGAGACTGCCAAAGGGGTTCCGGCTCCAGGGTCAAAGGCCCCAGCTCTATGGCATACACCGCATTCAACTCCACATAGAACCGCAGACCGCCTCTGACATCCCCGCAATACAGGAACGGACTGGCCGGGCTTTCCGGGTAGGGGTCCTCCGCAGCGGCAACCTGAACATCGGGATAGGCCGCCCAGACTTCCGCTTCCGTAGAGTGGACCCCGATGCCGGTGGCAAGGGTCAGGGTACTGTCATCGGACAGACGGATGTGATTGAGGAACCAGCCGTCCCCCGTATCGGCAAACCGCAGCTCTGCGCCCGGATAGTGCCAGGTAACGGTCTTGAAATTCGCCCGCAGTTCCGTGACGGCGGATGCTTCGTAATCGGTACCGAGAACGTTCTCCACCATCTCCCGGCTCAGGCCCAGGGTCAGCCCGCCAATGGATGTATTGGTCAGAAGATCCCCGTTTCCCGTCTCCAGCGGCAGGGTCGTCAGACGGATATAGTTTCCAGCTTCGGAATCCAGAAAAATCCACAGGCCGCTGTCCGCATACCGCATACTGGCGGACCAGAGACCGCCTTCCTCTGCAACGGTGGCGTCGGGATACGCCGCGAGAATCTCCTCCCGTGTGGAATCGACGCCGATGCCGGTGGAGAGGGTAAGACTGCTGTCCGCCGGTATCATGAGTTCCTGCACAAACCAGCCTGCACCCTCGTCCACAAAGCGCACATTGATATCCGGATAGTACCAGCACAGGTCCATATAATTCTCCGACTGTTCCCGGGGCTCTGTTGCGTCGTAATCGCTGCCCAGAACGGCTTCCACTTCCTCCTGGGTCATGCCCAGGGCCACGCCGCCCAGGGTTTCACCGGCTGCATATTCCGGCGCCGCAGCGTCATCGGCATCATCGGACGGGATGACCGTGCCCACTCCCTGGTCTCCGCTTGGCACTGTCACAGGAGGTTGCGGCGGCGGCGTTTCCGTTGTTTTTGTGGTGAGCCGGGGCAGTAATTGCCAGGACGCTACCGCCACAATGGCGGCACAGGCCGCCACCGCCACCCAGCGGCCCCAATGGCGGGCCGGGGGCGCCTGATACGTTTCCGCTTCCTCCACCAACGCGGAATCCAGCGCACCGATGCCCCGCAAAAGCTCCTTGGATGTCATTTCCATACACCTTCCTTTTCTAAATAGTTCCGGAGATTGTGCCGCATGCGGTGCAGCAGAGACTTGGCCGCGCCGGTGCTGCATCCAATCCGTGCCGCTGTCTCTGCCAGGGAATCGGCGTACCAGTACCGCCGGACAAAGGCCACCCGGTTTTTCTCCGGCTGCTGGAACAGCCACCGGCTTAAAAGGTTCCCCAGCTCCTGCTCTTCCAGCCGCCGTTCCAGTACATCCGAGGACGGCAGGCACGCTTCCAGCTCCGAAAGCAGCACGTTGGTTTGACCGCCGCCCCGCTTTTTCGCCTGACGGCGGTCCCAGCGGTCCAGGCTCAGATTGCGGGCGATACGCCCGAGAAATGCCTGGAAATACTGTGGCCGCTGGGGCGGAATCTTGTTCCATGCCTGTAACCAGGTATCGTTGACACACTCTTCTGCGTCTTCTCTGCTGCCGAGAATCTGCTGGGAGATCCGCCGGCAATAGGCGCCATATTTGAGGTCTGTCTCCCGGATCGCTTCCTGGTCCCGTGCCAAATATAGCGTTAAAATTGCTTCGTCATCCATGGGACTCCTCCTTTCCATCTACTATGTAAGACGGAAACGGCAGGGCCCAGGTTACGCGAACTCAAAAAGAACTGCCGCAACCTGACATGGATTTTCCGATGACACAAACCGCCTGGCTTTCAATGGGGCGCGGCGTTATGGTTTTGTGGTAATTTGTCGATAAATGAATATATGCGGCTTTATACAGCCGGTTCTTGGCGAGTGTTCAGGCTGCCATTCTGTAAACCATTTGATTCAGGCGGTGTTTTTGTGTGCTGATTTATCTGCAAATGCTGGAAACTCCAGAGGAAAAGTCGAAATTTGAACAGATCTATCTGGAGTATCGCAATTTAATGTTCTATGTATCCAAGGGAATTTTACATAACCAGCAGGATGCAGAAGACGCGGTACAGGAGGCATTTCTGAAAATTATTAAAATTATCGACCAAATTGAGGACCCAAAGTGTCCCAAAACGAAGAACTTAACCGTAATGATTGTTGAGAGGACAGCGATAGACCTTTGGCGGCGACAGAAAAAGTTACAGCGTGTCTCTATGGAGGAAGACGATCTGGAACTGGGTTCTGTCAAAGAGATAGAATCTGTGGAACATGCGTCAACGCTTGCGCTGGCCATGGCAACGCTCCCGGCAAAGTATCGTGAAGTCTTACTGCTTCGATATGACAATGGGTTTTCTGAGGCCGAAATCGCCAACATTTTGTCCATGTCATTGGCCAATGTCCATAAGACCATCCAGCGGGCCAAGAAAAAGCTGGAACAGACTCTGGAGGAACAGGAGGGATGAGGGCATGAAACTGACAGACGACCTGCTATTTCAGCACGCAGCCGAGGCGCGGAACATTTACCTTAGCACACTGCCCGCTCCTGAAGAACTCCCGCCGGTTTGCTGCTCCAAGGCGTTTGAACGAAACATGCAGAAGCTGATCAGGGAGCAACGCCGCTCCCCCAAAATAAACAAGATGCTTCGCGTTATGAAGCGGACTGCGGCGGCGGTGCTGGTGATTGCAACCGTGAGCTTTTGCGGGCTGATGACGGTGGAAGCGTACCGAGCAAAAGTGATTGAGTTCGTTGTCCATGTTTTCAATGAGCTGACACAATATCATTTTTCATCCAATGTCTCTGACGCAGACAACATCGTTCTTCCCGAAATCAGCTTTGGGTATATTCCAGAAGGGATGCAGGAGACTGAAAACGAGATGATACCCACCGGCCAACGCCATATCATATATGAGAATAATGCAGGGCTTTTCTTTGAGCTCACACAGGAACCTTTTGGTGAGAACAATAAATACGATTGGATTCTCGACACAGAAAATTCCGGTTATACCGTTGGGTCTGTTCATGGTTTCAATGCAGTTTTCAACACAAAGGAAAGCGATAGCAGCATTGTCTGGATTGATGGGAATGTGGTTTACGATCTGTATGGTAATATCAGCATGGATGAGCTGAAAATTGTGGCAGAAAAAATAGAAAAAATTTCGAATTGAGTGTCCCTATTTACCCCCCCTTCATCGTATCTATTTATAGATGTGAAGAAAGGGGGTGTTCTGTATGTCGATCAAGAAAAGAATCGTTGCTGCGTTCCTGTGCGTATTTGCTTGCTTAACCGTATTCCCGGCTCCGCAGGCTCAGGCCGCCGATGCTGCTGTGGTCAATCCGCAAAGTTCCCAAGTTATGCCGTTGATGGAATACATCTATGACGCTAGCCACAAGTTCTATATCTCTGATGGAGCGGCCATGGTATATGCTCGTGTCAGAGGCAACTCTTCTGTGGCAACCAAGTGTAAAGTAACTGTGGAGCTGCAGGAAAAGGGATTGATTTTCTGGAGCACTGTAAAGAGCTGGAGTGCGACGGAATCCGGGCGCAGTGCTGAGTTAAACGCTTCTTATGAAGTCACTTCTGGGAAGTCCTATCGAATCGTAACCACGGTCACGGTATGGAGCGGTAGCGATTCTGAAACTCAGACAATCACTTCTGACTCAATCAAGGCATAATCAACAAAAAAATCATGGGCTCCCGACGCCAATCTCAGCATTGACTCTGTAAATGGGAAAGCGCCCATGGAACCGGTTTGGACGAGCAGTCAAGAAAACTGCAACAGGGGAACAAGTTTGAAATAGAGGGTGTACCTTGGGGACATGACATTCCAATGAGAAAGGGTGTGAAAATTTGAGCATGCAGATATCATGGAACAACCGAGCCGCATCGGTGGGATATGCAAAACTGGCTGCAACAGACGGAAAGCAGACCACAGCAAAGTCCATGACAGCCGGACAGGATCAGGTTACGATTTCGCCGGAAGCAAGAGCCGCCTACGCCAATTCGTCTAATAATCAGACGGAAATGGGAAATAAATCCATCGCGCAGGGAGATACAACGTTTCCGAATCCCATGACGGAATTTATGGAGCGATATCTAAAGATCCACAACACGATTCGAAATTATTATTATAATCAAGCCGAAGAAAATATGAAGTTTGCAGACCCACAGCAACACATTGATGATAAATACAAAAATGCGGATTCTCCATATTTTCGTCATGATATGACACCAGCAGAGCGTGAAAATGCCTGGAAAACTGAAACAAATTACTATATAACAGGCCGTATGGTGGTTGAAGATTATCCGAACAATTATGCGTTTCGGATGTTAGGCGTTGATCTCAGTGACGTAACACTTGCAGGTGTAATAGAGAGTACCGGTCAACAGGTTCGAAATGAAATTGAAACATCAATAGGAACTTTGCTGGACGAACATGGCATTGACCTACCAGATGGCGCATCACTTCGTTTAACAATTGACCCTTACGACTACCGGATTCGTGTGGGTGGCCTTGAGGATAGCACATTAGCGCAGCGGATTGAAGATGCACTCAACCAGGGAGAAAATGGATATAACCTGTATTATCTTCTCTGGCTGTCTGATCCTGAAAAGGCTACCGCCAACGCAGCTACCTATAAGACCGGACTATACCATCTTACAGAGCAGCTGACAGGGTATGATATGCGGGAACTGCAAAGCGGCGATGGCCATTTTTATCTGCCGGATGGTCGGGAATTGTGGTCTGTGCTGGAAGAACTGGTAAACAAAATGGGAGCGCAGAAAGCCGGTGATATTGGCCTGGAGCAATACCACCACACGTATACATATCTGGGCCTGCGCGGTTGGGATGGCGCTCCCGATGCCAATCTCAGCATTGACTATGTAAACGGGAAGCTGGTAGAGGTTCCGGAAGAGCCTGGGCGATCTGAAACTACCGAGACAGAGGAACCGGCGCCATCCGAAGAACTCAATCCGGAAGAAGAATTTGCAATTATTGATCCAAATTATGGGCTGTGGCTGTTGGAGGATGGAAAATTCCATCACTATCAGGTGCCGATTACAAAAGCAGACCTTCAGCGGATGTCGGATGAGATTCGCAATGGGAAAGCGCCCATGGAACCGGTTTGGACGAGCAGTCAAGAAGACTGAAACAGGGGAACAAGTTTGAAATAGAGGGTGTACCTTGGAAAACGGCTGCACTCCATTCTACAGAGAAAACGAGCCTGCAAGAGTGGTGCAACCAGCAATTCAGAAAGAAAAAAGAGGGAAGGGCTTGCTGTCTGCAAATGCAGAGGGCAAGCCCTTTTGAATAGAAAGCATTGCACGTAATGGTATCACTCCCTGTTAGAAACGTAAAGGGATGTAGGTTCTGAAGTGCCAGAATGCATTTCTTTTGTGGGGATATCGCCAGAGGGTTCACAGCAACTGCGCGTTCTGTTTGGCGGAAAAAATCCGGGTGTAATGGCTTAGCTCCAGAAAACGCGGGCATCTTGGCGTACAGACAGCAAATGTTCATGGAGGAAATATAATGTTGCAGTCTTTACGTCCACCTATTTCAGTTACCGACTGCCGCGCTGCCTACAACATAACGCCGATGGAGGGTGGATGCTGACAAAACCGATTAGCCTGCCACAGACACATCACCGGCAGATTTTTCAAATTACTGGACAGGCGGCGGAATCTGCGGTATGATAATTCCATTCTGTCAAATGCTGCGGACGGTCCGGCAGCCGCATGGAAGCGCACCCCAACTGGTGCGCCAAGGGGAACACATTCTGCCGCAGCAATGGCTAAAAAGAATGGAGGAGTTTTTTATGATCAAAGTACCAAAATACGCCTTTCCAGCAATTCTCATTGCCGTTGTGGTGTCTGTGGGTCTGATGCTGCTCAGTACCACCCTGTACCGGCAGTATACCAACCGGGTCACCTATCCGGCCTACATGGAAAGTCTGCAACTGGAACCGGGAGACATCGGCGCGGAACCCACTGCCGATACCCCGTTGGCATCCTCCATTGCCGAATTTGAAGCCATGGATACTGCGTTGTTCTACACCATCGGACGCCTGCGCGATACGCCCTATGTCATCGATGGCAAAAACTATTATGAACTGGAGTTGGAAAATGAGGAAAGCGTTCTGATTCGTGTGAACTGGGACGCTACGGAGCTTCTGGAATCCCCCATGCGCCGGACGCCGGTGGGCCAGTGGCTCCCGCTGACCGAGGAACAAATCGCCCAGGTGGATTGCCCCTATCTGGATGTAGAGGACCACTATCTGGAAATGAAGGGCGATTTTGCCAAGGTGATGACTGAGGGTGAATACTTTGTTTCTCGTCCTCTGTATCGCTATTTGGAAAAAGGCTCTCTCATCCTGATGCTGGTGCTGTATGTTGTGCTGTGCCTGGTATTCCGCAAGCGGAGCATTGAAAAGCAGCGCAGAAACGCCCAGCGCTGACGGTACATATACTATTTTCTAAATTTTTCGGGGGTGCTGCCCAGTGCAGCACCTCCGTTCGTTCTTTTTTGTTCCATCTGTACATTATTTCAGCTTTCCATGGTACATATCGCTGAAAATGCCGTCCTGTTCGATCAGTTCTCCATAGGTTCCGCTCTGGACAATGCGGCCACCGTCCATGACAATGATTCGGTCCGCATTTTTCAGCGTGGTAAGCCGGTGGGCGATGGAGAGCACCGTCATGCCGGTCTCTTTCATCAGCTGTTCGATGGCGCTTTGAATCAGCCGTTCCGAGGTGTTGTCCAGCGCCGAGGTGGCTTCATCCAAAATCAAAATGTCCGGTTTTCTCAGAAAAATTCTGGCAATGGCAATGCGTTGCTTCTGACCGCCCGACAGGTTGGCGCCGCCTTCGGCCAAAACAGTGTGGATGGTGTCTGGGAGACTGTCCACAAACGCCCGAAGACAGGCTTTGTCAATGACCCCATAGACTTCCTGCTCCGGGGGCTGCCGCTCCAGTCCATAACAGACGTTTTCATAGATGGTCCCGGCAATGAGAAATGGATTCTGCGGCACTAAGGCGATGGTGTTGGCCAGTTCTTTTCTGGAAAACTGCCGCAGGTCCCGGCCGCCAATTTGGATGGTGCCGGTGTAGTTTTCCAGTTTGCAGACGGCTTTAATCAGAGAGGATTTGCCGCAGCCGCTGGGGCCTGCAATGCCCAGGAACATTCCATGGGGAATGGTCAGGTCCAGATCATGGAGAATCACTTTGTCCGAATGATAGGCAAAGGACACATGGTGCAGTTCGACGGCGGTTTCCGGCTCTTTTGTGGAAACAGTTGGCGCCGCTTCCAGAGGGAGAAAGGAAAAATCACAGGGAATCTCTGCCAAGCGGAAATAATCCTCAGCCAGTACCATGCTTTCCGACAGCTCATCCAAAATCCGGTGCAGCTCTTCCAGAGGTTTGAGCAGCTGATTGAAGCAGAGATAGGAGGTCAGAACCGCGCCGGTGCTGATGACGTTTTGCGTGGCCAAATAGGCGGAAATACCGATCATCAGCACGGTGAACACCGCTTCATTGAGAAATTTGAGACAGTCGTATTTGGCCATCTGGACGTGATGGCGCATTTCCTTGGCCCGTAAAAACTCCGATTTCCGGTCAAACCGTTCCTGTTCCAGCGCGACGCTGTCAATGATCCGGATGACTTCAATGCCGTTTAACAACTCGACGATGGAGCCGTCCATGGCCGCCTTGGTTTCCAACAGCTCCACCCGGATACCCCGCTGGGTGCTGATCTGGCGGAACACAATGGCGATGCCGATGGGGACCACCAGCAGCATGGGCAGGGCCAGCACCGGCGGCAGGGTGGTGACGATGACCACAACGGCGGCTACACTGTTAAAGATGGCCGGAGCCAGGTCCATAAACAGGAGCTTCTCCAGCTTCACCGTGCCGTCCAGACAGCGGTTCAACCGGCCATGGATGTTTCCCGTCATGGTTTCTTTGAAAAAGGCCAGGGGCGCCCGCAGCAGCGAGACAATGACCAGCCCACGGGCTTTCTTTTCAAATTTGGTGGCCGTGTCTTCCACCAGCAGTCTCCGACCGATTTTCAAAAGCTCATTGACCACGGTAACCACGAGAATGGCGCACAAAATGGGGACGATCTTCCCAAAATTCAGGGAATTTTGCTGGAGAATGTCATCGGTCAGCCAGCCGATGGCCTTGGGGGTAAACTGGGTCAGGGCCGCAGAGACGGCCATCACCAGCAGAATCAGGGCAAAGGCCTGCTTCTGTCTCCATTCCAACAGCCCATAGATCTTTTTGAAAATGGTCACAACCTGTGGATTCTTTTTTATGGCGTCCGCCTCCGGAATCTTCTGTCTACTATTCACTGTAGCAGATATTTTGCTGTTACACAAGTCTGCATCCACCGGCGAGGCTGAACCATGCTCGCGATGGAATGCGATACGGTGTAAAATTGCCGCAATCAAGCCAATAGAAGGGAAATTCCGGCAGGTTCAACAAATGAAAATACTAAAAATTATGCAAGGCACCAAAAGGATGAAATTATAAAAGAAATTTAAAAAATCTGTTTGTATTTTTCATAAGAAGGTGATATCTTAGGGGAAGAATGAAAAAATACTGGGGACAGACGGCGCTATTCTTAAAATAGATTTAAGAATAGCGCGGAGCGCCCCAACCATATAAGGAGTTGTTACGTTATGAAGCGTTCCGAGATCAACAAGGCGCTGAAAGAACTGGAGGCCATGTGCGAAAAGTACCACTGCTATCTGCCGCCGTTCTGCCATTTCACCCCGGAGGAATGGGAGAGCAAGGGCCACGAGTATGACGAAATCCGCGACTGCATGTTGGGCTGGGATATCACCGATTATGGCCAGGGCGATTTCGATAAGGTGGGTTTCTCGCTGATCACCATCCGCAACGGCAACCGGAAGATGGCCGACCAGTATCCCAAGGTCTACGCCGAAAAACTGCTGTACCTCAAGGAGGGCCAGTACGCCTTGAACCACTTCCACTGGTACAAGACGGAGGACATCATCAACCGCGGCGGCGGCAATGTGCTGATTCGCGTTTACAACTCCCTGCCCAACGAGGAGATCGACTACGAAAGCGACGTGCTGGTGCAGACCGACGGCTATGCCCGCTATGTGCCCGCCGGAACTCAGATCCGTCTCAAGCCTGGTGAAAGCATCTATGTCCGGCAGCGCATGTACCATGACTTCTCCGTGGAGCCCGGCACCGGCCCCGTGCTGCTGGGCGAGGTGAGCCAGTGTAACGACGACAACACCGACAACCGGTTCAATCCCCCCGCGGGCCGGTTCCCGGCCATCGAGGAGGACGAGAAGCCCTACCGCCTGCTGTGCAACGAGTATCCCGCAGCCAAATAATCCATTGCCATCCCCTATCTGCCGGTTGGTGGATAGGGGATGATTCGTTGTCAATATAACTAAAAATCAAAAAGTGTTTTTGTGTATATTACATGATATGCACAAAAAATGACAAATGTCATATGAGGTTTATTACAAAATACAGGTGCGCAACGGTGCGGGGTTGGATATAATGCGGGTGCAATTCCAAATTGCAGGAACGGCCCGACCGCCGTTTCAAATGACTGTCAGGAGGAATAAAAAATGAAAAAGATCATCAGCATCGTTTCTGCCGCCGCACTGATCGCCACCATGGCCGCCGGCTGCAGCAGCACCGAGAAAGCCCCCGCCGACACCGCGACGGAGGATACCGCCAACACTGAGAACACGGAAAGCACCGCCAATACCGACGCCGAGGGCGGCGATACCAGCTCCGAGGGCGGCCGCATCTTCGGCTACACCTGCATGGACGGTACCAACCCCTTCTTCGTGGCGCTGGAGAACTCCATCCGGGAGGTTGTGGAGGCCAACGGCGACACCCTGATCTCCATGGACCCCGCCAACGACTCCAACACCCAGATTGACCAGATCGAGGATATGATCTCCCGCGGTGTTGAGGTGATGTTCGTCAACCCTGTTGACGCCGACGGCATCATTCCCGCACTGGACATGCTGAAGGAGGCCGATATCCCCATGTTCGGCTTCGACACCCAGGTGGGCGATATGAGCTATCTGGTGTCCTACGCCGGTTCCGATAACTACAACGCCGGTTACGTCTGCGGCGTGGACCTGGCTGAGAAGGTGCCCGAGGGCGGCGATATCCTGGTCATCGACAGCCCCACCATGCAGTCCATCACCGACCGTGTGGACGGCTTCCTGGCTGCCATTGAGGAGTCCGGCGTGGCGTTCAACATCGTTGGCCAGCAGGACGGCCAGGGCAACCAGCAGGTTTCCAACCAGAAGGCCACCGATATGCTGACTGCCAACCCCGACGTCGTCGCCATCTTCGGCGGCAACGATCCCACGGCTCTGGGTGCTTACACCGCTGCCGACGCTGCCGGCCTGAGCCCCATGATCTACGGCGTTGACGGTTCTCCCGACGTGAAGGCCCTGCTGGGCAGCACCATGATGGAGGGCACCGGCGCTCAGTCTCCCATGACCATCGGCAAGACCATTGCCGAGACCGCTTACAGCTGGCTGAATGGCGAGGAAGTGGAGGAGTTCATCCCCATCGAGACCTTCCTGATCACCGCTGACAACGTGGCCGAGTACGGCACCGACGGCTGGCAATAATCGACAGCCGCTGTACATCTGACCGTATAGCGTACACAGGCAAGGGCTTTGCCCCAAACACGGGGCAAAGCCCTTTTCCGAAGCGTATCATTCGACGAAATCCGCGAGAGGTGGTGGCGATTTATGAGTGAGCAGTATTTACTGGAAATGAAAGGGATCAGCAAATCCTTCCCCGGCGTCAAGGCGCTGAAAAACGTGAGCTTGCAGCTGAAGGCCGGAGAAGTCCATGCGCTTCTCGGCGAAAATGGCGCCGGTAAGTCGACGCTGATCAAGGTTCTGGGCGGCATTTACCATGCCGAAGAAGGCGAAATCTACATCGATGGCCAGAAGAAGGACATTGACGGCGTTGTGGCGGCCCGTGCCGCCGGCGTGTCCATCGTCCATCAGGAGCTGGTCCTCGTCCCCTATATGACCGTGGCCGAAAATATTTTCCTGGGCCGCGAAATGGGCGGCAAGTTCAACATTGACCGCCGGAAAATGTCCCAGGAGGCACAAAAGCTCCTGGATACCTACGAAATGAATATTGATGCCGATACGCTGGTGGAGCATTTGACCATTGCCCAGCAGCAGATGGTGGAGATTGTGAAGGCCATTTCCTTCCAGTCCAAAATCCTGGTGATGGATGAGCCCACCTCGTCCATCTCCGATAAGGAAGTGGGCTTCCTCTTTGAAACCATGCGCACCCTGACGAAAAAGGGCGTCGGCATTATCTATATCTCCCACAAGATGAGCGAGCTGGAGCAGATCTGCGACCGCGTTACGGTCATGCGCGACGGCGAGACCGTCGGCACCCGGGTGGTCAAGGAGAGCTCCAAGGACGAGCTCATCGCCCTGATGGTTGGCCGCGAGCTGACCAACTACTATACCCGCGACTATCTGGAGCCCGGCGAAGTGATTCTCAAGTGCGACCACATCTCCGACGGCAAGATGGCCAAGGACGCCAGCTTTGAACTGCGCAAGGGCGAGATCATCGGCTTTGCGGGTCTGGTGGGCGCCGGACGCAGCGAGACCATGAAGGCCATCTTCGGCCTGGCCCCCAACATGACCGGCGACGTCTATGTGGAAGGCAAAAAGGTCCAGATCAAGTCCCCCATTGACGCCATGAAATACGGCATCACCCTGGTGCCGGAAAGCCGCAAGGAGGAGGGATTGTACCGGGTCATGAGCGTCCGGTTCAACTCCACCATCGAAGTATTGGGCGACTTTATCCGACATTTGCATGTGAACTCCGCCAAAGAGCGGCAGATCACGCAAAAATATATTGATATGATGGCCACCAAGACGCCGTCCCAGGAACAGATCATCGGCAATCTGTCCGGCGGCAACCAGCAGAAGGTGATGATTGGCCGCTGGCTGGCCACCAATCCCAAGATTCTGATTCTGGACGAGCCCACCCGCGGCGTGGACGTGGGCGCCAAGGCGGAAATCTACGCCATTATGAACGAACTGGTGAAACAGGGCATGTCCATTATTATGATCTCTTCGGAACTGCCCGAGATCCTCAATATGAGCGATCGTGTCTATGTTATGTGTGACGGCCAGGTTACCGGCTGCCTGGGCCACGAAGAGGCAACCCAGGAGCGGATTATGCAGCTGGCTGCCAAGTAAGTGAGGAGGATTGGATTCATGAACAGACTCAAAAGCACGAATCCGGTTGTCAAGTATCTGAAAGACAACATCGGTATCATCATTGCCCTGGTGGCAATGTGTATTTTCCTGGTGGCATTCCCCACCACCCGCTCCACCTTTATGACGGGTAAGAACATCTTCAACATCCTGCGCCAGAACGCCTCCAACCTGTTCCTGGCCACCGGCATGACCATGGTCATCATCCTCGGCGGCATCGACCTGTCCGTCGGTACGGTCATCGCTCTGTCCGGCTGCGTAGCCGCCGGTATCACCACCGCCATGGGCGGCGAGACTGCCGGCGCCCAGGCCATCGCCGCTGTGGCCGGCTTCGCTGCCTGCATCGTCGTCGGCGGTCTGGTGGGTATGTTCAACGGCCTGGTCATCAGTAAGACCGAGATTCCCCCCTTCATTGTGACCCTGGCTTCCATGAACATCACCAAGGGCATCGCTCTGGTCTACACCAACGGCGCACCCATCCGCTGCATGACCGACGCCTTCAAATTCCCCGGCGCCGGGTATGTGGGTCCCATTCCGGTCCCCGTCATTTTGATGCTGATTGTGTTTGTCATCGCCGTGCTCATCGTCAACCGCACCCACCTGGGCCGTCACATCTATGCCGTCGGCGGCAACGCCCAGGCTGCAAAGTTCTCCGGCATCAACGTAGAAAAGGTCAAATTCCTGGTGTATACTTATACCGGTATCATGGCCGGTATCGCCGGTATGGTGGTGGCCTCCCGTCTGTACTCCGGCCAGCCCACCGCCGGTGACGGCGCCGAAATGGACGCCATCGCCGCCGTCGTTGTCGGCGGTACGTCCATGAGCGGCGGCTCCGGCCGCCTGGGCGGCACCCTCATCGGTGTCCTCATCATCGGTGTCCTCAACAACGGCCTGAACCTGTTGGGCGTCGATTCCAACTGGCAATACATCGTCAAGGGCCTCGTCATTCTGCTGGCGGTCTATGTGGACTTCCTGCGGAACAAAAAGGCCGGCAGATAACAACTTCTATGGAGCAACAGTCTCTCCCGCCCGGTGCGGGAGGGGCTTTTGCCCTATATCCGCACATGGAGACAAACGGCATGAAGCAATTCTGGAAATGGACCGCCCTGGCCCTGATCCTGTTACCGCTGACGGGATGCAGCCTGATGACGGAGCTGTCCGATCAAAACGATCCCCGGATCTTCGGGGCAACCTATATGACACGGAACAACCCCTATTTTGATGTGCTCCACAGCGCCATCGAAAGCGTTGTGGAGAGCAACGGCGACATTCTCATCGTCCGGGACCCCTGCCAGGACCAGCAGAAGCAGAATGAACAGATTCTCGAGATGATTGACGAGGGAATCTCCGTGCTGTTTCTCAACCCGGCGGACTGGGTTGAGGTGAAACCGGCCCTGGAGGCCTGCCGGGAGGCGGGCGTGGTGGTCATCAACGTGGACACGGTGGTGCAGGATACGGAGTATGTGGTGTCGGTGGTGGAAACCGACAACTATCAGGCCGGTGTCCTCTGCGCCAGAGAAATGATGACGCAGATCACCGAGGGGGACATTCTGATTCTGGGCAATCCCGTCCAGATGTCCATTGTCAACCGCATTCAGGGATTTCTCGACACCATCGGCGACAAGCCCGGTTTCCGGGTCCGGTATGTGGAGACCTCCGCCGGTGAGTTTGAACTCTCCGCCGACGCGGTCAATGAGATCATCGATCAGGAGGGCGGGGAATTCCCCTTTGAGGTGATTCTGGGCGGCAACGATCCGTCGGCATTGGGAGCCCTGGCCGCCTTGCAGCAGAACCGCCTGGAGGACCAAGGCGTTCTGATCTACGGCATCGACGGTTCCCCGGATTTCAAGGCCATGCTGGAGCTGGGCTACGTCTCCGGTACCAGCACCCAGAGCCCCGGTACCATTGGCCGGGTAGCGGCGGAGACGGCCTATGCCTATCTGGATGGACAGGACGTGGAACCGTATATCAGTATCGAACCATATCTCATCACAGAGGATAATTTGGAGTATTATGAGATCAACGAATGGGAATGAGAGCAATAAACGGCGCATCTGGATGCTCCAGGGGGCCATACTGGCCCTCAACTGTGCCGCCGTCTTTGCCATTTGCTTTTTCGTCTATTGCACCACCCAGCGCATCTGTGCCCAGTACAACGCCCGGACCTTTCTGGACACTGTGGTGACCATACCGGCAGACCCCAAGGCGGACCTGCTGTTCTGTATGGTGCTGCTGGGCATTCTGGCGGCAACCTTTGTGGCTCGGATTCTGTGGCTGGAGCACCACCAGGGGCCATGGACAGCGGTGACGCTGGCCATCGATGTGGTGGTCTGCGCCCTGCTGATTTACTGGCTGGATTTCAACTATAACGGTCTGGTGCTGCTGGTCTTTGCCAATGTGGTGGCCAATGTCCGGGACGGCAAGGTCAAACTGCTGGTGGCGGCCCTGGCCATCTGCGGCTATCTGCTGGCCGATTACAATTTGCTGTCCATCTATCTGCCGCTGTATCGGGTGTCGGACTATATCCAATACTATACGGCTGATGCCCAACAGTATCTGTTCAGTATTTATAATGTGTTGAATTCCTTGAATATTGTCCTGTTTGTGGCCTATTGCATCTGTGTCATCGACTGGCAGCGGGGCACCATTGAGAAGGTCAACCAGCTTTATGAGGAGCTGCAATCGGCCAACCAGCAGCTGCTCCAATATGCCGATATGTCCGAGCGCATGGCCCAGACCCGGGAGCGCAACCGGCTGGCCCGGGAGATTCACGATACCCTTGGACACACGTTGACGGGCATTGCCACAGGGCTGGATGCCTGTCTGGCTCTGGTGGAGGTGTCGCCGGAGCAGACCAAAAAGCAATTGGAACTGCTGTCCAAGGTCAGCCGCGAGGGCATCAAGGATGTGCGCCGGTCGGTCAATGAGCTGCGGCCCGACGCTTTGGACCGGCTGAATCTGCGGCAGGCCATCCAGGAGATGGTCCAGGCCATGAGCCAGATCTCCGATGTGCAGATTCACTTCCAGACCGATCAGGAGCGTTTGCAGTTTGACGCCGACGAGGAAAACGCCATCTACCGCGTCATCCAGGAGGGCATTACCAACGCCGTCCGCCACGGCCATGCCAAGGAAATCTGGATCACCCTCAGCCGCCGGGAACAGGAGGTGCTGCTGGTGATCCACGACAACGGCGTGGGCGCGGCGGAGATCAAAAACGGTTTCGGCACACGGCACATGAAAGAACGGATTGAAATGTTGCAGGGGACTGTGACCTTCGACGGTTCCGATGGGTTTACCGTCACGGCCCGCATCCCCATCCGATGGAGTGAAACGTATGATTAAAATTCTGATCGCCGACGACCAGGAACTGATCCGCCAGAGCCTGGAAATCGTCCTCAACAGCAAGCCGGACCTACAGGTCATCGGCGTGGCCGCCGACGGCCAGGAGGTCATGCAGTGCGTTCGCCAACAGCGGCCCGATGTGATTTTGATGGATATCCGGATGCCCAAAATGGACGGCGTCCAGTGTACCAAGCTCATCAAAGAGACGTATCCGGAGATTAAAATTGTGATTCTGACCACCTTTGACGACGATGAATATGTGTTCAACGCCCTGAAATACGGCGCCAGCGGCTACCTGCTCAAGGGTGTATCCATGGACGAGCTGGAAAACGCCATCAAGGTGGTCCACAGCGGCCGGGCCATGATCAACCCGGACATTGCCACCAAGGTATTGAAGTTTTTCTCCCATATGGCCCAGGCCGACTATACCATTCCCGTGGGGACCCGGGCCGTGGAGGAGCTGACAAAAACCGAGTGGAAGATCATTGCCCAGGTGGAGCGGGGCGCCACCAACAAGGAGATTGCCGAGGTGATGCGTCTGTCCGACGGTACGGTGCGCAACTATCTCAGCTCCATCCTCAATAAGCTGGAGCTGCGGGACCGGACCCAGCTGGCCATCTGGGCGGTCCAGAGCCATGCCTCTCAACGGAATCTGGACTGAGGGGGAAGCCGATGAAACGAAAATGGATTGGCGTACTTCTGGGGGCGGTCGTGCTGGCGGCGGTGGCCAGCGGCGCGGCCTACGCCAGCGCGGACCGGGAAGTGGTGCTGGAGTTCGGCATGTTCACCGGCAGCTATTGGGACGTGGCCAACGCCAACAGCTTTACCATCATCGATCAGGCCATTGCAACCTTTGAGGCAGAGCACCCCGGCGTCCGCATCCACTACTACAGCGGTGTGGACAAGGATGATTATTCCGAGTGGTTTTCCCGGAAGCTCCTGCGCAACGAAACTCCCGACGTGTTTATGGTCCTGGGCACCGATTTCCACCAGTTTACCTCCATGGGCATTCTCAAGGACCTGGGGCCCTTGATGGAGCGGGACACCAGCTTTGACGAAAGTGCCTACTTTACCAGCGCGTTCGTGTCAGGCCAGTACGGCGGGACCCAGTACGCACTGCCCTATGAAACGGTGCCCACCCTGATGTTCGTCAACCAAACCCTGTTGAATAAAGAGGGCATTGCAGTTCCCGACGAGAATTGGACCTGGGACGATCTCTATAAGATCTGCCGCCAGGTCACCCGGGATATCAATGGGGACGGCGTTCTGGACCAGTTTGGAACCTACAACTACGGCTGGTTGGAAGCGGCCCACAGCAACGGCGCGGATCTGTTCAACCAGGGCGGCACCCAAAGCTATTTCGGCGATGAAAAGACGGTCCAAGCGGTGAAATTCATCGCCCAGATTCAGGAGCTGTACCAGGGCCAGACCGTGACCCAGGAGGACTTCAATGCCGGTAAGGTGGCCTTTATGCCGCTGACCTTTGCCGAGTACCGGACCTATAAGACATACCCCTATAAAATCAAGCGGTACAGCAATTTCCAGTGGGACTGCATCACCATGCCCGCCGGCAGCCAGGGCGACAACATCTCCCAGGTGGATACGCTGCTCATGGGCATCAGCGCCAACACCCGACAGGAACAGCTGGCCTGGGAGTTTTTAAAGCTGCTGACCTGCGATCCCACCATTCAGACGGAGATCTTCCGCCAGTCTCAGGGGGCGTCGGTGCTGAAAGCCGTCACCGGCTCCCGGCAGGTGGAGGCCATTTTGCAGGAGGACATGGACGAGGGAGACCGGGTCATCAGCGGGGCGCTGCTGAGCCGCGTCATTGAAGAGGGCTGTATTGAGCCACAATTCAAGAAGTACGAGCAGGCCATGTCCCTGGCCAACAGTAAAATCAGCGCCCTGCTGGACGCCGACAATGTGGTGGACAGCGAGATGAAGATTCTACAGCATGAGGTGGACGCCTACTTGCAGCAGTAGGACAACCCGTTGTCACAGAGCCCATTCCGTGCTATCATGGAAGCAACTGGAACGGCAGGAAGGCAGGTAACACCCCATGCGGAAAATCAACAGCGGCGTCATGAAACGCTTTAATCTCATGCAGGTGGTCCGGACGGTACAGCGCCGGGGCCCCATTTCCCGGACGGCCCTGGCCGAGCAGCTGGGTCTGACCGTGGCCACGGTCACCAATCTGTCCAACGATCTGGTGGAGGCCGGGATTCTCTGTCAGGCGGGTCACGACAGCACCGGAGCTCTGGGCCGCCGGGCCGTCATGGTGGATGTTAACCCCAGCGCCTTTTACAGCCTGGGCGTGGAGATGAATAACTGTAGTCTGGTGGTGGGACTGGCCGATTTCCGGGGGAATATCCAGGCGGTACGGACCATGGACTTCGACGCCCAGCGGGGCGTGGAGGAGACCTTGCTGGAGCTGGAAACGGTGATCCGTTCCCTGTTGGCGGACCAGCGGGTACCCCAGGAGCGGGTCCTGGGTATGGGCATGGCGTTGCCGGGCCCTCTGGATTCCAAGGCTGGTGTTCTTCGCAGCCCGCCCAACATGCCCCTGTGGAAAAATGTACCCATCTGTGCCATTCTTTCGGAGCGGCTGCATATGCCCGTCTGCTGCGACCGGGAGACCAACGCGGCGGCCTTGGCGGAATCCCTCTACGGCGTCTCCGCCGGACGGGAGACATCCTATATGCTGGGACTGTTCACCCGCGGCATCGGCGGCGGCTGCGTCTACGGCGGCCGGGTCCTGCGGGGCTTCTGCGACGGCGCCGGAGAAATCGGCCACACCACGGTCGTCACCGGCGGTGCACCCTGTGCCTGCGGCGGCTACGGCTGTCTGGAGACGGTGGTCTCCGGTGATGTGCTGGTGGAACAGGTCCGGCGGCGGTGGCGCATGACGCTGGACCCACGGGCCGCGTCCCATGGTTCCGACTTGACGCTGGAGCAGGTCTTTGATTTGGCCCGGCAGGGGGAACCTGTCTGCCGCCGGGTGGTGGAAGAGGCCGCGGCCTATGTGGCCATGGCCCTGCGGAACATCATCAATACCATCAGCCCGGAAATCATCGTCCTGTCCGGTCCCATGGCCTTTCAGGCGGGCTTTGCCGACGCTATCCGGGAGCAGGTCCGGCGGACGCCCTATCCGCCCCACGGCCACACCGTGGCGGTGGAGCTGACGGCCTTTGGAGACCGGGCCTTTGTCAAGGGCGGCGTGACGCTGGCCATGGACGCATTTCTGGAGGAGGCTGTTTTGCGCCGGTGCGGTGGTTTGTCCGCCGATGGAGACGAGGTTGTTGTGCTAAATTCTTAAAATCAACTTATAAATCTGTACGATATGCTCCGTTGAAGTCTATAAAATCCTATGATACAATGAGGGTGCGCGGATAAAATAACTTGATTTTTAAAATTGATTTATAAATGGCGGCGCTGTAGCCAGCGATTCCGCCGGAAAGGGTGAGTGAATGTGAAGAAGGGCATCTGCTGCGCGGGAAACATTCTGGTAGACATCACCTATCCCATTGAGACGTGGCCTCGGCAGAGTGAGCTGACCCATATCACCGAGGGCATCTGCCATACCACCGGCGGCGCGGTCTGCAATACGGTGGTGGACCTGGCCCGGCTGGACCCGACGCTCCATCTGGTGGCGTCCGGCGCCGTGGGCTATGACCCCGAGGGAGAACTGGTCATGGAGGAGTTCGGCAAGTACAAGAATATTGACCTGTCCATGATTCGCCGCACGGGCCGGACCTCCTTTACGGCGGTTATGAGCAACAACCAGACGAAGGAGCGGACCTTCTTCCAGTACGCCGGAGCCAATGCCCAGTATGACGAGACATACATTGACTGGGACAAGCTGGAGGTGAACCTGTTCCACATCGGCTATATTTTGCTGCTGCCCGCCCTGGACCGGGAGGACCCGGAGTACGGCACCGCCATGGCGCGGCTGCTCCACGAGGCCCAAAAACGGGGGTTCAAAACCTCCATTGACGTGGTCAGCGAGGCCGGCGACCGGTTCCGCCGTCTGGTGACCCCGGCCTTGCGGTATACCGACTACTGTATTATCAATGAACTGGAAGCCCAGCAGACCACCGGTGTGGTGCTGCGGGACGATGCCGGAACGCTCCACCCGGAGAACATGGAAACGGCCCTGCGGGCCCTCTTTGACCTGGGTGTATCCACCTGGGCTGTCATTCACTGCCCGGAGATGGGCTGCGCCCTGGATGCGGCGGGAACGTTCCACCGGGTTCCCAGTCTGACGCTGCCCAAGGGCTATATACAGGGTACCGTGGGCGCGGGCGACGCCTTCTGCTCCGGCATCCTCTACGGTGCGGAGACGGGCATGGAGCTGGACGCGGCGCTGAAGCTGGCCGCCTGCACGGCGGCGGCGTCTCTGAGCCGTCCCGGCGCCTCCGACGGCGTGGGCACGGTGGAAGAGGTCATGAAACTGTATGAGCAGTACGGAGGGAACGCGGAATGAAACAGGCGGTTATGTACGGCGGCGGCAACATTGGCCGCGGGTTTATCGGTGCGCTGTTCAGCCAGGCAGGCTGCGCCGTCACCTTTATCGATGTGGCCGAGCCGGTGGTGGAGGGCTTGCAGCAGCGTGGCGTGTATCCGGTCCGCTATGTGTCCAGCCAGGGCCACGAGGATGTCATGGTCTCGCCGGTGACGGCGGTCAATGGCAACGATCAGGAGGCCGCCGCCGAAGCCATCGCCAACTGTGACATTATGGCCACAGCTGTGGGCGCGAGAATCCTCAAGTTTATTGTGGGCAATATTGTGGCGGGTCTGCGCAAGCGCTGGCAGCGCACCGACGCGCCGTTGAATATCATCATCTGTGAAAACCTCATGGACGCCAACTTGATTCTGGAGCGGATGCTCAAGGAGCAGCTGACGGAGGAAGAGTGCCGGAAGTTCGATGAGACTGTGGGACTGGTGGAAGCCTCCATCGGCCGTATGGTGCCGGTGCAGACGGAGGAGATGAAGGACGGAGATCCCCTGCGGGTCTGCGTGGAGCGTTACGGCTATCTGCCGGTGGACGGGGCCGCGTTCAAGGGGCAGCCGCCGGAGCTGCCGGGCATGGTGCCGTTTGCACCCTTTGACTTCTACATCAAGCGGAAGTTGTACCTCCACAATATGGGCCACGCCACCTGCGCCTATTTGGGCGATCTGCTGGGGCTGCCCTATATCTGGCAGGCCATTGACGAGCCGGAGATCCGCATTCTTACGGAGGGGGCCATGGACGAGAGCCTGATGGCCCTGTCCAAACGGTATGAAGTTCCCATGGATCAGCTGATGCTCCATAAGATGGACTTACTGCGGCGGTTTACCAATCGGGCCCTGGGCGATACCTGCGCCAGAGTGGGCGGCGATCCGGGCCGGAAACTGTCGCTGGAGGACCGTCTGGTGGGTGCGGCCAAGCTGGCCGTGGAAATGGATGTGGTCCCGGCCTATATGGCTGTAGGCGCCGCCGCCGGTGTGCGGCGGTATGTGCAGGAGGCGGGCTGGGAACAGTCGGCGGACGCCTGCCGCAAGGTTTTGGCCGAGGTTTCCCAACTGCCGACAGACCATCCCTTTGCGGCATTGGTGGAGCAGTTCTACGGTAAAATTCTGGAGGGCTGCACCATAGCCGATCTGCGCCGGGCCGCCGACGAGGTCCGGGGCGCGGCATTGCAAAATATCGTGTGAATCCTTTATATTGAGAAAACGGGCGCGCTGCAAAACCCATTGCAGCGCGCCTGTTCCAGTTGTTTGGGATTACGGTTCCGAAGAGAGCCGCGTCACATCCTGAATCCAGCGGCGGGACCGCAGCCGGATCAGGCCCACGGTGAATTTAATAAAGTATTCACTGACCATGCCCACATAGACCCAAAAGATGCCCCATTTCAGCACCAGACCAAAGAGGGCCGCCAGGGGAAGAGACACAAACCACATGGGAAGCAGATCAATGGCCGTAGCCGTCCGCACATCGCCGCCGCCCCGGAGGACGCCGACAATGTTCACGGTCTCAAAGGACCGCAGGGCCAGCAGGGAACCGATGAACGTCAGCATCATGGTGGTAATGCGTCCGGCAGTGGGGGACAGGTGGAAGAAGGGATATAGCAGGTCCGGGAACACCAGCCAGGCACAGGCCACCATGGGCAAGCCGATGATCAGGCCGCAGAAAAACGCCAGGGTGTCCAGGGTGACGCCGATCTCATAGACGGAATCCCGCCGTCCCGCGCCGATTTCTCGGCCGATGATAATGGCCGTGGTACCGGAAATGGCAAAGACCATGACGGTGCAAAGGTCCTCCACGTTGCCGGCCAGGGCCCGGGCTGCCAGAATCTCCGTGGAACCCTCCATGTGGCCCATGACCACCTTGTACAGGGATGCACCGATGCCCCACAGGGTTTCATTGAGAACCACGGGGCCGGAATAGCGGACGAATTTTTGAATCAACACCTTGCCGGGCCGCACCATCAACGCCGGTTTCATACGGAACCGCCGGTTGGTCAGGGCGTAGCTGAACGTGATGATAAACTCCAGAATCCGGGCCAGCAGCGTGGCGAAGGCCGCGCCCTGTACACCCATGGCCGGTGCGCCCAGATTGCCGAAGATAAACACCCAGTTGAGAAAGGTATTGGCCACCATGGAACAGGCAAAGACAATGGTCCCCAGCTTGGGATTCTCCATGGCCCGATGTGCGCCCACATAAACGCCTGTCAAGCAGTTGAAAATATAGGAGAAGCCCACAATGCGGGCGTATTGGGCTGCCAGGGGCACCAACTCGGCATTGTCAGCCAGCAAACCCATAAGCTGCACCGGGAAGAAAAACATCACCGACGCAAACAGCAGGGAGATGGCGCCGGCCACATAGATGCCCATACCGATGACCCGGTTGATGGAATCCGTATCGCCCTTGCCCCAGAACTGGCTGATGAGGACCGACGAGCCGCTCTGCAATCCGAAGATGATCAGCTGAATGATGAACACCGGGATATTGGCCACCAGCACCGCCGCCAGGGGCGCTTCTCCCAACGCGCCCACCATAAAGGTATCCACCAGACCCAGCAGGGTGGTGCACAGGTTTTGCAGCAAGATGGGAAAGGCCAGCTTCGCCACATTGCGGTAGAAGGCGCCGCCGCGGTTCAGATAGGAAAACAAGGAATCACCTCATTTAAATTAGTCTGCGTGTCATGGACCAGTATACCCGATTTTCCACCGCCGGGCAAGATGCAGTTGCATTCTGAGACCATTGTTTTTTTTAAGAAATTCCCGCTGTACTCTTTTATAAAGCAGTAAAATATGATATACTCAGAATGGAAATTTAACGCGTCTGGAGCGAGAAAGGTAACGATTGGAGTGCTGTTTCACAAATTGTTTTTCGCCATGCCGCCGGGCCGTTGGCTCCTGCGCATGGTCCAGGGAATCCTGGTGGGCAGCGGCGCCATCCTGCCGGGCATCAGCGGCGGTGTTTTGTGTGTGCTCTTCGGCATCTATCAGCCCATGATGTCCTTCTTTGCCCATCCCATCGGCAACTTTATGCGGGTGTTTCCCCAGCTGTTTCCGGCGGGCATCGGCTGGATGATCGGCTTCTTTGCCTTTGCCAAACTGGTCAACGTTCTGTTTGCGGCCAATGCCGCCGTGGCCATCTGGCTGTTTATCGGTCTCATTGCCGGGTCGTTCCCCAGCCTTTGGCGGGAAGCGGGCAAACGGGGTCACGGCCGGGGTGGCTGGACCTCCCTGGCGGTCAGCGCTGTAGTGATGCTGCTGTTTTTTAATGTACTGGAACGGGGCACCACCTTCCACATCCAGCCCAATCTTCTGTGGTACGTCTTCTGCGGCGTCCTGTGGGGGCTGAGCGTGGTGGTACCCGGTATGAGTTCCTCGTCCACCCTGATTTTCCTGGGGCTCTTTGAGCCCATGACCGCCGGTATCGCCGCCTTCGATATGGGCGTGGTTCTACCGATTTTCGTCGGCGCCTTTGCCACGGTGGTGCTGCTGAGCCGCCTGGTCAATTACATCTTTGCCAACTATTACCGGCTGGCATTCCATGTGGTGGTGGGCTTTGTCCTGGCCTCCACGGTGGCCATTATCCCCACCAAGTACGGCGGTCCTGCCGTCATCGCGGCCTGCGCTGTTTGCAGCCTTATGGGTTTTGCTGTGGCCTGGACGCTGGAGGGACGGCGCAAGCCCCGCCGGGAAGGAACGATGGGCTGACCCATCAGGAATTGGAGGCTTTATGTACGATATTCTGATTATTGGCGGCGGTCCCGCCGGCGTCTCTGCGGCGCTGACGGCCCACAGCCGCGGCAGGACCCCCCTGGTCCTCAGCAACCCCATCGAGAGCAACCCCCTGGCACGGGCCGAACGGGTCAGCAATTACCCCGGTATGCCCGATGTGACGGGCCAGACCATGCTGGAAGTCATGACAGCCCAACTGGATGTGGCCGGGATTGAACGGGTGGAGAGTAAGGTGGTCCAGATTATGGCCCTGGGGGACCGGTTTCTCTGTGCCGCCGGGTCCGAGGTTTACGAGGGCAAGGCGCTGATTCTGGCCATGGGCCATGTGTCCCAGCGGGGCTTACCTGGTGAGCAGACGTACCTGGGCCGGGGTCTCAGCTATTGCGCCACCTGTGACGGTATGCTGTACCGGCAAAAGACCGTGGCGGTTCTGGGTTTCGGTGCGGAAGCGCCGGAGGAGGCCGCGTTCCTGTCCGGCATTGGCTGCAAGGTCCTGTACTTCGGACGGGGACCCAAGCCGGAACGGTGGGACGACGCGCTGGAATACCATCAGGCAGCCCGTTATGCCATTCAGGGCGACGGCAGCCGGGTCACCGGACTGGAAGCGGACGGTTCTCTCTACGCGGTGGAGGGCGTGTTCCTCCTGCGGGACAGTGTGGTGGCCGACAGCCTGCTGCCGGGATTGGAGATGCAGGACGGCCACATCGGCGTCGATGCCGCCATGGCCACGTCGGTGCCCGGTGTCTTTGCCGCCGGAGACTGTGTCGGCAAACCGTATCAGGTGGCAAAGGCCGCCGGTGAGGGCAATATTGCGGCGCTGTCGGCTGACCGTTGGCTGACGGCCTCGACGGAAGGAGCACAGTGAGCATGGCAATTTCGCATCTGAACCAACAGAATTTTGACCACACCATAGACCATGGCGTGACGCTGGTGGATTTTTGGGCAACCTGGTGCGGCCCCTGCAAAATGGTGGCGCCGGTGTTGGAGGGTCTGGCCGGGAAGTACGACGGCAAGGCCAAGATTGCCAAGGTGGATATTGATGAAAACCCGGATTTGGCCCAGCGGTTCAACATCATGAGCATTCCCACGGTGATGGTGTTCCGCGATGGCCGCATTCTGGATCAGACCGTGGGCGCACAGCCGGAGTCTGTCTATGCCGGTCTGCTGAACGCGGCGCTGGAGGAATAACATACAGAGGGGAGCTGCGCCTGGCGGCATCCCCTTTTTTCATTCCTTTGGGCAGAATTCGGGAGATTTTTCCGCCCTGTGGGTAGAACCCACGAATATCGACAAATTTTACATGGAAAGTTCATCATCCTTTACAGTTGAAAAAATCGTAAAATCAGGAATAATGGATAGTATAAAATGGCGGTATCCAGGACCATTTATGTTTTGAAAAACAGGAAAGGGGCATATCACACTATGCGGCAACTCAAGGAGCGCATTCTCAAAGAGGGCAAGGTTCTGCCCGGCAACATCATCAAGGTAGACGGATTTTTGAATCATCGCATCGACACAAAGCTGATGCAGGACATCGCCGACGAATTTGCCCATCATTTTGATCTGCGCCAGGTGTCGCTGATTCTGACGGCGGAAGCCAGCGGCATCGCATTGGCCACCATCTGCGCCCATCGCTGGGGTTTGCCCATGGTGTTCGCCAAGAAGGCCAAGAGCGACAACATCGAGGGCGGTCTGTATCAGAGTGATATCTTCTCCTATACATATAAGAAGAAAGTGACGCTGCTGGTCAGCAATGAGTGGATCAAGCCCTCGGACCATGTTCTGATCATCGACGACTTTATGGCCAACGGCGAAGCCGTCCGCGGCCTGTGCGATATCGTCAAGAATGCCGGCGCCACGCTGGTGGGTGTTGGCTGCGCCGTGGAAAAGGGCTTCCAGGGCGGCGGCGACCGGCTCCGTGCCGCCGGTATCAACCTGAAGTCTCTGGCCATCATCGAGCGGGCCGACGAAAGCGGCATTATTTTCCGCGAGGAGTAAAAATATCCCATAATTTGCAACCTGCCCGCCGCATTTTCCGTTTTGATTGGTAGAACCCCAAAAAAAGGAGGTATTCTACGATGAAATGGAAAAGCTATCTATTGGCACTGTTGGTGGTGCTGACGTTCACAGCCTGCACACCGCAGGAGCAGGAGGAGGAGACGGCCGATGCCAAGCCAGTCATCTACCTGTACCCGGAACAGGAAACTGAGGTAACGGTGGAACTGGACCACGACGGACCGTTGACCGCCACCTATCCGGCCTATGAGGATGGATGGAGCGTCCTGGCAGCACCGGACGGCACTCTGACGGACCCGGCCACAGGCAGAACGTATTACTGCCTGTTCTGGGAAGGTCTGACGGAAACGGAATATGATTTTTCCGAGGGCTTCTGCGTGGCGGGCAGCGAAACGGCGGCCTTTTTGGAGCAAGCTCTGGCGGAACTGGGCCTGACGGAACGGGAGGCCAATGAGTTCCTGATTTATTGGCTGCCGCAGATGGAAGGCAACGCCTATAATTTGATGGCATTCCAGACGGAAGCTTACACGGATCATGCCCGTCTGACCATTACACCAGAGCCAGATAGCCTTCTGCGGGTCTTTCTGGCCTGGAAACCGGTGGAGGACCCGGTGGAACTGCCGTCGCAAACGTTGGAACCGTTCCAAAGAGAAGGATTTACAGTTGTGGAGTGGGGAGGCTGTAAAGTCCCCTAGTCTGACAAAAGGAGAGAATATAGTTTGTCGAAACAATCGATTCTGGTGCTGGACTTCGGCGGCCAGTACAATCAGCTGATTGCCCGCCGTGTCCGTGAATGCAATGTGTATTGTGAGGTCAAGCCGTATACCATGTCTCTGGAGGATATCAAGGCCTTTGACCCCATGGGCATCATCTTTACCGGCGGCCCCAACAGCGTCTATGACGAAAAATCCCCCCAGGTGGACCCGGCTATTTTTGAACTGGGCGTACCGGTCCTGGGTATCTGCTACGGCTGCCAGCTGATCGCCCATAATCTGGGCGGCTGCGTCACCGCTGCTACAGACGACTCCGCCAGAGAGTACGGCAAGACGGAGACCTATTATAATACCGATTGCCGCCTGTTCAAGGGATTGCCCAAGCAGGGCGTGTCCTGGATGAGCCATGGCGACTATATGGAAAAGGTGCCCGAGGGCTTTGACCTGGTGGCCCATTCCGATGCCTGCCCCAATGTGGCCATCTGCGACGAGAAGCGTGGCTTCTACGGCGTACAGTTCCACCCGGAGGTCAACCATACGGAGCACGGTACCGATATGATCCGGAACTTCCTCTATGAGGTCTGCGGCGCCAAGGGCGAGTGGACCATGGGTGACTACTGCAAGACGGCCATTGCTCAGATTCGGGAGAAGGTGGGCAGCGGTAAGGTACTGCTGGCCCTCTCCGGCGGCGTCGATTCCTCCGTGGCTGCGGCCCTGCTGGCCGAGGCTGTGGGCAGCCAGCTGACCTGTGTCTTTGTGGACCACGGCCTCATGCGGAAGAATGAGGGCGACGAGGTGGAGGCTGCGTTCTCCAAGTGGGACTTGAATTTCGTCCGTGTGGACGCCGAGGCCCGCTTCCTGGAGAAGCTGGCTGGTGTGGTAGAGCCGGAGAGCAAGCGTAAAATCATCGGCGAGGAATTTATCCGCGTCTTTGAGGAAGAGGCCAAGAAGATCGGCCGCGTGGACTTCCTGGTGCAGGGTACCATCTATCCCGACGTCATCGAATCCGGCGCCGGTGATGCCGCCGTCATCAAGAGCCACCATAATGTGGGCGGTCTGCCGGATTATGTGGACTTCAAGGAGATCATTGAGCCTCTGCGGATGCTGTTCAAGGACGAAGTCCGGCAGCTGGGCCGTGAGCTGGGCCTGCCGGAGTATCTGGTGATGCGGCAGCCTTTCCCGGGTCCCGGTCTGGCCATCCGTATCATCGGTGATATCACCAAGGAGAAAGCCGATATTCTGCGGGATGCCGACGCCATTTACCGCGAGGAGATCGCCAACGCAGGTTTGGATAAGAGCATTAACCAGTATTTTGCGGTGCTGACCAATACCCGCAGCGTGGGTGTTATGGGCGACGGCCGGACATATGACTATACGCTGGCTCTCCGCGCGGTGACCACCTCCGACTTTATGACCGCCGACTGGGCACGGATTCCCTATGATGTACTGGACCGTGTCTCGGTGCGTATTGTCAACGAGGTGCCCAATATCAACCGAATTTGCTATGATATCACCAGCAAGCCCCCGGCCACGATTGAGTGGGAATGATTTCAGAAACCCGGAAAAGCCTGATTTAACTGGTTTTTTGAGGGGTTAAGGCCCTTTGTGGCAACGATTTGGCAACACTTTTTCATTATTCATAAAAAGAGAGCTAACTGATTTTGATTAGTCAGTTAGCTCTCTTTTTCTTTATATCATTCCGAAATGTCGGAACGCCTCTTTGATGTACGGCATTTTTTCAGGGGGACAAGGTTTTTCGCGATGGGAAGGAGAGATTCTGTTGGGCGCGTTTTTTACAGGGATACCGTAAAGCTCTTTCATGTGAGCAATCCAGCAGGTTTTTGGTAAAAAACCGTAAGTCTCTTTGACATAACCTTGAATTTCTTTATAAGTGGCCATCTAGACACCTCCTGCACACAAAAATTTATATTTTCACTTGATCTTTGCAACAAACGGCCTCCCCCGTGGCCTACAAGTGAGAGGATCAAAAGAGGTCCTGGGGCGGCACCTTCACATAGTTCTGGGACTTGTCAAATTTCGGGTAATGGTAGCGCCACTTGTCGTAATCCTCTTTGGAGATCTCACCCGCCTCCAGCATGGCTGCGGCCTGTTGCCAAGAACAGAGCATCTCATGCAGCCGGGCGGCGTCCTTGCTCTTCCGCACATCGACCTTCAGGCAGACTTCTCCATCCACCTCGCTGATCTTGAGCCCGTAGTTGTCCTCCAGAGTAAACAAGGTGTGCATGAGCCCCACATAGGAGTCTATGTCCGGGACAGAGAGGGCATGGGGAGAGACATCCAGTACCTGGGCTAAGGCAGCAGTCAGGTCCGCCTTAGGGGTTCTTGATCCTGTTTCGTATTGAGCAAGGCGCACATCGGCAGACTTCTCCGGGAAACCCAGCGCCATACCAAGATATTTCTGTGTCATCCCCCGCAGGAGACGGAAAAAGTGAATCCGTTCGCCAATCGCCATATCATCCACTCCAATCGTTGGTTGTCTTTAGGAAAAGCGTAGCAGAAATGCTTAGTAAAGTCAAGAGAATCCTAAACAATTTTATTTAATTTATTTTGCGTACTCCGATTGACACAAGCTATTTTGCTTAGTATAATGACAATAGACTAAGCATAATAGCTTAGAATCAATAAATAAAAAAGAACTACCGCAATCCCTGGTTATACATCCGGGAAAAAAGTGGCGGACGAAAGTGAGGAGGCATTTATGGAACACAACATCCAGCCGCAGAAGTCATCAATGAGGAAAGGAAGGTATTTTCAATGCAGGCACAAAACTTTATGCGCGTGGAGGAAGTGGCCCAGGAGCTGGGCATCTCCAAGTCCCACGCCTACAAGGTGATCCACAAGCTCAACGCCGAACTCCGTGAGAAGGGCTATCTGACCATCTCCGGGCGGGTCAATCGGAACTTTTTCATGGAGAAGTTTTGCTATGGCAAGACGGGAAAGGAGGGCTAATCATGGCAGTCTACAAGGAAGAAAAGACCAACACCTGGCGGGCGGTCTACCGTTATACTGACTGGAATGGCGAGCGCAAGCAGACCCAGAAGCGGGGCTTCAAGACCAAACGGGAGGCACAGGCCTGGGAGCGCGAGCAGCTCAACAAGACCAGCGCTGATCTGGACATGACCTTCAAGAGTTTCGTGGACCTCTACACGGCGGATATGAAAACCCGGCTCAAGGAGAACACCTGGGCTACCAAGGACCATATCATCCGTACTAAGCTGCTGCCCTACTTCGGCAGGCTGAAAATGTGTAACATCACCGCCCAGCAGATCATTACCTGGCAGAACGAGATGCTGAACCATAAGGACGAGAACGGCAAGCCCTACTCGCCGGTGTATCTGAAAACGGTCCACAATCAGCTCAGTGCCATCTTCAACCACGCGGTTCGTTACTACAACCTCCGGGAGAATCCCTGCAAGAAGGCGGGCAGCATGGGCAAAAAGAAAAACCGGGAGATGATGTTCTGGACCAAGGAGCAGTATTTGAAATTTGCTGAGGTGATGATGGATAAACCACTGTCCTTCTACGCCTTTGAGATGCTTTACTGGTGCGGTATCCGAGAGGGGGAGCTGCTGGCTCTGACCCCGGCGGACTTTGACTTTGAGAAGCGCACCGTGTCTATCAACAAGTCCTATCAGCGTCTGAACGGCGAGGATCTGATTACCACCCCTAAGACGGAAAAGAGCAATCGAGTCATCACCATGCCGCAATTTCTGGCTGAGGAAATCCAGGATTACATCAAGATGCTCTACGGGATCGGGTCGGATGACCGGATGTTCACCGTCACCAAGAGCTATCTCCACCGGGAGATGGACCGGGGAGCCAAAGAAGCGGGAGTACCGCGCATCAGAATCCACGATATTCGTCACAGCGCGGTTTCACTTCTGATCGACATGGGGTTCTCTGCCACGGCCATCGCGGA
>CALWXC010000021.1 GCA_944385415.1 uncultured Oscillospiraceae bacterium | reverse complement strand
TGTCTGACACTACACGGAGGTATTGTTTCATATTACACTTATTGGAACAAGGCGTGGTTAGATTTTACGCTTACGAAACAGTTACGCATTCGCCCCCGTGCGCCGGTCAACGACACCCGGCACGGCGCGGCGGCACACGCAGGTGCCGCCCTACGAGTGGGACGGTAGCTTGTTCGGGGTTCGGGGGAAACGGGAAAGCCGCCGCCCACCACCCCGCGAGGGGTGGGGACGGCGGCTTTGGGGCCGTCGGAGACGGCCCCGGAGATTGCGCCATCTGCGGATGGCGCTTTGGGACGATGGGGGATTTCGCGCCGTGCGCGGCGCGGGTGTTTCGCTGGCTGCGGCCAGCGGGAGTTTCGCCCCGTGCGCGGGGCGACCAAAGGCTCTGCCTTTGGAAACCGCGATTTTTTGAAAAAAATCGAGTAAAACTTTTATATTTGGGTACGTTTTTATCGTTTGGTGCGTCGGGTGTTACTGCTTACTGCGCAGGTACTCCAAAATCTCCGCCGCGTTGGTATCGGGCTTCACCTTGGGCATGACCTTCTCAATCACACCGTTCCCGTCAATGACAAAGGTAGACCGGACCACGCCCATGGACACCTTTCCATAATTCTTCTTCTCCTGCCACACGCCGAACCCCTCAATGGCCTGCCGCTCCGGGTCCGACAGCAGGATAAACGGCAGGTTATATTTCTCCGCAAATTTCACATGGGATGCCACGGAATCCTTACTGATTCCGATCACCACCACGTCCAGCGCCTTGAACTCCTCATAAGCCCCCGCAAAGGCGCAGGCCTGACGGGTGCAGCCGGGGGTATTATCCCGGGGATAGAAATAGAGCACCACTGTTTTCCCCGCGAAATCCGACAGAGAAACGGCGTTGCCGTCCTTATCACTGAGGGTAAAGTTCGGGGCTTTCATACCGACTTCCAGCATGGTTTATGTTCCTCCTTGCAGAAATACGTCATTGTTTGGGGTCGAGCGGTCCGGGTCATAGACAAAGCCCAGCCCGTCAAACCGCCGCAGCTGTTCCACATTGGTCACCCGGTTTTGGGCCATCCAACGGACCATCTCTCCCCGGGCCATTTTGCACAGTGTCCCCTGCTCCACGGCTTTGCCGTTTTTCAGCACGGCAAAGGTGCAGCGGTGGACACTCACTTCCTTCGGCAGATGGGGCGTCACCGCCCGGCTGTACTCCTTGGACGCCAAATCCACCACCGTGTCCGTCTCCCCGGCCACGGTCCGGGCCAGGGTATCGCCCCAGAAGCCGTAAAGGTCCTTGGCATCGTCCACGGAAAGCAGCGCCTGCATCTCCAGCCGGTAGGGCGTCACGCCGTCAAAGGGCCGGACCATCCCGTAAAAGCCCGACAGAATCCGCAGATGCTCCTGCAAATAGTCCAGCTCCGCGTCTTCCAGCACGCCGGGGGCCAGATACCGATAGGCGATGCCCTCATAGGACAGCACCGCCGGGGTCAGTCCCCGCCGCAGGTCCATATGGGCCAGCCGTTCCACATTCTGGGCGGCGATGGCCTCGTTGCACTTCCACAGCGCCCGCAGCTCGTCCGGCGTCCTGGACCGCAGAACCGCCAGCAGCCGTTCCGTCCGGTCCAGAAAGTCCGGCAGCCCCAGGGGTGCCAGGGTATCCGTATCCACCCGCATTTTCTTGGCCGGGGCCAGTAAAATCCGCATAGCCGTCTCCTGTCCCCGCCGTTATTCCTGCAGCAGCTTTTTCCGGGCCAGATTGATGGTGCCCTCCTGCATCTGCTTGATCCACCGCAGACTCTTGCCGCAGCCCAGGGCCACACAGGAGTCGGCGTCGTCGGCCTGGGAACAGGGAATACCGGTCCGGTCCATAATCAGCTGGGCAAAGCCCCACAGCTGACTGCCGCCGCCGGTGAGGGTGATACCATTCTGAGAGATATCGGCCACCAGCTCCGGCGAGGTCTGCTCCATCACCGCCAGAATTTCGTCCACAATCTGCCGGGCCGGACGCTTGAAGACCTCGTACAGCTCGGCGGAGCTGACCTCCACCTCCTTGGGCAGTCCCGTTTTTAGGTCCCGGCCCTTGGAACGCATACTGACGTTCTGCCCCCGCTCGTAGACGCAGCCGATGGCAATTTTCAATTCTTCAGCGGCGTTGGGACCCAGCAGCACATTGAACCGGCGGCGGACGTACCGGATCACCTGCTCATCAAAGGACTGACCCGCCACCTTCAACGATGAGGACACAGCCACATTGTTCATGGTCACCACGGCCACATCGGTGGTGCCGCCGCCGATGTCCACCACCAGATGGCCGCCGGGGTCGTCCAGATTCATCTGGGCGCCCAGGGCGGCGGCGAAGGGCTCCTCGATCAGATAGACGCGGCGGGCGCCGGCCTCCATGGTGGCCTGGATGACGGCCCGTTCCTCCACCTCGCTGATGCCGCTGGGGACCGTGACCACCACACGGGGCTTGACGAAGGCAAACCGCGTCACCTTTTTGATCATCTGCGTCAGCATCTTTTCCGTCATCTCATAGTCGGAGATGACGCCCTCCCGCAGGGGCCGCAGGGCCACCACATTGCCGGGGGTACGGCCCAGCATGTTATTGGCCGCCGCACCCACCTGCAACACCTTCCCGGTGTTCTTGTCCACGGCAACCACCGACGGCTCCCGGAGCACGATGCCCCTTCCGGCCTCATAGATCAGCACGTTGGCCGTGCCCAGATCAATTCCCAGATCGTGTGATAACTTTAACATGGCTTCACCTGTTCATTTTCCTTAAATTCTCGGCTTCTGGCCAGTGCGGCCATCCAGACGGTGTCGGCTCCTGCCAGCAGCAGCGTCCGGCCCGCTTCCGTGGCCGTGGCGCCGGTGGTCCAGACATCGTCCACCAACAGCAGCCGTTTCCCGGCTGCCCCGTGGCCCACGGCCCTATAGACGCCCAGCACATTGGCCCGCCGTTCTTCCGGCGTGGTCAGGGTGGATTGGGGCGGATTATGTTTGGTCTTGCGGAGGGTGGATACCAGGGGCTTGTCCAGCGCCTTGGCCAGAGCAGCCGCCAGCAGTTTCGACTGGTCGTAGCCCCGCCGCCAGCGGCGGCGACGGCTCACCGGTATCCAGGTGACGGCGTCCACCTCCTCCAGAGGCAGCCGGACACAGGCCGCGGCCAGCAGACGGCCATAGCAGCGGCTATAGTGGCTCCGGCCGGAAAACTTGTACCGGAGAATGGACCCACGGACCGCCCCCTGATACCACAGGGCCGCCGTGACGCCGTCAAACACCTCGGTCCGGTGGAGTTTTTCATCGCAGACCGGCAGGGTTTTGCGGCAGCTGTCGCAGAAATCGTGCTGACGCCAAGTCAGCAGCGTGCCGCACAGAACGCACTTGGGCGGATAAATCAGGTCCAGCAGGACCGTTACGGGATGGAACTTCATGCTTCCGGCTCCCGCTGCTGCAAGCGCAGCTTCAATCCGCTGTAGCGGCGCTGCTGGCGGTCGTTGGCCGTCATCTGGGCAATCACCGATTCATCGCCCACAATAATCAACATCTGTCTGGCCCGGGTGATGGCCGTATAGAGGATACTCCGGCTCAGCAGGTACGGCGAACCGCTCCAGGCCGTCAGAATCACGGCCCGGTATTCGCTGCCCTGGCTCTTGTGTACCGTCATGGCATAGGCCAGCTCCAGCTCTGACAGCATATCAAACTCATAGCTGGCGGTCCGGTCGTCGTCAAAGACCACCGTCAGCGTCTCGGTGCTGTGGTTGATGGTGGTAATCACGCCCATATCGCCGTTGAAGACGCCGACACCGCTGCCCAGGCCGTCGGTGCGCTTCCAGACGATGTCGTAGTTGTTGCGAATCTGCATGACCCGGTCCCCCTCCCGGAACACGGTTTCGCCCCGCTGGCGCTCGGCCTTGTTGGGGGCCGGGGGATTGAGCACGGCCTGGAGCCGTTTGTTCAGGTTGACGGTGCCCGTCTCCTGCTTGCGGGTGGGCGACAGGATCTGAATTTCCGCCGGGGGGATGCCCATATTTTCCGGCAGCCGCCGGTCACAGAGGTCGCAGATGGTATCCACCACCGATTCCGCCGTCCGCCGTTTGAGGAAGAAGAAATCCCGGTCCTTGACGGTCAGCTGGGGCAGCTGGCCCTGGTTGACGGCATGGGCGTTCATGACAATCAAGCTCTCCCGCGCCTGGCGGAAAATCTCCGTCAGCCGCACCATGGGCAGGACGCCGCTGCGAATGAGATCGGAAAAGACGTTGCCCGGCCCCACCGACGGCAGCTGATCCGGGTCGCCCACCAGCACCAGACGGCACCGGGGCGGCAAGGCCCGCAGCAGCGACTGCATCAGCTGCAAATCCACCATGGAGGTCTCGTCCACCACCACGGCCTCCACATCCAGGGGGTCGTCCTCATTGTGGGTAAAGACCATGGCCCCGCTCTCCGGGTCAAACTGGGCCTCCAGGAGCCGGTGGATGGTGGAAGCTTCCCGCCCCGTCAGATCGCTGAGCCGTTTGGCGGCCCGGCCCGTGGGGGCGGCCAGCAGGGACTTCAATTTCATCCGGTCGAAAAGGTCGAGGATGCCGTCCAGCGTCGTGGTTTTGCCGGTACCGGGGCCGCCGGTGACCAGCACCACCCGGTGCTCGGCGGCGGCGGTGATGGCTTCCAGCTGCTGGCGGGCATAGGCAATTTTCCGGTTGGCCTGGACCTCCCCCAGGAGCCTGGCCAAATCCACCGGCAGCTTGGGCGCGTCGTTCACCATGTCCCGCAGCCGCTCAGCCACATAGACCTCGGCCTCGTACAGCTCCGGCAGGTAACAGATGTCCATACCGGCCAGTCGGTCCAATGCGATTCTCCCCTGCTCCTGGAGCCGCAGAAAGCCCTCGTCGATGGTGGCCCGGTCCAGGCCCAGCAGTCCCTCCGTGGCGGCGGCCAGCTTGTTGCGCGGGAGAAACACATGGCCATTGTTCAGGTTGTGGCTCAGTTCAAAGCAGATGCCCGCTTCCACCCGCCGCTCGTCGGCGCCGTCCACCCCCAGGGAGATGGCGAAATGGTCCACCTGTCCAAAGGTGGCGCCGAAAAAGCTGTCCGTCAGCAAATAGGGGTCGTCCCGGATGGCGTCCACGGCCATTTCTCCATAGACCCGGTAGAGCCGCAGCGCCAGTTCCGTGGGCAGATTGTGGGCCGACAGAAATTCAATGAGCCGCCGGATGCCCACCTGACGGCGGAAGGACCGGCTCATCTCCTGGGCTTTTTTCTCGGAGATACCGGGCAGGGTGGCCAGCCGTTCCGGGTCGTTTTCAATGACGTCCAGGGCATGGACGCCGAAGGCTTCCACAATGCGCTTGGCCATGACGGCGCCGATGCCCTTGACGGCACGGGAGGACAGAAACGCCTGGATGCCCGACGCCGATTCCGGCATGAGCCGTTCCAGGAACTCCGCCTCAAACTGACGGCCATAGGAGGGATGACGGCTCCATTTTCCCGCCACCACCAGCCGCTCTCCCACGTTGGTCATGGGGATGGTGCCCACCACGGTGATGGTCTCGCCGCCCTCGGTGTCGAACCGCAGCACGGCATAGCCGTTTTCCTCATTCTGATAGACGATGGCCGACACGCTCCCGCGTATCATCTCCTGCTGTACTTCCACCTTCACACCTCACCTGTTCTGTCTGCGTGGGTCCCAACCACCGGATGTACTCATGCTGTCGGGCCAGGGTTTCGGCCCGGCGGCGGGCCGCCGGGGCCATACCGTGGTCCTCGATGACCAGTTCCGTCCGAACCAGCCCCGTGTCGTGGAGCCACTCGAAGCTGTGAACCGTCTGCTCCAGATCGGGGGCATCGTCCCGGCCCCGGTAGACCACCGAAACCGTCTCCCCGGCCAGCGGCAGCAGCAGCCGCCCCATCCAGAGCCAAAGGACCAGCAGCAGCGCAGCCGTGGCCAGAATGACCACCGCCATCTGTCCCATCATACGTACCCCTCCCCTTACAATGTCGGGCACAGTCTGTGCCGTCTCATTCTATGCCGGAAGGGGTCCTGCGGTGCAGCCGCACCGCATCCATATCTAAGTTATTTTACACGATATTGCCTGTAAATACAATCATCTGCCAAAAGAAAACGGGCCGGAAGCAACGCTTCCGGCCCGCAGGGCTACAAATTAGTCCTCGATGATGTCGATAACGACACCGGAACCAACGGTACGGCCGCCCTCGCGGATAGCGAAGCGGAGGCCCTTCTCGATGGCGATGGGGGTGATCAGCTCAACGTTCATGTCGACGTTATCGCCGGGCATGCACATCTCAACGCCCTCGGGCAGGGAGATGATGCCGGTCACGTCGGTGGTACGGAAGTAGAACTGAGGACGATAGTTGTTGAAGAAGGGGGTATGACGGCCGCCTTCTTCCTTGGACAGGACGTAAACCTGGCCAACGAACTTGGTGTGGGGCTTGATGGAGCCGGGCTTGGCCAGAACCTGACCACGCTCGATGCTCTTCTTGTCAACACCACGCAGCAGGGCGCCGATGTTGTCGCCGGCCTCAGCGTAGTCCAGCAGCTTGTGGAACATCTCGATGTCGGTGACAACGGTGGACTTGGACTCGTCGGCCAGGCCAACGATCTCGACAGTCTCGTTCTTCTTGATGACGCCGCGCTCCACACGACCGGTGGCAACGGTGCCACGGCCGGAGATGGTGAAGACGTCCTCGACGGGCATCAGGAAGGGCATGTCGGCCTTACGGTCGGGAGTGGGGATATAGTTGTCAACAGCATCCATCAGCTCCTTGATGCAAGCGAACTCGGGAGCGTTGGGATCGTTGGACTCGGAGATCAGAGCGTTCAGAGCGGAGCCCTTGATGATCGGGATGTCGTCGCCGGGGAACTCGTAGGAGGACAGGGTCTCGCGGACTTCCATCTCAACCAGCTCCAGCAGCTCCTCGTCGTCGACCTGATCGCACTTGTTCAGGAAGACAACGATGGCGGGCACGCCGACCTGACGGGCCAGCAGGATGTGCTCCTTGGTCTGAGCCATGGGGCCGTCGGTGGCGGCGATAACCAGGATAGCGCCGTCCATCTGAGCAGCACCGGTGATCATGTTCTTGATATAGTCGGCGTGGCCGGGGCAGTCAACGTGAGCATAGTGACGGGCGTCGGTCTCGTACTCAACGTGAGCGGTGTTGATGGTGATGCCGCGCTCCTTCTCTTCGGGAGCCTTATCGATGCTGGCGTAGTCCTCGAACTGAGCCTTGCCCTGCATGGACAGCCACTTGGTGATGGCAGCGGTCAGAGTGGTCTTGCCGTGGTCAACGTGGCCGATGGTGCCAATGTTGACGTGAGGCTTGGTTCTTTCAAATTTCTGCTTAGCCATTGAAAAAATCCTCCTTGTGTTTCGGGTGAATTCTCATAAGAGTATGGGAATAGCATGCATATCTGTATCATACACCATTTTACGGCGTATGACAAGTACCATTTAAGCCTTGGCGCGCTTTGCAATGAGCTCGTCCTGCAGGGACTTGGGCAGCTCAATGTAGTGGCTGGGCTCCATGGCGTACTGTCCACGGCCCTGGGTACGGCTGCGGAGGTCCGTAGCGTAACCGAACATGTTGGACAGGGGGATGTTGGCATCGATCTGCTGGGCGTTGCCGCGGGGCAGCATACCCAGAACGTTGCCGCGGCGAGCGGAAACGTCGCCGATGACGTCGCCCATGTAATCGTCGGGGACGATGATGGAGACCTTCATGATGGGTTCCAGGATCACGGGCTGCGCCTTGCGCATGGCCTCCTTGAAGGCCATGGAACCGGCGATCTTAAAGGCCATTTCAGAGGAGTCGACCTCGTGGTAGGAGCCGTCGTACAGGGTGACCTTGACGTCAACCACGGGATAGCCGGCCAGAACACCGGCAGCCATGGCGCCCTGAATACCGGCGTCGACCGCGGGGATATATTCCTTGGGAATGGCGCCGCCGACGACGGCGTTGATGAACTCGTAGCCCTTGCCGGACTCGTTGGGCTCCACACGGATCTTGACGTGACCGTACTGGCCCTTACCGCCGGACTGACGGGCGTACTTGGTATCCTGCTCGACGCTCTTGCGGATGGTCTCCTTATAGGCGACCTGGGGAGCGCCGACGTTGGCCTCGACCTTGAACTCACGGAGCAGACGGTCGACGATGATCTCCAGATGGAGCTCGCCCATACCGGCGATGATGGTCTGACCAGTCTCCTCGTCAGTGTAGGTGCGGAAGGTGGGATCTTCTTCGGCCAGCTTGGCCAGAGCGATGCCCATCTTCTCCTGACCGGCTTTGGTCTTGGGCTCGATGGCGACGCGGATAACAGGCTCGGGGAACTCCATGGACTCGAGGATGATGGGATGGGCCTCGTCGCAGAGGGTATCGCCGGTGGTGGTGTTCTTCAGACCAACAGCGGCGGCGATGTCGCCGGAGTACACCATATCAATGTCCTCGCGGTGGTTGGCGTGCATCCGCAGGATACGGCCAATACGCTCCTTGTTGTTCTTGGTGGAGTTCAGCACGGTGCTGCCGGACTTGAGGGTACCGGAGTACACGCGGAAGAAGCACAGCTTACCAACATAGGGGTCAGTGGCGATCTTAAAGGCCAGGGCGGAGAAAGGAGCCTTATCGTCGGCCACACGGTGATCGTCCTCACCAGTGTCGGGGTTGACACCGTCGATGGGAGGGATGTCCAGGGGGGAGGGCATGAAGTCGACAATGGCGTCGAGCAGCTCCTGCACGCCCTTGTTGCGGTAGGAAGTACCGCAGCACACGGGGACCATCTTGACATCGATGGTGGCCTTGCGGATGGCGGCCTTGATCATGTCCTCGGGGATCTCTTCACCCTCCAGGAACATTTCCATGATCTTCTCGTCCTGATCGGACACGGCCTCCAGCAGCTTCTCACGATACTCGTTGGCCAGGTCGGTCATTTCCTCGGGAATCTCTTCCTCGCGGACGTCCTTGCCCAGCTCGTCGTAGAAGACGAAAGCCTTCATCTTGATCAGGTCCACAACGCCCTTGAAGAACTGCTCGGAGCCGATGGGCAGCTGAATGGGCACAGCGTTGCACTTCAGACGGTCGTCCATCATCTTCAGAACGTTGTAGAAGTCGGCGCCCAGGATGTCCATCTTGTTGACGTACACCATACGGGGAACGTGATACTTGTCGGCCTGTCTCCAGACGGTTTCGGTCTGGGGCTCAACGCCGCCCTTGGCGCACAGGACGGTCACAGAGCCGTCCAGCACACGCAGGGAGCGCTCGACCTCAACGGTGAAGTCCACGTGGCCCGGGGTGTCGATGATGTTGATACGGTTGCCCTTCCAGAAACAGGTGGTAGCGGCGGAGGTGATGGTGATACCACGCTCCTGCTCCTGCTCCATCCAGTCCATGGTGGCGGTGCCGTCATGGGTCTCGCCGATCTTGTAGTTGACGCCGGTGTAGTACAGAATACGCTCGGTCGTCGTGGTCTTACCGGCATCGATGTGGGCCATGATGCCGATATTTCTCGTTTTTTCCAGGGAGTACTCTCTAGCCATGAACTAGCTCCTTTACCAACGGAAATGGGAGAAGGCCTTGTTGGCCTCGGCCATCTTGTGGGTATCCTCACGCTTCTTCACGGAGGCGCCAGTGTTGTTGCTGGCGTCCATGATCTCAGCAGCCAGACGCTCCTTCATGGTCTTTTCGCTGCGGGCGCGGCTGTAATTGGTCAGCCAGCGCAGACCCAGGGTCTGACGTCTCTCAGGCCGCACCTCGATGGGGACCTGATAGGTGGCGCCGCCGACGCGGCGGGACTTGACTTCCAGGGTGGGCATGATATTTTCCATGGCTTCCTGGAACACTTCCAGACCACTCTTGCCACTCTTCTCCTCGATGATGCCGAAGGCGCCGTAAACAACCTTCTGAGCAACACCCTTCTTGCCGTCCAGCATGATGCTGTTGACGAGCTTGGTCACCAGGACAGAGTTGTACATGGGATCCGGAAGAACTTCTCTCTTGGGAACATTACCTCTTCTGGGCACGTCGCTTCCCTCCTTCATAGAATGATTTCATAGGTACTCCGAAAGGGCTTTCCCCTTCCGTAGGTGCCTGCCGAGAGGTTTTTTATATGAATAAAAAACGACTGGCAAGGCATTGCCTCGCGACAAGGCGTTTGGGAATTGCAAAGTTAGTGGGCGGAAAAAGAATTACTTCTTCTTGCCGGCCTTGGGCTTCTTGGCGCCGTACTTGGAACGGGCCTGCATACGGTTCTGCACACCCTGAGTATCCAGAGTGCCGCGGATGATGTGGTAACGAACGCCGGGCAGGTCCTTGACACGGCCGCCGCGAATCAGGACGACGGAGTGCTCCTGCAGGTTGTGGCCGACGCCGGGGATATAAGCGGAAACCTCATATCCATTGGTGAGCTTCACACGGGCGATCTTACGCAGAGCGGAGTTGGGCTTCTTGGGGGTCGTGGTACGGACGGCGGTGCAGACGCCTCTCTTCTGAGGAGCGGACAGGTCGGTGGACTTGTTCTTCAGGGTGTTCAGACCCTTCTGCAGTGCGGGGGCCGTGGACTTGTAGGAAACTTGCTCTCTGCCCTTGCGGACCAACTGGTTGAACGTAGGCATGATTTTCCTCCTTTCTGAGCTTGCTGGCCGGGGGTTCCGGCTAGTATTTTATCCCGAAATATCCTAGAATATTCCGTTGGGACCAAAAATTTGACGGCTCACAGCAGTGCCGCGGCCGCGGCGCCCACGTCGATACCGCAGGCGGTACCCAACTGGGCCATGGTGTCCACCCAGATGCACGGGACGTTTTTCTCCCGGCAGAGGGCTTCGATGGGTTCGACCAGACGCGGCTCGGCGTTTCTGGCCAGGAACACCTTTTGCACGGTGCCGTCCTTGAGGACCTTGCGCAGCTGCTTGAGGCCCACGACGGTCGAGCCCGTTTTCAGTTCTTCGAGCACTCTCGACACCTCCAAAAACGGCGTGTGGCGCTCATAGACCACACTGTTTGCGATTATAACAGAATCCGAGAAATTCGTCAATGATAATTTTTGAAAAAATCAGAACTTTTTTTCCCTGTTTCCAAGGCATGTTCCCCAATTCGTCACGGGGGACCGGTACGGGGCCTATGCCAGATAGGCCCGGAGGGCGTCCAGCCGGCGGCGGGCGTCCTCATAGCCCAGATGATAGAGCCGCCCCAGCTTTTCCATGTCCTTTTCCAACCGGCTGATGGTCACCGGCTCTGAGGGACTGATGACGAAGACTCTCCCCTGCTGCTTCAGCCGTTCCAGCGTGTCGCACTGGCGGTTGTAGTTCCGGTCGCACTCCCCCAAGGCCTTGGCAAAGGCCGGATACTCCCGATAGACCCGCTGGGCCCAGCGGGCCGACCGCTCCCGGACCGTCTTCCGGTAGTCGTCGGGCCGGGTCCGCACCACCACCACCTTTTGGTAGCCATTGCGCAGCGCCCAGCCAAAGGGGATTTTGTCGGTACAGCCGCCGTCGAGACAGGGCACGCCATCCACCAGCACCGGCCGGGACACATAGGGCATGGACGCCGACGCCTGGATGGCCTTGCGCAAATCGGTGCAGTTGTTCCGCTCAAAATACTCCGTCTTCCCTGTGCAGCAGTTGGCCGCCACGGCCACAAACCGGCGGCCGTTCCGCTCCAGGGCGCCCCAGCTCAGGGGGTCCTGCTTGTCGTATTCCCCAAAGAGGAAATCAAACCCGATGATGCCCCGGTTGCCCCGGTAGGCATGGAGGCCCACATACCGCGGGTCCCTGCGGTACCGGAGATTGATCCGGGCGCTGCGGCCGATCTGCCCTGTCGCATAGTTGATACCGTTCATGGCCCCGGCGGAAACGCCGATGGTGCATTGGAGATTGATGCCCGCTTCCATGAGGGCGTCCAGGACGCCGGAGGTATAGACGCCCCGAAACGCGCCGCCCTCCAGCACCATGCAGCCTTCGGTGATGCCGCCGGCGGCCCGTCCCGACGGGAGCCGGTCTGCCCCCGAATACACAACCAGTTTTTTCATGAGTTGCACTTCCCTTCGTTCCAGTTCCGGACCAGTGTCCATATGGAGTCATTGTACCACCCCCGCCCGGCGGATGCAACCAATCCAAAAACAATGGGGCTGTTGCAGAATTTTGGTTTGACGCAGTGCGTCGGAGAATGTAGGGCGGGACCTGTGTGTCCCGCCGCCGGCAGAAGCCATCCAGTTCCATTGGTGTAGGGGCCGGCATCCCTGACGGCCCCGGAGGGAATGCGCCCCGGACGCGTCAAGGATGCCGCGTCCTACAAAACGGTTTCCGCATTGGCCGCAATGCAATCGCCGGTTTGGACTGTACCCGGCGGGACACGCAGGTCCCGCCTTACAAACGCAATATGAAGCCCCTACCGCATTCCGACAACAAGGGCGTGTTGCAAAGTTCATTGCAACACGCCCATTGTCATAGAAAACTCGTATTACAGCGCCTCGTTGTCGATCATCTCATCGGTGACCTCGGACTCGGGATGGATGCCCAGCTGGAAGTCCCGATAGGCGGCCAGACCGGCGCCGGCGGGAATCAGCTTACCGATGATAACGTTCTCCTTGAGACCCACCAGGTGGTCCACCTTGCCCTTGATGGCGGCTTCGGTGAGGACCTTGGTGGTCTCCTGGAAGGAGGCGGCGGACAGGAAGGACTCGGTGGCCAGAGAGGCCTTGGTGATACCCATGAGGATCAGTTCCTTCTTGGCCAGCTTCAGGTCCGTCTCACCGGCGTCAATGCGGGTCTGGACCTTGGCGTTGGCGTCGTCAAACTCCATGACGTCCACCACGGTGCCGGTGAGCATGTCGGTGTCGCCGGGGTCCTCCACGCGGACCTTGCGGAGCATCTGACGGATGATGACTTCGATGTGCTTATCGTTGATGTCAACGCCCTGCTGACGGTACACGGCCTGGACTTCCTGGGTCAGATAGTCCTGAACGGCTTCCAGACCGGAGATGCGCAGCACGTCGTGGGGGCTGAGAGCACCGTCGGTGATGCGGTCGCCCTTGTTGACATGCTGGCCGTTCTGGACCCGCAGGCCCACGGAATAGGGCACCTGGTACTCCTTGACCTCGCCGGTCTCCTCGCTGGTGACGGTGATGCCGCGGAGAGCGGTACGGTGGCTCTCGTCGATGTCCACGCGGCCGGAGATTTCGGAGATGGTGGCCATCTTCTTGGGCTTTCTGGCCTCGAACAGTTCTTCGACTCGAGGAAGACCCTGGGTGATATCGTCACCGGCGACGCCGCCGGTGTGGAAGGTACGCATGGTCAGCTGGGTACCGGGCTCACCGATGGACTGGGCCGCGATGATACCGACGGCTTCGCCCAGGTTGACTTCCTCGGAGGTGGCCAGGTTCATGCCGTAGCAGGCGGCGCAGACGCCGCTGCGGGCCTTGCAGCCCAGGACGGTGCGGATATAGATTTTGTCGATGCCGTGTTTCAGGAACAGGTCGGCGTCCTCGGGCTGCATCAGCTTGGTCTTGGGATGGAGCAGCTCGCCGGTGACCGGGTCCACCACATCATGGACCGGGTAACGGCCGCGGATACGGTTGCCGAAGGTGTCGATAACCTGGCCCTTCTCCACCACTTCGCCCACCCAGATGCCGTCGGTGGTGCCGCAGTCCTTCTGGCGGATGATGACGTCCTGGGACACGTCAACCAAACGGCGGGTCAGGTAACCGGAGTCGGCGGTACGCAGAGCCGTATCGGTCATACCCTTTCGGGCGCCTCTGGAGGAGATGAAGTACTCCAGCACGCTCAGACCTTCACGGAAATTGGCCTTGATGGGGATTTCGATGGTACGGCCCGTGGTGTCGGCCATCAGGCCGCGCATACCGGCCAGCTGACGGATCTGGTTCATACTACCACGAGCACCGGAGTCGGCCATCATAAAGATGGGGTTGTAGCGGTCCAGTCCTTCCTGCAGGGCGTCGGTAACGTCCTTGATGGTCTGTTCCCACTGGGAGACCACGAGGCGGTAGCGCTCCTCATTGGTGATAAAGCCGCGCTTGTACTGGCGGTCGATCTTGACGGCCTTTTCCTCGGCGTCGGCAATGAGGGTGTACTTCTTCTCGGGGATGGTCATGTCCGCAATGGAAACGGTGATGGCGCCGCGGGTGGAGTATTTGTAGCCCAGCGCTTTCAGATTGTCCAGCGTCTCCGTGGCGATGGTGAAGCCGTGGACACGGATACAACGGTCAATGATCTGGCCCAGCTGCTTCTTGCCGGTGGTGAAGCCAACTTCCAGGTCAAAGAGCTTGTCGGGGTCCGTGCGGTCCACAAAGCCCAGGTCCTGGGGCAGGGGCTCGTTAAAGATCAGACGGCCCACGGTGGCGTCGATGATCTTGTGCTGCTTGACGCCGTCAATCTCCTTTTCCACCCGGACCTTGATGGGGGCGTGGATGCCCACGACCTTCTCATTGTAGGCCAGCATGGCCTCGTCGGGCGAGGAGAACACCTTGCCGGCGCCGGGCTCGTCTTCCTTGACGTAGGTCAGATAGTAGGTACCCAGAATCATATCCTGGGTGGGCACGGTAACGGGCTTGCCGTCCTGGGGACGCAGCAGGTTGTTGGCCGACAGCATCAGCATACGGGCCTCGGCCTGGGCCTCGGCGGACAGGGGGACGTGGACGGCCATCTGGTCGCCGTCAAAGTCGGCGTTGAAGGCGGTGCAGCACAGGGGGTGCAGCTTGATGGCGCGGCCCTCCACCAGCACCGGCTCAAAGGCCTGGATACCCAGACGGTGCAGGGTAGGCGCACGGTTCAGCATGACGGGGCGGTCCTTGATGATCTCAGCCAGGGCGTCCCAGACCTCGGTCTGGCCCTTGTCGATCATCTTCTTGGCGGACTTGATGTTGGTGGCGGGACCGTCCTCCACCAGCTTTTTCATCACGAAGGGACGGAACAGCTCAATGGCCATTTCCTTGGGCAGACCGCACTGGTACAGCTTCAGCTCAGGGCCGACGACGATAACGGAACGGCCGGAATAGTCGACGCGCTTACCCAGCAGGTTCTGACGGAAGCGGCCCTGCTTACCTTTCAGCATGTCGCTGAGGGACTTCAAAGCGCGGTTGTTGGCGCCGGTGACGGCACGGCCGCGGCGGCCGTTGTCGATGAGGGCGTCCACAGCCTCCTGGAGCATCCGCTTTTCGTTGCGGATGATGATATCGGGGGCATTGAGCTGAATGAGTCGTCTCAGACGGTTGTTGCGGTTGATGACCCGGCGGTACAGGTCGTTGAGGTCGGAGGTGGCGAAGCGGCCGCCGTCCAGCTGCACCATGGGGCGCAGCTCAGGCGGGATAACCGGCAGCACGTCCATGATCATCCAGGACGGCTTGTTGTCGGACATGCGGAAGGATTCCACCACTTCCAGACGCTTGATGATTTTCAGCTTCTTCTGACCGGCGGCGTTTTTCAGTTCGCCCCGCAGCTGCTCGGACAGCTGATCCAGGTCCATTTCCTCCAGCAGTTCCTTGATGGCCTCGGCGCCCATGGCGGCCTTGAAGTCATCCTCGTACTTTTCCCGCATGTCGCGGTACTCTTTTTCGCTGAGAATCTGATACTTGGTCAGGGGGCAGTCGCCGGGATCGGTGACAATATAGGAGGCAAAGTACAGGACTTTCTCCAGAATCCGGGGGCTGATATCCAGCAGCAGACCCATGCGGGAGGGAATGCCCTTGAAATACCAGATGTGGGAGCAGGGGGCGGCCAGCTCGATGTGGCCCATGCGCTCGCGGCGCACCTTGCTCTTGGTGACCTCGACGCCGCAGCGGTCGCAGATCTTGCCCTTGTAGCGGATTTTCTTGTACTTGCCGCAGTGGCACTCCCAGTCCTTGGTGGGGCCAAAGATCTTTTCACAGAACAGGCCGTCCCGCTCGGGCTTGAGGGTCCGGTAGTTGATGGTCTCCGGCTTTCTCACCTCGCCGAAGGACCACTGGCGGATCTGTTCCGGTGAAGCAATACCGATTTTAATGGCGTCAAAGGTTGCGTAGCTCATCGTATCACTCCTCCTTACATCTCATCATCCATGCTGTCGAAGGGAATGTCCTCGTCAGCAAACAGGTCGTCGTCGTCCCCGGCCAGGTCGTCTTCCTCCTCGCCGTCGTCGGCGCTGTCAAAGAGACCGGCGGCAGCCTGACCGGCGCCCAGGGCGTCCTCGGCGTCAGCGACTTCGTAACCGGCGCCGGCGGCTTCGTTCTCGTCGGCCACATACGTCTCGTGACCGCCGTAGCTGATCTCATCCTCGTCCTCGTCCTTCAGCTCGATCTCGTTGCCCTCCTCGTCCAGAACGCGGATATCCAGACACAGGGACTGGAGCTCCTTGACCAGAACCTTGAAGGATTCGGGTACGCCGGGCTTGGGCACATTGTGGCCCTTGACGATGGCTTCATAGGTCTTGACACGGCCCGTCACGTCGTCGGACTTGACCGTCAGAATCTCCTGCAGCGTATAGGCTGCGCCGTAGGCCTCCAGGGCCCACACTTCCATCTCACCGAAGCGCTGGCCGCCGAACTGGGCCTTGCCGCCCAGGGGCTGCTGGGTAACCAGGGAGTAGGGGCCGGTGGAACGGGCGTGAATCTTATCGTCAACCAGATGGTGGAGCTTGAGGAAGTAGACGTAACCGACGGTGACGCGGTTGTCGAAGGCGTCGCCGGTGCGTCCGTCGTAGAGGATGCTCTTGCCGTCGGCCACGCGGAGACGTCCCTCCTGCTGCCAGGCTTTCAGCTGGGCCATGTCGGCCTTCTCCTCGGCGGTCAGGGGACGCAGGGGCTCCTTGGCCAGACCGCCCTCGGGGATTTCACCCTCGCCGGCCAGATACAGCTCCTTGCCGGTCAGGGTCTCGTCCACGCCCACCTCGCGGGCCAGACCGGCCATCTTGAGGGTCTCGTGGATGTCGTTTTCGGTAGCGCCGGAGAAAATGGGCGTGGCGATCTTCCAGCCCAGGGTCCGGGCGGCGTAGCCCAGATGGACCTCCAGCACCTGGCCGATGTTCATACGGGACGGCACGCCCAGGGGGTTCAGAACGATATCCAGGGGGGTGCCGCCGGGCAGGAAGGGCATATCCTCCTCGGGCAGAACGCGGGAGACAACGCCCTTGTTGCCGTGACGGCCGGCCATCTTGTCGCCAACGGAAATCTTACGCTTCTGGGCGATATAGACGCGGACCACCTTGTTGACGCCGGGGGACATTTCATCGCCGTTTTCACGGGTGAAGACCTTCACATCGACGATGATGCCGCTTTCGCCGTGGGGCACCTTCAGGGAGGAGTCACGGACCTCGCGGGCCTTCTCACCGAAGATGGCGCGGAGCAACCGCTCCTCAGCGGTCAGCTCGGTCTCGCCCTTGGGGGTGACCTTGCCGACCAGATAGTCGCCGGAGGTGACCTCGGCGCCGATGCGGATGACGCCGTTTTCGTCCAGATCCTTCAACGTGTCTTCGCCCACGTTGGGGATGTCGCGGGTGATCTCCTCGGGGCCCAGCTTGGTGTCACGGGACTCGGTCTCGTACTCCTCGATGTGGATGGAGGTAAAGACGTCCTCGCGGACCAGCCGCTCGTTGAGGAGGATGGCGTCCTCGTAGTTGTAGCCTTCCCAGGTCAGGAAGCCGATGAGGACGTTCTTACCCAGAGCAATCTCACCCTGGGAGCAGGAAGGACCGTCGGCAATGATCTGCTCGGTGTCCACCCGCTCGCCTACGGAGACGATGGGGCGTTGGTTGACACAGGTACCGGCGTTGGACCGGGCAAACTTGGTGAGCCGCTGGGTGGCCACATTGCCGTTGTCGTAACGGATGGTGATTTCGTCGGCGGACACCTTGGTGACGGTGCCGGGGCCCTTGGCCTTGAGGCACACTTCGGAGTCCACGGCGCACTTGTGCTCGATGCCGGTGGCGACCACGGGGGCCTCGGTGACCAGCAGGGGCACGGCCTGGCGCTGCATGTTGGCGCCCATCAGGGCGCGGTTGGCGTCGTCGTTCTGGAGGAACGGAATAAAGGCGGTAGCCACGGAGGTCATCATTCTGGGGGAGACGTCGATATAATCGATGACTTCCCGATCCACGGCGGTGATCTCGTCGCGGTGACGGCAGATGATGCGCTTGTTGGCCAGGCAGCCGTTCTCATCCAGGGGCTCGTTGGCCTGGGCAATATAGAAATCGTCTTCCACGTCGGCGGTCATATAGTCCACCTCGTCGGTGACGAAGCAGCCGTTCTCGTTCTTGACCACCTTGCGGTAGGGGGCTTCGATGAAGCCGTACTCGTTGATTTTGGCGAAGGAGGCCAGATAGTTGATCAGACCGATGTTGGGACCTTCGGGCGTCTCGATGGGGCACATACGGCCGTAGTGGCTGTAGTGGATATCGCGGACGTCGAAGGAGGCGCGTTCCCGGCTCAGACCGCCGGGGCCCAGAGCGGAGAGACGGCGCTTGTGGGTCAGCTCGGCCAGGGGGTTGTTCTGGTCCATGAACTGGCTCAGGGGGGAGGAGCCGAAGAACTCCTTAATGACCGCCGTCACGGGGCGGATGTTGATGAGCAGCTGGGGCGTGGTCTTGTCCTGCTCCTGGGTGGTCATGCGCTCACGGATGACGCGCTCCAGACGGGTGAAGCCCACACGGAACTGGTTCTGGAGCAGCTCGCCCACGCAGCGCAGACGGCGGTTGCCCAGGTGGTCGATGTCGTCGGTGGTACCGGCGCCGTAGACCATGCAGTTGAGGTAGTTGATGGACGCGAGGATGTCGTCCTTGGTGATGTGCTTGGGAATCAGGTCGTCCCGGCGCTCTTCAATGGCGTCCTTCCAGCCGCCCGCGGGAACGGTCTCCAGCATTTCCTTGAGGACGCGGAAGCAGACCTTCTCCCGGATGCCGTACTCGGCGGGATCGAAGTCCACGAAGTTCTTCATATCCACCATGCCGTTGGAGAAAACCTTGACCATGCGGCCGTCGATGTTCAGCAATGCCTCGTTGACGCCGCGGGCGGAGATCTGCTGGGCCTCCTCGCGGGTCAGGGTCTTGCCGTCCATGAACAGAATCTCGCCGGTCATGGGGTCGGCCACGGGCGCGGCCAGGGTCTGACCGGCCAGACGGCTCCAGATGTCCATCTTCTTATTGAACTTGTAGCGGCCCACCTTGGACACGTCGTAGCGGCGGGCGTCGAAGAACAGGGCGTCCATGTAGGACTCGGCGTTCTCCACCGTGGGGGGTTCGCCGGGGCGCAGCTTGCGGTAGATCTCCAGCAGGGACTCCTCCCGGGTGTGGCAGGTGTCTTTCTCCAGGGTGGCGATAATGCGGGGATCTTCGCCAAAGAGCTCCTTGATCTGGCCCTCGCTCTCGATGCCCAGGGCGCGGATCAGGCAGGTGATGGGGATTTTGCGGTTCTTGTCGATGCGGACATAGAACACGTCGTTGGCGTCGGTCTCATACTCCAGCCAGGCGCCGCGGTACGGAATGACCGTGGCGGTGTAGCTGTGGATGTCGGCCTTGTCCACGATATCGCCGTAGTACATACCGGGGCTGCGGACGATCTGGGAGACAATGACGCGCTCGGCGCCGTTGATGACAAAGGTACCGCCGTTGGTCATCAGGGGGAAATCACCCATAAAGATTTCCTGTTCCTTGATGGTGTTGGCGGCCTTGTTGCGCAGGCGCACCCGGATTTTGATGGGCTTGGCGTAGGTGGCGTCCCGCTCCTTGCACTCCTCCACGGTGTACTTGGGCTTTTCGTCCATGCTGTAGTCCAGGAAGGACAGCTCCAGGTTGCCGGAGTAGTCGGTAATGGTGTCGATGTCCTTGAAGACCTCCCGGAGGCCCTCCTTGAGGAACCACTCAAAGGAATCCTTCTGGATCTTCAACAGGTTGGGGATCTCCAGGATGTCCTTGTGCTTGGAGTAGCTCTTACGCAGAGTTTTGCCAAAGTATACGTCCTTGACCATCTCCATTATGAATCATCACAGCCTTTCTCTCGGCCCGCGGGCCGGTGGTAGTTTCCGTCCGTTTTTGATACGCCCGGATGCGTTGTTGAATTTATCCCAACGTGCCTTGATTCCGCCGCCACGCTGTGGTATACTACCCACGCAAAGCAAAAATTGGGGCACTGGGCATAATCAGGCATTATGGATATCTATTCTAACATGTCCGAAACCTGGTGTCAACAGGATGTGGAGAAAAAACAGGCGCAATTTGCGGCTGTTTTTTGTGTTTTATGGACGAAACAGGCCGCACGGCAGAGACCGGCGGCCTGTTTTTTTGTAGGGCGGGACATGCGTGCCGTTGGCGGCCTCCCCGTTTCCACTGGCCGATGGGTTCCACCCCGTAGGGCGTGGGGCTTGCCCCCGCCGCCGGCAGGTCCCATGGAATTTCTATTGATGCAGGGGCCGGCATCCCTGACGGCCCCCGCCCTCTGTCCTACAGTATCTGTAGGGGCCGACGCCCCATCAAAGGATGCACCGTTTTGTGCAGCTCTGCATTTTGCACCAGGATTCCGCCCCGCCGCCTGATACCCAAAAAGGCCGCCGTCCACCACCCGCATTGGGGTGGGGACGGCGGCCTTACGGCTTTGCCGTGGGGATTGCGCCATCTGCGGATGGCGCTTTGGGACGATGGGGTGTTTCGCCCGCTGCGGCGGGCGGGAATTTCGCGCCGTGCGCGGCGCGACCGGGGCTCTGCCCCTGGACCCCGCGATTTTTGAAAAAATCGAGTAAACTTTTAAATTGGGGTATGGTAGCTGCGTGGCTACAGCTCCAGCAGCCGTTTGGACAGCGCCACAGCCTCCGGGCGGCTGTTGGTCAGCTCCACCCGGCCCGGCGTGGTCCGGTCCGTCAGCAGATCCGCCCGCTCCAGCCGCCGCCGGGTCTCCCGGGCCGTGCCGGGTCCGCCGTCGTAGATGGTGACCGGATGGCCCATACACCGCTCAATGGCCCCCTGAACAAAGGGAAAATGGGTACAGCCCAAAACCACCGCCGTAATGGGCACCGTTTCATAGGGCCGCAGAATGTCCCGCAGATACGCTTCCAGCTCCGGACCGTCCACTCTCCCCTGCTCCACGCTCTCCACGATGCCCGGCGCCGGGAGCCGGTAGATTTCCGCCCGGTCCTGATAGGATTCCATCTGCCGGTGGAATTTCTCTTCCCGCAGGGTCATCTCCGTGGCCATGACCAGCACATGGGGATGGTCGTTTTCCAGCACCGCCGGTTTCAGGGCCGGTTCGATGCCCACCACGGGAATCTGGTCGTACCGCTGCCGCAGCAGGTCAATGGCCGCCGCCGTGGCCGTGTTGCAGGCCACCACCAGCGCCTTGCATCCGGCATTCAGCAGCCGTTCCGCAGCCGCAAAGGTCAGCTGCTGCACCGATTCCGTGGTCCGCGGACCATAGGGGGCGTTGGCCGAATCTCCAAAATATAAAAAGTCCTCACAGGGCATCCGGCGCACCAGTTCCCGCAGGACGCTGATGCCGCCGTGACCGGAGTCAAATACCCCGATGGGCGCGTTCCGTTGCACCATGGTGATCTCCTTCCCGGATTTCCTGGCGGCCGTCTCCCGACAGCCGCGTTATCCTTGTTATCATACCACCATTTGACGGACTGTGCAACCACAACAAAAATCCCGGCGGTTTTTGTTTACATCCGCCGGACATACTGATATAATATTGAGATAGCAACCCACAGAAAGGAGGAGCATTCCAATTTGCACAAGCTCCTGACCCTCTCCCGGGAATTTTTCCGAAAGGCCGATCTGCTGCTGCTGGGTCTGTGTCTGGCGGCCAGTCTCTTCGGCATCGTCATCGTGGCCAGTACCACCGCCTATATGGGCTCCACCCGTTTCGTGCTGGTGCAGACCCTGGCAATGCTCATCGGCATTGGTCTCTATGTGATTTTTTCCTTTATTGATATCGATATTCTGGCCGAGCGGCGGGAAATCCTCATGATTTTCAATATCCTGTTTCTCAGCACCCTGTTTGTCTGGGGCACCGACGGCGGCACCGGCAACCGCAGCTGGCTGGCTTTCTCCTGGCTGCCCTTCAACATCCAGCCCGGCGAAATCTGTAAGATTTCCTTTATTATTGTATTGGCCAAAACCATGAGCATCTACCGGAACAAGGTTTCCTCTTTCCGGTCTGTTGGACAGATGGTGGCCATTCTGGGCATCAATGTGGCGCTGATTCTGGCGGCCTCCAGCGACGCCGGCGTGGCCCTGCCCTATATCATCGCGTTTATTTTCATGGCCTATGTGGGCGGCGTCAACCTGGGCTGGTTCGCCGCCGCCGGTACGGGTCTGGCCGTGGCCACCCCCATCATCTGGACCCGCTTTATGCAGGACTACCAGAAAAACCGGATTCTGATGATCTTCGACCCCACCATTGACCCCCAGGGCGCCTCCGTCCGCTGGCACACCCTCAACAGTCTGGCCTCCCTCCAGGGCGGCGGCATGACGGGCCAGGGATTGTTCCACGGCTCCCGGACCCAGACCGGCGGTCTCCTCTTTGCCCAGCATACGGACTTTGTCTTCTCCGCCATTGGCGAGGAACTGGGCATGGTGGGCTGTCTGCTGGTGCTGCTGCTGCTGACGGCCATCGTCCTGCGCTGCATCTATGTGGGCGTCAAATCCGGCAGCTATATGAACCGGCTCATCTGCATCGGCATCGCCGCCACATTTATGTTCCAGATCATCGTCAACACCGGCATGTGCATGGGCGTCTTCCCCGTCATCGGCTTGACGCTGCCCTTTATCTCCTACGGCGGCTCCTCCCTGGTGACCACCTTTGCCGCCGTGGGCATTGTCTCCGGTATCCGGATGCGCCCGGCCCCTGATTCCTCCGCCCGGTATATCCGCCCGGCCTACACCCTGTAAACAGAAAAAAGACGCCCGCCGGGGCGTCTTTTTTTGCAGGATTTTGAAGCCATCAGCTGTGGACCGGAGCCGCGGCAAAGAGACGGCTGGGCAGATCGCGGAGGCGCTTGTTCAGCTGCCGGGCGATGAAGCCCACCAGCAGGGCCGCCACCACGGTACCCTCCCGGACACCGGCCAGCACCGCGGACAGAACGGCGGCCAGCACCGTCATGGACACGTCAAAAGCGATTTTCGACGCGCCGAATTCCCGCTTCCAGGTGGTGCAGACGGCACGGACGAAGGACTCTCCGGGCAGCATGGCCACATTGGGCAGCACCTCCAGATAGACGCCCACGCCCAGTACCACGCAGCCAAAGAGCAGGAACGCGAACTGTGCCGGATAACTGGTGAGCCGGAAGTCCCCCAGCATGGCCGTGGTCAGATCGATAAAATAGCCGAAGGCCACGGAAATGGGGATTTGCAGCCAGTGTTCCGGCTTGAAGTTTTTCCGCAGAATCAGCAGCTGCAACACAATAAGCAGCAGGCTGAACGCGATGGTAAATTCTCCAAGGGTAAAGGAGAAATTCAAACTCAGCACATAGGGGATGGACGAAATGGGCGACGTGCCCAAATCCGCCCGGGTAATCAGACTGACCCCCAGGGAGTTGACGAACAATCCCACCAAAAACACCAAATACCGCTTTACTTTCTCCAAACTGGTCTCCTTTGCGAACTATATAATTATTTACATGTTATAATTATTATAGGCAAAGGCAGACCCATCTGTCAATGGCAGTTTGCACAAAAAAAGCCAACGCGCCGAAGTCTGATACTTCGGCGCGTTGGACGCTGCGTTGTGGAATTGCCGGGGCGCGTCAGCCGCCGTCGGCGGACAGCTCGGGCAGATCCGATGACCGTATGGGCGGAACCGGGTTGCCCACCTCCGTATTGTTGGCCAGTTCCGCCGGGTCCACCGGCGTTTCCTCCGGCTCCTCGTCGCCCCAGAGGGAATCGTGGTCCTCGCTCTCGGCGTTGCGGTTCATGAGGGCCATGTTTTTGGCGGCCATGTACATCTCCATACTGTATTCCATCAGCTTGTTTTCATCCACAGGCGGCACATGGTCCCCCTTGGCAATCCGCCGGAACACCTCGAGAATCTTCATGAAGTTTTCCGCTTCCTCGGCGATGGCTTCGCTCTGCTGCCGGGCAGCTTCGGCGTTTTGGATGTTCATGTTCCAGGCCGACAGCTGCTCCGCGATGGCGCTGGTCTGTTCGTACTCCTCCTCCACGGCGGACAGGGCCTTGGACAGCTCCACCCGGTCATAGCTGCTGCCGGCGGCGGGCCCATCCTCCAGCAGCTTGGTCAGCTCCTGTTTTCTCTGCCGAAGCCAGTCCAGCTGTGTGTTGGCGATTTTCTGCGCTTGACCCAATTTCATATGGACAGCCTCCCTTCGGTCCGTTTTTTGCTGCGCAAGAAAGAAACGCGATACCCGTTTTCCGCCCCAGCGGGGCAATCGAAACGGATGGACAAAAACGACAGGGGTTCCTCTACTTATGATTTCGGCCAAAACGGGAAAAACATAACAAGCGCCAGGCGAGACCGGACAAATTATTTCGTCTGGGTGTGTGGCTCCGGGCATAAAAAAGCCGGAGCAAAGCGAACTTTGCTCCGACGTGGTGCGAGAGAGGAGACTTGAACTCCCACGACTGTTGTCACACGCACCTCAAACGTGCCTGTCTACCGGTTCCAGCACTCTCGCAGCTGGCATATTGTTTTATGCGTCGATTATTATAACGGCAGGCACAGGATTTGTCAACAGAATTTTTTGCCGAATGGAAAAAATGGAAAAAATGGACGCTTTTTCGGCTTGCGTATCGGGCATGTTTCTGATATAATGAATTTTGTTGTAAATTGCAGAGATGCGGAGGTTTTCCCTTGCCGAGATTTTTTCTTTCGGACGGCGGTCCTGTGGACGGCGCCATTGTCCTGACGGGACAGCAGGCGTCCCATGCCCGCGTGCTGCGGCTGCGCCCCGGCGATGCCGTGGCGGTCTGCGACGGCGCCGGTACCGATTACGACTGCACCGTGGCGGAGCTGACATCCGACCGTCTGGTGCTGACTGTCCGGGGCTGCGCCCCCTCTGCTTCGGAACCCCGTCTGCGGGCCTCGGTCTACATGGCCTTTGCCAAGTCCGACAAGCTGGAACATGTGATTCAAAAAGCGACGGAACTGGGCGCCTGGGAGATTGTGGCCTTTCCCTCCGCTCGCTGTGTCTCCCGGCCCGATGACCGGAGCCTGGTCAAAAAGCTGGAGCGATGGCAGAAAATCGCCGCATCGGCGGCGGAACAGAGCGGCCGCGGCCGGATTCCCACCGTCCGGACCGTTTCCTCCTTTGCCGCGGCTGTGACAGAGGCGGCAGCCTGCGACTGCGCCGCCCTGCTCTATGAGAATGAGCGGTCCGTGACCTTCCGCAGCCGGGTGGAATCGGGCCCCTTTTCCACCGCCGCCATTCTCACCGGACCCGAGGGCGGCTTTGAGCCGTCGGAGGTGGAGGAAGCCGCCGCCGCCGGACTGGCGGTGTGCACCCTGGGCCCACGGATTCTGCGCTGTGAGACAGCGCCGCTCTGTGCCTTGACGGCACTGCTGTTCGCCTGCGGCGAGCTGGACTGACTCTATCAGAAAAGGAATGTGTGATCAAATGGCTATGAATCAGCGGCCCGTGCCGCAAAAGAACTCCAACCGCGACGATGACTCCGTCATCTACAAGATCATGGCAGCGCTGGTTATGCTCTGCGTGCTGCTGGTTGGTCTCCAGTTTACCAGCCGTTACTATTCGGTGGTGGGCACCATGTTTACCACCCAATCCGTTTTGCTGGGTGTGGGCATCGCTTCAGCGGTGCTGTTTCTCGGCTCCGTGGGCCTGTGGTTCTACAGCCGCCGGGTGCGGCCCCTGCTCCACACCTTCTCCTGGATTCTGGGCATCTTCTTCCTGGTTGTCGCTCTGAGCTGCTGGGTGCTGTATGTCACCTGGGTCAGCTATATCCCCTATCTGTACGCGGTGTATATCGCTGCGACGGTCCTCTATATGATCGCCATGCTCTATCAGCCGGAGTTCTTCCTGCTGTCCTGCGTCAACATCACCGCCGGCGGCGTGTTCTACGCCCTGAGCCGTCTCTACAATGGCCGTCTTTTTGCCATGGCTCTCTATGCGCTGCTGGTGGTTATCATCGCCGTGGTGGCCCTGGTGGTCTTCAAGGCCCGCAAGACCGACGACGGTATGCTCAAGCTGGGCAAGCGCTCCATTGCCATCGCCACAGCCAACACCTCTCCCCTGCCCGTCTATCTCAGCTGTGTGGTGTGGGTCCTGTGCCTGGCCGTAGCCGCTGTTCTGGGCTCCGTCTTCGCCTACTATTGTCTCTTTGCCGTTGCCGCCTTCGAGCTGGCGGCCGCCGTCTACTACACGGTGAAGCTGGCATAAACAATCGGATGTCTAATTCCCGCCCCTGTCCAATATCCTTGGACAGGGGTGATTTTTTTGAAGCGCCATTCTCTTTTTCGCGGCACGCTGCTGCTGACGGCGGCCAATCTGGGCCTGCGGGGCAGCGCCATGTGTTTTCAGGTCTATCTTTCCAATCGCATCGGCGCCGCCGGAATCGGCCTGTTACAGCTGATTCTGTCGGTGAGCTTTCTGGCCATGACCATCAGCACCGCCGGGGTCCGGGTGGCGGCCATGTATCTGACGGCGGAGGAGTACGGCGCCCGCCGTCCCGGCGGCATGCGCAAGGCCCTGCTGTGCTGCCTGCTCTACGGGCTGATCGCCAGCGTTGTGGGCGGGATGATTCTCCACCGGACCGCCGATTGGATTGCCGTCTCCTGGATTCGGGATGTCCGGGCCGCCTCCAGTCTCCGGGTCCTGGCCTGGGCCATGCCCGTCAACTGTCTCTGGTCCGTCATGGCCGGATATTTCACGGCCTGCGGCCGTCTCAAGCCCCTGGTGTGGGTGGAGCTGCTGGAACAGCTCTTATCCATCGCCGCCACCGTGGCGCTGCTGGGCCTGTGGGCCGGCAGCGATGTGGAACGGGCCTGTATCAGCATCCATCTGGGCAACAGCACCGCCACAGGCATTACCCTGGTGGTGCTGCTGGTTCTGGCCCTGGGCCATCGGACCGGGCCCATTCCCGCCGGACTGTCCATGTGGCGGCGGCTCTTCCGCCTGTGTGTGCCCCTGGCAGCCAACGACACGCTGCGCTCGGCCCTGTCCACCACGGAGCACTTGCTGATTCCCCGTGGTCTGTCCCGCTCCGGCGGCTCCTCGGAACAGGCCATGGCCGACTATGGTACCATTCATGGTATGGTGTTTCCGGTGATGATGTTCCCGGCCATCGTCTTTCTGGCCCTGGCCGATTTGCTGGTGCCGGAGCTGGCCCGCTGCCGGGCGGCATTAGACCAGCGGCGGATTCACCATCTGACGGACCGGTGCCTGCGCATGGGCCTGCTGTTTTCCGCCGCCGTGGCCGGGCTGTGCTACGCCCTGTCGGGCCCCCTCTGTGATCTGCTGTACCACAGCGAGACGGCGGGGCTGTATCTGCGGCTCTTTTCGCCCCTGGTGGTGGTCCTGTTCATGGACACTCTGGTGGACGGCATGCACAAGGGGCTGGGCGAACAGGTTTACTGTGTCCGGGTCAACACCCTGACCAATCTGCTGGACGTGGTGTTCCTCTTCCTGCTGCTGCCCCGGTTCGGCATCGCCGGATATTTCTTTACGTTTACCCTGACCCATTTTCTCAACTTCTATCTCAGTCTGGCCCACCTGCTGACGGTCACCGGCTATACGCCCCGGTTTTCCTACATCTGCAAGGTCCTGATCTGCACTGTGGCCGCGGCATTGGCCGCCGGGACCGCCGCCGCCCTGTCTCTGCCGTCCCTGTTGGCCTGCCTGCTGGCTCTGGCCATCTTCGGCGTGGTCTTCGGCGTCCTGCTGCTCTCCACCGCCGCCTGGACGGCCCTCGACACCCGCTGGCTTCGGTCCGTCACCGGCTGCCGAAGTCTCCATTGACGTTCTCCCACGGCGGACGTATAATATCTACATATCATTCTAACGGCAGCGCCGCATAATTTGACAAGAGAACTGGGCGAGTCATTTTGCTTCAAATGAAAGTTTGGAAATTGCAGGAATACTGGATGTATTTCAAGATTTCCAAACTGCACAGTTGGAGTAAAAGGGCCGACCAGGTCCGCAGGCACAATTATGCGGCGTTGCCTAATAAAAAGGATGGAATTTCCATGTATTTTTTCCGCAACGACTACTCCGAGGGTGCGCTGCCCCAGGTCATGGAGGCGCTGAACCGTACCAATCTCTGCTCCACCGTGGGCTATGGGCTGGACCCCTATTGCCGGGAGGCCGCTGAGAAGATTCGCCACCGGTTCCAATGTCCCGACGCCGATGTACATTTTCTGGTGGGCGGCACCCAGACCAACCAGACGGTCATTGCCGCGGCCCTGCGGCCCTGGGAAGCGGCCATCGCCGCCGATACGGGCCACATCAATGTCCATGAGACCGGGGCCATTGAGGCCACGGGCCACAAGGTCTGTACCGCTCCCCATGTGAACGGCAAGCTGACGGCGGACGCCATCCGTGCTGTCTTCGCCGCCCATGGCAACGGCAAAGACGAGCACATGGTGGCCCCCAAGCTGGTGTACATCTCCAACGCCACGGAGCTGGGCACAGTCTACACGAAAAAGGAGCTGGAGGACATCTCCCACACCTGCCGGGAGCTGGGTCTCTATCTCTTTTTGGACGGCGCCCGGCTGGCCCCGGCCCTGACCAGTCCCGGCAACAAGGTGACGCCGGAGGATTTGGCCGACCTGTGCGACGCCTTCTACATCGGCGGCACCAAAAACGGTTTGCTGTTCGGTGAAGCCCTGATTATTACCCGGGACAGCCTCAAGGGCGGATTCCGCCACGCCATCAAGCAGCGGGGCGGCATGCTGGCCAAGGGCCGTCTGCTGGGTCTGCAATTCTCCACCATTCTGGACGATGACCTGTGGCTCCAGGCCGGCGCCCATGCCAACGAGCAGGCCGCCCGGCTCAGCGCCGGTCTCAAAGATTTGGGCTACGACATGGTGGTGGACTCCCCCACCAATCAGCTGTTCCCCATTCTGGAAAACAGCCAGATTGCCCGGCTGGAGCAGGAGTTCAGCTTTGAGCATTGGGCCGCCGTCAGCGACACCCATACCGCCGTCCGCTTCGTCACCTCCTGGGCCACCAAGCCCGAAGCCGTGGACGCCCTGCTGGCGGCACTGCGGCGGTGACGGTCTGCCATCCCCTGCCGCCGCTGTTCAACGAGCGGTCCAGGGTGCTGATTCTCGGCAGCTTTCCCTCGGTGAAATCCCGGGAGGGGATGTTTTTCTACCACCATCCCCAGAACCGGTTCTGGAAGGTCCTGGCCGCCGTCTTTGACTGTCCCGTGCCGGAGACCATCGAGGAAAAGCGCCGCCTGATTCTGGACCACGGGCTGGCCCTGTGGGATGTCATCGACCGGTGCGAGATCGTCGGGTCCTCCGACGCCTCCATCCGGGATGCGATCCCCACGGACCTGTCCCGGATTCTGGACCACGCCCCCATTGAAGCCATTTTCTGCAACGGCTCCACGGCCTACCGGCTGTACCGGAAGCACCAGCAATCCCGCACGGGCCTGGAAGCCCATCTCCTGCCCTCCACCAGTCCGGCCAACGCCGCCTGGCAGCTGCCCCGTCTGGTGGAAGCGTGGCAGGTGGTTGGAAAGGAGGCGTAAGGGATGGAGGAAGAACAGCTGTTCAGCGGCTTCTGCCGTCAACAGGATCAGACCCGCCGGGTGTTCTTTTCCTACGAAGTGACGGAAGCAGGCCGCAAACTGTCCGACTGTGACTGTTCCTTTTTCCACTGTCCGTTCACCGACAGCTGTGTGATTGCCAAGGAAGCAACGGCCCATTGTGGAAAATAACCCGTAAAAAATCCGTTAATTTCTGAGAAATCCACGGATTTTTTCGTTATTTATCAAAATATTATACCATATAATCATTCATTTGCCCATCCGGCAAAGCGTCTGATCTGAATACCGCACCGTAAAACCGTTTGTAGAATTGTCCAATCCAGCCTTCCCGTGGTATACTGCTGCTATCAGAAATGCACAATACCATTTGCATTGGAGGACACAGAACCATGATGACACCCAAGGAATTACTGCTGGAGACCCTCAAGCGCGACGGAAAGCCCGACCGGCTGATTCGTCAGTATGAACCCTTTGTTCCCATTATGAACGACCCCCTGCAAAAGTACACCCGCGGCAACCGCAAGCGCGGCGTAACGTCGGTGGACAAGTGGGGCACGCAGATTCTGTTCCCCGAGGACGCCCCCGGACCCATGCCCCATGTGACCGATGAGAACAAGGTCTGCCCCGACATCACCTGCTGGCGGGACACGGTGAAGGTGCCCGATCTGGTGGCCAATTGCTCCGAAGGCTGGGAGGAGTGCCAGGCCTCTGCCGCCGCCGTGGATCATGACCAGTATCTGACCATGGGCTTCATGGGTACGGGCATTTTTGAGCAGTGCCATTACCTGATGGGCTTTGAGGATACGCTGGTGAACCTGCTGCTGGAGCCCGACGATATGCACGATCTGGTGGACGCCATCGCGGAATATCGCTTCCAGTACGCCAAGCTGTTGGTGGACAACCTGAAACCCGATGTGATTCTGTCCCACGACGACTGGGGCGCCAAGGACAGCCTGTTTATGAAGCCCGACGTCTGGCGCGAGTATTTCAAGGACCATTACAAGCGCATTTACGGCTATATGAAGGACCATGGCGTCATCGTCATGCACCATGCGGACTCCTTCTGTGAGCCCATTGTGGAGGACATGGTGGAAATCGGCGTGGATATCTGGCAGGGCGTGCTGCCCCAGAACGATATCCCCAAGATTCAGAAGCAGCTGGATGGCCGGATGGTCCTCATGGGCGGTCTGGAAGCCTCTGTGGTGGACCGGGCCGATTCCACGGAGGAGGAGATTCGTGCCGATGTGCGCCGCGCCTGCGACGCCTACGCCCCCGGCGGCCACTTTATCCCCTGCATCACCTACGGCCTCAAGGGTACCATCTTCCCCCACTCCGACCCCATCATTGACGATGAGATCACCCGCTATAATAAAGAGCATTACGGAATCGGATAACGTATCCAGACGGCGCCGCAGCTGCGGCGCCGTTTTTTGTATCGCACCAGCAGTCACAGGCAACAGAGTTAAAAGTTTTACTCGATTTTTTTCAAAAAATCGCGGAGACCAGAGGCAGCGCCTCTGGTCTCCCGTCGCAACGGGCGAAACACCCTGTCGTCCCAAAGCGCCATCCGCAGATGGCGCAACCCCCGGGGCCGTCTACGACGGCCCTGTGGGGTGGACGGCGGGGGCCATCCAGCGGCAGCATGGCGATGACACACAGACCCCAAGCCCGCCGGAAATACCGCCGTATTCGTAGGGCGGCACCTGCGTGTGCCGCCGCGCCGTGCCGGGTGACGTTGACCGACGCATAATAGCAAATGTGTAACCGGTTCGTAGGACGCGGCATCCTTGACGCGTCCATGGCGCATTCCGTCCGGGGCCGTCAGGGATGCCGGCCCCTACGTTGAGAATGGTCGGCGGTTCGTGATCTGGAACGGTACGACATAAGGCCGCCATCCGCCACCCGCTGACGGGGTGGGGACGGCGGCCTTCGGCTTTGCCGAGAATTGCGCCATCTGCGGATGGCGCTATGGACGATTGGGGATTTCGCCCGTTGCGACGGGCGACCAAAGGCTCTGCCTTTGGAAACCGCGATTTTTTGAAAAAAATCGAGTAAAACTTTTATCTTTTTTCTCCTGATACTGCCGCACACAAAACGTGGGCGCGTTACAGATTCCGCCGCAACGCGCCCTTGCTTTTTTGTCTTATGCCTTTTCTGCCATCTCCAAGTATTTAAGACGGCTGTAACGGTACAATTCGTCGGCCAGATTCACTTCCCGGTCGGTCTTTTCATCCCGCAGGCGGCAGGCGTAGCGGCCCGTCATGGCCAATTCATCCACCCGCTTGTGGATGTCAGCAATGGCATCCTCCGTGGACATATCGGCGGGGATGATATACAGGGCCAGCTGGGCCAAATCTTTGCCGTACTCCCGCATGATGGCGGCCTTGTCGTTGGCGCTGTCCTGGCCCTCCCAGGCGTCGAAGCCCGCCTCGATGATCAGGGGCATCAGCGTTTTGATGCAGCCGCAGGAGTGCATGGCGATGTACATGCCCAGGTCGTGGGCGGCCTTGGTGACCTTCTGATACTGGGGCAGGAACAGCTCCCGGAAGGTGTTGGGCGAGAAGAACGTGCTGATCTGGGTGCCCATGTCGTCATGGAACAGAATCATGTCGGCATTGTAATACTTCTTGGCAATCTTGATCAGTTCGATGTGCCATTCGGCCAGCTTGTCGTAGAACGCCGTCAGCTCCTCCGGCTCCTCCAGCAGGTAGCAGAACGCATCCTCAAAGCTGGTCAGGTCCGCCAGCCGCTCGAAAAAGCCGTTGACGATGACGAAATAGGAAAAACGGTCCTCGGCAATGCGGCCCTTGTAGTTCTCCTCATAGTCCTTCTGCCAGTCGATTTTGCTCAGGTCAGGGAACGTCAGTTCCTCCCGCCAGTTGGTCAGATCGGACAGGGCCCGGGTGCCGGGCTTGACCATGGCCGCCTTGGTCAGGGGCTCGTACTCCCACTCAATGCCAAACCAATCCTTGCCGCCGTGGTTGCGGGCGTGGGCGTCGGGCATGATGTCGGGCTGAATGGCGTTGTTGTCCAGGGTCTGGTTGGGCACCCACAGGGGCATCTCCCCCCGGAGCATCCGCAGCATATTTTCCTTGGGCGTAATGGGGTAATTGTGCTTGGGAACGATGGAATCCGGCGCACCGTAGATGCCGGGCATGTTGTACTGGCCGATGATTTCCAGTTCTTTTTCGTTAAAAACAGCCATGAACGGTACCTCCTAACGGGTTTCAGGCAGCGGATTTTCTGGCGGCGATTTCATCCTGATACTGGATGACTTTTTCTTTGGTCAGACGGAAGCCGAAGAGCATCAGCAGCGCGGCCACCACCAGGGCGATGGCGGGAACGATCATAAAGGCCAGGCAGATGGCCTTTTCCAGCTCGGGGGCCACGTTGTTCAGGTCCACAGCGTCGGCCTCGAAGTGGGCCACGGCCAGACAGGCGGGGATGACGATGCTGCGGGCCAGGACGCCCAGCTTCAGGGGCACGTTCTGGAGGCCGGAGATCCAGCCGGTGGCGTTTTTGCCGGTCTTCCACTCGGCGTAGATGATGGTATCGGCATAGAGGGCCGGGGTCAGGGAGTAGGCCACACCGTAGCCCAGCTGGGCCAGGGACATGAGAACGATGACCACATTGATGTTGCCATACAGGAAGTTGGAGGCCACCAGCACCACAGCCATGGCAAAGAACATGCCGATGACGGCGCTGCGGGAGCTGAATTTCTTGGCCAGATTCTTGGCGGCATAGGAGCCAACCACGCAGAAGATATTGGAAATCAGGATGTAAAATGCCAGCACCTTTCCATCGCTATCCTTTGCGATATACAGGAAATAGTAGGAAGCGGAACCAGCGACAACAAAGTTAAACAGGAACTTGGCCAGGTCTGCCAGCATCAGGGCCATCAGCGGGGGATTCTGGACGAGAGCCTTCAGCAGGCCGCCCTTCTGCTTGTCCTGCTTTTTGATCTTGGCCTTGGCAACGTCCACGTCTTCCACGATTTCGTAGCCGTCGAACATCTTGAAGTGGGCATAGTACAGAGCCGCCATGACGCAGGCCAGGACAAAGGCCGTAGCGCCGTACTTGTTGGTCTCACCGACAATCCCGGCGAAGAAGGTAGCCACCACCGGGCAGACATAGGAGAAAATGACCTTGGACAGGTTGGCCCAGGCGCCGCGGGTGGAAGCCAGCTGGGCCCGCTCATCGGGCGTCTTGCCGGCCACAGAGATCATGGCCACGTTGGCCACATAGGGGAAGTTCCAGGCCACGTGGCTGGTCACAAAGGCCAGCACGACGATGACGGCGGCCAGGGGTTCGGGGCCGATCTTGATAAACTGGAACGCGTACAGGAACGGGATGATCCAGGGAACCATGACCAGCCAGGAGCGGTAGCGGCCCCATTTACCGGGCTTGACGCTGTTGATGATGGCGCCGTAAATCCAGGACAGGCAGGCATCCACCGTGGTGGTGATGGTGCCGATCAGGGCCGCCGTGGCCGGGCTGAATTTGGCCAGATTGGTCAGAAAGAACTGAAAGTAGTAGCTTTCCACGTTGCTCATCAGGGTAAAGCCGCAGTCGCCTACGCCGTAGAACCGTTTCAGAGCCTTGCTGAGTCCATTACGTTTTTTTGTTGGTGTACTCATGGTGCGCCTCCTCTTTTTTTCCGCAGCGAAGCCCGAGCCCCGCTGCAATTCTTACCTTTTATTATAGAGGGTTCGGCGGCGGTTACAATCCGACAGGCGGGCGAATTCTGACCGCGGAAAACTGAACGGTTTGCTCCGGTGAAACGGCCCGGCGGGGCTGTTCATATTGCGATACGGTTGGACCTGTGTTACAATTTACCTATGGTTATCAGGAGGTGTCTCATGCAAAGCGTCTATATTGAGCATCCGTTAAAGCGCTATTTGTTGAACATGCAGGTGTTGGCCGATGAACTGGAGGCCCGCCAGCAGGACCATGTGTTCCACAACCGCAACGAAACCCCGGCCCTGGTGGGCATCCGGTTTTACCGCCGGAACCAGCGGCCCCAGGAGCAGTATGTGTACCTGGTTTTGCCGGAGGACATGGACCGGGATTTCCGCAGCTATGAAAACGTCCATTTCATTGTGTTTGGCCGGACGGACCTGCACAATTTTTCCTTTTCCTCCTCCATTCTCTCCATGTCCGAGGACTGTGACCCCCTGGAGGTCTACAACGAAATCCAGCAGATTTTTGAGAAATATCACCTCTGGTCCAAGTCCCTCCAGTGGGCCCTGCAAAGTCAGACGCCCCTGATTAAAATGCTGGAGGTCAGCCGGGAGATTTTCGAAAATCCCATCTTTATCCATGATACGGACTTTTATATTCTGGCCTGTCCCCGGTGGGTGGAGGGGATGCTCCACTGGGAAAAGGAGCCCCGCACCGGACGGGACATGGTGCCCCTGGACCTGATCAACGAATTCAAACTGGACCAGGAATATCTGAGCACCCTGGTGGAACGCCACGTGGCCATGTTTTCAGCGGCCATCCGGGGCTATCGGATTCTGTACGCCAATCTGTGGAACGGCGACCGGTACGACGGCCGCGTCTGCGTGGACGAGCTGGAGCGGCCCCTACGGAAAAGCGACTATCTCCATTTGACGTACCTTTCCGAAATGCTGGCCCTGAGCTTATCCCATCAAAAGCTCCTGTGGCGGTCCCTGGACAGCGATCTGGACCGGTTTCTATCCCAGGCCCTGGACGGCAGCAACATGGACTATCAGGATCAGCAGGCCCATCTGCGGTATCTGTCCTGGGATGTCAACGACACCTATATTGTGCTGAAAATCACGCCGGAGAGCGCCCAGATGGGCAATATCACCCCGGCGGGTCTCTTTGGGTATATCGAAGCCCAGATCACCGAGGGCCGCGCCCTGCTGTATCGCCAGGACATTGCGGTGGTGGTCAACCTGACGGCGGCCCAGATCACCACGGCGGCCATCCTCAGCGGTCTGGCCTATATTCTGCGGGAGGGTTTGTTCCGCATGGGCGTCAGTACGGAGCTGACCAACTTTGCCGATCTCCATGACGGTTATACCCAAGCCAGCGTGGCGCTGCGGTGCGGAAAATCCAGCGGCAGTATGCTTTGGTATTACCATTTTGAGGACTACGCCCTGGACTATCTGCTGGACTGCGGCCGCCGTCAGATTCAGCCCCGGCTGTTGGGGTCGGAAAAGCTGCGGCGGCTCCAGGCCTACGACGCGGAAAATAATACAGAGCTGTATCACACCTTGGAGGTGTATTTGCAGCTGGAGCGGAACGTGGTGCAGACGGCAAAGACGCTGTTTATCCACCGCAGTACCTTGTTTTACCGGCTGGACCGCATCCGGAAGCTGGTGGAGCTGGACCTGGATAAGGAATCGGAGCGCTTGTATCTCCAGCTGTCCTTCCTGCTCAATCGGATGGAGCCTTGAAACAACAGGAACTGTTGCAGGATGGCAGTAATGGCAAACAGATAAAAGTTTTACTCGATTTTTTCTGTGAGGGCCACCCACCGCCCGTGTGTCTGCGGTGCTCGCCGGGCCTTTTCCGCCATAGCCGCGGTGCGGTTTCTTGCCATACATCCAGTATGCCTGCGAACCCACACCTTGCTCTGACGAAAAATTCCTCGCCGACCACTCTTGCCAACGAGCGGCGGGCAGCCCAAAATCGCGGGGTCCAGGGGGCAGCGCCCCCGGTCGCCCGTCGCAACGGGCGAAACTCCCGCGCCGCGCACGGCGCGAAACACCCGCCCGCCGCAGCGGGCGAAATCCCCTGTCGTCCAAAGCGCCATCCGCAGATGGCGCAATCCCCGGCCAAAGGCCATGGCCCTCGCCGCCGCCCCCTACAGGGGGTGGACGGCGGGGGCCATTCATTCCACTCGGCGTAGGGGCCGGCATCCCTGACGGCCCCGGACGGAATGCGCCATGGACGCGTCAAGGATGCCGCGCCCTACGAAACGGTTACGCATTCGCACCCATGCACCGGTCAACGTCACTCGGTACGGCGCGGCGGCACACACAGGTGCCGCCCTACGAGCATGGACGGACTGCCCCGCGTAGTTTGTGGGGCGGGTACGTTATCGGACACGGTACGACATAAGGCCGCCGTCTGCCACCCGCAATGAGGTGGGGACGGCGGCCTTATGTCGTACGCCCTGGGGATTGCGCCCGTTGCGACGGGCGCTTGGGAACGCTGGAGTATTTCGCCCGCTGCGGCGGGCGGGCATTTCGCGCCGTGCGCGGCGCGACCGGGGCGCTGCCCCTGGACCCCGCGATTTTGGGCTGCCCACCGTCCGTTGGCAAGAGTGGTCGGCGAGGAATTTTGCGTCAGGCCAAGGTGTGGCTTCGCAGGCATACTGGATGTATGGCAAGAAGCCACACCGCAGGCATGGCGCAAAAGGCCCGGCGAGCACCGCAGACACACGGGCGGTGGGTGGCCCTCACAGAAAAAAATCGAGTAAAACTTTTTATTTTTTCTCCTATTGCCGCCAGACGGAGATTTTGCAACACACCCTGTTTTTCTGCAACACTTTCCCTTTGCCATTCGTTATCCAAGCAGAAAGGAGGCAGGAACCATTGTGGGAAGCGTTATACGAAACGTATCAAAAAGAGTTATTGGCCTACCACCTGCTATCCCGATGGGGCAATTGTGCTCAAACGCAATGCGGTCATTGACAAGCTGTTTGCACTCCGGGCAAAACACAGCCTGTATTGGTCTGCCAAACGAATGATTATGGTCGACCCCCAGTTGGATGGCGCCGCTTTGCGCAGCAAAGGCGCTTCGTTCTGTGCAAAGGAAGTGATTCTTGCACAGTCCAAGGTGGAGGAATTGGTGGACCTGATTGAGGAACAGGCCCAACTGATCATCGTCCCCGACCACACAGCCGTTGTGCTGGATGACATTACTTTGGATGACAGCACCTTGGAGCGCTACGGCAAAAGGCTGTATGTCATTGGAGATGTGACCGTACCCGAACAGGGCGACGCCTGGACCGGGCTGGAATACCTGAATGTTCAGGGAGACATTACGGTACCGCAGGCACACAAAGACGCGCTGCTGTCCGTTTTGACCGAGGTTTCCGGAGAAGTGAAACTGGCGCGGCCCAAGGGTGCCGTTCTGGAGAACAAGCCCTTTGTGAAGATTACCAAATGGATGTTGGAGCAGCAGCCCACGGGGCTCCAGGTCAGCGATTGCGCCATGGTGCAGATTGCCGATGACATTCCCAAGCAGTGGATTGTGGAGCGGCTGCATATCGTAGACTGTGCCATTGTGAAATGCAGCGAGGCGCTGGAGGATGCCGTGACCATGATCTGTGAGGATGTGGGGAGTATCGGCCCAGTTGGCGCCGGCGAGGACCAAAGTATTGGTGGTACCATCAACGCTGTCCTTGGGGGCATCCAGGGGGTACTGGATACCAAAGTCATCAATGCAGTGCAGTATGTGCTGTAAAAGCATCCGTTCGCAGATCGTATCAACAGTCTATCAGGCCCTCCGGCTGTGCCGGGGGGCCTTGCTTGCTTTCGGTTTCTGTTTTGGGGCAGCAAAAAGCGCGGCCTGGTACTTACCAAACCGCGAAAAACCGCTTGCACTCTGCGGCAACATGGGCTAAAATAACAATAAGGCGAATAATCAGGGCAGGTCATGAGGTGCGCCAACACCCCATGACCCTATGCAGGAGAGACGACCTCCCACACAGCAAGAAAACTTGCGCCACGCTCATTATACCGATTCTCCCGGCGTTTTACAAGGGATTTTCTCCATATGGGTTTGTGTGCTGTTGGGCTGTGCAGGGAATTTCCATACCTGCACGGCCTTTTTGTTCGCCCCGCAGAAGCCCGCGGGGGCTGGAGTTTTTCCGCCCCCTGGGCCGTTCTGCCGGGCAGCATCCGCACACAAACCCGACTTTTTCAGGAAAGAGAGGAATATGGTATGAAGAACTGCAGAAGAATGGTTGCCGCTCTGTTGGCCACGCTGATGTTAACCAGCATAGCGCCCGCCGCCCATGCGATGGAAGAGGAATGGGGTAAGGTCAACCACGTTTACCATCCAAACACCCCTGCCGAGACCTACACGCATGCCTACACCGACGTCACACCCGGCGCATGGTATTACGATGCCGTTATGACGCTGACGGAGGGCGGACTGCTTGGGGGCTACGGCGGCGGCAAGTTTGGGCCTGATGACAGTCTGACCCGTGCGCAGGTAAACATCCTCCGCTTCAGACTGTACGGACAGAACGTGCCCAGTGACGATTGGGGCTTTGAATACAAGCCGCTGCAAGACAAAAATACGGCGTCCCGTGCCTTTGCCGCCATTACATTTATGTGGCAGATTGACCGCAAAGGCGGCACGAAACTCTTGACCGAATATGAAACTGCCCTCATCAAAGACGCTGGATATGGATTGGCATATGAAATTTCTTCTGACGGAGTTCTTGCCTGTATGTGGGGCACCGTCTATGACAACTGGAGAGCCGCTCTTGCCGCTGGTAAGAACATCGAATACCGTGACTCCATCGATGACTTCCCCGACGCTGACACGATCCACCAGTGGATTGAGGAAAACTATGAACTGATGGCGGCTGCGCTGTCCATGTCCGGCACCAAGGAAGAACTCACCGCCCGCTGTGAACAGCTGCTCCTTTATGCCTATAACCTTGGCATGATTGGCGGCGTGGACAACATTGGCACCCTGGACCCCTACGGCAGCTTGACCCGTGCGCAGGTCAGCCAGATGTTGTTCAATGTCGGCTGGACTTACTCCGGCGCCATTAGCTATATGTACGGCTAATCGTGTCCCCGTACTCACTCCCCGTCCCGGTTTCCGGGGCGGGGAGTTTTCTGTCCAGAGAACGCCAAAAGCGCATGAAAAAACCGCTCAAATCCGGAGATTCAAGCGGTTTTTTGGAGCTGCTACCCGGATTTGAACCGGGGACCTCATCCTTACCAAGGATGCGCTCTACCGACTGAGCTATAGCAGCATATGGAGTTTTAAAAAGTGGAGCTGCTACCCGGATTTGAACCGGGGACCTCATCCTTACCAAGGATGCGCTCTACCGACTGAGCTATAGCAGCATCAAATTTTCCTCGGATAAGCCAGGCGAAAGCCTGGCTATCCATGGCAGGGGCAGAAGGGATCGAACCCTCGGCCTACGGTTTTGGAGACCGCCGCTCTACCAGCTGAGCTATACCCCTATCTATTACAACGCCTTAGCCGTTTCATTGGTGGGCCTTCAGGGACTCGAACCCGGGACCGACCGGTTATGAGCCGGTTGCTCTAACCAACTGAGCTAAAGGCCCGTTGTAAACAGAATTGATGCCGTCACCGCCTGGTGACGGCATCAACCTTTTTTTGGCTCCCCCTGTTGGGCTCGAACCAACGACCCCATGATTAACAGTCATGTGCTCTACCGACTGAGCTAAGGAGGAATAGAATGTTGGCATTACCTATTTTCCCGTGCAGTCGCCCGCAAAGTATTTTCGGCGCAAACAAGCTTAACTTCTGTGTTCGGAATGGGAACAGGTGGACCCTCGCTGCAATCAACACCAACTTACTTTTCCTTGAAAAGAAAAGTAAGCAAAAGAAACTTTCACTGTTTTCTTCTCCTTACCGTTCTTTTCAACAGTAAGCTATTTAATTTTGCTCAATGATTATATCATCATTGTTCGTTCTTGTCAAGAACTTTTTTGGTGACCCGTACCGGATTCGAACCGATGTTAACGGCGTGAGAGGCCGCTGTCTTAACCACTTGACCAACGGGCCAT
>CALWXC010000020.1 GCA_944385415.1 uncultured Oscillospiraceae bacterium | reverse complement strand
TCATATCGCTTTGCTGCCATAACGATACCCCCATTTTTCTTTTATTGTATCGTTTTTAGCGCTTTTGTACAACTTAGTTACTGCGGAATAGTTTTCAGATACGCTCTAATTATGCCCGGTGGGGCTCCAGCTTCTGGGCCAGACCCGCCCGGCGCAATGCCGGACGCAGCGCCGCGTAAATCGCCACGGCGGCAACGGCGGAAATCACCGCATTGATGGAAGTAGACGCCACATTCCAGGCCAGCGTCACCTCAGCGGCGGGTTTCCCCAAAATCACCAACTTATAGAAGTAACCCACCAGAGGATCGAAAATCACATTAAACAGCAATCCCGCCGCCGCAGCCAGGGCCGACCAGCGGAGGATATGGCGGGGATCATTGCTTTCGCTGATGCGTCCCAGCTTATGGGCCACAAAGCCGGTAATCAAACCGATACACAATTTCAAAAGGAACGTTTTAGGGGCGTAGATCACATAGACCGGGTCGAACAAATCTCCGATGGTCATGCCAATCGCACCGCCGAGACCACCGGCCAGGCCGCCCATGAGCAGCGCACCCAGGACACAGACGGCGTTGCCCAGGTGAATGGAGGTGGCGTCGCCGCCAGGCAGGCTGATTTTGATTTGCAGAAAGGTGAATACCACATAGGACATGGCCGCCAGCATGGCAATGGCCGTGACCCGCTGCAAGTTGAGATAGGACTGTTTCATGGGAAAGACTCCTTTGTTTCTCTGAAGTGCCACCATCATAACAAAGAACTGACCGCTTTGAAACGGTCAGTTCTGTTATTTTTTATGGTATCAGTTTTCGACGCCCTTCATGGTCAGGCTGATGCGTTTCCGCTTCTCGTCCACCTCCAGGACCGCCACCTTCACCACGTCGCCCACGGCCACCACTTCCGACGGGTGTTTGATGAACTTATTGCAGACCTGGGAGATATGGACCAGACCGTCCTGGTGAACGCCGATATCCACAAACACGCCGAAGTCAATGACGTTGCGGACCGTGCCGCTGAAAACCATACCGGGCTTTAAATCCTTCATTTCCAGCACGTCGGTGCGGAGAATGGGGGCGGGCAGCTCGTCTCTGGGGTCCCGGCCCGGCTTGCACAGCTCGGCGGCCACATCCCGCAAGGTGGGAACGCCCACGCCGCAGGCGGCGGCGGCTTTCTCCTCGCCCACCGCTTTCAGCCGCTGGGGCAGCTGGTCAATGGCGGCGGTGCCCACATCGGCGGCGGTATAGCCGCAGAGGGTCAGCAGTTTTTCGGCGGCATCGTAGCTCTCCGGATGGACGGCGGTATGGTCCAGGACTTGTTTACTCTCCGGCACCCGCAGAAAACCGGCGCACTGTTCAAAGGCCTTGGGGCCCAGCTTAGGCACCTTCAACAGCTGTTTCCGGCTGGTAAACGGCCCGTTTTCCTCCCGGTAGGCCACGATATTTTTGGCGGTGGTGGCCGTCAGACCCGACACCTGTTTCAGCAGCGGGGCCGACGCCGTGTTTACATCCACGCCCACGGCGTTGACGCAGTCTTCCACCACGCCGCCCAGCACCGCATCCAGCTGCTTCTCCGGCATATCGTGCTGGTACTGGCCCACGCCGATGGCTTTCGGCTCGATTTTCACCAGTTCCGCCAGCGGGTCTTGCAATCTGCGGGCAATGGACACAGCGGACCGCAAATTCACGTCAAATTGTGGGAACTCCTCGGCGGCCAGCTTGGACGCGGAATACACCGACGCGCCCGCTTCGTTGACCATCATATAGGAAAGGCCCCCGCCCATGCGGCGAATCAGTTCCACGGCCATCTGCTCCGTCTCCCGGGACGCTGTGCCGTTGCCGATGGCCAAATGCTCCACGCCGTGCTTTTTCACCAGTCCCGACAGAATGGTGATGGCCTCCTCCTTTTTCTTCTCGGAGAATGTGGGATAGACCACGGCGGTATCGAGAACGCGGCCCGTGCCGTCCACCACGGCCACCTTGCAGCCGTTGCGGTAGCCGGGGTCGAGACCCATGGTGACCTTGCCCTTGACGGGGGGCTGGAGCAGCAGCGGTTTCAGATTCAGCGCAAAATTATGAATGGCGGCCTCGTTGGCCGTCTCCGTCAGGGCGCTGCGGATTTCCCGCTCCATGGACGGCTCCAACAGACGATCATAGGCGTCCTCAGCGGCGGCCCGGACAAAGGCCATGGCCGACGAACCGGGCATCACCACAGACCGGAAAATGGTCCGCAGACTCTGCTCCCGGTCCGCATCCACGGAAACCTTCAGAAATTCCTCTTTTTCACCCCGGTTGATGGCCAAAATCTGGTGGCTTTGCAGCTTATTGAGGGGCTGGGTGAAGTCGTAGTACAGGCGGTAGACGGAGTCCGTATCCTCCTTGGCGGCCTTGGTCCCCAGCTGGCCCCGCTGCATCATCTGCTGGCGCAGGACTTTGCGGATATCGGCGTCATCGGAAATCCATTCGGCAATGATATCCGACGCACCGGCCAAGGCGTCTTCCACCGTCTCCACGCCCTTCTCCGCGTCGATGTACTCTGCCGCCAGAACCTCCGGGGCCGGGGTGCCCTTTTCCTGGTCGAAAATGGTCCGGGCCAGGGGCTCCAGCCCCTTCTCCCGGGCCACCGTGGCACGGGTCCGGCGCTTCTGCTTGTAGGGCCGGTACAAATCCTCCACCTCGGCCAGGGTTTGGGCGGCGTCAATAGCGGCGGCCAGCTCTTCCGTCAGCTTTCCCTGAGCTTCAATGGCCGATTTGACCTCCCCGCGCCGCTCCTCCAGATTGCGGAGGTACTGGAGCCGTTCGGCCAGGTCCCGGATGGTCTGGTCATCCATGGCCCCGTGCATCTCCTTGCGGTACCGGGCGATAAAGGGAATGGTATTGCCCTCGTCCAGCAGGGCGATGACATTTTCCACATGGGAAAGGGATTGGTTCAGCTCTTGGGCCAAACGCTCTGCAATGGTCTGCATAGGTGCTCTCCTTTATGTGATAGTACCATAATTTTATCATACATTTTGTAAAAAAACCATAGAAACTCGTAGAAAAGGCCAAGTTGGAGAACTAGGCCCACGGCACACTTTCCGCCATGACACTCTGTAAAACAAATGGATTTATTTCCAATTATGTGCTATACTTTATCAAAAATAGGTGCGCCTAAAGGAAATGAACGATATCATTCCACAGGCTTCCTGTGTTTATCAATAGATACTTGAATAGAAAAGGAGTTGTTCAGTATGACGATGAAAAATATTCGGAACCACACAAACGGGAGGGCAGCTCTACGTTAACCCTCCTAATTCATGGAGGAAAATTATGAATCATATTACCTTAAAGAAAATTGATGAATCCAATTTTATAGATTGCTTCAACTTAAAACTCGCAGCGGGACAAGAGCAGTATGTTTCAAATCCTATTCGCAGCCTCGCACAAGCGTATGTCTATTACAACCAATGTGTACCATTTGGTATCTATGCAGCCGATAAAATGGTTGGATATGTAATGGTTCTCTATGATTATGACGAAGAAGTCTATAATATTTGGCACATGATGATTGATTGCGCTTTTCAGGGGAATGGGTATGGTAAATCTGCACTGCTGGAAGTTCTCAAATATATTACCTCAAAGCCTTTTGGGAATTCCAAAACCGTTTTAATGACCTGTAATCCCCAAAATGAAGTGGCATACAAACTATACCGTCAAATTGGCTTTACCGAAACCGGCAATAGCGATGAGGACGAAGTGGAATTGGGCATAACCCTATAAAACACATATCATATATTTTAAAAAAACCATAGAAGTTCGCAGAAAAGCCGCCGGAGGACACTCCGGCGGCTTTTGAAAAACAGGCAATATGGAAGCCGGTTCCGTCTTACAGGCGGGCAACGCCGGACTTGCGGGCAGCGTCGGCCACGGCCTTGGCCACGGCGGGACCTACGCGCTTGTCGAACGCAGCGGGAATGATGTAATCGGGATTCAGCTCCTCATCAGTGATGAGATCGGCCAGAGCCTTGGCGGCGGCCATCTTCATTTCCTCGTTGATATCGCTGGCGCGGACGTCGAAGGTGCCGCGGAAGATGCCGGGGAATGCCAGCACGTTGTTGATCTGGTTGGGGAAGTCGCTGCGGCCCGTGGCGATGACCTTGGCGCCGCCGGCCTTGGCATCGTCGGGGAAAATCTCGGGGGTGGGGTTGGCGCAGGCGAAGATGACGGCGTCACGGTTCATGGTCTTGACCATTTCCGTGGTCAGGGTGCCGGGGCCGGACACGCCCACAAACACGTCGGCGCCCACAATGACGTCAGCCAGAGAACCCTTCTCCATATTGGGGTTGGTGGTCTGGGCCATTTCCTCCTTGATCCAGTTCATGTTCTCGGTACGGCCATTGTAGATGGCGCCCTTGCGGTCGCAGAGAATGGCGTTCTTGACACCGGCGGACATGAGCAGCTTGGTGATGGAAATGGCAGCGGCGCCGGCGCCGGAGACGACGACCTTGATCTTGTCAATCTTCTTGTTCACGATCTTCAGAGCGTTCAGCAGACCGGCCAGGGTGATGACGGCGGTGCCGTGCTGATCGTCGTGGAAAATCGGAATGTCGCACTTCTCTTTCAGCTTGCGCTCAATCTCAAAGCAGCGGGGTGCGGCGATATCCTCCAGATTGATGCCGCCGAAGCTGCCGGAAATCAGATACACCGTGTTGACGAACTCGTCCACGTCCTTGGTCTTGACGCAGAGAGGGAAGGCATCCACGTCGCCGAAGGCCTTGAACAGCACGCACTTGCCCTCCATGACGGGCATACCGGCCTCGGGGCCGATGTCGCCCAGACCCAGCACGGCGCTGCCGTCGGTGATGACGGCGCACAGGTTGTGACGGCGGGTCAGGTCATAGCTCTTGTTGACGTCCTTCTGGATCTCCAGGCAGGGCTGGGCCACGCCGGGGGTGTAAGCCAGGGACAGGTCTTCGCGGGTGCTGACGGGCACGCGGGGGACCACTTCCAATTTACCCTTCCATTGACCATGGAGTTCCAGAGACTTCTGTGCATAATCCATAACTATATTATCTCCTTTTCAGGCATTTTGCCCATTAGATGAACCGAACACCCATATTATAGCACAGAATTTTTGGATTTCCAATGGCATTTCACGACTTTGGTCACATTTTTTCAGAGCCGCCGGACCTGTCCGGTGCGGAGGCTGCCGCCCCATACGGGAACCGGCAGCAGGGCCGCCAGCCGGCGGGCCGCCGCTTCCCGGCTGCCGTCCTCCATCTGATTGACCACCACCGTGTCAAAGCCGCCCTCGGCGTTCAGCACCGCTGCCAGCCGTTCCGGCGTCACAATGTCTTCCTCCGATGCGCCGCAGAGGGCAGCGAATCGTTTCGACCGGTGGGCCGCCTGAACGATGGACTGTCCAAAACCGGCGGCCCCCACCACCAGAATGGTCCGGTCCATTTCCGGCGGAATCACCGGTTCATACTCCAGATGGGCCTTGCAGGGCAGGCCCTTGGAGCCGTCAGCCTCTACAATTACATAGTCTGCCAGCAGGCACAGCTGCTCCAAAGACGTCTCCGGCGCCGCCAGCTTCCCCTGTTGGGCCGGGGTACCCACGCAAACGGTGCGGGCCCGGTCCAAAGCGGCGGCAATCTGCCACGGGCCGCCGGTGACCACCGGCAGCGTCTCTGACGGGAAAATCCGGGTGGTGGTGCAGAAAATCACCGTGCCCGGCAGCTGCTGGGCCAGCACATGGGCCAGGGTCGTTTTGCCGCCGCCGCCCACAAGACACGTCACGCCCCTGGGCAGCGCCAGGGCGTCCGCAACAGACCGCGCACTCATAGAAAATCCTCTAAAATCTCCCGCAGATGCAGGGGCGACACATGGTATTCATTGAGCTGGGCCACCATTTCCATGGCTTTGGCGCCGTCCAGCGTCACATCGTGTATGGTTTGCTCCTCCCGGACCTTCCACTCGCCCTTCCAACGCTCCTCCACCATAATCCCAAAGGTGGGGAACCAACCGATCTCCTCCCGAAACGCCGTCTCTGGTATGAGACGGTACCGCCATACAATGAGCTCCTCCACAAATTCCTCTAATTTGAACAGCTCAATTTTCTGGGGTACGCCGGTGATCTTGGTGGCCAGAAAGTTCACCAGATCGGTAACGGTGTTGTACCTGGGGTTTCCGTGTCCCAATTCAATGCGTCGCAAATTGGTTTGACTGATTTGCAGACTGTTGGCAACCTCCTCCTGGGTAAAGCCCGAAATCAGGCGCAAACAACGGATGGAGTGGCCAAATTTTTCTCCTGGGGTCATGTCTCTTTCCCTCCTCTGGAGACATTATATCGAAGCGTGTCGAAAAACGCCAGACACTATATGGTCGGTCGATAAAATTCCGCAGATTTTTTCGTAAAATTTGTCGCACAATACCTCTTGAATTTTTGGGAAACATGTGATATAGTATTTGTCGTTAACCAGACATGCGCCGGTGGCTCAATGGATAGAGCATCAGATTCCGGTTCTGAGGGTTGGGGGTTCGAGTCCCTTCCGGCGTGCCAAAAGGCCCGGCTGCATTGCAGCCGGGCCTTTTGCGGTCTCTACAATCGATTTTGGAGGTGCTTCCATGGAACAGATTCCGCCCTTGCAGGTAATCGCCCGCATCCGCAGCGACTTCCCCACCAAGTTCGGCATCCCCCGTCAAAGCGGCATTGTCTCCCAGCTGCGGGCCTCGGTGGTCTTTGAACCGGCGTTCCGCAACCCCGACGCATTGCGGGGTCTGGAAGACTTTTCTCATATCTGGCTCATCTGGGAGTTTTCCGAATCGGTCCGGACCCAGTGGTCCCCCACGGTGCGGCCGCCCCGGCTGGGCGGCAATGCCCGGATGGGTGTCTTTGCCACCCGCTCCCCGTTCCGGCCCAATCCCCTGGGGCTGTCCTGCGTCCGGCTGGAAGCCATCTGCCAGGACCCGGACCTGGGCCATATTTTAATTGTATCCGGTGCGGACCTCATGGACGGCACGCCGATTTTTGATATTAAACCCTATATTCCCTACGCCGACTGCCACCCGGAGGCGTCGGGAGGCTTTGCCAGCGTCCCGGCGGGAGCCTGTCTGTCGGTGGACTGCCCGCCGGACCTGTTGGAAGCGGTCCCCGCCGCCAGCCGGGAAGCGCTGCTGGGCGTTCTGGCTCAGGACCCCCGTCCGGCCTATCAGCACAAGCCGGGCCGGGTCTACGGCCTGGATTTTGCCGGGTGCAATGTGCGCTTCACCGTGGACGAGGACCGGCTGACGGTAACGGAAATCCGGCCCCTTTAGATTGTGCGTTGTGTTTCGCGGGAATTCGTGATAGAATACCAATACATTCCATAAAAACAAGGAGGGTCCGTCTGTGGATCGGAATTTTCGTGCCGCCCTCAACGGCTTTAACCGCACCGACGTGGTAGCCTATATCGAGGAGTGCGCCATCAACCATGAAAAGGCCCTGCGGCAGCTGCGGGACGAGAACGCCCGTCTGCGGGCCGACCTGGAAGCGCTCCAGGCCCGGCAGGAAGCGGCCCAGGAGACGGCTCCGGAGCCTGTGGAAGCCCAGGAAGCGCCCCAGGCGGAGGAACCGGAGGTTCCGACCCAGCCGGAGCCGGAACCGGAAGTGGTGCCCATTGTCCCGCCCGCGTCCAGTTCCGCCGAGGAGCTGGCAGCCTATCGCCGGGCCGAAGCCGTGGAACGCGCCGCCCGCAATCGGGCTGCCGCCCTGTGCCGTCAGGTCAACGCCATTATGGACAGCACGTCCCGGCAGCTGGAAGGCTCCCGCGGCGATGTGGACACGGTTATGTCGGACCTGAATATCTGCCTGCGGCAGCTGAATGATACCTTTGCCCAGCTGCGGATTATTTTTGATGATGCTGTGCAGGCCCTGACCACAGTGGAACCTATGAAGCCCGACGACGAAGCATAAAAGTTTTACTCGATTTTTTTCAAAATCGCGGAGTCCAGAGGCAGAGCCTCTGGTCGCCCGTCGCAACGGGCGACATACCCGCTGGCCGCAGCCAGCGAAACACCCGCGCCGCGCACGGCGCGAACTCCCCAATCGTCCCAAAGCGCCATCCGCAGATGGCGCAATTCCCGGCAAAGCCGAAGGCCGCCGTCCCCACCCATCACGGGTGGTGGACGGCGGCCTTTTGTGTCCCCCCCACCGTAGGGCGCGGCATCCTTGACGCTCCCATATTGCATTACCATCCGGGGCCGTCAGGGATGCCGGCCCCTACATCCAGGATGGTTGATAGTGCATCCTGGCGGCGGGACACACAGGTCCCGCCCTACGTTCCCTGTCGGCAGTCTATGCAGGTTCATCGGAGGCGTGTGCATTGGGCAATCCATGCAAAAACGCGGGACACCAAACCGGTGTCCCGCGCTGCATTTTTACACTTATTCGGCTTCGGCGGCCTTCTTGGCCTCCTCGATGATCTTTGCCTGGTACATCTGGGGCACTTCCTCATAGCGGACAAACTTCAGACGGAAGTAGCCGCGGCCCTGGGAGATGGAACGCAGGTCGATGACGTAGGAGGACATCTCGCCCATGGGGACCTCGGCCTCCACCTGCTGCTGGTTGTCGCCCTTGGGCGTCATGCCCAAAATGCGGCCACGACGCTTGTTGAGATCGCCGATTACGTCGCCCATGTACTCATCGGGCACGGTAACTTTCAGCTGGCCGATGGGCTCCAGGATGGTGGGGGCAGCCTGGGGCAGGCCCTCTTTAAAGGCGATGGAAGCAGCCGTCTTAAAGGCCATTTCGGAGGAGTCCACGGGGTGGTAAGATCCATCGTACAGGGTGGCTTTCAGGAACACCACGGGGAAGCCCGCCAGGGGGCCCTTCTTGATGGACTCGCGGAGACCCTTTTCGACGGCGGGGAAGAAGTTCTTCGGCACCGCGCCGCCGACGACGCGCTCAGCGAAGATCAGATCCTCGGTCTCGTCCTGGGGCTCGAACTCGATCCACACATCACCGAACTGGCCGTGACCGCCGGACTGCTTCTTATGACGGCCATGGACCTGGACCTTCTTCCGGATGGTCTCACGGTAGGCAATCTTGGCCGGACGCAGCTCCACGTCCACATTATACTTGCTCTTCAGTTTGGCGCAAAGCACATCCAGATGGATATCACCGGCGCCGGACAGGACCATTTCCTTGGTCTCCGGGTTCATGCCGAAGGTGAAGGAGCTGTCGTCCTCGTTGAGCTTGGCCAGACCCGTGGCAATCTTATCCTCGGTGCCGCGGACCTTGGCATAAACAGCCATGGAGTAGCAGGGCTCCTCGTATTCCACCGGGGCGATGACGGGGGACTTGCCCTCGACGCCCAGGGTGTCGTTGGTCTTGACGTTGGCGGCCTTCATCAGCACGCCCAGATCGCCGCAGCACAGCTCCTTGACCTCGGTGTTCTTCTTGCCCTTGGCCGTGTACAGGTGGCCCAGCTTTTCGCTGCTGCCGCTGCGGAAATTGGTGAGGGTCAGATCCGGGGTGGCCTTGCCGGACACCACCTGGAAATAGGAGTTCTTGCCGAAGGAATCGGACATGGTCTTGAAGAAATACAGGGTGGGGGCGCCGTCGGGGTCACGGGTGAACTCGTCGCCGTCGGCGGTCAGCATGGGCTTGCCCTCCAGGGGGTTGGGGGCGTAGGCGATGAGGTTCCGCAGAACGCCCTGCATGCCCAGGCCGCTGAGAGAGCCGCAGCACAGCAACGGGAACAGAATCCGCTCCCGGATGGCCTGCTTGACACCGGCGGTCAGCTCTTCGGTGGTGAAGGGTTCGCCGGAGAAATATTTCTCCATGAGCTCCTCGGAGGTCTCGGCCACCTGCTCATAGATGTTGTCCAGATAGACCTCCACACGGGCCTGGTCGTCGGAAGACAGGCTTCTCTCCTTGCCCTCCAGATCGTAGCCCTTGCCGGTCAGAACATCGACGCAGCCGGCCACCTTCTTGTTCTCATAGATGGGGAACATGAAGGGGACAATGGCGGGGTGCAGTTTGACGTGCATATAGTCCAGGGTGGTAAAGAAATCGCCGATCTCCTCGTCCAGACGGGACATGCAGATAAAGGCAGGAACCTCGGATTCGCGCAGCTGCTTCCAGCTCTTCTCGGCGCCGACGCTGAGACGGCCCTTGGCACCGGCCACGATGATGGCCGAATCGCAGACCTTCAGAGACTGGAGCATCTCACCGGCAAAGGCGCTGAAACCGGGATTGTCGAGAACGTTCAGCTTGCTGCCCTCAAATTCCACGGGAATCAGGGACGTGGCGATGGAATAGCCGCGCTTGACCTCCTCGGGGTCAAAGTCACTGACCGTATTGCCGTCGGTGACCTTACCCAGCCGCTCGCTGCCCTTGGCAGTGTATAGCATGGCCTCGACCAGCGTCGTCTTACCGTCGCCGCCGTGGCCCATTAAGCAGATGTTGCGAATATCCTTGGCAGTATACATGGTGAATTTCTCCTTTCGATGGAGGACAAGTCAGGCTATAGAAATTGTTACAGCGTAAATTGTCCGTCGGCGATCACATTCGCCAACTTTAATCCCCATTATACTCCTGTGTTTGTTACTTTTCAATAACGGCGTGTTCCATTCTTTGTAATTGCAAAAAGTTTGTGCATCCTGCTTTATTTCAATAAAATTTTTGGTTACTTTGCCCGGCTTCTGCCCATTGACACCGGCGGTTCATGGACAAAGCGTGCAAAAACCGCGTGTCCACAGGAGAGGGACACGCGGTGCGCATTTAACGGGAGGCGATGGACGTCAGCAGCAGCGCCGGCAGCGTCCAGGCCAGACCGTACAGCATCAAATTGAAGGGCGACGCCGCCCCGAAGGCGCCCAGCCAGCACAGCAGGGCCGTCAGGCCCAGGCCCACCAGACCGCTGAGCAGGTTGATGCACAGGCCCGCCATGACGGCCCCGTACAGGTCCCGGCCGCCGGTGACGGCCTCAGCCATGGGCAGGAATTGGTCCCTGGCCAGAATCACCGCCTGTTCGCCGCCGGCGGTGGCAAAAGGGCCGGACAGCCGGGCCCGCTCCTCGGCGTTGGGATACTCCAGGGCCGTGCCGGGTATCTTATATTTACTGCTGACGGCAGCGGGGGTCAGAAAGAAATCCCGCGTAGCCAGGACCAGGGACAGGCCCCGGCTCCGCAGCACCGTGGAAAGGCCCACACGGACCCCTGTCTGGGGGCTGTAGTTGAGGGCGAACACCGCCGCCAGCTGGCCGTTGACGGCGCAGTAGATGGCCTGGCGCACATTGGTGCCCTCGGGCAGCTCCACGCCCATGGCCCGCATAAAGGCCAGGGAGCCCACCAGGACCACGTCGCCCTGGATGCCCGCTCCCACGCCGCCGCCCTCATAGCGGCGGAAGTTGTCGATGGTGCAGGACCGGCCGTTCTGGTTGACGAAGACCTCATGGAACACCGGTTCCAGACCGCAGCCCGTCTGCTGCAGTACGGCGTAGGTGTAGCCCACCACCTGATGGATGGAGAAGTTGTTGAACATCTTCATACCGTTCATGGTGACGGTGCCCTTGGGGAACAGGTCCTCGTCACTGAGGGTGACGCAGCAGCGGCCCAAAAGCCGCCGCACGCCGTTCCATCCGCAGAGGGCCGCCCCGGAGCGCATCAGCCGCCGGGACAGCGCCGCGAAGGGGCGCCAATAGGTCAGCCCCGCCGTAACGGGGATGGAAGCCGTCAGCATGGTGGCCCAGCATTGGAGAAAGTCCCGCTGGGCCGTGGCGGAGCAGGCGCCGGCCAGAGCGCCGCTGGCCACCAGCACCAACGGCGCATAAACGGCCATGACGCGGCTGACGGCGTCGGGAGATTCCAGGTCGGCCACATACCGGTCCAGCGTACCGTCCCGGCGGAACAGGCAGTCCCGGTTGCCCCAGGCCCGTCGGCACCGGACCGCCGCCGACGGCGTCCCCTGGATGGAGAGCACCGCCCGCAGGCTCCGGCGGCGGGCCCGGTTGGCCACCACCCTGCCCCACAGGGCGAAAAACAATTCCACCAGCATCAGCGCCGACAGGGACAGGCGCGGCTCCTCGCCCATATGGGCCAGACCGTCGGCGGCGGTGACTACGGCGGCCACCGTCAACATGGTATCCACGCCGGGCCGCAGGCGGAATAATTGGACGATGCCGCCCAAAAACACATCGTAGGCGCAGAACGCGCCCAGCAGCAGCAATCCCAGCAGAATCTGGGACCATCGTTCCGCCGGCAGGTTCAGCCCCGCCGGGACTCTGTCGAGATGGACAAAACAGGTGACGGCGATGGCAGCGGCCGTCAGCAGGAAAAGGAGCCTGCGGCGCATGGCCAGCCCGCCAGTCCGCTTGCATGTCTCCTGAAACAGCGCTCCCGGCTGCGGATACACCGGCTCGGGCTTTGGTTTCTTCTCCTTGGGGGGCTTTTCCGGTTTCTCCGGCTTTTCCCGCTTGTGCCGCTTGGGCGGCGGCTCCACCGGCTGCCGCTGGGGCTTGGGCATCTTCCATTCCCGCTCCGGTTCCTCCGAGGGACGGTACTGCCAGATGCGCGGCTTCTCCGGCGCGTCCGCCGGTTCGCCGTCGTCCTCCGGGTCCTCCAGCTCGTCGTCGGGAACCGGGTCCGGCTCCTCCGGCAGTTCCACTTTGGACGGCTCCGGTTTCTCCGGTTCCTCCGGTTTTTCCGGCTCCTCCGCCTCAGTATGACGGCTCCAGCCGCCAAATTCATTGAGAATGTCTTCCAGAGAAAACGGCTCTTCCGCCTCCTCCGGCTTCTCCCACGATTCGGGGCTTTTCTCGCTCACAGGTCTTTCACCTCGCTTCTGTGGGTTCGTTTTGCCATGTCAGCCCCTCTGGCGCACGGCCTCATACAGGAGGACCGCGGCGGCGGCCGACGCATTGAGCGAAGTAATTTTGCCTTTCAGGGGTATACTGACCTTGAAGTCGCACTGTTCGGCCACCAGACGGCTCATGCCGTCGCCCTCGGAGCCGATGACGATGGCCGCCGGTCCCGTCAGGTCCACCTGATGCAGGGGCGTGGCGCCATCGGCAGCGGTGCCGTAAATCCACAGGCCCCGCTCTTTGAGGTCCTGGATGGCGGCCACCAGATTGGACACCCGCGCCACGGGCATATATTCGATGGCGCCGGCGGAGGCCTTCGCCACCACCGCCGTCAGCCCCACGCTGCGGCGCTTGGGAATGATGACGCCGTGGGCTCCGGCACATTCGCCGGTACGGAGGATGGCCCCCAGGTTGTGGGGGTCGGAAAGCTCGTCGCAGATAATCAAAAGGGGTTTCTCGCCCCGCTCCTCGGCCAGACGCAGCATGTCGTCCACGGTGCTGTAATCGTGGGCCGACGCCATGGCGATGATGCCCTGATGGGCGCCCGTGGGGCTCATCTGGTCCAGCCTGCGCCGGTCGGTCTCCACCACCACGGCCCCGGCTTCCCGGGCCATGGCCGACAGACGCACCAGACCATGGTCGCCGCCGCCGGAGACGATAAAGACTTTATTGATGGTACGGCCCGACTTCAGCGCCTCGGTGACAGCGTTGCGGCCCTCAATGAGGTGCTCGTCGTCGGCCGGGGCCGCCTCCGGCCGCTGGGGACGGCGGCCGTCGGGACGGAATTTGCGTTCGGATTTCGGTTCTCTCATAGCATCAGTGCTCCATATCTCAAAAATATCCGCCAGGTTTATCTATTATACCAAATCCCCGTCTCTTTCACAACCGGCTTGTCGAAAAAGTATTTTTGCCGGACGGACCGCGGCAGGCGGCCGGAGCCATTCCCCCACAACCATTTGTTTTTTTGCCCAATCTGACAGAAATTCACAGAATATTTACACCAACGCCCCGGCCGTCGGTTGCCTTTTGGGGGCGGCTATGGTATGATGAATACCGACCCCGGCAGGCCCGGCGGTCCAATTTGAAAGGGGAAATGATTGTTGAACAACGACCCGAAAAAGCCGGGAAGACCCCCGGAAACCGGTGACAATAAAACGCCAAAATCCATCCTCATTATGGTGGTGGTGGCGCTGATTTTCACCATTCTCATCAACTCGCTGTACGAAACCATCTCCAACTCCCGCTATGAACAGATCACCTATGATGTCTTTGAGGAAATGCTGGACAACAATCAGGTGGATTCTGTGGAGTTCCAGAGTGACCGTATCCTCATTCTCTCCCGGGACGAGGCCAAAAAGGACCCACGGGAACAGAAAATCTATTATACGGGCATTATACCCAACCTGGAACTGAGCGAACTAAAGGCCCAGCTGACTGAGGCGGGCGCCCATTACGATGCGCAGATTGTGGAGCAGATGAGCCCCATCATGAGCTTTATCCTCTCGTGGATTCTGCCCATTGCCATCTGGGTGCTGCTGCTGTCCTTCCTGACCCGCTCCATGTCCAAGCGCATGGGCGGCGGATTCGGCGGCATCGGCCAGTCCAGCGCCAAGGTCTATATGGAGAAGCAGACCGGCGTCACCTTCAAGGATGTGGCCGGACAGGATGAGGCCAAGGAATCTCTGGAGGAGATCATCGACTTCCTCCACAACCCCCAGAAGTACGCCGAAATCGGCGCCAAGCTGCCCAAGGGCGCGTTGCTGGTGGGTTCGCCCGGTACCGGTAAAACGCTGCTGGCCAAGGCCGTGGCCGGTGAAGCCAACGTGCCGTTTTTCTCCATTTCCGGCTCCGGCTTTGTGGAGATGTTCGTGGGCGTGGGCGCGTCCCGCGTCCGGGACCTGTTCCAGCAGGCCAGCAAAATGGCCCCGGCCATCATCTTTATCGACGAAATCGACGCCATCGGCAAGACCCGCGACACCCGCATGGGCGGCAACGACGAGCGGGAGCAGACGCTGAACCAGCTGCTGGCTGAAATGGACGGCTTTGACCCCTCCAAGGGCGTCATTGTTCTGGCCGCCACCAACCGGCCCGAGGTGCTGGACAAGGCGCTGCTGCGTCCCGGCCGCTTTGACCGGCGCATCATCGTGGACCGGCCCAATCTGTCGGGCCGTCTCCAGACCCTCAAGGTCCACACCCGCAACATCAAGCTGGCCGAGGACGTGGACCTCAACAAGCTGGCCGCCGCCACCGCCGGTGCGGTGGGCGCGGACCTGGCCAATCTGGTCAACGAAGCGGCCCTGCGGGCCGTGCGGCAGGGCCGCCAGGCCGTCAACCAGCAGGACCTGCTCGTCTCCTTCGAGGTGGTCATTGCCGGTACGGAAAAGAAGGGTACGGTCCTCACCGACACGGAAAAGCGCATTGTCTCCTATCACGAGGTGGGCCACGCCCTGGTGGCGGCTCTGGAGAAGCACTCCCAGCCCGTGTCGAAAATCACCATTGTGCCCCATACCTCCGGCGCGTTGGGCTACACCATGCAGATGCCCGAGGAGGAGAAGTACCTCAACTCCAAGGAAGAGCTGATGACGGAGCTGATGACCCTGGTGGGCGGCCGCGCCGCCGAACAGCTGGTCTTTGGCGTCCAGACCACCGGCGCCGCCAACGACATCGAACGGGCCACCGATCTGGCCCGGAAGATGGTCATGCAGTACGGCATGAGCGAGCACTTCGGCCTCATGGCCCTGACTACCGTTGCCAACCAGTATCTGGACGGCCAGGCCATGATGAACTGCGCCGACTCCACGGCGGCCCAGGCCGACAGCGAGGTCCGGGACCTGCTCCAGTCGGCCTATGACAGAGCCATGGACCTGCTGCGGCAGCACCGGGAGCTGCTGGACGAGATCTCCCTGTTCCTGCTGGCCAAGGAGACCATCACCGGCGACGAGCTGATGGCCTTTGTCAACGCCGACAAAAAGCAGCTGCCCGCTGCCGAAGACACCCCCGCAGAAACTGCCGATGAGGCCCCCGCAGACGCCCCGGAAGCCCCCGCCCAAGATGGGGACGCCGCATCCTCCGCAGACCAGCCGGAGACCGGCTCCCAGGAGACACCCTCCGACCCATCCGGCGATCCGACGTAATCCACCCCCGGCAGCACCGCGCCCCCATTCCCGCGGTGCTGCCCTTTTCTGTCCAGCTTTTTGACTGATACAACCATACGAAAGGAGGCGGCCCCATGTCTGTGGATACGTCCGCCATTGCCAAAATTTTCGGCGCCATCAGCGCCGCCAATGTGGTTCCGGCCATCATCACCTTTGTCATCTCCTACTTTGTGCTGAAAATCGTCGTCAAGGTGGTGGGCAATCTGCTGGACCGGACCCCCATGGAAAAGACCATCGTCCGGTTTATCCGCTCGTCCTTGCACATCGTCATGTGGGTGCTGATCTCGGTCATCACCGCCAGCGCCCTAGGCATCGACACCACCTCCATGGTGGCTCTTATCAGCGTGGCCTCCCTGGCCGTCTCCCTGGCTGTTCAGGGGGCGCTGTCCAATCTGGCCGGCGGCGTGACGCTGCTCTCCACCCATCCCTTCCGGGTGGGCGACTTTGTGGAGGTGGGCGGCGTGTCCGGCACCGTCCGGGAAATCGGCATGACCTACACCACCCTCACCACCGCCGATCAGAAGGAGATTTTCGTCCCCAACAGCGAGGTCTCTTCCAGTAAAATCATCAACTACACCATGGTGGGCACCCGCCGGGTGGACCTGACCTTTACGGCCTCCTACGACGACGCGGTGGAGACCGTCAAGGCCGCCTTGCGCAAGGCCGCCGCCCTGCCCCAGGTCCTGGAGGACCCGCCCCTGTTCGTGGCCGTCAACAACTACGGCGACAGCGCCATCGAATATGTCCTGCGGGCATGGACCTCCAGCGAGGACTACTGGGATGTCTACTACCGGATCATCGAAAACGTCAAAGTCTGCTTTGACGAAGCCGGCATCACCATGACGTACCCCCATCTCAACGTCCACCTCGCCGCCCCCGACGCCCCGGCCGCAAAAAAAGACGCATAATTTCCTCTGCGGACGCATCTGTTTTTACAGGTGCGTCCGCGTCTTTTTCTGGAAACCCAAGAAGCAAAAATCGCGGTGACTTTTCGGAAAAATGGACAAATGAACCGGTGTAAAATCGTCTTTTTTGCAGGGCGCAGCAGGCCGCTTTTCATTGACATTGCCAGTCAGAATTGGTAGAATATATCCGGATAGGGGGGTTATGCCGCACCTGCTCCACAGCCCCCCGCTGGGCCGGCGCGCCGCGCCGACGCCCTGCTTCTTTTAGGCGCCGCTGTTCAGAGGCGCCGTCCCACGCAAAACCCTCACAATCTTTGGTCATCATGAATTAGGAGGATATTACATTGAAGGAATGGGATCGCTTAATTACTGTTGAAGAAATGGAAGCGGCTACCGAGCGCTTGCTGGAAACCGGCAAGAAGGTCGGCGCTGATTCCTGGCAGCAGCGCGTCAAGAACCAGACCCCGCATTGCGGCTTCGGCGAAGCCGGCACCTGCTGCCGTATCTGCTCCATGGGCCCCTGCCGCATCACCCCCAAGGCCCCCCGCGGCATCTGCGGCTGCGACGTCCATGGTATCGTTGGCCGTAACTACCTGCGGTTCACCGCCGGCGGCGCTGCTGCGCACTCCGACCATGGCCGCGCCATCGCCCACACCCTGTACCTGGCCAAGGAGGGCGGCAACTATCAGGTCAAGGACCCCGAAAAGCTGAAGAGAATCGCCGGCGAGTGGGGCATCGAGACTGAGGGCAAGGACATCTATGATCTGGCCCACGAAGTCGCTGAGACCGGCCTCATGGAGTACGGCAAGCCCTTCGGCACCCAGCGCTTCCTGAAGCGTGCCCCCGAGGCCCGTCAGAAGATCTGGGAGGAGCAGGGCATTGCTCCCCGCGCCATTGACCGCGAGGTCAGCCAGTCCCTGCACATGACCCACATGGGCTGTTCTTCCCTGCCCGAGGCTCTGATCCGTCAGTCCTTCCGTACCGGCCTGTCCGACGGCTGGGGCGGCTCCATGATGGGCACCGAGTTCTCCGACGTGCTGTTCGGCACCCCCAAGCCCATTGACACCGAGGGCAACCTGGGCGTCATGGAGAAGGACATGGTCAACATCGTTGTCCACGGCCACGATCCCTCCCTGTCCGAAATGGTCGTCATGTACGCCCAGGACCCCGAGATGATCGCTCTGGCCAAGGAGCACGGCGCCAAGGGCATCAACGTATGTGGCGTCTGCTGCACCGCCAACGAAGTCGCCATGCGTCACGGCATCCCCATGGCCGGTAACTTCCTGCAGCAGGAGAACGTGGTCCTCACCGGCGCCTGCGAAGCCATCGTTGTCGATGTGCAGTGCATCTTCCCCGCCCTGGGCCCCCTGTCCAAGTGCTTCCACACCAAGTTCATCACTACTTCCCCCATCGCCCGGATGCCCGACTCCGACTTCATCGAGTTCCACGAGGAGACTGCCGGCGAGAACGCCAAGGCAATCGTCAAGATGGCCATTGAGAACTTCGACAACCGGAACCAGGACCTGGTGTTCATCCCCGAGCTGAAGACCAAGTGCACCGTCGGTTACTCCGTCGAAGCCATCAAGAAGTGCCTGGACGGCGTCACCAACAGCCATGTGGACGAGCTGGGCACCACCAAGCCCCTCATCGACTGCGTCAAGGCCGGTGTCCTCCGCGGCGCTGTGGCCATGGTCGGTTGTAACAACCCCAAGATTCGCCCCGACACCTACCACATCGAGCTGATGAAGAAGCTGCTGGAGAACGACATCATCGTCATCGTGTCCGGCTGCTCCGCTCAGGCTGCTGCCAAGGCCGGTCTGCTGGACAAGGAAGCCGCTCAGTACTGCGGCGAGGGCCTCAAGCGCGTCTGCAAGCTGGTGGGCATTCCTCCCGTGCTGCACATGGGCTCCTGCGTCGATATCTCCCGTATGATGATCCTGGCCGCCGATATCGCCAAGGACTGGGGCATCGACATCTGCCAGGTTCCCGTCGTGGGCTGCGCCCCCGAATGGATGTCCGAGAAGGCCGTTTCCATCGGTAACTACGTCGTTGCCACCGGTATCGAGACCTTCCTGGGCGTCAACCCCTACACCAAGGGTTCCAGCGAGGTCGAGGGCCTGCTGCAGGGCGGCGTGCAGGATTGGGTCGGCGCCAAGTTCGTCGTGGACACCGATCTGGATTCCCTGTGCGAAAAGATGATGGCCTGCCTGGAGGAGAAGCGTGCCGCTCTGGGCATCTGATCCCCTTTATCCCCGCACTTTACATGAATTAAAAGAGGTTTCGTCATGAAAATCGCTGTTACCGGCAAGGGCGGCGTGGGTAAAACCACCCTCTCTTCCACCCTTGCCCGGCTCTATGCCGACGAGGGGCGCACGGTGCTTGCCGCCGATGTGGACCCCGACGCCAACCTGGGCCTGGCCCTGGGTCTGACGGAGGAGGAGGTCAATTCCATCGTCCCCGTCTCCAAAATGAAGGAGCTGGCCCGGGAGCGCACCGCTGCCAACGCCAGCAATACCTTCTACAAGCTCAATCCCGAGGTCTCGGATCTGCCCGACAAGCTGGCCAAGGACGTCAACGGCGTCAAGCTGCTGGTCATGGGCACTGTGGACACCGGCGGCACCGGCTGCGTGTGCCCCGAGCATGTGATGCTCAAGGCGCTGCTGTCCAGTCTGGTGTTCCGCAAGGACGACGTGGTCATTATGGACATGGAGGCCGGTCTGGAACATCTGGGCCGCGGTACCGCCAGTCTCATGGACCAATTCATCGCCGTCATTGAACCCGGCGCCCGCTCCATCCAGACCTATGAGCGCATCCGCCAGCTGGCCGCCGATATCGGCGTCCACAAGGTGCAGGTGGTGGGCAACAAAATCCGCAGCGAGGACGACAAGGACTTCCTCCGTTCCCGCATCCCCGAGGATGCGCTGTTGGGCTTTATCAGCTACAACGAGGAAGTCATCGACGCCGACCGGCGCGGCCTCTCTCCCTACGACGTAAGCCCCAAAGCCCTGGACGAAATCCGGGCCATTAAGGCGAAAATTGACCAACGCTGAAACATGAAAGGAATGAATCGATAAATGGGATTATTTGAAAGAGTGTTCAGAGGCTCTGACGAGATGTTTGCCAAGGCTGAGGCCGACGTAAACGCCCTTGTTGCCGAGCTTGGCGCTGACGCCCCCATGACCATGCCTGATACGGCCTACTTCCTGGCCTGTATCTACGCCTACCTGGGCAAGAAGATCACCACCGTCGGTGAGCTGCAGGCCACCCTGGCCGATGTGAAGGCCATGATGCTCCGCGAGCCCCGCACCAACTCCATCTTCTCCTCCGGTGTCGGCACCGCCATCGCCGCTGAGATGATCGAGGCCTGCAAGTATGCCCGCTCCTCCGCTCCCTATGAGGGCACCTCCTACCACGGCCACTTCACCGACGCCGAGGTCCGTGAGCTGGGCGTTCCCCTGGTTACCCGCGATATCCCCGGCTTCGTCGTTATGATCGGCCCCGCTCCCTCCGCTGAAGAGGCTGCCGAGACCATCAAGGGCTATCAGAGCCGCGGTATCTTCGTCTTCCTGATCGGCGGCATCATCGAGCAGGCCGAGCAGATGGGTCTGGCCATGGGCTTCCCCGTCCGTGTCGTGCCCGTCGGTGAGGACATCTGGTCCGTGGGCCACGTCATCTCCCTGGTCGTCCGCGCCACCATGATCTTCGGCGCCACCGATCCCGGCGACTACGATGCCTTCATGGAGTACTCCATGGACCGTATCTTCGCCTTCGTCAACGCCTACGCCCCCGTCAACGACATCACCGTGGCCTGCGGCGCCGGCGCCATCAAGATGGGCTTCCCCGTCATCACCAACGATACCAACGACATGTGGGCCGTGCCCAAGTCCCTGATCATCCACACCGATACCAAGGACTGGATCGACACCTCTCTCGAGGCCCGCGACATCAAGATCAAGGTCACCAACATCGACATCCCCGTGGCCTTCTCCTCCGCCTTCGAGGGCGAGATCATCCGTAAGGCTGACATGCAGATCGAGGCCGACGGCTCCCGCGTGGACTGCTTCGAGCTGGTTCTGTCCAAGGACGCCCACGAGATCGAGGACCATGCCATCATCCTGGACGGCCCCGACTTCGACGAGTTCGAGCCCGGCTCCAAGATCAGCTTCACCATGATCGCCGAGGTTGCCGGCAAGTCCATGCAGAGCGACTTCGAGCCCGTCATGGAGCGTAAGATCCACAACTTCCTGAACTGTGTGGAAGGCGTCATGCACACCGGTCAGCGTGACATGATCCGTATCCGCGTCAGCAAGGCCGCTTTCGAGGCCGGCTTCCGCGCCAAGCACATCGGCGAGGTCCTGTACGCCAAGATCAAGTCCGAGTTCGACACCGTCGTTGACAAGTGCCAGGTCAAGATCTGCACCGTCGCCGAGAAGAACAAGGACCTGCGTGCCATGGCCAACCAGGTCTTCGATGCCCGTGACGAGCGTCTGAAGTCCCTGACCGACGAGTCCGTCGAGGTCTTCTACACCTGCACCCTGTGCCAGGCCTTCTCCCCCAGCCACGTCTGCATCGTTACCCCCGAGCGTCTGGGTCTGTGCGGCGCCGTGTCCTGGCTGGACGCCAAGGCCACCAATGAGCTGGATCCCACCGGTCCCTGCCAGATCGTCACCAAGCACAACTGCATCGACGAGCGCGTGGGCCGTTACGAGGACGTCAACGAGGCTGTCCAGAAGTACTCCCACGGCGTGCTGGAGCAGGTTACCCTGTACTCCATCTTCGAGGATCCCATGACCTCCTGCGGCTGCTTCGAGTGTATCTGCGGCATCGAGCCCTGCACCAACGGTGTGGTTATCACCAACCGTGAGCATGCCGGCATGACGCCTCTGGGCATGACCTTCTCCGAGATGGCCTCCATGACCGGCGGCGGCGTCCAGACCCCCGGCTTCATGGGCCACGGCAAGCACTTCATCTACTCCAAGAAGTTCATGAAGGCCGAAGGCGGCCTGGGCCGTATCGTGTGGCTGCCCAAGGCTCTGAAGGAGCAGGTCCGCGACCGTCTGAACGAGTCCGCCAAGGAGCTGTACGGTGTTGACAACTTCGCCGACATGATCGCCGACGAGACCGTCTGCGAAGAGGATACCGAGCAGCTGCTCAACTACCTGACCGAGCACAACCACCCCGTTCTCGGCATGGATCGCTTCGATTTCTAATCGAATCTTCCAAACAACAAAAGGCCTGGATCGCAAGATCCGGGCCTTTTTTCAGAGGTGTGTATATCCTATGGATAAAAAAGCGCTGCGCCGGGAGATCGGCGCACTGAAAAAACAACTGACAGCAGAACAGATTGAAACAGCCAGCGCCGCCCTGGCCCGGCAGCTTTTCGCCCATCCCATCTATCAGGCGGCCCAATCCATCTATGGCTACCTGTCCTACAATCAGGAGGTCCGGACCATGGCCATTCTGGAACAGGCCCAGAAGGACGGAAAACGGGTGGCGGTACCCAAGGTTTACGGCGACAAGATGGAATTTCTGTGGCTGGACAATTTAACGGCGGTGGCTCCCGGCGCCTATGACATTCCCGAGCCTGTAGCCGACGAGCCCATTGCCGATGACGAGACGGCGCTGATTCTCATGCCCGGTCTGGCCTTTGATCGGGAGGGCCGCCGCTGCGGCTACGGCGGTGGCTTTTACGACAAATGGCTTGCGCAGCACCCCGGCCATCCCCTGGTGGCCCTGTGCTACGGCTTTCAGATGCGGGACCATCTGGAGACGGACCCCCACGACGTGCCGGTGGACGTGGTTCTGTGGGAGGCCATTCCATGATGGAAGGGCAAAACTACGAACGGCTGTGCAGCCAATGGGCGGCGGAGTTGTCCACACAGCCTGTGGAAGAACTGCTGCGCCGGGTGCCGGAATTGCAGCCCGACGGGCCGGGCCGCTATGTGGTATACCACTTCGGCCGTCCCTATCACTACGACAGCGCCACCGGTCTGGTGACGGCGGCAGACGGCGGCTATGCCACAGTATTGCAGCGGCTCAATATCTACACCCTTTTGGCCTATTGTCAGCGTGACGCCCAGCCAACGGGCCAGTGGGTACCGTTTCGGGAAGTCCCTGGGGCCGGTCCCTATGCTCCGGCGTTTCAGCGGGGCAATCTGGAGCCCTTCGCCGCCACCTTTGCCGGGCATCCGGACGCTCTGAAAAAAGCAGCGTCGGCCCTGGGTGGGACGCCGCTGCCTGAAAGTGACGTGGGCTTTCAGCTTTCGGCCTTTGCCTGTATCCCCATGCGGTTTTACTTTTGGGATCGGGACGAGGAGTTTCCAGCCCAGGCCAATATTCTGTTTGATTCCGGCGCAGGCCGGTTTATCCATGTGGAATCTCTGGTGACATTGGCCTCTGAAGCGTTGAATCGGCTGGCCCAGGCGGCGGAGCTTCCCATTGCCGGTACATAACACAAAAACCTGTACTGGAAACCCCAATTTATAAAAGTTTTACTTTTTCATACCCTAAATTGTCCATACTACGTCAAAAGTGGGCCGCTGTGAACTGCAACGACCCACTTTTTTTAAATCAGGAATGCTGTCTGGCTTCTCGACGGGCAATGCGCTCCTCTTTCGTCTTGACGTACTTCTCCAGAATGGGGACGATGATCAAGGCAATAAAGCAAGCGGTGAAACCGCCATTATACAGGCAGAAGCCGCCATGGAGGGCGGGCACGCTGGTAACCAGAGAGTAGTGCAGCGCACCGGCCACAATACCGGCAATCCAGCCGAACTGTCCGGCAATGGGGCTCAGACCATTGGCGAAGCACAGGCCCACCACAATGGCCTGGGCGTTAATGGAGGTCTGGCCCACCAGGGACATGAGGAAGTAGCCCACCATAATGGGCCAAACGTTGCCGGGATGGCTGCCCGACACGCCGCAGGCCAGCATACAGAAGACCACGCCGATGGTAGGACCGGTCCAGGTGGCGCCCACCAGATTGTAGTACAGCACGATGAACAGGCCATAGATGCCCAGGTTCATCACGGTCATAGCCGGGCCATACTTGGCGGAAAAGTCCACCTTATGGCCCGTGTCCTGCAACAGCTTACCGTAGCCCCGGAAAGAGTTTCCGTTGAGCACAAAGCCCGCCACCACGCAGGCGGCAAAAACCACGATGCAGAAAGCGTTGCACAGCAGCGGGAAACCCTCGCTGAGGTTGGCCGAAATCTCCGGCAGTTCGCCGCCCAGGGTGTTATACAGCAGGGCCCGCAGCAGGAAGCCCAGCATACCCATGGGAAGACCGGCGGAGTAGATGGAATAGCCCTTGTGGACATTGGGCGAATGGGCGCAGCCGATGGCCGTCAGGAAACCGATGATACCGCCCACCAGCAGGCTCAAGGCCACGCTGGACGGGGTGAAACCATGGTTGGTCAGGCCCGGATACCGCAGGGCCAGATCGGACACCAGCGGGGCCAGAGCCGTAGCGAACATGGCGAAGTTGACCGCCGTCGAAGGCTTCTGCTTATGGACGGCCGCATAGACAAACGCGCCCAGGAAGCAGGGCCAGATGTTGAGGACATTGATGCCGAAGAAGGAGAATCCCACCGTCAGCAAATATCCGATGGCCGTGGTACCGTTGGCCTGGTAGCCCGGCAAAAGCATCATCAGCCAGCAGATCAAGCCCACGACGCCGGTGTTGAAAAAGGCGGCGGACACGCTGCCCACCAGGAAATAGTCCTGGGTCAGCTGATCGGGCGCCATCAGGATTTTGTACAGGCCGGAGAACACCTGGCCCCGGTCGGGCACAATAAATGCCATGACCAAAAAGGCCAGAGACATACATAGAAACACACGTTTCAGGACCGTACTGGCCGAAGTCTGTTGCGCATTCATGTTGAAATCCCCTTTCCAGCCGCCGTGCCTCCGGCGGCCTACGTTTCCAGGTTGGATGTGCAGGGATTAACGGAACTGCTCACCCGCCGAGGCGGATGAGCAGCAAAAGGCAAAGGCTCAGAGGCCGGCTGCCAGACGGGCAGCCTCCACCACATGGCCGATGAGTACGGAAGTTGTGACGCTGCCCACGCCGCCGGGAACGGGAGTGATAGCCTCCACGATGGGCTCGATCTCCTCGTAAACGGCATCGCCGGCGATGCCGCCCTTGGCCTCGTCCCAGTTGATGGACACGTCAATGACGATCTGGCCGGGGCGCACATATTCCTTGGTCAGGCTGCGCAGGACACCGGCGGCGGACACCAGAATATCGGCCTCCCGGGTGACGGAGGGCACATCCTTGGTGCGGGTATGGCAGACGGTGACGGTGGCATTTTTCGCCATGAGCATCATGGCGGCGGGCTTGCCGACCACCAGGCTGCGGCCGATGATGACGGCCTTCTTGCCGGTGCAGTCGATGCCGTAATGGTCCAGAATCTCCATGCAGGCCGCGGGGGTGCAGGGGGCATAGCCCATGTTCTTACCCATGAACACGCCGGCGTTGGAAAGATCGGTCATGCCGTCCACGTCCTTCTTGGGGTCCAGACGGTTGCAGATCTCATCCTGGTCGGCCTTCAGGTGCTTGGGCAGGGGCCGGAACATCAGAACGCCGTGGATTTTGTCGTTGGCGTTGATCTCGTCGATGACCTTCAGCAGGTCCTCCTTGCTCACATCCTCGGGCAGAACGAATTTCTCCACCTCGACACCGATGAGCTCCGCACGCTTCGTTGCGCCGCGCTCATAGGAAAGATCGTCGGGCCGCTCGCCCACACGCACGATACCCAGGGTGGGAACGACGCCCTTGGCCTTCAGTTCCTCCACCTGTGCCTGTAATTTTGCGTTGAGGGCTGCGGTTACTTCCTTGCCCAAAAGCTGCTTTGCCATGTTTTTCCCTCCAAAAAATCAGGGCCCCACGTGCCGCGGGGCCCGTTTCATTAAAAGTTTGCGCGGACGGCGGCGAAAATCTCGTCGGCCAGGGCGCAGTATTGGTCCAGCATACCGTTGGCCTTGTCGTTCAGCTCTTCGGCCTTTTCACGGTTCTTCATGGACTTGGTATTGATGAACACATTGAGGCTGGCGCTCATGAGCGCGGCCTTGCAGCAGGCAGCGCCGCAGCCGGCGTCAGAGACGGCCAGGCGGGAGCCCTTATCCGCAAAGGTCTTGATGACGTCGATGGCCTCGCAGCAGGTCTCCATGATTTCCATGGGGACCGAGCAGGCCGTCAGCGTGGCCTCCTCCAGGATGCGGTCCCGATCGGGATCGTCCTTGGGAATGCCGTAGGCCTTGGCCAGCGGCTCAAAGCAGACGGCGTCCTGCGCTACCAGGTCCAGCAGCTTGCGCTGCAATGCGTCGGACTTGGCCTTGAGGGCCTGCATCTCCTCTTCCACGTCGGCATATTTCTTTTTGCCGACGGTCAGGGAGCCGACCATGTTGCCCAGGGCCGTGCCGATGGCGCCGACCAGGGCCGCGGCGCCGCCGCCGCCGGGAACGGGAGCGTTGGAGGCCAGAACCTCCACAAACTCTTCACAGCTTCTCTTGGTAAACTCCATGGGTTCCTCCAATATGTTACAAAAATATCATATGTTGGGGGCAGCACCGGCGAAATGGCCGGTGCTGCCGTGGCAATTTGCAGTTTTGGGATTCGATTAGAACAGGCCGGAGATCTTGCCGGTGGCGTCCACGTCGATGCGCTCGGCAGCGGGGACCTTGGGCAGACCGGGCATGGTCATGATCTCACCGGTGAGAGCAACCAGGAAGCCGGCGCCGGCGGAAACCTTGATGTTGCGCACGGTGACGGTGAAGTCCTTGGGAGCGCCCAGCTTGGAGGGATCGTCGGACAGGCTGTACTGGGTCTTGGCCATGCAGATGGGCAGCTTGTCGTAGCCCAGCTCGGTGAGGGTCTTGATCTGCTTCTGGGCGTTGGCCGTGAAGTTCACGTCCTTGCCGCCGTAGACCTTCTGCACGATGGCAGTGATCTTCTCCTCGATGCTCTTATCCAGCTCGTAGGCGAAGGTGAAGTCGTTGGGCTCTTCCACCAGACGGATGACTTCCTTGGCCAGCTCGATGCCGCCTTCGCCGCCCTTGGCCCAAACCTCGGACAGAGCGACATTGACGCCCAGCTCCTTGCACTTGTCCTCGACCAGCTTCAGCTCGGCCTCGGTGTCCATGGGGAAGCGGTTGATGGCAACCACGCAGGGCAGCTTGTAAACATTGGTGATGTTGGAAACGTGCTTCAGCAGGTTGGGCAGGCCCTTCTCCAGAGCTTCCAGGTTCTCCTGGCCCAGATCAGCCTTGGGCACGCCGCCGTTGTACTTCAGAGCGCGGACCGTGGCCACGACGACGACGGCGGAGGGCTTCAGACCGGCCATACGGCACTTGATGTCCAGGAACTTCTCAGCGCCCAGGTCGGCGCCGAAGCCGGCCTCGGTAATGCAGTAGTCGGACAGACGCATGGCGATCTTGGTAGCGGTAACGGAGTTACAGCCGTGGGCGATGTTGGCGAAGGGACCGCCGTGGACGAAAGCGGGGGTATGCTCCAGAGTCTGCACCAGGTTGGGCTTCAGAGCATCCTTCAGCAGAGCGGTCATGGCGCCGGCAGCGTTCAGATCACCGGCAGTGACGGGCTTCTCGTCGTAGGTGTAGCCGACGATGATGCGGCTCAGACGGGCCTTCAGGTCGGTGATGTCGGAGGCCAGGCACAGAACAGCCATGATCTCGGAAGCAACGGTGATGTCGTAGCCGTCCTCACGGGGCACGCCGTTGACACGGCCGCCCAGGCCGTCCAGGACGAAACGCAGCTGACGGTCGTTCATATCGACGCAACGTCTCCAGGTGATTCTTCTGGGGTCGATGTTCAGCTTGTTGCCCTGGTAAATATGGTTATCCAGCATGGCGGCCAGCAGGTTGTTGGCAGCGCCGATGGCGTGGAAGTCACCGGTAAAGTGCAGGTTGATGTCCTCCATGGGCACGACCTGAGCGTAACCGCCGCCGGCAGCGCCGCCCTTGACGCCGAACACGGGGCCCAGAGAGGGCTCACGCAGGGCGACGAGAACGTTCTTACCCAGCTTCTTCAGGCCGTCAGCCAGACCGACAGTCGTGGTCGTCTTGCCCTCACCGGCGGGGGTGGGGTTGATGGCGGTCACCAGCACCAGCTTACCGTCCGGGCGCTGGATCTCGTTGAGCAGATTATAGTCAACTTTTGCCTTGTACTTGCCGTACTGCTCCAGATACTTCTCGTCAACACCGGCGGCCTTGGCGATCTCCTGGATGGGCAACATAGTAGTTTCCTGAGCGATCTCGATATCAGTCTTGAACATAATTGGGACACTCCCTAAAAAATATTTGTAATGAGCCGTTGGTTTGACTCAGAACAGACCGTTTTTCAAGCCCTTCTCCGGGCAACCTGCCTAATTTTTTGTTAGGCTAAAAACTATTCGATAATTTTTTATCGACATGAAAATTATACGCTTTTTTTATACAAATAGCAAGTCACTAAATGCACAAAATTATCATAAAATCTCTGTTCACATATGACACTTTCCATCGCCGATGAGGATATCGGCGCAAACCACCCGGTCTTCGGCGGCAAAAGCCTCCGCGAAATTGTCGGAAAACAGGATTTGACTGTTGGGCGGGAACTCGTCGTCCCCCTCCCACACCAGAATCTGCATAAACAGTCCCGGCAGGAATTCCACCTGATATCCGGCGTCGCCGTGGTCCACCTTGGTGGCCCCCATTTTTTCCATGGCGGCGCGGAAGGCGGGCAGACGGGTGCCGAAGGTGAACGCCGCCCGGGTCAGGCAGCGGCCCGTAAAGGGCTTGATGTACACATCCCCCCAGGGCATTTCCCGGAAGGTCAGGAACTTACCGCTAAAGGGAACCGGCTTGGACTCCATGACATAGCGCATCAGCAAAATCTGTGCGGGAATGTTCTTTAAAGCAAAGCCCGCTCCCCCATCGGCCTCGATGGCAAACGTCGGCCAGTGAAGATGGTACGTCACCCCCAGCAGGGTGACGGTGAACGTGCCGGTTGCGGCCTCGTAAGGCACGCCGCTTTCGGCGCTGCGGACCGCCGGGTCCATCTCCTTCCACTGGTCGCAGTAGTGGCCGAAGGGTACCAGTTCCTTATTGTTTTCTACTTCCATTTCAGACCTCCTGGCGGCTGGACGGGAACAGGGACCCGTTGGTGTGGGGGATAAAGCAGGCAGCCACAAAGTTATCCATGTAACCGGGGTTGGTGGACAGCTCCAGATACGTCATATTGGCGGCCAGTTCATACGTCTTTTCCTCGGCGTGGGTCGACAGGGCCATGGCATAGGCGCCGGCCAGAGAGGAATTGCCGATATAGGAGAACTTCTCCAAAGGAATATCGGGCAGCATGCCGATGTTGACAGCGTTTTTCATATTGATGCCGCTGCCGATGCCGCCGGCCACCAGAACGTGCTCCAGTACCGACACATCCATATCCAGAGAGGACAGCATGGTGTCAATGGCGGAGAAAATGGCGCCCTTAGCTCGGATGAAGCTGTCAATATCCACCTCATTGAGGGAGACTTCCCGGCCCGTGGCCGACTCGTCCTCAAAGGCCAGGACATAGCGGCCCGTGCCGTGCTCATCCCGGCGGACCCGCTTACCCTCCCGGACAAACTGGCCCTTGGCGGAGATGATGCCGCAGCGGTACAGCTCGCTGATCAGGTCGATGATACCAGAGCCACAGAGCCCCACCACCTTCTGGCCCGGCTCGCCCACGATGGACAGGGTCGGCTCCATGGTGTCCTTGTCGATGGTGATGGCCTCAATGGCGCCGTCGGTGGCCCGCATGCCGCAGGAGATATCGCCGCCCTCAAAGGCAGGACCGGCGGAACAGGCGCAGGACATCATGAAATCCCGGTTACCGAAGACCAGTTCGCCGTTGGTGCCCAGGTCGATGAACAGGGTAAACTCATCCTTATCCCACAGCAGGCTGGCCAGCGCACCGGCGGTGATATCGCCGCCCACATAGGAGCCGATGTTGGGTGCCAAAACCACGTCGGCATCGCCGTGGGCATGGAGCCGCAGATCGGCGGCCTTGAGGCCCTGCCAGCGGAAGAAGCTGGGAATATACGGCTCCATGCGGACCCAGTCGGCCTCCACGCCCAGCAGCAGATGATTCATGGTGGTGTTGGAAGCCACGCACATGCGGAGAATCCGCTCCTTGGCCACACCGGCGCTGCGGCACAAGGCTTTAAGGATGGGGTTCAGCGTCTCGTCCACAATGGCCTTTTGCAGCTTGGCCCGGCCGCCGGGCTTGCCCTGCTCAATGATGCGGTTGATGACGTCGGCGCCGTAACGAATCTGGCCGTTGCCGGAGGACGCCTTGGCCAGGAGCTTGCCGGTTTTCAGGTCCATCAGCACGGCGGAAACGGTGGTGGTGCCGATATCGATGGCCACGGCGCACATGGGCTCCTCCTTGGCGCGGACATCCATGAGCCGGAACGTATCGCCCTTGCGCAGGCCCGAGGCAAAGACATGGAAATTGTCCTCCCGGAGCCGGTGGGCCAGATGGAGCATACAGTCGAAAGGAATCTCCACATGCTCCACGCCCAGAGCATCCTCCAGGGCCCAGGTGATGCGCTCATTATCCGGCATGGTGTCGTCCAGGCTGGGAGCGGCCATGTGAAGCTCCACGGTGGTAAAGTCGTTGGAGAAATCCACACCGGCGGCGGTGACGTCGGCCATGAGCTTTTCAAAAATGGCTACTTCCTCGCCGCTACTCAAATCCGCCGTCTTCATGCGGCTCTGGTAGGCCGAGGCGATATCGGGCACCAGCACCGTCACATCGCCGCAGATGGTGCAGCCGCAGGACAGCCGCCAGCCGTCGGCCAGGTCCTCCGGAGAGATATGGCTGGTGGGCATGGCGTTGACTTCGCCGGACACCAGCTTGACGCGGCATTTGCCGCAGGAACCGTTGCCGGAACAGGGGGCGTCGATGGCCACGTTGGCGCTTCTGGCCAGCTCCAGCAGGTTGTCACCGGCCTGGGCGGAGATTTTCACCTGCTGGCCGTCTTCAAATTGAAAAATGACTTCATACATGGGGGTTTACCTCAGTTTCATATGATATGCTTTTGGGACCGCGGAAATGCCGGTCCATGGGAAAAGGCAGGGCTCCCCTGCCCTTTCCCATAGTCCGGATACGGCGGGCGGATGGTCCGAGGGATGGCTCCCCCGTGCCCCCATCCGGGGGCCGCGGGAGCCATGGCGGCTGTGACCAGCCGCCGGGGATTGCGCCGTCTGCGGACGGCGCTTTGGACGCTTGGGGATTTCGCCCGCTGCGGCGGGCGGGTGTTTCGCTGGCTGCGGCCAGCGGGTATTTCGCCCCGTGCGCGGGGCGGGTGTTTCGCCCGCTGCGGCGGGCGACCGGGGGCGCTGCCCCCTGGACCCCTGCGATTTTTTGAAAAAAATCGAGTAAAACTTTTAACGCTTGGGTTTACAACACGTCTGCAAACTTGCTGCAAATCCACAGGTTCCGCCCCACAGGGCGGGGACTTGCCCCCGCCCTATCGGCTGTTGTATTTACATCAGCGGGTCCATACCCAGGACGGGGTGGTTCTTCTCCTGCAGGAACGCCAGCAGGCTCTCGGCATCCTCACAGATGGTCTCGTCACCGATCATATCGGTGAAATTGTCGATACCATACAGCTCCTTGGCCGTGGCGTTGAGCTTGGCAGCCACGTCGTCTTTCAGCTCCTTGGGCATCCAGACAATGCGCTCCACGCCGCCCTCGGCATACATGAACTTCTTGGAGGAGATGAAGTGGCGGCCATGGCCCATAAAGCCGGGGGTCTGGACGCCGCCGCCGGTCATGGAGGCCAGCTCACCGAAGGTCATGCCCGTGGGGGTCATACCGGCAAATTCACGGTTGACGATGACCACGCCGTTGCTCACCGGCTCGATGCCGCAGATGCACTCGAAGCAGCCGCAGGAGGTCATGGGGTCCTCCATGATGGAGTACAGGCTCACATGCTCCAGGGCGCCGTGGGAAGCCTCGTTGACCATGCGGTCCACGTCGGGGTAATAGCCCTTGATGGGGTCGGTGCAGCCTTCCTTGCTGATGGGCTGGGAGGGACCGGCATCGTTGAGCTCCTTGGTGGCCTTGGCATCCAGCCAGGACACCGCGCCGCAGAGACCCAGACGCTCGGGGGTAACCACGCAGCAATGGGCCGGTGCAAAGGACTGGCACAGGGTGCAGGTATAGAAGTGGTCCACGCTCTCGTCGGTCATGGACGCCAGACGCTCGTCACGGGCGTTATAGGCGGGCATGGCCTCCTCGTCCAGAATGCGCTTGGCCTCCACCGGGTCGGTAACCATGGTGACCTGGCACTTGTCCACAACGGCGTCGAACTCGTCCATAATCATCACGTACAGGACCTCGGCAAAGTGCTTCATCCGCAGGCCCTTTTCATAGGCGTCCTTGCTGATCCGGATGCGGAACTGGTTCCGCTGGCCCGTGTGCATAACGCCCTCCATGTAGTTGAACCAGGCGTGAATCTTCCGCTCAATGACGGCCTCGAAGTCCTTCTGCATCTTGGGACCGGCCACTTCGATATAAGTAGCCAGGGCGTATTCCGTATCGCCGGAGTCGATGTCGGGGCCAACCAAAGTGATCTTGTGGTCTTCCACCTGATCCAGCTCCCGCATGGTCACCAGCTCACAGGTGGTGTTCTTGGCGGACCAGAATTCCACCTGCATATCGGCCTTGCGGATAATCTCGCCCTCAAAGGCGGAAGCGAAGGCCACGGGGATGGGCAGCTCCTTAATCTTGATCTTGATGTTCCGCAGCTCCAAAGAGTGCTTCACGGTCATGGAATGGTCGGTGACGGACTCCAGAGCGCCGGGCACCTGGTTTTCGCCCAGGTCCACGTCCACAATGACGGGGAAACCTAGAGCAATGGCACCGGCGCCGGCGGAGACGACGACGTTGTTCAGCTCGCCAAAGGTGTTGACGAAGGCCGGGACACGCTCCTTGGTGTAGGCCAGCAGACCCTGGAGGTCGCCGGGCTGGACGTTGCCGAAGATCAGGGCGGCACGGATGGCCACGGTGACCACATGGATGACGGAGGTCACGTCATGGCCCAGGGGCACCACGCGGAGCTCCAGACCCATCTTGACGCCCTGCTCGGCGGCCTGCTCGATGCAGTCGCCAATCATAAAGGTCATGATGCCCTTGGACTGGTAATCCTTGACCACGTCGGCCACCTGGGACGCTTCGGCGGCCTTGCCCAGGACCACGGCCACGCCGGGGATATCGCCGGTGACCAGGGGTACGCCCAGGGAACGAATGATGGGGTCCGGCACAAAGCCGATGCCGGTCTCGTTGGCATAGGGGTCGCCGCCCTCCACATACTTGAGGGCTTCCAGGATCTCCGCACCCACTGCCGTGGCCAGGCCCGCGTTGAGGGCCTCACCCAGGTCCTCCTTGTTGGAGATCAGGCTCTTGAGGACGCCCACACAGGCGGGCAGATCGCCCAGAGTCGTCACCTTGACGCCGGTGGCTGCGTAGATGGTGGGGAAATAATAGGCCGTGTCAGGAAACGCGATCTTGCGGTCGGCGCCATACTTGGCAATGGCATCGTTGACAGCCCCTTCGGTCAAACCGGCGACGGCATTGGAACCGCCGTAGATCAAATCGGTTAAAACACTCATGGTTTATTTCCTCCTTTTATTTTAGGCAACACCGCACAATTGTGCCTGCGGCCCCGGCCGGCCCTTTTGCCCCAACTGTGCAGTTTGCAACTCTTGAAATACATCCAGTATTCCTACGAGTTACAAACTTTCATTTGAGCCAAAATGACTCGGCCAGTGCTCTTGTCAAATTGTGCGCTGCTGCCTCAGAAAACGAAATAGTCCCCGCGCTTTTCCAGCCGCATGTGGAAAAAGCGCGGGGAACAGGCGGCTTACGCCGCCCGTTCCCCGCGGCAATGCGTGAACTGATAGGTTGAGCGAATCAGATCTCCAGGTAGGAGTCGGAGTACAGCTCGTTGTTCTTGAAGATATCGCAGGACTTGATGGTCTCCATCAGACGCTGGTCACAGGGGTTGACGATGGCGGAGGTCAGACCCTGCATCATGCACATGGCCACCAGAGCGGAGTCCATGATGGGACGGACGTTCTTGGGAGCGCCGTTGGAGTTGTTGGACAGACCGCCGGTGGACTTCAGGCCCTCGTCGGAGAACATCTTGATGGCGTTGAGCACGTCCATCTGCTTCTCCTGCATGCCCTTGACAACCAGGAACAGGGGGTCGAACCACAGGTCGTCGGCCTCCATGCCCAGGGACATGCCGCGGTCCAGCATGTGGTGGCAGTGGGTCATACGCTCGTCGTTGTCCTTGGCGATGCCGTCGGCGGAGCACAGGGCGATGACGATGGCGTCGTTGGCGGCAGCCAGGTCGATGTTGGAGATACGGGAGCCGGCGTCAGCGGAGTTGACGATGGGCTTGCCGTTGGTACGGTTGTACACGGCGATACCGGCCTCGATGGCCTTCTTGTTGGCGGTATCCAGAGCCAGGGGAACGTTGTTGAAGTTCTCCTGCAGCAGGCGGACAGCCCAGGTCATCAGCTCGGGGCCGTTGGACTCGGCAGGACCGATGTTGACGTCCAGGTAGGTGGCGCCGGCAGCGATCTGCTCCGCAGCACGCTTGAGGATGGGCTCCGGGTTGAAGGTAGCCATGGCCTCGCGGATGACGGGGCTGATGCAGTGGATGCGCTCGCCGATGGTGACGAACTTCTTGGACTCGGGGTTGTGGCCCTTGTAGGAAACTTCCTGAGGCACAACCTTGATCTCGGGGTACACCAGCTTGGAGAAGTCGATGGGAGCATCCTCCTTGACCTCTTCCACCTTCTTGACGGCGTCCTTGGGCTTGGCAGCGGCCACAGCCTCGGCAGCCTTGATGTGCTCGCCGTCCTTCAGGAACTTGACGATCTCAACGGCCTCGCGGGTACCGACAACCACGTTCCACTCAGGCAGCTTGTCGGCGATCTCGCCCTTCATGACAGCGACCTTGCCGGGGATAACCAGGGTCCGGTTGTTGATCTTACCGGCGATATCCATGGCGTCAAAGTCCTTCTTGATGGTGGAGGAGGAGAACTTGCCGGCAGCCCAGGCAGTCAGAACGGACATGCCGGAAGCGTCGGTGATGATCAAGTTGATCGGCACCTTGGAGCGCTCGATTTCGCCGGAAACCAGGAAGTAGGTCAGGGCGAAGTCGACGGTCATCATGCAGGGATCGTCGGGGGTAGCGCCGTTGATGGGGTAGATGCCGGGGGCCACCTTCATGGGCTTCTGAGGATCGGTGTAGACATTCTGACGCAGGCCGTACAGGGGCAGAGCCTCGGCGTAGGTCATGGTCTCCATAACGATGATAGAGCCGTACTTGATGGTGAACACGGAAGCCAGAGCGGTCTGCAGGTGCAGGTCACCCTTGGCGACCTTGGCCAGGTTGACGATGGAGGGATAGCCGCAGGTACGGTCGCCGTCCTTCAGAGCGGAGCGGCGCAGCAGCACGGCGTTCTTGAAGGTCTCCTTGGCGTCGGCGCCGGTGACGTCCACAACCAGGTTCTTGTTGCCGGCGCCCTCGAGAGCGGCCAGCACGTCGTGCATCTCCTCCAGGGAAGCGCCGGTGACGCCCAGGACCACGCCGGCCTCGGTGGCAACAGCGTTCATGGCTTCCCAGTTGTCCTTGTTGGCGCCCACCAGGATGGGCTTGCCGTCCTTGCACTCAGCCAGAGCGGCCTTGGCAACGTCGGCATCGGCGCAGTTGAGGATCAGAGCGCGGTTGGCGGCAGCGGCCTTCTTGACCAGAGCCACATACTTGTCGGCGCCCTCGCCGTTGTAGTTGACATACACGAACTCGACGGTCATACGCTCGCCGATACGCTCGTAGTCAATCTTAGCCACGTCGGCCAGCTTGGCGTCCACAGTGGCGTCGTCCATGCCGGTGCAGACGGGCACGGCAAACAGGTTTTTGGAGACCAGGGTCTTCTCGTGACGGAACAGGACCGTCTCACCGCCCAGCTTGTGGACGTTGTCGCCGGCGCCGACCTCCAGGGACTTCATGGGAGGTGCAGTGGCCTCGGACAGCAGGGCGATGGCCTCTGCGCTCATGTGGGGGCACTTATCGATAGAGACGGCACCCTGGGCGACCTTCATGCAGAACGCCATACAAGTGGGGCTGCCGCACTCCTTACAGTTGGTCTTGGGAGACAGCTTAAAAATATCGAGACCTTTTACAGCCATTCTATGTATCCTCCTTCCTGATTACACAAGAGCGTCGATCATCTTGGTGATAGCCGCGATGGAAGCGGGGTGCGCCAGGATGACAGCATCGGAACCACCAGCCAGGCAAGCGGCCGCGGTGGTGATTTCCATCTCAATGCCACGCTCTTCAGCGGGGCCCCACTCGGGCATCTCGGACTCAGGCATGATGGATTCCTTCAGGCCCCAGGTCTCAGTGGAGATCGGAGTAATGATGGGCATCTGCAGCATGTTGTCGTTCTGAGCCAGGGCAGCGGCCTTGACGCGGTCCAGGGTGGAGGACACGTACTCGAAGCCGTAACCGGCGCCGGCGGAACCGACGTTCATCACAACACTGCCGGCGGGCACGCCCATCTGGCTGATGAGGACGTTGAGCTGCTTGGCCAGGTTGATGTCCACGGCGGACTCGGCGCCGACCTTCTGGCTGTAAGCCATGGCGACGGAGGCGCTGATGGACTTGTAATCCTCTTCGGTAGCGGACATAAAGAGAGCGTTCTTGCCCTGGAGAGCCTCAGCCAGAGCGCCCAGCAGAGCGGCATCCTTCTCGGCGTTCTTGCAGCCCATGACAACCAGAGGCTTGGTCACAACAGCGGCGACCTCCTTGGCCTGCGCGACACATTCCTCAACGGACTTGTTGTGGCCGTTGGGATCGGCGCCCTCGAAGGACAGAGCGATGAAGGAAGCACCCTCCACGGTCTCGGCCTTCTTGGCCATCTCAGCCATGGTGTTGCAGCCAGCGTAGAACTCCTTGAAGCCGGGAGCCTGGAAGTTCTCCAGACCCAGGTCAGAAACCTCGATACCGACCTTGGGAGCGTTCTCCGTGGGAGCGTCGAAGGTGTAGAAGGGCAGGGTATTTCCACCGCCAAGAACGATGCTGTTGTCGCCGGTGCCCAGCGTCACAGCATTGATATGGGCAGAGAAAGCCTGCACCTTGGGAACGAATGCCATAGTGTTTATCCCCCTTAAGAATTTTGAATGTATTTAAAGATCAAGATCTTCCATGAGTTGATGGAGCGCCACCTTCACCGGCGACGTCTCCGGGATCTTCGAGCTGGGCTTGCCTTCGCAGTCATATTCGTAGACCGTCTCATCCTGGGGCAGAACGCCGGCCAAAATGAGACCATGCTTGTCAATCTCCTCGCGGACCGCGTCGTTGAGGACGCCGCCGGGGGCGCGATTGACAATAAGCTTCATGGTGTTGGGCTTCAGCTCCAGCTCGTCCACCATCTCGGCGATGCGGGCCACAGCCTGGATGCCCCGGCGGGAACAGTCGCTGACCAGCAGCATGGTTTCCACATGGGGCAGCGTGCCGCGGCTGATGTGCTCCAGGCCCGCCTCGTTGTCGATGACCATGTAGCGATAGTTGTTGACGTACTTGTCCACCTGGGCCTTGAGCACGCCGTTGACGTAGCAGTAGCACCCCTTGCCCTGGGTGCGGCCCATGACCAGCATGTCGAAATCTTTCTCCTCCACCAGAGCATCGGAGAACTTCATTTCGGCGTAATCCTGCTTGGTCATACCGGCGGGAACGGAGCCGTGGAGCTCCGCCTGGGCCATCTCCTCACGGATGGAGCCCAGGGTGGTCTCCACTTCGACGCCCAGCACCTCGTTGAGGTTGGAGTTGGCGTCGGCGTCCACCACCAGGATGGGGCCTTTTTTCTGCTTTGCCAGCTGATCGATGATCATGCCGCAGATGGTTGTCTTGCCGACGCCGCCTTTACCGGCGACGGCAATGGTATGTGTTGCCATAATAGGTATAAGCTCCTTTTCACGGGCCGGGCGTCATACGACGCCCGGCCCGCTGGGTTTGGATGCTCAGATCAGGTCAATAATACCGGCTTCCTTGGCAATCCGGGCCACGTCCTCGAACTTGTTGAGGGCATACAGGTGGATGCCGTCGATGCCGCAGGCGCGGTACTCGTCGATCTGGCGAATGGTATACTCGATGCCGGCCTCCTTGAAGTCCGCCTTCTTCTGAGCGGCGGCGGCGTCGAAGGGTTCCTTGTCGAAGGGGTTGGGGAAGATCCAGTGCTTGGAGATCAGCTCGCACAGCTCACGGGGCATGACGCAGCCGTTGCGGCTGAGGGCCATGTTGATGGTGGCGGCCATGTCCAGCACGGGCATGATGCCCACGTCCACAGGCATCCAGATGCCGGCGGCGCGGATGGCGTCCATCCAGTAGCGGAACTGGTCCATATCCCAGCACAGCTGGGTCATGATGTAGTCGGCGCCGTTGTCCTGCTTCTGCTTCAGGAAGGCGATGTCGGCCTCCAGGCTGCGGCAGGCGATGTGGCCCTCCGGAGAGCCGGCCACGGCGATGGTGAACTTGTCGCCGAACTCCTGACGGACGAACTTCACCAGCTCGGTGGCGTAGTGCAGGTCGCCGCCGGTGCCGGTCCAGCCGAAGGGCAGGTCGCCGCGCAGAGCCAGCATGTGGTTGATGCCGTTGTCCAGGTAGGTCTGGAGCTGGTCGCGGATGCCTTCCTTGGTGTTGCCGATGCAGGTAAAGTGGGTGACGGGGGTGCACTTGCCGTCCTTCTTGATCTTCTTGAGGACCTCCAGGTTCAGGCCCACGTTGGTGCCGCCGGCGCCGTAGGTGCAGGAGATGTAGTCGGGATTCAGCGTGTACAGCTGATCCAGCACGCCGCCCTCACCGCACAGCTTTTCCATGCCGGCGTCGGTCTTGGGGGGGAATACTTCAAAGGAGAATGCGGAACGATTTTCAAAGATTTCAGTCACAGACATTGGGATACCCTCCAATATAAGTCGTAAAACAGAATTTCCTTAAACCGCAAAAAAGCATCGCTTTTCCCGCGGTGTAAAGACAGTTCAATACATGGTAATGTTACCACATGCTCCTGGAATTGGCAAGGAGTAAAATGCCCAAAAAACAGGAAATTTCACCCCGGCGGCCGGTTTTTACAGGGGCGTAAACAGAAACTTCTGGAACAGCCCGTCGCATTCCACATAGATGCACCGGGCGCCGCCGGGCAGCTCCTGCTGTTCCAGATGCAGCTCCTTGCCGCGGATGAGAGACCGGACGTACCCCTCGGGGTCGTCGGTCTCCACCTCTTCAAAAAATACATCGCGCATCTGGTTGCGGGAACAGCTGTTGGCGATTTCCCGCACCACTTCGTATTCTGCCATACGGCGCTCCCCTCAGGACTTGGGGGCGATGATGACCTTGCCGTTGACCAGGTCGGCCATCTCAATATGGCCCTCCACGGTGATCTGGCGCTCCAGAATATCGGTGAGGGTCACGGTGTCGCCCTGGCAGAGAATCTGCTGGACGTTGCTCATGAGCATCCGGTCGTCGGCAATGGCGCCGTTATAGACGGTGGAAAGACACATAGTACCGCCTCCTTATTGATGATCCAGGGAAGCCAGCACCGTGGACAGGCGCAGGTTGCCCTTCTCGAAGTCGGCCACGGCCTGCATGACCTGCTCATAGGCGGTATGATCGCCCATGTCGTCCAGCTTCTTTGCCAGGCCTGCCAGCTCATTGGCGTGCTGGGTGTTGTGACCCACCATGTAGCGCATGAGGGCCATCAGTTCCGTCTTGGGGTCCACGTTCTGGCCGCAGCCGGCGCAGTCGTGGTGCTCACCGCAGTGGATATGCTCACCGCAGCCATGGTCATGGGGATGGGTATGGGGATGATCGTGATCGAGATGCATAGTCAGCGCTCCTTGGGCGGCTCTGTTGCGAGCCTGAAAGATTTTGCTCATATTATACATCAATTCGCCTCGTTTGTCAAAAAAATGTCATTGTCCCTTTCGCCTTGTCCCTTTCGATACATTTCTAACAAAATATCCCCCCTCCCCCCATATATTCCGCTGAATCTCAATTTATTCCGTACAAACTGCAAGATTCCCTTTGCCTTTTTCCCAGCGGTGTGCTATAATAGGCAAAACTACACCTGCAAGGAGTTCTTCCCATGGAGCAGCACACCCATGACCACGACTATCTCCATGCCCACGGCATCGCCCACAGCCATGACGGCGACGGTGCGGGGCATGTCCACAGCCACGGCGGCCACCCCCATGTCCACGAAAATACCAAGGCCGTGCTCAATCGGCTGTCCCGGGCCATCGGCCATCTGGAATCGGTGAAAAAAATGGTGGAGGACGGGCGGGACTGCTCGGAGGTCCTGGTGCAGATCGCCGCTGTCCGCTCGGCCATCAACAACGTGGGCAAGGTCATTCTCCAGGACCACATCCAGCACTGCATTGTGGACGCCGTGGAGGAAAACGACCAGGAGGCCATTGAAAATCTCTGTCAGGCCATCGATAAATTTGTGAAATAACCGCCGGAGAACGGGCTGCCACGCAGACCGTTCTCCTTTTTTTGAAATTTTTTTCAAATCCTATTGCTATTTCGCCGCAAAGCCGCTACAATGTGCTGGTAAACAATGCTGCAGGGAGTAGAACCAGCGCGTCAAGTACCGGTTGGATGGGAGGTTGCCGCCGGGCGAAGGGGCCGTGCCCCGCGATGCTGGGTTCGCAACCGCCTAAGCAAGAGACCCAGTCTACCTTTGGGTCTGGCATTGTCCGAATATCCACCCCAACCTCCTCCAAAGAAACGGAGGCTTTTTTTATGCCAAAAATCCATTCCCCGGCCGCCGCGGCCACCGTATCCACCCGTACCATGACCACCCGCACCCTGGTGTTCTGTGCCCTGCTGGCCGCCATGCAGGTGGTCCTGGCCCGCCTCATCGTCCCCATGCCTGCCGCCGACGTCCGCTTCTCCATAGAAGCGGTGCCCGTCTTTCTGGCCGGCGCACTGTTCGGTCCTGTCCCCGGTGCGCTGGTGGGCTTCGGCTCCGACATGATCGGATGTCTCTTCTCCGGCTACGGGTACAATCCCCTCTTTGCCCTGCCGCCCATCCTCTACGGCCTGTGCGGCGGCGTCTTCCGCGGTTGGCTCAGCCGCAAGACGTCCTTCTTCCGCGTGCTTCTGGCATTCCTGCCCGCCGTGGTCCTGGGCTCCATCCTCTACCAGAGCGCGGCCCTTACCTATGTCTATTCCAAGGACGGCGTATTTATGGTGGCATTTCTCACCCGTCTGGCTGCCCGCAGCCTGCAATTTGCGCTGACGCTGGTGGTGGAAGCCGCTGTGACGGATCTGCTGTTCCGGTCCCGCATTTTCCATCGGGTGGGCCTGTGGCCTGCCAAACCCCACAACGATTGATTGTTTTTCCAAACGAAAGGAAGTCTGAACCATGACCGTGCAGGAAGCACTGACATACATCCACTCCGTCTGCTGGAAGGGCAGCGTTCCCGGCCTGGAGCGCACCCGGGAGCTGTTGGAGCGCATGGGCAACCCCGAGAAATCTCTGCGGTTCGTCCACATCGCCGGTACCAACGGCAAGGGCAGCACCGCCGCCATGACGGCCTCCATTCTGCGGCAGGCCGGTTACAAAACGGGCCTGTACACCTCGCCGTACATTCTGCGGTTTCATGAGCGGATGCAGGTGGACGGCGTGGAGATCTCCGACGAGGAGTTGGCCGACGTGACGGAGTTTGTACGGCCCCACGCCGAAGCCATGGCCGATCATCCCACGGAGTTTGAGCTGGTCAGCTGTATTGCTTTTGAGTATTTCAAACGCAAGGGCTGCGATATTGTGGTGCTGGAAGTGGGCATGGGCGGTGAACTGGACTCCACCAACGTCATCGACACGCCGGAAGTGGCCGTCATCACTAACATCGGCCTGGACCACACGGAGTATCTGGGCGACACGCTGGAAAAAGTCGCTTCGGCCAAGGCCGGTATCATCAAAAAGGGCGGCACTGCCGTTCTCTACCGCTCCACCCCGTCGGTGGAGGCTGTCTTTGAAAGCCGCTGCAAGGAAATGGGTGCAACACTGGTGAAGGCCAACTTTGACGCCCTGCACAGCATTTCCCATGACCTGAGCGGCCAGGTATTCGATGCCGCCGGGTATCCGGCCATTGAGCTGCCTCTGCTGGGTGAGCATCAGATGAAGAACACCGCCGTGGTGCTGGCCGCCATTGGGGTGCTGCAATCCAAGGGCTACCACATCACGGAGGAGCAGGTCCGCAAGGGTCTGGCCACCGTTTCCTGGCCCGGCCGGTTTGAGGTCCTGCGGAAATCTCCCCTGTTCCTGGTGGACGGCGGACACAATCCCCAGTGCATTGAATCCCTGACGGCCAATATTCGGTCCTACCTCAACGGGCGGCCCTTGACCATCCTCACCGGTGTGCTGGCTGATAAAGACTTCCATTGTATGTATTCCAATGTTGCTCCCTTTGCCCGGGAGTTTGTCACGGTCACGCCGGATTCTCCCCGTTCCCTGTCCGCCGTTGATCTCAAGGCGTATCTGGAGCAGTTCGGCAAGCCGGTTACGGCCATGGACACCATCGAAGACGGCGTCCGGAAGGCCATGGAGCTGGCAGGCCCCGACGGGGTGGTTCTGGCGTATGGCTCCCTGTACATGGTGGGTGCCATCCGGGAAGCCGCCCACGCGTAATTCGTCCATTCCTGATGATCCTTAACCATAGCAAGAGGGCGCACCGCAGTTTGCGGTGCGCCCTCAGTCTGTCGAGAAACCCGGCATATGCGTCAAGCATAAGCCGGGTTTCTGGCGTATAGAGGCCAAAGAAGGATAA
>CALWXC010000019.1 GCA_944385415.1 uncultured Oscillospiraceae bacterium | reverse complement strand
TTTCACCACCTACTTTATTTTACCTCTTACAAACGAAAAAGCCCAGCTTTCGTTGGACTTTTTCGACAGACTGAGGCCGGACAGCTGTCCGGCCTGTTTTTTTCTGTATGGAGTTTGAGATTCCGGAAATGGGAGTTTACTCTGCGGGCTCCTCGGCTTCTCCATAGCCTTCCATGGAGCCATTGATCTCCCAATAATCCAAACGTTTCATGGTTTCGTGGTAGGTGTCCTGGCAGACCTGGGGAAGACTTTCCAGGTCGCCCACGGCTTCAAAGCCCTTGCGGATTGCTTCCCGCATTTCGCCCACCATCTCGGGGTCCCCGTTGGTCAGCGACATGGCCATGTCGATCAGACGGGTGGAGACCGCATCAACGCCCCACATGCCATTTTCACCGATTGCCTCGGCTGCGGCTTCCGGGGTGGTGCCAATCCCCAACTGCTGGGCCAGTGCGTCAAAATCAACGGAGCCGTCGGGCAGCTTGGCAATCTGGGCCTGTGTGCCCAGCATGTCCTCCACCAAGGCCAGCATACTCTCCTGGACCTGCTGCTTGAGCGTGTCCACCTGCTCCGCCGTCAGTTTGGTGGGGCGCTGATAGGTTACTTCCTCCGTGGTCTCGGCAGGCGTACCGCGGGTAAACGTATCCTGTTTGGGGGTGGGCGTGCTGTTCTGAGCCGCCCGTTTCTGTTGGACCGGCTGATACTGACTGGGTGCAGCGCCTACCCCGTAGAGATTGGAAATGCTCATTGAAATGCCCTCCTTATCAACAGTTTTTCCTTCTATTTAAAATATCGGCAAACATACGGAAAAATTAAGGAAAGCCCGTTGGAATTCCAGGCAAGTCATGATTTTTTTATTCAATACCCAATGCCGTCAGACCGTCCCGGAGACGACGCCATTCCTCTAACAGCTGCCCATGCCGCGCCCGGCCCGCCGCTGTGATGCGGTAGTATTTCCGGGCCGGTCCCTCAGACTCGCGGCCCTCATACTGTTCCGTACACCCAGCCTTGCACAGTCCCCGCAGCAGGGCATAAACGGCGCTTTCCTGGGTCCCCGGAAAGCTCTGGTGGATTTGGCTCAGAATCACATAGCCGTACTGGTCCTCCACCGTCAGCAGTTGAAGCAGACATAGCTCAATCAGGTCCTTTTTCAGCATAGAACCACCCCGGTGCCCACCAGACCAATGCCGCCCAGCACAGCCCAGCGGATGCCCTCCCGCTGCAGCCAATGGGTGTCCGTCGTGCACAGGCCCACCAGCGCCGTCATAATCTGCAGACTGATCACAGCTGTTGTCAGCCCCAGTATATAGAGGGCAGCCCACCGCCGGTCATCCGTTCTGGCTCGGATCGTGCCGAAGATTCCCGCAGCCACCGCCACAGTACTCGCCAAACTCAGAACAAAAAATGCCGTAAGGCCGTACCACTCCGGCGGCCAGGTTTCCCATGCACCGGTGAACAGACAGGCCAGCACGGCGGCCACGGCCACCAGCATCACCGTCATGGCCGCCAATATCCATAGAAGCGCCCGGGGCCGTTTCGTTTTTTCACCACCGGAGTGGAACCAGACCAGCGCCAAGGTCACTCCCAGGAAAAAGACTCCATATTCTATCGGTCTGGGCTGTCCGCTGAGGTAAGGACCTGTAAGAATTAGTTCCGGCAGCAGCAGACATGCCGTCATGACCCAGAAGCTCCACAACCAGCGGCGATACGCTTTTTCTTCCGTCAGCAGCCGGGCCGCCGCCTCGGGTTTGCCCAAATCCTGTATCAGGGTATCGTCCTGTTCCGGCGGCCGCTGCTCCAGCAATTCCGCGTAATCGGCCACCACCTCCGCCGCCTCCCCGTGGCCCAGCCGCCAGCGGGCCGCCCTGGAAAAACGCTTCAAATACGTCTGCTTGTCCATACCGCGTCTCCTCTATTGTAAATTTATCTATTGTATTTTTATCAGTAGTTGCAGCCCTATTCTACCACAGACGTGTCCGGCTGTCAAGACGAAGGTAAAGGGCCCGCCGCCGTCTCCGGCAGCGGGCCCCGGTGGGTCACGGTATAAAGCTGTCGTTGGGTACCATAATCTGCAATGCCTGCCGGTGGTTGTGGATTTCCGCCCGGCTGATATTGCCGCCGAATTCGCCGTCCAGGGTCCAGGCCACCGGCTCCTCAAAGGAGATCACGGCCTCCGACGCCTTGAAGGAGTGGAAATACTCTCCCGTAAAGTCCTGCCGCAGAATGGCGGCAGCCACGGCGTTGAGGTCCACCAGATTTTTGATGCGGCGCACCAGAATAATCTCCGAAAGACCGTCGGTCAGGGAGATTTCCAGCTCCCGGCGGGCCTTGAAGCCGCCGACGCTGGTAGTGCTGCCCACCAGTCCCAAAATGACCTCGTCCTGAATGGTCTGTCCGTTGACCTCCACGGTGACAGGGATGGGCCGGATTTCCGTAATGGCCTGGACGCCCCGCAGCAGATAGGCCATGCGGCCCAGAATCCGCTTGTCGTTCTGGGCCGTCCGATAGGACACATCGGTAAACGCCCCGAAGGCCGCCACGTAGGCAAACCACCGGTCGTTGACGCTGCCCACATCGATGGACACTGGACGCCCCGACACCACGATTTTCGCCGCTTCCAGGCAGTTTTTCGGCAGTTGGAGGGTCGATGCCACATCGTTGACGGTGCCGCCGGGCAGATAGCCCAGCACCGGCGGCTGGCTCAGCTGCATCAGTCCCGACACCGACTCATTGAGGGTGCCGTCGCCGCCGGCAGACACAATCCTATCGTACCGGTGTCCCTCGGCGGCAATGACCTGGGGAATCTCTCCCGGCCGGGACGTGGGATGGACCGTCACATCATAGCCGCCGCGGGTGAAAATGGCCACCACATCCATCAGATGGGTGCGAATTTCCGCATGGCCGGCGTTGGGGTTGACAAAAAAGAGCATTTGCTTCTGCATCCAATTCCCTCCTGTTCTAAATGATTCAAAAAGGAGCCCCGCCGGGGCTCCTTTTTGCTGGGTTTCGTGGGCAGACTCAAAGGAGTCCGTTTTCCGTCAGTTTGGCTTTGCTGTAGTCCACTTCCACGGTGGTGGCATTGACGATGTCGGCCAGGGCCTGCTGCTGCCGGGCAGTCAGGCAATCTCCCTGGGCCACTTTATACCAATAGGGGTGGTCGCAGACGCCGGAGAAGTACATGATATGGTAGCCGTAAGAGGTCTTGACAATCCCCGTATCGCCCACCTGCCGAGCTTCGTCAAAGCACCAGTCGTTGAATTCCTGCACCATCTGGCCGGGATAGACCTCTTCATAGAGGCCGCCGGTGGACATGGAGCCGGGGTCTTCGGTGTACTCGGTGGCCAGGGCGGCGAAGGTTTCCTCGGTGGCGTCGCCCTCCTGCCACATCTTATAGATCTCGTCCGCCTTCATCTGGGCATTGGTCCAATTCTGTTCCGTCAGCACCGGCTGGCCGTTTTCATCGGTCTCCGCGTTCTCATCGGCCTGGGGCGCAATGAGGATATGGCGGACGTTGACCATGTTGGGGTCGTCCTTGGCGATATTCTGCGCCGCGTAATTGGCAGCATTCTCGTCAAAATAGGCGCTGATCTCGTCATCGGTCAGCTCAATGGAGCCATAGACGGTACTCAGATAGCCGCTGGCCGTCATCATTTCCCGGGCGAAGGCCGTATAGCTGTCCATGGTGGAATGGGGGCCGTAGGCCGCCTGGATATACTCATCCACAGACGCGTATTCCCCAGCCTCGGCCTCCTGGGTCATGGCGTCGGTGAGACTGGCCAGATAGTCCTCGGTCTCGCTGTCCAATACATACCCGGCTTCCTCGGCGGCGGCGTTGATGGCCTCCGTCTGCCAGAAGGTGCGGACGGCGGACTGAAGGAAAAAGTCCTCCCAGGTGTGGGTGTCGTCATACATCTGCTCCGACAAGGGCTTGGTGGTGTCCAGCCCCATCATGGAGGCGTAGGAGCCGTATATGCTCATAAAATTATAGTACTGCTGCCAGTAGTAGTAGGACAGGCGGCTGTTGGTCAGCTGGGCATCACCGCAGGTGGCCACTACGGCGGCGGCATCCTCTTCGGTAAAGGCATCGTTTGCCACGGTGTAGCTGTGCTCGATGAAGTTGCCCGCCTGGTCCACGTTGTTCATGGCCGTGGGGTCCGTCTCGTCGGTGGTGTTGAGGGCGGCGTTTTCGCTGGTGGTCTCTCCAGTGGCGTCGGCGGGATTCTCCGCGCCGTTGTCCTTCTTGCCCAGAGAGGTCACGGCAAACACCAGCACCGCCACAGCCAGCACGGCCACGGCGGCAAAGAGCGCCACCCGGCCTGTCTGCTTTTTGGCCGGGGCATCCCCGGCGGGGGTGTCAGCAGTCTTCTCAAAGGACTCTCTGGCAAAGCTCTCCACCGGCTGTGCGTCTGTTGCTTCGGCTTCCGTCTCTGGGGGCTGGGCATCGGTCTCCCCGGCTGCTTTCGCTGCAGGCTCCACCGTCGGCTGCTCCACAGGTTCCTCTACAGTCTGCGCGGTGGGTTCCGCTGTCGGCTCCTCCGCAGGCGTTCCGGCGGCAGTCTCTTCCACAGGGGTCTCCACGGCGGTTTGCTCCAGCGATTCCGCGCCCTCTCCTGGCGCTCCGCACAGCGGGCAAGTCTGCATACCCGGCTCCAGCTGCGCACCGCATTTGGTACATTTCATTGCATTTTCTCCTTTGTCCATTGCATCCCACTTCCCGGTCAACTGCCGTAGAAAGGGTATATTTGCACATCTTCCTGCTATTTTATCACGTTTGGCACGTGGTTGCAATCGTTATCCGTCGGATGCCGTCAGGGCCTGCGGCGTCGCCAGGGTGATGGCATCGTAGTTGACCAGAAATTCGTACTGCTCCCGAATGGTGCGGGCTTCGGTTTCATACGTCTCTTTCCGCAGATCCTGCTGGGCCTGCTTCTGCCAGACGGTATTTTCCGACGGCTCCAGCAGATAGACCACATTCCAGCCCTCATCGGACCGCAGCACCGCCGTATCCCCCGGCGCCCGCTCCGGGTCAAAGAGCCAGTCGGCCAGTTCGCCGCTGCAATCCGACGGCGCCAGGTCCTGCCGCAAACCGGGGGTGGCGGAATGGCTGTCGGCCAGGGTTGCAAAATCGGACTCGGTGCCCGATTCGGCCTGCCAGGTGGCGTAGAGAGTCCGGGCGGAGGTCTCGGCTTCGTCCCAGGCCTCGTCGGTATGCTCGGCGGGCTTGCAGAGCAGAATGTAGGCGTTTTGCAGCTGCGTCTCGCCGCCGTTCTCGTCGAGCCGTGCATAATCCGCCTCGTGGAGCGTACAATACTCGGCAATCTCCTCCTCGGTGAACTGGGGCCGGTTGTACAGCGCATCGGTATAAGCTGCCGCCAGATAGGTGTCAGCCAGATAGGCCCGGAAGGACTCCTCCGTGGCGTCGGCGCCATAGGACGCCTGCAAGTAAGCCGTCACATCGTCATAGCCCTGGGACTCGGCATCGGCGGCCAGCCCCTCCACCACCGTTTCCATGGATGCAGCGTAGGTGTCGCCCATGGTAAAACCAGCTTCCTCCGCCGCAAACACCATGGACATGGTATCCCGAATGGTGATCATGGTCTGGTCCAGCAGATAGTCCTGCCAGGTGCGGTCCTCGTCGTATTGCTGCTGATCCAGTGGCTGGGCCGGGTCCAGGTCCTCTGGCAGGTACTCTCCGGCGCTGCCCACCAGATAAAAATATTCACTCCAGTAATAATAATTGAGGGTGGTGTTGTCCATGGTCCAGTCGCCGCAGACCACCACCGCCTGGTCCTTATCTCCGGCCGCAGCTGCTTCGCCGTCCTCGTTCCGGCCCTGCCACAGAGCCAGCGCCGCGCCCAGAACCACCACGACACCCAGCACGCCCGCAATCACTCGTTTATGGGGTAAAGCTTTCAATTTGTCGGAAAATGTCTTCAATTCTGCACTTCCTTCCCGTTGGAACCGTATAGAATCACAGGGAAACAGTTTAGCACAGCCCCCGGGGCATTGCAATGAACAAATCGTGAATTTCTTATTTCATACCATCTGTGGTTTGATTTTCCCCCGGATTTTGTGGTATGCTATGGACACTGTTACAAAAGAAAGGACGCGATTATCGTGCAGCAGACGATTTTACAGGAATATGCCAAACTGATCGCCACCATGGGCGTCAACGTCCAGCCGGGTCAGGAAGTCATTATTGAAGCCGAGCTGGATCAGCCGGAGTTTGTCACAGAACTGGTCAAGGCCTGTTATGAAGCCGGCGCCCGGACCGTCCGGGTGGATTGGCAGCACCAGCCCGTTGCCCTGCTCCATGCCCTGCACCGCTCCCCCGAGGCCCTGGGCGAGATGCGGGAGTGGGAAAAGGCCCGCTGGCAGGATATGGTGGACACCCTGCCCTGCCGCATCTATCTGGAGAGCGAGGACCCCGACGGCATGAAGGACGCCGACCCGGCCAAAATCTCCGCCGCCGCCCAGAACCGCCAGCGGATTGCAAAGCCTTACCGGGACCAGATGGAGAACCGTTACCAGTGGTGCATTGCCGCCGTACCCGGCAAAGCCTGGGCCGCCAAGCTGTTCCCGGAGCTGCCGGTGGAGGAAGCCATGGAGAAGCTGTGGGAAGCCATTCTGGAAGCATCCCGGGCCAAGGGCGACGGCCCGGCCAACTGGCAGGCTCACAACGCTGATCTGACCACCCGGTGCCGCTATCTCAACAGTCTGGGCATTCGGTCTCTCCACTATACCGCCTCCAACGGCACCGATTTGACCGTGGGCATGATGAAAGAGGGCCGGTTCCACGGCGGCGCGGACAAGACCCTGTCCGGCACCGTATTCAATCCCAACATTCCTTCCGAAGAGGTCTATATCTCCCCCAAGCGGGGCGAGGCTGAGGGCATCGTATACAGCGCCCTGCCCCTTTGCTACCAGGGCCAGCTGATTGAGAACTTCTCCCTGCGGTTTGAGAACGGCCGCGTGGTGGAAGCCAAGGCCGAGAAGAACGAAGCGCTGCTGAAAGAGCTGGTGGCCATGGACGAGGGCGCGGCCTATCTGGGCGAGTGCGCGCTGGTGCCCTTTGAGTCTCCCATCAACCAGACCGGCATTCTGTTCTATAACACTCTGTTCGACGAAAACGCCGTGTGCCATCTGGCCCTGGGCCGTGGCTTCTGCGACACGGTGGACGATTTCGAGCACCGCTCCCTGGCGGAGTGCCAGGCGCTGGGCGTCAACGATTCCATTGTCCACGAGGACTTTATGATCGGCACCCGGGACCTGAACATCGACGCCGAGACCTTCGACGGCCGCACGGTGCCCATTTTCCGCAATGGCACCTGGGCATTTTAAAATCTAGCTTTAATGGGGCGTGCTGCCGCGGCAGCACGCCCTGGTTTTTTGTGATATCGGCCATGTGAACTGGGCGGCACATGATGGGTATATGGTTTTTGCCGTTCCCCTGCAGGGGGACGGCGAAAACCATGTCCATTGGCCGGAGATTGTGCCATCTGCGGATGGCGCTGGGGACGGTTGGGCGACCGGGGCGCTGCCCCTGGACCCTGCGATTTTTTGAAAAAAATCAAGTAAAACTTTTATTTTTTAAGCAGCCTTCCGCTAAAATAACCATTGGCCTATCATTGACCTATGGGGATTCGTACTTTTGTTTTTCCTCTGTTTCCCGTACAATAAAGGCAGAAAATACGAAATTGGAGTGGAAACTATGTCGATTGGTCAATCTCTGTTGTTTATGATCGTCAGCCTTGCGGCCTCCCTGGCGGGCGGCCTATGCGGTGTCGGCGGCGGCGTGGTCATCAAACCGGCTCTGGACGCCTTCGGCTGGGCCAGCGTCAGCACCATCGGCTTTCTGTCCACCTGCACCGTTTTAGCCATGACCGTCTATTCCGTGGGCAAATCCCTGACCGCCGGGGACTCGGTCATTGACCTGCGCATCGGTACGCCCCTGGCCCTGGGCTCCGCCATCGGCGGCGTGGCCGGAAAAGCCGCCTACAGCGCCATTGCCGGTCTCTTTGCCAACCCCAACCGCATTGGTTCCATCCAGGCCGTGGTCCTGGGCATTCTGACCGTGGGCTGTCTGATCTACACAGTGAAAAAGGACGGTATCCGCACCCACCATTTCCACGGTACGCTGCTCTGTTTCTTCCTGGGTCTGGTGTTGGGCTTCTTCTCCAGCTTTCTGGGCATCGGCGGCGGCCCCTTCAATCTGGTGGTCCTCTACTACTTTTTCAGCATGGACACCAAAACCGCCGTGGCCAACAGCATTTATATGATTCTCTTCTGCCAAGGCGCCAACCTGCTGACCACCGTGGCCGGCGGCATTCCGGCGTTCTCCTGGTCCACCCTGCTGCTGATGATGCTGGGCGGCGTTCTGGGCGGCGTCTTCGGCCGCAAAATCAACAAGCGCATCGATAATCCCACAGTCGAAAAGCTGTTTCTTGCCATGATGGTGCTGATTATTCTGATCTGCGTCTACAATGCCTGGCAGTACAGCGCCTGACTGGAACCCTCCTCCGGCGGCGGACTCTCTCCGGGTCCGCCGCCGGTTTTGTCGTTTCCCACGGGACATTTCGCAGGAAATCCCCATTGTTTACGCTTTTTTCATTGAGTCAGCGGTAAATCTTTGGTATAATACTTAGAAACTGTATTTGGATGTGTATTTGTTTTGAAGTATGGAAGCTGGAATGTGGCGGGTTATGACGCCACAGCGGCCCATGACCTCTGGGAAGCCGGTTTCTCTCCCCTGACGGCGGCGGTGCTGTGCAGCCGGGGCTGTTCCACGCCCCGGGAGGCCGCCGACCTCCTTTCGGTGGACGGCCCATTGCCGCCCCCGGAGGCCATGACCGATTTGCCCGCCGCCGCCCAACGGGTGCGGCAGGCGTTGGAAAACGGCGAACGCGTTGCCGTTTTCGGCGATTACGATGTGGACGGCATCACGTCCACCTGTCTTTTGACCCAATTTCTGCGGGAACAGGGCGGCGACTGCCTGTTCTACATTCCCGGCCGCATGGAGGAGGGCTACGGCCTCAATATTCCGGCCATTGACGCCCTCCACCAGCAGGGCGTGACGCTGCTCATCACCGTGGACTGCGGCATCACCGCCCACCGGGAGGCGGCCTACTGCCGGGAATTGGGTCTGGACCTCATCATCACCGATCATCACGAGTGCAAAGACGCCCTGCCCGACGCCGTGGCTGTGGTGGACCCCCACCGCTGCGATGAACACTACCCCCACTGTGATCTGGCCGGTGTGGGCGTGGCCTTCAAACTGGCCGCCGCCATCGCCGGAGACCAGGAAGCGGTCCTGGACCGGTACGCCGATCTGGTGTGCCTGGGCACTGTGGCCGACGTCATGCCCCTGACGGGAGAAAACCGCGTCTTTGTCAGCCGCGGTCTCCAACAGCTGCACACCCGTCCCCGCCTGGGACTGGCGGCCCTGATGGACCAATGCAGCTGCGCCGGGTCACCGCCCACGGCCTCCACCATCGGCTATACGCTGGCGCCCCGCATCAACGCCGCCGGACGGCTGGGACAGGTGGAACTGGCTGTGGAGCTGTTTCTCACCGACGACCCCCAGCGAGCCCAGTATTTGGCCCGGGAGCTGTGTGAGCTGAACCGGCAGCGCCAGGCCGTGGAATCGGAGATTTACGAGCAGGCGGTGACCATGCTGCGGGGCCGCCCCCAGCCTGCGGCCATTGTGCTGGCCGACGAACGGTGGCACCAGGGCGTGGTGGGCATTGTTGCCTCCCGTCTGGCCGAGGAATACCGCTGCCCCACCTTCCTCATCTGTCTCGATGGGGAACACGGCAAGGCCTCCTCCCGCTCCTATGGCGGCTTTAATCTCTTTGCCGCTTTGGAAGCCCTGGGCGACCATCTGGAGAGCTACGGCGGCCATGAGCTGGCCGCTGGATTCACTATCCGCCGGGATGCCATCGACAACTTCCGTCAGGCCATGGAACAGCGGGCCGCCGCCTTCCGGGACTCCGCCGACTACCGCTGCGCCCTGGAGATCGACTGCATGGTGGAACCCTCCCTGCTGACGCTGCAAACGGTAACAGCCCTGGACCAGCTGGAGCCCTGTGGGGCCGGCTGTCCCAAACCGGTGCTGGCCATGGGCGGTCTGATTGTGGATCAGTGCAGCGAAGTGGGCGGCGGCCGCCATCTGCGGCTGCGGCTGCGCAAGGGTACCATCTGTCTCAGCGCCATCTATTTTTCGGCCACCCAGGCCCGGTGCGGCATCCATGTAGGGGACGTGGTGGAGGTGGCCTTTACCCCCCAGATCAATGAGTACCGGGGCGTCCGGTCGGTGCAGCTCAATGTGGTGGACATCCGTCCCATGACGGCGGACACCCAACAGAGCTACGAGCAGGCCCTGTATGAGCGGTGTCTGGCGGGCTTTGTCTCGCCACCGGAGGCCGATTGGTTTCTGCCCCAGCGGCCGGACTTTGTGGCCCTGTGGCGGTATCTGTCCGCACAGACCGGCGAAATCTGCGACGAATGCGGCGCACTGCGGGAAAAGCTGTCCCGTTACGCCGGTGTCCCGGCCAGTATGATTCGGATGAAACTCTGTCTTGACGTGTTCGCTGAGCAGGGATTGATCGCGCTGGAGCATCGGGCCCAGCGTCTCTCCATCACCCTGACGGCCCAGGGCCGGAAGGTGGATTTGGAGGAAAGCCGCATTCTGCGGCGTTTGAAAGAGAAGAAGGCAGGTGACTGACTATGGAATCCGTACAGGAACACTATTCGGCTATGATGGTAGCCATTCGGCGTTATGCGCCGTATGTGGACATTGAGAAAGTTGACGCGGCGTATCAGTACGCCGAGGAGAAGCACGCCAGCCAGAAGCGCAAGGACGGCTCTCCCTACGTCATCCACCCCCTGGCCGTGGCCGAGATCATCGCGGAGATCGGCCTGGACACCGACGCGGTGGTGGGCGCACTGCTCCACGACTGCATTGAGGACACCGACTCCTCCTTTGACGACATCGCCAAGCGATTCGGCCGCACGGTGGCCGAACTGGTGGAGGGCGTCACCAAACTGACCCGGGTGCAGTATTCCACCACTGAGGAACAGCAGATGGAGAATCTGCGGAAAATGTTCATGGCCATGAGCAAGGACATCCGCGTCATTCTCATTAAGATTGCCGACCGGCTCCACAATACCCGGACGCTGCAATACCAGACGCCGGCCAAAAAAATCAGCAAATCCCTGGAGACCATGGAGATCTACGCGCCTCTGGCCCACCGGCTTGGTATGCAGAAGATCAAGTGGGAGCTGGAGGATGAATCCCTCAAGTATCTGGAGCCGGAGGCCTACAACGAGATCATGGCCTATCTGGACGCCCACGAGGAACAGGCCAATCAGTTTATGCGGGGCGTCCAGTCCAAGATCACCACGCGCCTTTCCAGCGTGGGCATCCACGGCAAAATCTACGGCCGCATCAAGCACGTCTACTCCATCTTCCGTAAGATGAAGTCCCAGCATAAGACCATCGACGAGCTGTACGACCTCTACGCGTTCCGCATTATCGTGGACACCATCCCCGACTGCTACAATGTGCTGGGCCATATCCACGACCTGTTCAATCTGGTGCCGGGCCGGTTCAAGGACTATATTTCCACCCCCAAGCCCAACATGTACCAGTCTTTGCACACCACGGTCATCGGCTCCGACGGCATTCCCTTCGAGGTGCAGATCCGTACCTGGGACATGCACCAGACGGCGGAATACGGCGTGGCCGCCCACTGGAAATACAAGCAGGGCGTCAACAAGACCGGCGATGAAAAGGATTTTGAATGGATTCGCCGCCTGCTGGAAAGCCAGCAGGACACCGACGCCGAGGAGTATGTCCACTCCCTCAAGGTGGACATGTTCGACGACGAGGTGTTTGTCTTCACCCCCAAAGGCAAGGTCATCAGTCTGCCCCAGGGCTCCACGCCCATCGACTTCGCCTACGCCATCCACTCTGCCGTCGGCAACTCCATGGTGGGCGCGAAAATTGCGGGCCGCATTGCCAAAATCGATGAGCCATTGAAAAACGGCGACATTGTGGAGGTCATCACCTCCAAAACCGCCAAGGGCCCCAGCCGCGACTGGCTGAAAATCTGCAAATCCAATCAGGCCCGCAACAAGATCCGCCAGTGGTTTAAAAAGGAGTGCCGGGAGGAGAACATCACCCACGGTAAGGCCAGCTTTGAATCGGAGCTGCGTCACTTCAACATCAACCCCAATGTGCTGAACAATGCCGAGATTCTTCCCACGGTCCTCAAAAAGGTCTGTTTTGACTCTCTGGACGATATGTACGCCGCCATCGGCTACGGCGGCATCACGGCCCAAAAGTGTGTGGGCCGGATTCGGGATGAACTGGTGCAGGCCGCCAAGCCCGCCAAGGACCCCAAGGATACGGGCCTGAATCTCAACAAGGCCCCCACCCACAACGAAAGCGGCGTCATTGTCGGCGGCGACATTGGCTCCTGCATGGTCAAGTTCTCCCGGTGCTGCACGCCGGTGCCCGGCGACGACATTGTGGGCTTTATCACCAAGGGATACGGCGTGTCCATCCACCGCAAGGACTGCCCCAACGCCAAGGCCGCGTCCGATCCGGCCCAGGCGGACCGCTGGGTCCAGGTTTCCTGGGCCAATACCGAATCGGAGCCTTTCTCCACCACATTGGAGATCGATTCCACCGCCCGTCAGGGCGTCTTCCTGGACGTGGCCACCATTCTGGCCTCGGCAAAGGTCCGGGTCACGGAGATCTCCGCCCGGGACCTGCCCAATGACCGGGCGCTGACGCTGGCCACCTTCGACGTGAAGAACATTGACGAGCTCAATACCATCAAGCAGAAAATCCGCGGCCTGTCCGGCGTCACCGACGTCCGCCGCGGCAGACATTGAGTTTATAAGGAGCACCCAAACCATGAGAGCAGTTTTGACCCGCGTCTCCTCGGCCTCCGTCACCATCGACGGCACGGTGCGCGGTTCCATCGGCAGAGGATTTCTCATCCTCCTGGGCATCGGTCCCAACGACACCCCGGCCATCTGCAAAAAGCTGGCGGAAAAATGTCTCAGCCTTCGCATTTTTACCGACGACCAGGACAAGATGAATTTAGGACTCAGCGATGTGGGCGGCCAGGTGTTGGTCATCAGCCAGTTCACCCTGTACGGCGACTGCAAAAAGGGCCGCCGCCCCAGCTTTGTCAATGCCGCTTCGCCGGATGTGGCCATTCCCCTTTATGAGCAGTTTCTGGATGAATGCCGCGCTCTGGGCTACGAGCCCCAGCACGGCGAGTTTGGCGCCCACATGGAGGTGGCTTCCGTTAACGACGGCCCGGTGACGCTGATTCTGGACACCGACGACTGGGTGTAATAGGAGGGTTTTCCCATGCGCATTACCACGCTGCCCCTGGGCCCGCTGGGGGCCAACTGTTATATTGTCTCCGACGGCACCTGCTGCGCCATCATCGACCCCGGCGACAACGGCCCCGCCCTCCACGACGCATTGCGGGGGCTCACCGTGTCGGCCATTCTGCTGACTCACGGCCATTTCGACCATGTGGGCGGCGTCCGGGCCCTCCAGGCGGAAACCGGTGCGCCGGTATATCTCAGCAGCCATGACCTGAGCCTTCCCGCAGAACTCAGCGGCGGATTGCCTGCCGAGTTTATCGACCTGTCTCAGGAAGCGGCATCCGCCATCACGGTGGGTTCCATAACCTTTGACGTTCTGGAAACACCGGGCCACTGTCCCGGTTCCGTGTGCTTTTGGGCCAAGGATGGCCAGGAGGAAGCGCTGTTCACCGGCGACACCCTGTTCCAGGGCTCCATGGGCCGCACGGATTTCCCCGGCGGTGATCTGACCGCCATGCAGCTTTCGTTGCAGCGGCTCAGCCAGCTGCCCCCGTCCCTGGCCGTCTACCCCGGCCACGGCCCCGCCTCCACCATCGGCGACGAGCGCCGCTGGAATCCCTTCCTGCGGCCCTTTGTGGGCCGGGAGGACTGACCCATGCGGCTCTATCTCGACGGCCATACAGAGCGGTACGCGTTGGAGCAGCTGCAAATGGCCCTGTTTCCGGGAGAGCCCATGGAGTACACGGAGACACCCTTTGAGGGTGATGGAGCCATATCCACCTTACGCCGGGAACACGGCGTCCTGCTGGCCCGTGCCGTCATCTGCAAGGATGGCCGAACGGTGACGGGAGAGCAGACCCTGCCCGAAGCGGAGGAAACGGTCTCCACCCGCCGCCGGACCTTGCAGCAGAGCTATTACAAGGCGGCCATTCAGCTGTTGGATGCACCGCCGCCCTGGGGCGCGTTGGCCGGTGTCCGCCCCACCAAGCTGACCACCCGATGCCTGATGCACGGCGGCACCGCCGCCGACTGTGACGCCCTGATGCGGGACGTGTACTACGTCCAGCCGGAACGGCGCAGACTTTGTATCGACGCCAGCCTGGCCACAGTGGAAGCGGCATCCCTGCTGCGGCCCAGGGACCTCTCCCTGTATATCGGCATTCCCTTCTGTCCCACCCGCTGCTTTTATTGCAGTTTCGTCAGCCAGTCTATTGAAAAGCAGGCCCATCTGCTGGAGCCGTTTCTCCAATCCCTGCTGGTGGAGATTGAAACAGTGGGCCAGCTGCTGGCGCAATCGGGCTGGACGGTGCGCACCGTCTATATGGGCGGCGGCACCCCCACCACCCTGTCGGCGGAGCAGCTCTCCCGGCTGCTTGCTGCGATTTCCAGTCATGTGGACCTGTCCCAGTGCCTAGAATATACGGTGGAGGGCGGACGGCCCGACACGCTGGACCGGGAGAAGCTGGACGTTCTGCGCTCCGGCGGCGTGGACCGCATCAGCATCAATCCCCAGACCATGCAGGACGCGGTTTTGCAGCGCATGGGACGCCGCCACACGGCGGCGGATGTGGTGGCCGCCTACAAGGATGCCGTGGCGGCGGGTTTTACGGCCATCAATATGGATCTGATTGCCGGTCTGCCCGGCGACAGTCCCGCCGGCTTTGCCGATTCCCTTTCCCGGTGTCTGGCCCTGGACCCCTCCAATCTCACGGTCCACACCCTGGCCATCAAACGCAGTTCCGACTTGCATTTAGACCGGACGGGCCTGCTGCCCACCGAAGACGTGGCCGCTATGCTGGAGACGGCGGAAACGGCCCTGCGGGGCGGCGGCTACGCCCCCTATTACCTGTACCGGCAGAAATACATGTCCGGCAGCTTTGAAAATGTCGGTTGGAGCAAGGCCGGCTCGGCCTGTCTCTACAACATTTATATGATGGAGGAACTCCACAGCATTTTGTCTCTGGGCGGCGGCGGCGTCAGCAAAATCAACCTGCCTGGCGGCAAGCTGGAGCGACTCAGCAACCCCAAATATCCCCGGGAGTACCTGGAACGGTTGAACGACACATTGGATGCACACCGTACCTTCTTCCGGATGCTCAATGAAACGGAGGGAAGTATATGAAGCGTTTTCAATTACACGCGCTGAACGACGACATCCGCAGCGACCCGGCCGACTTTATCGCCCGCTGCGACGGCCGCTACGACCGCATGGTGGTCGAAACGGCCCAGGCTGCCGCCAAAAACATCAAAAACAGTCCCATCATTTTGCTGGCCGGTCCGTCCGGCTCCGGCAAGACCACCACGGCCACCCGGATCCGGCAAGAGCTGGAGCGCCACGGCATCGGCACCCATGCCGTCAGCCTGGATGACTACTACCGGAATCCTCTGGCGCCGGACTATCCCAAGACTGAGGACGGCGAGCCGGATCTGGAATCGCCTCTGGGCCTGGACATTCCCCTGCTGGAGCAGCATTTGACCGATCTGGCCGCCGGGCGGGAGATCACTGTCCCCCACTTCGATTTCAAGACCCACACCCGCGACGAGAGCAAGTCGTGGCAGCTACAGCTCCAGCCCGACGAAATGGTGGTCTTTGAAGGTCTCCACGCCCTCAACCCCCTGTTTACAGAGCGCCATCCCCACGCCTTCCGCATTGCCATCTCCGCCGCCAGCGATCTCTATGACGGCGACACCCTGCTGCTGCACCACGATCGGTTCCGACTCCTGCGGCGGTCGGTGCGGGATCTGTATCACCGCAATGCCCCGGCGCTGGAAACCCTGTCCCTGTGGGGCAACGTGGGCCGCGGTGAACGGCTGTACATCAATCCCTATCGGGACCAGGCGAATGTAGTCCTGAACACCTCCCTGGGCTATGAACTGTCGGTGCTGTACCCCATCGCCGCGCCCCATTACGCCGCCCTGCCCGCCGACGCGCCGGAGTTGGACAGCGTAAAGGCCATCGCCCGGGCTGCCCAGCTGGTGGAGCCCATCGACGGCGGTCTGGTGCCCCAGTCCTCCCTCATGCGTCAGGAATTCATGCAGTAATTGAGTTTGTCAAAACTGTGTTTTTGACAAACTCGATGCGAGAATTCAACTTTTTAAAGTTGAATTCTCGCATCTATTGAAATTAGTGCAGGGGACTTTTTGTCCCCCGCACACACCCCCTGCTGCTCTATGGCGGCAAGCTTACCTCGTTTATTGACAGTCTGAATGGTCAATACATTATTTTTCTATACGAAAGGAACGACTATGGATACACTGTTTTCCAATGCCACTGTGGTGACCATGGATGAGTCCATGCACCAGTACACCGGCGGTTTCGTCGGCGTCACCGACGGAAAAATCTCCTATGTGGGCAAGAACCCGCCCCCCGAGACGGAGAAACCCAAGGAGATCATCGACGGCACCGGCATGGTGCTGATGCCCGGCCTGATCAACTGCCACACCCATTTGCCCATGACCATTCTGCGGGGCTACGCCGATGACTACGATCTGCAAACCTGGCTGACGGACTATATTTTCCCCAAGGAAGCCCATCTGGATGACCGGTGCGTCAAGGCCGCCACGCTGCTGGGCATTGCCGAGTGTCTCCAGTTCGGCGTCACCTCCGTGACAGACATGTACGACCACATCGACGCCATTGCCGAAGCTGTGGCCGAGAGCGGCATCAAGGCCAATTTGTCCCGCGGTACCACCCTCTTTGACCCTGAGGGCTTCGAGTTCGACAAGTATCCCGCCTGCCAGGAGCTGGTGGCCGCCCGGGAAAAATGGCACAACTACGACAACGGGCGCATCCGCATTGAGGCCTCCATCCACGGCGAATACACCTCCAGCCACGAGCTGTGGGACGCCATGGCCGAATACTGCATCAACGAGGGGGTCCGGATGCACATTCACCTGTCGGAGACCGAGAGCGAGCACAACAGCTGCGTGGAAAAGTACGGTCTGACCCCGGCCCAGCTGCTGGACTGCCACCATGTCTTCGACGTGCCCACCACCGCCGCCCACTGCGTGTGGCTGACGGAGGAGGACCGGAAACTGTTGGCCAAGCGGGGCGTCTCCGCCGCCCACAACCCCATCTCCAACCTGAAACTGGCCAGCGGCGTGGCCGATGTCATGGCCATGGTCAAGGACGGCATGAACGTCTGTCTCGGCACCGACGGCACCGCCTCCAACAACAACCTGGACCTCTTTGAGGAGATCAAGGCCGCGGCCCTGCTGGCCAAGGAGAAGCACCGCGACCCCACCGCCGTGTCCGCCACCGCCGCTCTGATGATGGCCACGGTCTGCGGCGCACGGGCCCAGGGCCGCGACACCGAATGCGGCATGATCAAGGAGGGCATGGATGCCGACCTGATTCTGGTGGACTTCACCCGTCCCCACCTGATGCCCTGCCACAACGTCATCTCCAGTCTGGCCTACTCCGCCCGCGGCGGCGACGTGTGCCTGACCATGGTGCGCGGTAAGGTCCTCTATGCCGGCGGCAAGTTCCCCACCATCAACCTCAGCGCCGTGGTCAAGGAGCTGGCCGAGTATGCCATGCCCAAGGTGTTCCAGCCCACAGGCAGCGATGAATCTTCCGCCTCTTGAATTTGAGCAGCGCCGCATCCGGATGCCTGTGGTCCGGACTGGACCTATTGCAAGTGATGCGGTGCTGCCTTTGGTAAAGGACTGATTGCATTTTGAATCCACAACCCATGAAGAAGCAGAGCTTCCTCCACGGCGCAGCCATTCTGGCTCTGGCCACCTTCATCGTTAAGATCATCGGCGCCTGCTACAAAATTCCTCTGGTGGGCATCATCGACAATGCCGGTTATGGCTATTTCACCACGGCCTACGACATCTATTCGGTGCTGCTGACCATCTCCACGGCGGGCCTGCCGGTGGCCATGTCCCGGATGATCTCCGAAAGCCAGGCTTTGGGCCATCATGCCCAGATCAAGCGCATTTACCGGGCGTCGCTGTACGTCTTCCTGACCATCGGCATTGTCGGCAGCGGCGGTATGCTGCTGCTGTGCCGCCAGCTGGCCGAATTTATGGAATCGCCCAATTCCTGGGCCGCCATTGCCGCCCTGGCCCCGGCTGTGCTCTTTGTCTGCGTCATCTCGTCCTACCGCGGCTTCTTCCAGGGCCAGAGCAATATGACCCCCACGTCCATCTCCCAGGTCTATGAGGCGCTGTGTAAACTCTTCATCGGCCTGGGTGCCGCCTGGTTCGTCATGAACCGTACCGGCGACGTGGTGTTGGCCGCCGGCGGCGCCATTCTGGGCGTCACCGTGGGTACCATCGTCTCCATGATCTATCTGGGCATCAAGTACCGCAAGGCCGCCGCATTTCTGGACACCCAGGGCGGTCCCGTCAAGCCCCTGGGCGTGACCATCAAACAGCTGTTGTCTATCGCCATTCCCATCACCTTGGGCGCGGCAGGTCTCCAGCTGATCAATCTGGTGGACGCCAAAATCGTCATGGGCCGTCTGCTGGGAGCCGTGGGCTTTACCCAGGCCCACGCCGACGAGGTCAAAGGTATCTACAACTTCTGTCAGACCATGTTCAATCTGCCCGCCGCCTTCATTGTCCCCATCACCGTGTCCATCATCCCCTCCATTACGGGCTATCTGACGGTGAAGGATTACAAGTCCACGCTGATGGTGGAGGAATCCGCCGTCCGCATCACGGCCCTGCTGGGCCTGCCCTGCGGCGTGGGTCTGGCGGTGCTGTCCGGCCCCATTCTCACCATGCTGGCCGGTTACGGCGAAATGGAACTGGTCACCGGCAACCCCATTTTGCGGGTTTTCGGCGCTGCCGTCATTCTCAACTGTCTGGTGCTGCTGACCAACGCCATGATGCAGGCCCACGGCAATGTAACCACGCCCCTGATCGATATGCTCATCGGCGGCATTGTCAAAGTGGTTGTCAACTTTGTGCTGGTGGGTATGCCCCAGCTCAACATCATCGGCGCCCCCATCGGTACCTTCTGCTGCTACTTCACCATTATCACGCTGAACCTGCTGGCCATGAAGCGGATGCAGAAGGAACACAGCCCCCGGATTATCCGCACGCTCCTGAAACCCCTGATCGCGTCCCTGATTATGGGCGCCGCCGCCTGGGCGGCCTATGGGCTTCTGAGCCGCTTGATTTCCTCCAACAGCATCGCCTGCCTGGGCGCCATCGCCATCGCCGGCTGTGTGTATCTGGTGCTGGTGGCGGCCCTGCGGATCATCACCAAGGAGGACTGCATGCTCCTGCCCAAGGGTGAAAAAATTGCTAAATTGTTAAAAATCAACTGACTTTACGGAAGAAATGTTGCAAAAGGGGAAAAACTATGGTAGAGTTTCAAAAGAAAGACCGCTACGGCTATGAGGATCTTGTTCAGATTGTCCACCTCCTTCGCTCCCCCGGCGGCTGTCCCTGGGATCAGGAGCAGACCCATCAATCCATTGCCCGGAATTTTCTGGAGGAGACGTATGAGGTGCTGGAAGCCATCGACCAGGACGACCCGGTTCACCTGTGCGAGGAACTGGGCGATGTGCTGACCCAGGTGGTATTCCATGGTGACATGGAGCAGGACGCCGGGCGGTTTACTCTGGAGGACGTCTACGACGGCATCTGCAAAAAGCTGATTCTGCGCCATCCCCACGTCTTTGGCTCCACGGTGGTGGGTAGCACCGGCGAGGTGCTCAACAACTGGGACGCCATCAAGCGGGTGGAAAAGGACCAGAAGACCTTCACCGACACTCTGGAAGCGGTACCCAAGAATCTCCCCGCCAACTGGCGGGCGGAAAAGCTGATGAAAAAGGCTTCCAAGGCGGGCTTTGCCTGGGACAATGGGTTCCAGGCCATCGATAAGCTGGCGGAGGAAACCGTCGAGCTGGGGCAGGCCATGGTGGACGGGTCCGATGTGGCCGAGGAGCTGGGTGACACCCTCTTTGCCGCCGTGGGTGTCTGCTACACGCTGGGTCTGGACCCGGAGACGGTACTCCATGCAGCCTGTGAGAAATTCACCCGCCGGTTTGCCGCCATGGAGCAGCGGGCCGGCAGCACATCGCTGGATACGCTTTCCAAGGAGCAGCTTCTGTCCCTGTGGAACGACAGTAAACCCTGATCACACCATTTCAACACCAAAGAAAGAGGTCAAACACGCTATGAATAAGACTGAATTGATCGCTGCTGTGGCCGAGAAGGCCGGTATTGCCAAGAAGGACGCTGAGAAGGCCGTCAACGCCACCCTGGACGCCATCACCGAGACCATGGTTGCCGGCGACAAGGTGCAGCTGGTGGGCTTCGGTACCTTTGAGACCCGCCGCCGGGAGGCCCGCACCGGCCGCAACCCCCGGACCAAGGAAGCCTTTGAGATTCCCGCCTCCACCGTGCCCGCCTTCAAGCCCGGCAAAGCCCTGAAAGATCAGGTCAACAAGTAAGATGCGGCTGGATAAATATTTGAAGGTGTCGCGGCTCATTAAGCGGCGCACCGTGGCCAATGAGGCCTGTGACAACGAGCGGATCACCGTCAACGGCCGTCCGGCCAAAGCCTCCTATGATGTCAAGGTGGGTGATGTGCTGGAAATTCGTTTTGGCGCCAAGACCGTAAAAATTGAAGTTCTGGCCGTGGCCGAGGCCGTCCGCAAGGATGACGCCGCCGCCATGTACCGGGAGCTGACTGAGTAAAAAACCACCAGGTTTTCCGTAAAAAACGGAAAACCTGGTGGTTTTTTATCTGTCTTTATTTTTGGTCACTGGCCAGTCCCGGTGTCGGGCGGTCGTTTTCCGTCTGGATGAAAAAGCCGCTGTCCTCCGGCTCTGTCAGGTTGCACGTCAGCAGAGCCGCATACTGGAGCCCCTGGCCGTCACAGATCTGTACATGGAGGTTGTTGTCCCCATACCGGTCTGCATAGCCTACCCGCAGAAACCGTTCCCCATCGAAAAAGCTGCTGGTAAAAATGGGGTTTTCCTCCATACCGGCGGTAGTGTCGCAGTCGACGACCTGATGATAAAGGCCGTCTTCCCCCAACGCCCAGACGGTAATCCACTGGGCATCGTTTTCCTCTTCTTCCGAGTGCAGGGTGGACACAGTAACCACATGGTCGTTTTCTACCTGGGACTGATACCATCCGCCCTCGTTGCCGATATAATGGCCGCCGATGGGGAATGTCTGAATCTGCTCCATGGTGGCCCAGTCAAAGAGAATCGCGGTGCTGCCGTCCTCCGTGTCGGCTGTCAGCAGCAGCCGGGTGTCGTCTTCCATCCCATAGAGGGCGCTGCCGTCCTCTGTGGCATAGACCAGCTCCACCTCACTCTCTACCACCTGATACAGAATGTCATCTTCCTCATCCAGCTTCTGTACCGGAACTCGATAAATGCCCTGGGGAGCTGTTCCCTCAATGGGATTTCCGTCATTATCCCGGGCCGTAAACAGCAGATACCAGCAGCCATCGGGACCCTGAATCCCATTGCTGTAGATATTGTCCACATTGGGCAGGAGATAGCTCAGACTGTAGACATCGCCCTGGTCATCCTTACTGATGGTGATTTCCGCCACATCCCCCTCACGGACCGGTACATGGAAAAATTCCGTGGCCGTCGGCCAGAGCTGCGGACCATCCATAGTATGGCCAACCGGGAGGGTGGAATCTCCAGCAATCTCGTAATACTCCATATACGGAGCCAACGGCACCGTAACGGTATAGTCCTCCGCACCGTTGGGCGTCTGCTCTGCCGCCGCTGTCAGCACCTCGGCCAGCCAGGCCGTATTCGGCTTTTCCCTAAAGTCAATCGGCGCGGTACTGCTCATACCCATATTGCTTTGGCAGTACAGGCTGATGGTGTCGCGGCTGCGTTCCCACTGTTCTTCATATTGAGCAGTAAAGTGGAAGTCCGAGTCTGTTTCCACCGTTTCCCCCAAGGTAATGGTATTCCGCCAGTGGAGTTTGCCGTTGCTGTGCAGAAGGGATTCGATTTGCAGCCCCTCCCCTGCCGCCGGGTCGCCGTAGAGCCGCTGTTCCGTATAGGTGACGGTCTCCGCGTTCCGATTGACATAGGGTACCGCCGCCGCCAGAATGCCCACGCTGAGCACCGCCAGGGCCAGCAGCAGAATGAGACTTCTGCGCATGGTCAATCCTCCTCTCCCGTCAGCTCCGACAGGGCCTTGCTGACCCGGTCGGCCCGGTAGTGGTACGTCTCTTTCACGAAATCCAGAACATTCTTACCCTGTTCGTCCAGTTCCAGCGTGGTGGCGTCGGCCAGCACACTGCCATTTCTCAGCAGTACCGCCCGGCTGATAAAGCCGCTGACCTCTTCCAGCAGATGGGTCGACAGGAGCACCGTTTCCGTGGGCTCCAGGATGCCCAGGAGCACCTTATAAAAATCCTCCCGGTTGAACACGTCGTTCCCGGCAAAGGGTTCATCCATGAGGATATAGTCGGCCCCCTGGCTCAAGGCCAGAATGACCTCGAACTGGTTTTTCTGGCCCGTGGAGAAGCTGCGGATGGGCTTATTTTGCGGCAGCTCGAAGAACTCCAGCAGGGCCCTAAACCGCTTTTCCCGGAACTTAGAGAAATGTTCCCGGTAAAATTCCCCGTGGCCCTGGGCCGTCAGATTGGGGAAAAAGGAGTGTTCACAGGTGGCAAAGCTGAGCCGCTCAATATTTCGCGTGGTAATGGGTTCCCCGTCCAGGGTGATGTCTCCCTGATAGGACAGAAAGCCCAGAATACACTTCATCAGCGTGGTCTTACCGGCGCCGTTCTCACCGAACAGGCCCACGATCTCACCGGGCCCAATGGTCAGGTCTACGCCGTTCAGCGCCTGTTTGCTCCGTCCGTAGACCTTTTTGACTTCTTTCAGTTGCAGCATGAGACACCCTCCTTACATCAGGTTCAGCAGTTCCAGCCAGGAATAGGGATGCAGACACGGTTCCGGCGTACACAGCATGTAAATGGTGAAATCCAGGCACCGCAGCACAAAGGCCAACAGCAGATAGCCCGCAGCCGCCAGGGCCGGTATGGTCAGCACCCGCCGCCACCGCTCCCAGCGGTCCGGCAGGCGGCGCATGGTGTAAATGCTCTTGCTGCCCTGGTAGTAGCTGGAATACAGCTGAATGGCAACTACCACCATGGCCAGGGCCGCCACAAAGCAGCCGTACAGGCTCGTCCCCAAGACTTCCCAGAACGGCGGCATCATGGAGCCGTTGAGCTGCTTGATATTGCTGCCGTGGTAGTAGGTGTACAGGTCATTGCGGGCCGACAGATACCGCAGGATGAATTGCAGATGGAACAGCAGGGCGGAAATCAGGCCCGTCAGCAGTCCCATCTCGGATTTGGACGGGTCCACCCCCGGCGGCAGATAGCGGGCCATCCACACATGGCGTCGTTTCATGGCGTTTCCTCCTCTTCTTCCGGCTCCGTCCGTCCAGGCAGCTGTGTAATGGCGATGCAGAGCATAAACCACAGAACACCCAGCACAATCATATTCCATTCATAGCTGCCCAATCCGCTGGTGATCAGGTTCATGGCAATGAGGGACACAAAGGGATGAATGGTCCGTTTGCCCCGGAAGCTGCGAATCATGGCAACGCCGCCATACAAACCCAGGCCCACATAGCGGAAACTTGTCGCCACCCACCGCCAGCCGTCGGCCAACGGCAGCAGGCCATGGAAATAGCTGCTGCGGTAGGCAGCCAGAAACAACGTCTGCTGGTGGTATCGCTCCGGTTGGAGTTGACCGTAAAGGAACACCACGCCCACGGCCACCACCAGCTGAACCGCCCACACCAAGAGGAACAGCAGCACACCGCCCAACAGGGGCCAAAGAACCCGGGCTGTTTGAGACACCGGCAGCCGGTACCAGGTGTAATCCACCCGGCCGCCCCGGCGGCCCATGGCTCCGAAGCACACAAACAGGCCCGCCATGGCCAGCGCTGCCGTCCAGCGGAAGGGCCACCAATCCAGCACATTTTCCACGGCAATGCCCATATTGATATCCGGATGCTGAATTCTCCACAGGGCCAGACCCAACTGCACCACGGCCATGGCCGCTAAAATCAGAATGGTCTGGTACAACTGACTACGGCTGACCAGCATCAATAGGGAAAACTGACGTTTCATTCCGATTCTTCCTCCTTCCAGAGCGTCTCCACCAGGGCGACGGTATCCGCACAGGTGGCGCCCAAGGCTTTCATGGACCGGACAAAGGCCCGTGCCTGGTAGTCCGGCAGATTCTTCCGCAGCGTTTCCACCTGTTTCGCCGTGGCGGAAATGAGGCTTTTTGCCCCCGTATGGGACTGGAGCCACCCCTCCTCCTCCAGAAGCCGGAACGCCTTCTGAATGGTGTTGGGATTGACGCCCAGCAGCGCCGACAGCGCCCGCCGGGAGGGCAGCTCCTCGCCGTCCACCACCGTTCCGGCGGCAATTCCGGCCTTGACATGGCGGATGATCTGTAAATAAATGGGGACGCCGTCCTCCAACCGCAGCGTCGCAAACTCTACCATGGCTGCCTCCTTTCACTGTATTATACGTGTAGTACACTTTCTAAGTGTATTATATCCATAGTACACTTTTCTGTCAATAGGGGTCCTATAAAAAAAGAGCACGCTGCAAGCTCCGTTGCAGCGTGCTCTTTTACGATCACTCAATATTCATCCACATCGGCGTAGTCATCGTACTCCGAAGGACGTCTTCTGCACAGGGTAAAACGGTGGGGATCAGTGATCTTATCCCAGTAGCCGATGAGCAGGCACACGCCGCCGGCCATAGCCAGGCTGGCACCCACGATCTTCAAAACAAATCTTGCAAGTTTCACAAGTCCGCCTCCTTACGTTGTCGGTGGTAATGGTATCAGTATACCCCTTTTTCTGCCGGATAGCAAGTATTTTTACAGACGAAGAATGGCGTCCTCCCGGCGGGGCTTATAGGCCGGAGCCGGTGCGGCGGCATAGCCCAGCGCACAGTGGCCCACGCCGCGGTACGTCTCAGGAATGCCCCATTCTTTCAGCATGGCCTTGCCCTCGTCGCTGTCGAACATCTCTCTTGCCCGGTGAATCCAGCAGGAGCCCACGCCCAGGGATTCAGCGGCCAGCATCAGATTGCCGATGACGAGACTGCCGTCCTCCACCCAGGTATGTACCGTGGAATCAGCCAGGACCAGCACAATGGTGGGCGCACCGTAGAAGGGGTCGCCATCCCGGCCCTGGACCGCCGCGTTCATCCGGCGGAACGTCTCCCGCAGCTTTGCATCCTGAATGACCACCATCCGTGCCGACTGCTTGCCCATGCCGCTGGCGGCCCAGGTTCCGGCCTCCAGAATGGGGTTGAGGATTTCGTCTTCCAGCTGACGGCCCATAAAGTTGCGGCAGCTGCGGCGGCTGAGGATGGTTTTAATGGTTTCGTTCATACAAAATTCCTCCTTACACGTATCCGTACATACCCCGGACGGAAACTTCCCCCGAGGTAATGGTTTCCTTGGTACCGTCGGGCCAGGTCACCAGCAGCCCGGCGTCCTCGTCAATACCGTCGGCGTGGGCCGGACGGGCTTCCCCGCCCCGGATGACCTGAATCTCTTTGCCGATGGTGACGCAGTCGGCGGCGTAGCGGGCCATCCAGGCTGCTTTCTCCGTCAGCAGCTCCCGGTCGGCCCGGTACAGCTGGCGGATCAGCTCGGCGGCGTAGCCGTTTCGGTTCACCGTCTGGCCGGTGGCCTCTTTCAGAGAGACAGCCATGGGCCGCACCTCCGGCGGAAAGTCGCCGTCGCCGTGGTTGCAGTTTGTGCCGATGCCCACCACCACATAGTCCACCAGACCGCTCTCCGCCTGGATAGACAGCTCTGTGAGAATGCCCACGCATTTTCGCCCGTCGATGACCACATCATTGGTCCATTTGATGCCGGGCCGCAGACCGGTGGCCGCCGCAATGGCTTCCACCGTAGCTTCTGCCGAAACGGCCGTCAGGTGCATCAATTCGTTGGGCGGCACGGCTGGCCGGAGAATGACGGTCAGATAGACGCCAACGCCCGACGGGGATTCAAAGCGCCGCCCCATGCGGCCCCGCCCTCCCGTCTGCTGATTGGCCACCACCACCGTACCGTGGGGGGCCCCTTCGGCGGCCAGCTTCTTCGCCATGGTATTGGTGGAGTCTACGGTATCCAAAACCGTGACCCGATCAGCCCAGGGATGGTCTCCCAACGCCCGCAGCACCTCGTCCCGGCACAGGGGTGCACCGTGCTCCACCAGTCGATAGCCCCGGTTGGTCACCGACGCGATTTCATAGCCGTCATCCCGCAGGGCCTGGACAGCCTTCCAGATGGCGGCGCGGCTCAGTCCCAGCTGCCGGCTCATCTCCTGGCCGGACAGATAATCGCCCTGCTGCCGCAGCAGGGCCAAAACGGATTCCTTGGTCATGGAATGCCTCCTTGACACCGTATGTATTTTCTGGTATAACGTATATTGTCAACTCAAGCATAGTATAATTGGTTTACAATTGGAGGTCAACATGAAACTGCGCAACTGGATTTTAGCCGCCCTGTTCACGGCCCTGACGGCGGTGGGCTGTCTCATCAAAATTCCCACGCCCATTTCGTCGTTCAGTCCCCTGTTTTTCTTCACCGCCCTGTCGGCGCTGCTGCTGGGGCCCAAGTTCGGCGCCCTGTCCCAGGGTATGTATGTGGCGTTGGGTCTGCTGGGCCTGCCCATCTTCACCACCGGCGGCGGCATCGGCTCCATCTTTACCACCACCTTCGGCTTCCTCCTGGGCCTGATTCCGGCGGCTGCCGTCATCGGCCTGCTGGTGAAGCGGTGGGGCACCTCCTTCAAGGCCCTCTGCGCCGCTTCCACCGTGGGGCTGCTGGTGCTGTACGCCGTGGGCCTGCCCTATATGCACCTGATCCTGACGGTGTACATGGAAAAGACCTGGACCATCGGCCAGACCATCATGGGCGGTATGGTCTTATTCCTGCCCTGGGATGCCGTCAAAATTGTGGCGGCGGCGGGGTTGGCCCGGCGGGTACTGCCGGTCATGGGACTCTATGAGAGCAGCCAAGCCACCACGGCTAAGACGGCAAACATGGCCAAAAACACAAACAGCATTTGATAGCCGCTGGGGGACACCGGTTCCGCCGGGTCCTCCTCCTCAGCGGTGACGCCGTAGACGGTCTCAAACTCCTCCATGGCTGCCAGGAGCTCCGCATCGTCAAAGGGCTCGGACAGTGCTTCCGCCGGTGTCCGAACGGAAACGCGGCGGCGTCCGGCCCGACGGCGGCGCACCGGATAGAGCAGTTCTTCCGGTTCCGGCACTTCCACGGTCTCTGTCTCCGCCTCATGGACCATGGACGGTGGCAGGCGGACGGCCACCAGCTGGTCCACCAGCCGAACGCCGCAGTCGTCGCAGCGGGTGACGCCGTCATCAAAAACGCGCTTGCATTGGGGACACCACATGGGCCCACCTCCTGTTCTTTCCCTAGGAAAAGTGTGCCACATTCTTCCAAGGTTGTCAAGGGGTCCACATAGGAGTGATGCCGCAGGAACAACCTGCGGCATCACTGGGTTTTTCATGTCTTTTTGCTGAATCGCTCGCCACAGGATGGGCAGCGGATAATAATTTGACCCTTGCCCTTGGGGACCCGTACCTTCTGACGGCAGCGGGGGCAGGCAAAGTAGCTGTGATCCCGGTCCCGAAACCGGTGAATCACCTGTAAAAATTTCTGGTTTTCCCGCTGTCTCTTGGCAATGTTGCGGGAATACATGCGAAAAATCGCATAGATCAGGGGGACATAGGCCAGCAAGCCGAGAAAGTACAGCTTGGAAAAGCTGCTGAGCAAACACAGAACCACGCCCACAATCAGCAGGAACTGACCCAGCTTGTCGGAGCCGTAACGGCCATACATAAAGTAGCGGAATTTTTGTCCCAGTTTTTGAAACATTCTTACATCACCACTATCATTATAGCGGTTTTGGGCACAAAAACAACCGATTGGGGCCATTGTTTACGGATTGTTTACGGTTGGGAAACAGTTTCCAGCGAAACCACCGGAAGATGGGGCCGGTTGAACAGCCGGAATGGAATACCGCTGTTGCCCAGGCCCCGGCTCACCACCATGGACGTGCGGTTTTCAGTGTACAATCCCGCCGTAAACTCGGGAAACAGCTGCCGGTCTGTCCCCAGGAGTCCACCCACGAAGGGCAGACGGATGACGCCGCCATGGGCATGGCCGCAGAGGACCACATCCACCCCCAGGGCTGCCCAGCGGGGCAAGTCCTCGTTGCGATGGGCCAGCAGCACCGTGTAGACGTCGCCGTGGGCCGCCCGGATTTCCTCCAACAGCGTCTCCGGCGTCTTCTGGTCCCAGGGACCATTGGGGTCATCCACGCCCGCCAGGACAATTTGCTGCCCGTCCCGCTCCAACACCTCGTATTCGTTGTGGAGCACCCGGACGCCGCCCTGCTCCAACCGCTGGTAAAAGTCCCAGGTACCCTCCATGACCCATTCATGGTTACCGGATATGTAATAGGCCGGAGCGATGGTATCCAGCGATGACGCCGTGTCCACCATGGCTGTCACCTGCTCCGCCGAACAGGTTTCATCGGCTAAGTCGCCGGTAATGGCAATAAGGTCCGGCTCCGCCGCTTCCACCGCGTCCAGCAGCGTTTTGTTGCTGGGGCCAAAGGTCTTGCCGTGGAGGTCTGACACCACCACAATACGCAATCCGTCAAAGGCCGCGGGCAGCCGCTCCGACGGGACGGAAAACGGCTCCGCCGCAATAATATTGTTTTGATACTGCCAGAAACCGGCGGCGATGAGACCCACCGCCGCCCAGATAATCAGACTGTGGAGACAGCCGCGACGCCGCATCCCCTCACCTGCCCTTCTCTATGAGTATAGTCCATGGGAGCCGACGAAGGGTGTCGCCTTATGGTTCCACAAATTTTTTTCGGATGGTTTCCAACGTTTCCTCCGTCACGCCGGTGGTGCCAAGGTACTCCCGCACAGAACCATAGGTCCGGCACAAGTAGTCCAGCAGCCCCTCCATAGCCGACGGCGGCGTATGGAACATGGTCTCATGGTACCGGGTGCCCTCGCCCTGGGGCCGCAGACGGCCGCCCCGCATGGCGTCGAACACCGGCTGCAAATAGAGTTCGCTGACGGCGTAATCGGCCACAATATCGGCCCGGTCCACCCCGGCCAGGGACAGCAGAAAACAGGCGCAAAGGCCCGTCCGGTCCTTGCCGGTGGTGCAGTGGAACAGCACGCCGCCACGGGCGGCGGCAGCCAGTTCCAAAAAGCGGCGGACCCAGGGCCGATTGTCCTCACAGCGGGTGATATAAATCTGCTGCCAGTCCACGGGCCGCTCGGTGGAAAAACTCTCAGCGTCGCCGCCCTGGGGACAGCTGCAACAAAGCATAGCCATGCGCAGATCGCTGGGCCGCAGAGACGCTTCCGCCGGGGACCGGAGATCGATGGCCGTATGGATGCCGTAGCGGGTCAGCTCCGCCACAGTGACCGGCGGCAGGGCGCAGGGGGCTTCGGACCGGACAAAGACGCCGAAGCGGGTGCGCCCGCCGGGTACGGCGTAGCCGCCCAGATCCCGCGCATTATACAGGCCTTGCAGGGGCAAGCGTCGAACAAATTCCATGGCCGAGGCCTCCTTTGATACAAATTCCGATTGATTCAGTATAGCATAAATTTGCGGCGCGGTAAAGGGCCGCCGTCAGCGGAGGAACAGTCCCACCAACAAAAGCAGCAGACCTGTCGCTGCCAAAGCGATTCTGTGAAACATCTTCTTGCCGTTGGAACCCCGTTTCATGCAATAGGGCTGGAGCAGTCCCAGCGCAGCAAAGAGAATCGCCGCCAGCACATTATAGGTCACAAGATACGGGCTGCGATGCTGTACGCTGTTTATAACCGCTACCATAGCCCAGATGATGGCCACCAGGAACCAGGTCAGTTGTTTATTCATGGAGAATCGCCTCCTTTTACGTCCAGAATACCATAAAAACGGGCCCGCCGCAATGTCCTTGCGGTGGGCCCGTCGCTTATGGGTTTTCTGACTTCCTATCTCTTAGGCGAAGGGATTCTCGGTGGGATAGGGCAGGTGCTTGGGCTGGTTGTAGGCAATATCGGTCACGCCCAGATACTTGAAGACCTCAAACAGGGACTTGCCGTAGTTGCCGAAGGCCACAGCGCCATGGTGGGGATAGCGCTTCTCAATGAGGACATGGCGGTAGAAGCGATCCATCTCGGGGATACCGAACACACCGATGGAGCCGAAGCTGTTGGTGGGAACGTCCAGCACAGCGCCCTGGGCGATGTAGGCGTGCAGGGTGGTGTCGGCAGCGCTCTGGAGGCGGTAGAACGTAATGTCGCCGGCCTTCAGGTCGCCTTCCATGGTGCCGCGGGTGATATCGGGCTCGGCCAGATCGGGCTCCAGGCCGCGCTTCATGATGCGCTGATAGCTCATGGTGGGCTGCTTCAGCAGGCTGGAGCAGGTGTTGCCGCAGTGGAAGCCCATGAAGGTCTCCGTCAGGCGCAGATCATACTTGCCCTTGATGCCCTCGTCATAGGCCTTGGCGGGCACGGTGTTGTTGATATCCAGCAGAGTGACTGCCTTGCCGGAGACGCAGACGCCGATATACTCGGACAGAGCGCCGTAGATATCCACCTCGCAGCTGACGGGGATGCCGCGGCCGGTGAGGCGGCTGTTGACGTAGCAGGGCACAAAGCCGAACTCCGTCTGGAAGGCAGGCCAGCACTTGTTGGCGAAGGCCACATACTTGCGGGTGCCCTTGTGCTCCTCCATCCAATCCAGCAGAGTCAGCTCGTACTGAGCCAGACGGGGCAGGACGCCGGTGTACTTGTTCTCGCCGATCTCGGCCTTCATCTCCTCCATGAGGGCGGGGATGCGGGGATCGTCCTTGTGCTTGTTGTAGGCGGCCAGCAGGTCCAGCTCGCTGTTCTCCTCCACGGCAACGCCCAGGTCGTACAGAGCCTTGATGGGGGCGTTACATGCCAGGAAATCGTCAGGACGGGGACCAAACGCGATGATCTTCAGGTCCTTGAGGCCCAGGATGGCGGTAGCAATGGGAGCGAAGTCGTGGATGCGCTCCACCAGCTCTTCCGCGGTGCCCACGGGAATCTCGGGGATATAGACGCGCTTCTGACGCAGGCCCAGGTTGTAGCTGGCGTTCAGCATGCCGCAGTAGGCGTCGCCGCGGCCATCGAACAGGTCGCCGTCACCCTCGGCAGCGCCCACATACATCAGGGGACCGTCAAAGAAGTCGGCAATCATGGTCTCGGGGGTCTCGGGACCGAAGTTGCCCAGGAAGACCACCAGGGCGTTGACGCCATGGGCTACCACGTCGTTGACGGCGTCGCGGGCCTGGACCTCGGTCTCCACGGTGATGGGGCACTCATACAGGCCCTCGCCGTAGGCGGCCTTGATGGCGGCGCGGCGGCGCTCCGACAGGGCGGCGGGGAAGCAGTTGCGGGACACGGCAATGATGCCCAGCTTCAGCTCAGGAATGTTTGTAATCATGGGAATCGTCTCCTTTTGCTATGTAAAAAGTTTAAATGAGATTGGCAATGTCAATGTTTTCGCCCTTGAGGCCGATATGGGCGCCGTCCTTGGCTTCGCTGCTCTCGGCGTGGGCCAGGAGCCACTTGTTGCGGGCGGTCATCCAGGTGTCCTCCTCCGTCTTGGGGGCGAACACAGGCTTGTCGGTGTTGGTACCCTGAGGCAGGGCCACCATGACCTTGAAGCCCTGGCCCTTCTTTGCCGAACAGGGGGCATAGTGGAGCGTGGTGGCAAAGACCTCCACCATGGTACCGGCGGGGCAGAGGAACGCCTTGACAGTAGCGGTATCCAGGACGCCGTCTACAATGTCGGATTCCTGGCCCAGCAGCAGGATGAAATCCCGGCTGCCCAGGTTCACCTCGCTGTCCCGGTGGTATTCCAGGCAGTTGAGCTTTGTATTGTGGCCGTTGCACCAGCCCAGCTGGACCGGCATACCGCCGTAGACCTGATCGCGGATCTGAACATAGGCGGGCAGGTCCTCCAGGGCCTTGTCACCGGGGACGTAGTCCACACCCTCAGGCAGCGGCGTTTTGTCCTCCAGGGCCTGCACCAGTTCGGCGGTATCATAGCCCGACAGGACCCGGCCATAGGGCCGGAACTCGGCGTCGTATACACTGTAAATGTGCATGGGAATCACTCCTTCGTTTTTGCCATGGCGGGATAGACCGCCTTCAGGGCCGGATAGAGCGTGCGGTAAACCTGGTACCGCTCCTCATAGCGGGCGGCAATGGCCGGGTCAGGCTTGTAAACGCGGCACTCGCTGCGGAGCTTGTCGCAGGCGGCCTCCACAGACGGATACGCGCCAGAAGCCACCATGGCCAGAATGGCGCCGCCGTAGCCCGCGCCCTCTTCGGACATGGGCACGTGCATTTCCATCTGAAGCACGTTGGCGATGATGGTTCTCCACAGGGGGCTCTTGGCGCCGCCGCCGCAGAGACCGGACTGGGTCAGGTGCAGGCCCAGGCTCCGGGCAATTTCCACGCTGTCGCGGATGGCGAAGGCCACACCTTCCAGAATGGCCTGGGTCATCTGGTGGCGGCTGGTGTCCATGGTCATGCCCAGGAACGCGCCACGGGCGTCGGGATCGTTGTGGGGAGACCGCTCACCCATGAGATAGGGCAGGAAAAATACCGGGTTGTTGCCCAGGTCGTCCTCGGTGATGGGCGATTGCTCCTCATTGTCGGACACGGCCTTTAGAATGTCCTTGGTCCACCAGCCGTAGGCCGAAGCCGCCGACAGGATGCAGCCCATCAGATGGTAAGTGCCGTCGGCATGGGCAAAGGCATGGAGGTTGCCCTCGGGGGGCAGGCGGAACTCCTTGGAAGAGATAAAGACGGTGCCGGAGGTGCCCAGGGACACGTTGCAGGCGCAGTCGCCCACGGTGCCCGTACCCACGGCGGCGGCGGCGTTGTCGCCCGCGCCGGCGGCCACCACGGTCTCGGCGGTGAGGCCCAGTTCCTTGGCCACGTCGGGCAGGACGCAGCCCACCTTCTCGTAGCTTTCATAGAGCTTGGGCATCTGGCTTTCAGAAATGCCGCAGTAGTTCAGCAGCTCCTGGGACCAGCAGCGGTTCTTCACGTCCATCAGCAGCATACCGGCGGCGTCGGACATGTCACAGCTGTGAACGCCGGTGAGCTTGTAAACCACATAGTCCTTGGGCAGCATGATTTTGGCGATCTTGGCGAAGTTCTCCGGCTCGTGCTTGCGCATCCACAGGAGCTTGGGGGCCGTGAATCCTGCAAACGCAATGTTGCCGCACAGCTCCAGCAGCTTCTCCTTGCCGTAGTGGGCATTCATTTCCTCGGTCTCCTTGCCGGTGCGGCCGTCGTTCCAGAGGATGGCGGGGCGGATGACGTTGTCATCCTTGTCCAGAGCCACCAGGCCGTGCATCTGGCCGCCGGCAGCCAGGCCCTTGACCTGGGCGGGGTCGATGCCCTCCAGCAGCTGGGGAATCAGGGTACGGACGGCGTTCCACCAGTCCTCGGGGTTCTGCTGGGACCAGCCGGGCTGAGGAAACTCCAGAGGATAGGTCTGGGAAACGGACTTGCAGACGGTACCGGCTTCATCCACCAGAAGAATCTTCACGGAGGATGTGCCGAGATCGACGCCGATGTAGTACATAGGGTCACCTCTTAAATCATTTTATATTACCGGCACTCCCGTGTCGGAAAATCGTCCATTCAATGATTGGATTGCATCGCTGAAACCGCAGAAAAACAGCTGTCTCAAAGCGCAATCTCTGTTTCGGCGCTATTGTACCACACAGTCAGGCAAAAATCCATAAATAGATTAGCCAAATATTTGGCTAATCATCAATGAATCTATACCTAATATTTGCTCTTGTGAAGTGCTTGCAATCCCATCCTTCATAATTTACAATGTATTTGTTAAATGAGGTGATATACATGCCTGGCGCAACCGCCAAAGAAATTGCAAAAAAACTCGGTATTTCGGCTGCTTCTGTCTCTGTAGCGCTGAATGGTAAGCCCGGCGTCAGTGATGCCACGCGGCAGCGCGTTCTGATCGCCGCTGCCGAGATGGGTTATAGCACTCCAAGGGCTGCTTCTGACAGCCGCCAGCTTTGTTTTCTGATTTATATAGATCCCCACGTAGGAATCGTACAGGCGTCGTCCTACTACACCTTTGTACTCCAAGGTGTAGAACGGGCAGCCAAAGAATTAGGCTGCCGTGTTCTGATCCGTTACTATTACGCCAACCGCAGTTTCACCGAGCAGATGAGCGATATTCTTCAGGATATTGACGGTCTGCTGGTCCTGGGCACCGATATGACCAGCGCCCAACAGTCGGAGCTGGGGGCGATGATCGTAAACGGTTCCCTGCCTTTCCCGGCGGTGGTCATCGACAATTTCATTCTGTCGGCCTATGCCGACTGCGTGGGCAACGACAATCTGTACGGCACCAAGGCCGCCGTTTCCTATCTCATTGACCAGGGCCGCCGGACCTTTGCCTATGTGCGGGCCAATCAGCGGGTGGCCAACTTTGAGGACCGGGAAAACGGCATTCGTCTGGCCATTGCCGAACATCTGGGCAGCGACGCCGCCCCCCTGATGGTCATCCCGGTGGATATTTCCCCGGACCGGACCTTTCAGGACATTTGCAGCTGGCTGGAACAGTGCCCGGCGCTGCCGGAGGCCATCGTTGCGGAAAACGACGAGGTCGCCGCCGCCGCCATTCGGGCGCTGCGGTCTCGGGGCTGCGCCGTGCCGGATGAGGTGGCGGTCATGGGCTTTGACGACATTCCCATCTGTGAAATGGTGGACCCAGCCATTACCACAGTCCACACCCATAAGGAGCAGCTGGGCAGCGAAGCCGTCAGCCTTCTGTATCGCCGCATTGTCGCTGGAGAAACAGCCCAGTCCATCCGCAGTCATGGCTGCATCAAACTGGCTTTGTCAACGCGCATTGTTGTCAGAGGGAGCACCACGTCTCTGGAGCGTCGCTGATTTGCCAAGACAGCACCGAGTACAAACGGCGCAAACCTATAAAAGTTTTACTCAATTTTTAAAAGAATTGAGTAAAACTTTTATTTTTTCCCAATTTCGGCAAACTGTCCCAAAGGGGCCTGTTGGATTTTTCACCGGCTGTGTTATACTGTGTATAAAACGTATCCTGCCAAGGAGGAATTACCATGTCATACAGCGGGATGGCGGCCACGGCTGCCCAGATGAAGGAACTGGATCGCATTGCCATTGAGGAACGGGGCATCCCGTCTCTGGATTTGATGGAACAAGCGGCCACAGCGGTGGCCGACGCAGTGGAAGAACTGCTGACGCCGGACCCGGAGCAGTATCTGCCTACGGCCGTTTCCAGTACCGTATTGCTGGCAGTACCTCGAAAAGGGGAAACGCTCACGGACACGGACCGGGAAGAGGTGGCACGGCTTCAAGATCAGATCAACGACCCGGCCCAAAAGGGCCGCCGGGTGGCCGTGTTCTGCGGCCCCGGCAACAACGGCGGCGACGGCATCGCCGCCGCCCGGCTGCTGATGCAGCGGGGCTTTGCCGTCCGGGCCGTTCTTGTCGGCGACCGCAATCGCATGACTGCCGACGCCCGTGCCATGGAACAGCGGCTTCAGGACTGCGGCGGAACATTGGAAGACTTCTGCCCCACCAATCAGGAGCAGATGCTGCTGTTGTCCGTCTGCGACTGCAAAGTAGATGCCCTGTTCGGCGTGGGATTGTCCCGGCCCATCACCGGTGACGCCGCGTTGGCGGTCCGGCTGCTCCAGACCCATACAGGCGGTCCGGTGGTATCCTGTGATATTCCCTCCGGCATCCACGCCGACACCGGCACGGTTCTGGGCTGCGCTGTCCGCGCTGCCGTCACCGTCACCTTTTCCTGTCCCAAGCCGGGCCACTACCTGGGTGATGGGGCCGAACACACCGGCGATCTGCGGGTGGCGGACATCGGTCTGCCCTTTGATCTGCTGTACAACCAACCGGCCCGGCTGGAAGTCGTGGACGGCAGCTTTACCCTGCCCCGCCGGAAGCCCAACAGCCACAAAGGCGACTATGGCCGTCTGCTCATCGTCGGCGGCAGCGAGGGGTATACCGGAGCGCCGGTGCTGGCCGCATCGGCGGCGCTGCGCAGCGGCGCGGGGCTGGTCTTTGTGGCCGTGCCCCGGGACATCTATCCCATTGTGGCCGGACAGTGCAGCGCCGCCATGGCCTTTCCCCTGCCCGACGCGGCTGACGTTCTTCTGGACCGGGTCAAAGGATGCAATGTGGCCGTCATTGGCCCCGGTTTGGGCCGGGAGCATGACAACTTGGTGCAGACACTGCTCCAGTGCCTGGACTGTCCGGTGGTGCTGGATGCCGACGGTCTCAACGCCACAGTTGGCCATTTGGATTGGATTCGCAGCCGCACGGCCCCCACGGTTCTGACGCCCCATGATGGGGAATTTGCCCGGCTCACAGGCTGCACTTTGCCCATTGGCGACCGGCTGGACGCCGCCCGCTCCCTGGCCCGGGACACGGGGGCCATTGTGGTGCTCAAGGGTCACCGCACCGTCACCGCCGCCCCCGACGGCCGCACCTGGATCAACACCAGCGGCAACGCCGGTATGGCCACCGGCGGCAGCGGCGACACGCTGGCCGGGATTCTGGCCGCATTTTTGGGGCAAAAACCGCTCTATTCCGACGGTACCGACGCCGCCCAGCTGGCCGCCCGGGCCGTCTGGTTCCACGGCGCTGCCGGAGACCACGCCGCCCGCCGCCTGGGCGAATACAGTCTCCTGCCCGATGATCTCATTGACGCGCTGCCCCAGGTCCTCCGGGATCACGTTGTGGATTGAGGAGGCGAACCAGCTTGCAGCCCATTCCACCCATCGGGGGCCACGCCGTTCACCGGTTTGAATTGCCCCTGATTCATTCCAATATGTATGTGGTCCTTTGCGGCAGCGACGCCCTTGTTGTAGACCCCTGTCTCAGTGAGGATGCCGTGGCTCTGCTGCAACGCAGCGGCGTGACCCGCTGCACCATCCTGCTGACCCATGAGCACTACGACCACATTTCCGGCATCAACCAGCTGCGGGACCACATTTCCTGCACGGTGATTTGTACCGAAGTCTGCGCCCAGCGCATAGCCAATCCCCGCCGCAGCCATGCCGCCGTCTTTCCGGCCATGTTCTTTTCCCAGGGGCCGGAGGTGGTCCGGCAGGCAGCGGCGCTGTTTGATGCCCACTATACCTGTACCGCTGACGAAACCTACACCGGTACGATGGACCTCCAATGGCACGGCATTCCGCTGCATCTGGTGGAGCTTTCGGGCCATTCCCCCGGCAGCGCCGCCATCGAAGCCGCCGGAACCCATGTGTTCACCGGCGACAACCTGATTCCCGGAACAGAAACACTGATTCGCCTTCCCGGCGGCGACAAAACCGTTTATCTGGAACGGGTGGTGCCCTATCTGCGCCGTCTGGCCCCCTCCACGGTGGTTCTGCCCGGACACGGCGCCTGGGGCTATCGAGACGATCCGGAGATGGCAGCGGCGCTGCCGTAAGCAAAACCCATCGGCTGATTCCATGCCGGTATTGTTCCGTTCCCATCCAATCCATATGGATAAACTGTACAAAAAAATAGTATATTCGACATTTTCCCGCTTTTTCGCTACACAATCCAGGTCCTATCGAGTATAATTCTCTTTAATAGGCTCTGCATGAAGGAGCACATTAGATTGCAGGAGCAAACTGTATGGTCCATTCCGTAACAAAAACAAAGCCGCATTCTGTGCGCCGCAGGCTTTCCCGTTTGGTGTATGTCTCCATCCGTTGGGTGGTGCGGGTTTTCTACCCGCGCATCACTGTGGAAGGTACGGAACATCTGCCGGACGACGGCTGTGTGGTGGTGGGCAATCACGCCAAAATGAACGGTCCCATCACGGCTGAACTGTATTTTCCCGGTGAGCGCCGAATTTGGTGCGCCGCCCAGATGATGGATTGGCGGGCCGTACCCTCTTATGCCTATAACGATTTCTGGCGTGCAAAACCCCTGTATATCCGCTGGTTTTACCGACTCTCTTCCTATGTGATCACGCCGTTTTCCGTGTGCATTTTCAGCAATGCCCACACCATTCCCGTGTACCACGACTCCCGGATTATGACCACCTTCCATCAAACCCTGGAGGCTCTGTCCGACAATGAAAAGGTGATTATTTTCCCCGAGTGCGCCGAGCCCCACAACCATATTGTCAACCAGTTTCAGAACCGGTTTATCGATGTGGCCCGGACCTATTACAACCGCACGGGAAAGCAGTTGTCCTTTGTGCCCATGTACCTGGCGCCCCGGCTGAAAACAGCCCGTCTCGGGCGCCCCGTAACCTTTGCCCCGGACCGTCCTCTGGCCCAGGAGCGGCAGCGCATCTGCGACTGTCTTATGGAGGAGATCACCGCCATGGCGGAGCAGATGCCCCTGCACACCGTGGTGCCATACGACAACATTCCCAAAAAATGCTATCACACCAACCGGCCGGACCAGGAGACCTCCCATGAGAAAACCAACCGTTGATTACCGCTCGTTCCGTCTGTCCAAGCTGAATACGCCGGAGTTTTCCCACCTGAAGCTGCTGTTTGGCTGGGTGGTTTATTTCCTGCTGTACATCCTTACGGAACGGCTGATTCCCGCTGAGCGATGCCATCCAGTCCACTGTTGGCTGGATGATGTCATTCCCTTTCAGGAGATTTTTATCATTCCCTATGTGTTCTGGTATCTGCTGGTTGTCGGTTCCCTGCTGTATTTTCTGCTTTACAACGTAGACCAGTTCCGGAACCTGCAAACCTATATCATCATTACCCAGCTGGTGGCCATGGCCATCTATATTCTGTTTCCCAGCCGACAGGATTTGCGCCCGGAGACATTTCCGCGGGAAAACGTTTTGACACAAATTGTGGCGTTTATCTATTCGGTGGATACCAATACCGGTGTCTGTCCGTCGCTGCATGTGGCGTATTCTCTGGGCATCGCGTCCACATGGCTCAAAGAGCCTTCCGCGTCCCGGCCAGTGAAAGCGGCCATTGTAGCGGCAGTCGTCTGCATCTGTCTGTCGGTAGCCTTTGTCAAACAGCATTCCGTCCTGGATATTGTGGCGGCCATTCCCGTCTGTCTGTTGGCGGAATGGCTCGTATTTAAAAAGTATTACAAGCTGCGTCGTCAGCTGCATGAGAACGTTTCGTGAACGGGGGTACCATAGAACCATGAAAAAGAGATGGGGAGACCGCAAGGACGGCGTCCTGCTGCGTCAGATTGATTCCATGCATTACATTATGCCCTTAATTTATCCCAACCGGTGCGATAATGAGGCATTTATGCACATCCGAGTCGATCTGACCGACGCCATGCAATATCTGGAGGAGAAAAACGCCTCCGGCCCCGAATATAAATACAACCTGTTTCAGTTGGTGGTGACGGCCATCTTGAAGGTCATTGTCTTGAGGCCCTATATGAACCGGTTTGTTGCCAATCAAAACCTGTATCAGCGCAACGAGGTTACAGCCGCCTTTACCATCAAGAAGATTTTCTCCGATGAAGGCGGCGAGGCCCTGGCCAGAATCCACGCCAAAGAAACCGACACCCTGGACACCATTCACAATGAGATTTACCGGCAGGTGTCCAAGGGCCGTGGGGAGACCAAGGACGCCTCTTCCGCCGCCATGGATGTAATTCAGAAAATTCCCGGCAAGCACCTCATCGGCTGGGGCGCCCGGTTTCTGGACCGCCATGGCTGGATGCCCTCCTCGGTCATTGCCACGGACCCCTATTACTGCTCGGTGGTGCTGACCAACCTGGGCAGCCTGAAGCTGGACGCCGGCTATCATCATCTGACCAACTGGGGCACCAACTCCCTGTTCTGCGCCATTGGTCTGATGAAAAAGCGGCCCTTTTACGATGACGACGGCAATGTGACCATGCGCATGAGCGTGGATCTGGGGTTGACCATCGACGAGCGCATTGCCGACGGCTACTACTATTCCAAAACCATCCGGTTGCTGAAAACACTATTGGAAAATCCGCGGCTGCTGGAACTGCCGCTGAGCGAGAAGGTGGAGTATTAAATGAAAACCATTTCTGTAAAAACGCCCTGGAAGGACTATATGGGCGACGTGCCCATGCACCTGCAATACTTTGAAGGCTCCATGTATGACGCCGTAGCCGAAACGGCCAAGAAATACCCCAACAATGTGGCCTTTGACTTTATGGGCAAATCCACCACCTATAAAAAGCTGATGCAGGAGATTGAGCTGTGCGCCAAGGCCCTGCGGACCATCGGCATCCGGGAAAATGACCGGGTCACCATTGCCATGCCCAACTGCCCCCAGGCCATCTATCTGTTCTACGCCGTCAATCTGGTGGGCGGTATCGCCAATATGATTCATCCCCTGTCGGCGGAAAAGGAAATTGAGTTCTATCTCAATGAATCCGAGAGCGTCACCGCCATCACCCTGGACCAGTTCTATCACAAGTTTGAACGGGTCCGGCAGAACACCAAGGTGGTCAATATTGTGATTGCCAGCATCAAAGATGCCCTCTCCCCCACCATCCGGGCCGGTTACATGTTGACCGAGGGCCGGAAGATCGAAAAGATTCCCGACGACGCCCCCGTCATCCGCTGGGCGGACTTTATGCGCATGAGCAAGCACTGCTTCTATAATTATAAGGTAGAGCGCCGCTCCGATGACCCGGCGGTGATCCTCTATTCCGGCGGCACCACCGGTACCACCAAGGGCATCGTCCTGACCAACAAGAATTTCAACGCCTTGGGCCAACAGGTGGTGGCGGCCAATCCCATGTTCCGCCCCGGGGACAAAATGCTGGCCGCCATGCCCCTGTTCCACGGCTTTGGCCTGGGCGTCTGCATCCACACCATGCTGTCCCAGGGCGGTCGCTGCGTTCTGGTGCCTCGGTTCACCCCCAAGACCTACGCCCGGGACCTGGTGAAAAAGCGCTGCAATTTCGTGGCCGGTGTCCCCACCCTTTACGAAGCGTTGCTGCGGCTGCCCGATATGGAGGGCGCCGACCTGAGCTGTCTCAAGGGTGTCTTCTCCGGCGGCGACTCCCTTTCGGTGGAACTGAAAAAGAAGTTCGACAAGTTCCTCTATGACCACAAGGCCACCATCCAGGTCCGGGAGGGCTACGGCACCACGGAGACCGTCACAGCCTGCTGTCTGACGCCGTCCCATATGTACAAGGAGGGCTCCATCGGCCTGCCCTTCCCCGATACTTACATTAAAATTGTCAAGCCCGGCACCGACAAGGAAGTACCCTACGGTACCGAAGGCGAAATCCTTCTGGCCGGTCCCACGGTCATGAAGGAGTACCGGGGCCATCCCAAGGAGACGGCGGAGACGCTGCGAACCCACGCCGACGGTCTGACCTGGGTCTATACCGGCGACCTGGGCACCATGGATGACCAGGGTTTTGTCTATTTCAAGGGCCGGGCCAAGCGCATGATCATCACCTCCGGCTACAACGTCTACCCGGCCCAGCTGGAAAACATTCTGGACGCCCACGAGCTGGTCCAGATGAGCTGCGTCATCGGTGTGCCGGACCCCTACAAGATGCAGAAGGTCAAAGCCTTTGTCAAACTGGTGCCCGGCGTTTCCCCCAATGAGGAGACCAAGCAGCTTCTGCTGGACTACTGCCGCAAGCATGTGGCCAAATACGCCATGCCCTACGACATCACCTTTAAAGAGGAAATGCCCAAAACACTGGTGGGAAAAGTAGCCTACCGGGTGCTGGAAGAAGAGGAGCTGGCCAAGCAGCCCGTTGGGGTTTCCTGAGTATCCGCCATTTCAAATTTGCGATTTTTTATAATTCGCAATATATATTATTGCGATAATATTGACATTCACAATCAGCCTTGGTATGATACAGAAAAACCACGGCGGGCGGATGCCCACCGTGGAAGTTCTGTAAAGCGAGGTAGTGACCATGAATTCCTATGAGCGCGTCCGCACAGTCCTGGAAGGCGGCATTCCCGATCGGGTCCCTTCCTTTGAGCTGATGATTGATCCCCGCGTGATTGAGGGTATTGTGCCCGGCGGCGACTACATGGATTTGTGTGATGCCATGGACCTGGACATTGTGGTAACTCAAACCCCCTCCAAGCTGTACCGGGAAGAGGTTGTGGACGCGGAAAAGCACATTGTCCGCAATGAATGGGGTATGCTGCGCCAGTACAACACCGAGGTGGTCTCCCACCCGCTCCATGGTCCCATCGAAACCCTGGAGGATGCCATGGTCTACACAGCCCCGGACCCCAATGACGACTACCGCTTCGAGTACCTCAAGGAGCTGGTGGCCCGGTTCAAGGGCAAGCGCTTTATCGGCTTCCATCTTCACGACGGCTTCAACTACAGCTACTATCTGACCAGTATGCAGGACATGATGTGCAATCTCATTGAGGAGCCGGAACTGGTACACAAACTGGTGGACATCTCTATGGAGCACAATCTGGCCCTGGCCAAGCGGGCCATTGAACTGGGCGCCGACTTTATCATCTCCGGCGACGACTACGGCTCCAAGACCAATCTGCTGGTGTCCAAGCAGCACTTCCAGGAGTTTTTCCTGCCGGGTCTCAAACAGCTGTGTGATCTGGCCACGGACAACGGCGTATACATGCTCAAGCACTGCTGCGGCAAAATCGACGCCCTGTTGGATGATCTGACGGGGTTCGGCATCCGCGCCATGCACCCCCTGGATGAAAATTCCGGTCTGGATCAGGTCTCCATCAAACAGCAGTACCCCAATCTGACGGTCATGGGCGGCATCGACTGCGACACGCCGTTGACCACCTATACCCCGGAGCAGATGACCGAGTACGTCAAGGGCGTTCTGGCCACCCACGCCCCCGGCGGCCGCTATATCTGCGCCAGCAGCAACAGCGTACACTCCTCGGCCCGGCCGGAAAACTTTCTGGCTATGCAGGAGGCCATTCACAAGTATGGCTGCTACCGTCCCGACGGCAGCCTGACCTGGCAATAAGTAACATAAGGGGTGCCGCAGTTGCGGCACCCCTTATTGAGATTCTGTGTTTGCCAGCAGGACTTCCGTCTCCTGCCGCAGCCGCTGGACCAACGCCGGGTCCAGTCCATCGTCGGAGATCACCGTGTCTACTTGCGACCAGGGGACCACGCACACCATGGCCCGCCAGGCGGCCTTGGAATGGTCCGTCAGCACCAGAACCTTTTCCGCCTGTCGAATCATGGCCCGCTTGACGCTGGCATCGTAGAGATTTTCCACACAGGGGCCGTCGGCTCCGGCAAATCCGCTGGTGGACAGCACCGCCAGATCGGCGTGGAGCTGGCCGATGGCCTCCACAGCCAGTGGGCCGGTGGCGCCGCCGCTGGTGGGCCGGATTTCTCCGCCGATGAGAATCACTTTCAGGCCATTGGCACTGAGCAGGGCCGCCGTGGGCATAAAGTTGGTGATAACCGTCAAATCCTTTCGGAACAGCAGCTGCCGGGCCAGCTCATGGACGGTGCTTCCGGCATCCAGAAATACCGACGCGTTTTCCGGAATCTGCTGGGCCGCCAGGGCGGCAATGGCCTGTTTCTGCTCCACATGCTCCCGGGCCTTGCTGCCGTAGGTCTGCTCCGTCAGCTCGTTGGCCACCTCCGCCCGGCCATTGCCCCGGCGAATCAAGCCCTGCTGCTCCAGCAGAATCAAATCCTTTCGGATGGTCTCGGTGGTGACGCCGAACCGGCGGGCCAGCTGTCCCACCTTTACGGCTCCCTCCCGGAGGAAAATCTGAGTCAATTCCCGTCTTCGCTGTTCTGCCGTCAACGCGCTTCTCTCCTTTGTCCGTTGGGATGTTTCCTGTTGATTGGTAGCATACCACGTTTTTCCCCGCCATGCAAGGCCGGGGTTCCGCCTTCCATCATCCATTTTTCTGAGGAGGTTTTTCCTATGGAATACGTCATGGGCATCGACATCGGCACCACCGGCTGCAAGGCCACCGTCTTTGACCGCCGGGGCCAGGTCTGTCTCCAATCCTATGTGGAATATCCGGTGACCGGCTACACCGGTATGATTTCCCCGACGCTGGTATGGGATTGCGTCTGTCAGGTCATCTGCCGGTGTACGGATACCTATCCCCGGATTGCAGCTTTGTGTGCCACCTCCTTTGGGGAGTCCGTAGTGGCCGTGGAGGCCGACGGCACCGCGCTGGGCGATGCCTTCCTCTACACCAATGACAGCGCCCGGGACGCGTGGCGCGAGCTGGACAGCCGGTTGGGCACCGACTGGATTTATGAGCGGACCGGCTATATTTCCCACCCCATGTACACCGTGAGCCGTCTCCTGTGGATGCGGCAGAATCAGCCGGATTTATACGAAAATACGGAAAAATTTCTGTTTTTCAGCAGCTTTATCGCCTGGAAGCTCTGCGGCGTAGCCGCCACGGAGGATACCCAGGCGGCCCGCAGCATGATGTATGATCTCCATACCGGAACCTGGTGCCCGGAGATTTTGGACGCCGCCGGGCTGGACAAAGAAAAGCTGCCGCCCATTGTCCGGGCCGGTACGGCCCTGGGCCATACCACCTCCGACATCAATGCATTGCTGGGGTTGGAAGCCCCGGCGCTGGTGGTGGCCGGCGGTCAGGACCAGCCCTGTGTGGCCCTGGGGCTGGGTGCCGTCTCCGGGGGCCGCGCCGCGTTGAGCTACGGCACCGTGGAGTGTTTGACGCTGGTCCAGGACCGTCCCCTGCTCCATCCGACGCTGCAAGCCAATAACTTCGTCTGTTCGCCCCATGTGATTCCCGGCAAATTTGTGACCTACGCGGTACTCTATTCCGGCGGCGTCACGCTGCGGGACCTGCGGGGGAAGCTCTACGGAGAGGAGCACCGGCAGGCCGTCCAGAGTGGCCGCGACGTCTATGATCAGATGATGGCCGAAGCCGCCCAACAGGAAACCAGGGTCCTGATGGTGCCCCATCTGGTGGGCAGCGGTACCCCGGAGCTATGTACTGCCGACACGGGCATTCTGCATGGTCTGACGCTGTCCACCACCCGCGGTGAACTTGTCCGGGCAGCCCTGGAAGGACTGTCCTTCGATCTGCGGCGGAATCTGGAGATTTTGGAGACTTGCGGCCTGACGGCGGACCGTATTGTGGTTTCCGGCGGCGGCGCCAAAAGCCGGACTGCCTTGCAGCTTCGCAGCAATGCCCTGGGCCGTCCCCTGTACCTGCCCGAAGATGTCCAGGCCGGTACCCGCGGTGCCTATCTCATTGCCGCCCTGTCTCTGGGCTGGATTGATTCCTATGAAACGGCGGCCCAGTTCTCCACCACCGCCATTTTGCCCCAGGGCAATCTGGACGAACAGTACGCCCGGTTCTGCCGTCTGTACACCATGGCCCAGTCTCTGCGCTGAAACAAACTGCCCCGTGGCGGCGCATTGGAACCGGCAAGCCCCCTGTCTGTACATTAGACAGGGGGCTTGCAGCATTTCCCACTCTCCACTCGGCAGAAGCAGTCACCGGATACCCATACGTTCAAAAGCCTTGTCAAAGGGCGGATAGGCAATGCCTTTTTCGGTGATAATGCCGGTAATCAAACTGTGGTCCGTGACGTCAAAGGCGGGATTGTTGACCTTGACCCCCTCCGGCGCCATGCGCTTTTTATACCAGGCCTCGGTGACCTCTTCCGCCGGGCGCTCCTCAATTACAATATCGTCACCGGTGGCAATGGACATGTCGATGGTGGAAGTGGGGGCGCAGACGTAGAACGGAATGCCGTAATACTTGGCCAGAATGGCCACGCCGCTGGTACCGATTTTATTGGCAAAATCGCCATTGGCCGCCACACGGTCACAGCCCACAAAGACAATATTGACCTTGCCCCGCTTCATGGTGATGGACGCCATGTTGTCACAGATCAGCGTGGTGTCCACACCGGCGGTCTGCATTTCAAAAGCGCTGAGCCGTGCGCCCTGGAGCAGGGGCCGCGTCTCGTCGCAGTACACATGGAGATCATCCCAGCCGTTCTCCAAAGCAATATAGATGGGAGCCAGCGCCGTACCATACTTGGCCGTAGCCAAGGTACCGGCGTTGCAGTGGGTGAGAATGCCATCGCCGTGGTGCAGCAGTTCAAAGCCCAACTGACCGATGTTCCGGCTGATGGCGATATCCTCTTCCCGGATGGCGTGGGCCTCCTGGCGCAGACGTTCCTTCAGCTGGGCCACCGTCATGGTCTCCCGGTTTTCCGCCACAACCTTGCCCATCCGGTTCAGGGCCCAGGACAGATTGACCGCCGTGGGACGGGACGAATCAAGGTACGCTTTTTTCTCTTCAAAATAGTTGCAGAATTCCTCCATATTGTCCGTTTGTAGCTGAGCCGTCACCACATAGATGCCGTAGGCAGCCGCCACGCCGATGGCCGGCGCACCGCGGACCCGCAAGGCGTAAATGGCTTCCCAGATATCCTCTGCCTTGGACAGGTGCAAATACTTGATCTCACCAGGCAGCAAGGTCTGATCGAGGATGATGATTTCCAGAGCGTCTTTCGACAGGACGACGGTATCCAGACTCAAAGCGTTCATATTGAAATTCTCCTTTTCTGTACGAAATACAGATTGTAAACCAGTTCAGCAAATCGCAATGGCATCGTGCAGGAATCAAAGAACCATCCTTCCCGCATGCAGAGCCGGGATTGGGCGTTGGGCACACCGACGTTTTGCGTCTCCCTCTCTCCATCCAGTGCGGCACATATGGTTGTTTTTTTTGCTTTCTCTGATTTTACCGTTTATGGTTCAGTATCGCAACACTCTTTTGCGGAGAAGCAAGATGAACGGTACAAAATGGGCATCCGCACGAGTGACACCCTTCACCATCGGCACTCTAATGTTCTTACACAACAGGTTGTTTGACCACCGGGCAATGACTTTCTTGCGTCTGCATATTTTTCAAATCTCTGCCTATACTAACAGAGCATTCGGTAATTGTTTCAATTTCAACGAAATTCGATCAGGTTTAACCTTGTTTTACCGAATATCATGGAGTAGCTTTGTTGGAGGTTTGGTAAAATATGAAAGCAACTGGAATTGTGCGCCGGATCGACGATTGTGTTATAATAAGGCCAAAAATAATAGGAGGGTAAATTCCACCTATTATTGCTTATTTTCTCCGTTTTCACAATGTTTTATTCAAAGTTTTTTAGGCACCCCCTCTTAGTCTGTTTAGCCTACAAAATTCGACAATATTTTCCCATCCCAATTGCGCTTATTTTCCGCTTATACTGCAACTATTTTTAGTTGCATTTCCCCTCCAATCTGCTATACTGTACATAGAAGGAAGTGGTCCTCCATGGGGCAAAAAGAAAAGCTGATCCAGCGTCTGAAATCCAGACCGAAAGACTTTACCTTTGAAGAAGCGGAATCGCTTCTTCGGTACTTCTCCTATGAACGCAGCGACAAAGGACGCACTAGCGGCTCCAGAGTCATGTTCGTCAGCGCAGAACACCCACCCATTTTAATGCACAAGCCCCATCCACGGAAAGAACTTCTCAGCTATCAGGTAAAGCAGCTTCTGGAACTTCTGAGTCAGGAGGGTCTTGTATGAACAATATTATGGAATATCAGGGCTATGTGGGCAGCGTGGAGTTTTCTCAGGAGGATAACCTGTTCTATGGCAAAGTAATGGGTATCCGCAGCCTGATCTCCTACGAGGGAACCACCGCTAAGGAGTTGGTGGAGGATTTTCACCGTGCAGTAGAAGATTATCTTCTGCTGTGCAAAGAAACTGGGCAAGCACCCGAAAAAGCCTATAAAGGCAGCTTTAATGTTCGGATTTCTCCGGAACTTCACCAGAAAGCCGCCGTTTATGCTGCCACGCATCAGATGTCCTTGAACCGCTTTGTGGAGAAATCCATCGAGCAGTATGTCGCATTACAGCAGTAAAGTTTATGACACTTGTATAACACAACCACCCATTGTGTTATTTTAAGGCCAAAACAATATTTTCCAGTTTCCGCTTTGGTATCATAATACCGTTTTCTTTTACCGCAAAATAGTACAAATACCGCACTTTTTCGACAAAACCAATTTATTCCTGTTTGCAGCATCCCACTTTTGTATATTTTTCAAACTTCTGCCTATACTAACGATACATTCGGAAATTGTATTTATTTCACCTTATTTCGTAGTGAATAGACAGTTTTTCACCGAATTAAGTTAGAAGTTTAGAGTGGAGGTTTTTGTAAAATATGAAAGCAACAGGTATCGTGCGCCGTATTGACGATCTGGGCCGCGTTGTTATTCCCAAGGAGATTCGCCGGACACTGCATATCCGGGAGGGCGACCCGTCACAGACTACATGGACAGGGATGGACCTGTTTTGTATTGGGGTGCTGGATCTGGAAAAACGAACCGGTGTAACCGTCAAGCATAGCAACGTATAGATAATCCCAGCTCGAACAACCCTCTCCGAGCTGGGATTATTTTACTATTTTACATTATATACTACTGACACATTTCCTTTGCACCTTTCTAGATCATTCAGATCTTCACAAGCTAAGGAGCCGCTGATCAAATGAAGCATTACAGCTTATAAAGGGTAGCAATCGTGTCAAAGTGTGCAAGATAAACTAA
>CALWXC010000018.1 GCA_944385415.1 uncultured Oscillospiraceae bacterium | reverse complement strand
ATGATGAGACAATCCCAGCTCTGAGAATCATTTCGGAGCTGGGATTGTCTATGCGCCGTTACGTTTGACGCTTACCTGTATCCCTATGCACATGGCTTCCAGATGGTCTTTTAACATCTTCTATTGAATGCGATATCAGCTATGTATTTTGCACTTAGAATCTCATTATCCATGTTATCGTACAGCAGAACAGACGTTGCAGCGGGTGCTCCGTTCGGACCAGAAGCTGGCACAGAAGATTCTTTCTGCCTATCTGGGCCTCCTGACGGTCTACCCGGATCAGCCCTATGACCACCCTGCCATTCTCCATCCCCTAGATGGCACACCTCTGGTGGAGCCGGAATCCCACGGCGATTTCCAGTCCGTATATCCCAAAGAGGACACGGTGTTGGAAATTGTCCGGCAGAAACTGGCCCTGGGTCAAAAAGTGCTGATCTACACCAGTTGGACCCGTACAGACTCTCAGAACAAGCTGGTGCATCTGCTGCGGGCCGAAGGCTTTGCCACTGAGGTGCTCACCCCCAAAATTCCGCCGGAAAAGCGGGAGGCCTGGGTAGAACAGCAGCTCCGTCGTGGTCTTCAAGTATTGATCACCAATCCTCGCTGTTTGGAAACTGGCCTGGATCTCAATGCCTTTACAACGCTGATCTTCTACAGCATGGGTTACAACCTCTTTACCCTGCGGCAGGCCTCCCGCCGCTCCTGGCGCATCAATCAGACCGCGCCCAGGGTAGAGGTCTATCTGCTGTACTATGCCGACACCATGCAGGCCAAGGCCATGAAGCTGATGGCCTCCAAGCTGGCGGTGGCCGGTATCATCGAGGGGACCTTCTCCGATGAGGGACTGGCCGCCATGAGCGGCGTGAAGGATTTGACTTCCCAGATGGCCCGGGAGTTGTCCATGGGCATCCGGGACAGTGTGGAGGATATCGCCTCCGCATTCCGCAAAATGGCTGTGCTAAATCCCGAACGGGTCCAAGCCGCCCAGACAACAGAACTCGTCTGTCCGGCGGAACCGTCCCTCCCCCGGCGCACCTGCACCGAAGAAGAAGCCCTGGCTCTGTACGAAGCCATGCTGCAGCAATCCACAATAAAATCCACCCGGTCGAAGTGCGAGACAGTTGATGCAGATCAGCTGTCTCTTTTTGACCTTGTGGCATGAATACAGGAGGAAATTATGCTTTTGCACCGAGAAGAATTTTTAAACGTCATCCAACGGGCCGTGGTCATTGCCCCAGCGGACTCCCCTCTGGAATCCCTGGAGTGTGTGCTTCTGGAAGCGGATCACAGCACCCAGAAATTAACTGTCACCGCCACCAATGTGGAACTGGCGCTGGAGCAGCGGCTCCCCTGCAAAACCGACCGGGACGATGCTCTGCTGGTCAACGCCCGTCTGCTGGCTGCCATGCTGGATCGATTGGACGGCGATACGGTGTCCCTGGAACACGTGTTCGACGGGACCACAGTCACCCTGCGATCCGGAACCGCCAGCTACACAGTAGCCGTTTATACACGCGGCGGATTCCCCAAACCCCAGCTCCCCTTCCCGGAGGACACGATACTGCTCCGTGGACTGCCGTCCATGGCCCGGAACACGGTGTTTGCCGCCGCCCGGGAGAAGCAACAGACCATGCTGTCCTGTGTCCATCTGTGCTTTTCCGATGCAGGCCTGCAGGCCGTCAGCAGCGACGGCAGTTGTATGGTCTCCGCCAGAAGCGCTGCCTCCTGCAGCGGCAACCGCAGTCTGCTGCTCCCGGCGGTCTCGCTCCAGAAGCTGGCTCGGATGTGCCGGGAGGAAGATGAATTCCGTGTGGGTACCACCGGTAAGAGTCTCGTCCTGTTTCGGGAGGACTTCCTGTTCAGCGCCCGGCTGATGGAGGGCGGATACATCAACTCCGATCAGCTGATGCAGTCTGTCACCCATCTTTTTACGGTTCTGACGGACGTGGAAACCTTGCAGGAAACCCTGCTGGCTGTGACGACAGTACATCCCAACGGCAAGTGTTATCTGTCTTTCCAGGGAACCCAGTTGGAGCTTCGTGCTGCCGGCAAAGCCGGACAGGCCGCCATGGCTGTAACGGTCATACCTCTCAGCGGTATGCCCAAAGGGGACTTCTGGTTCTCGGCCCGCCGCCTGCTGCAAAGCCTTCGCGCGTTATCCGGTACTGCCACGCTGGGAATGGCCCAGGGCGGTATGAATCTGAGAGAGAAACTGCTGGCCCTCATGGCCGAAGTCAACCGGGAGGTCGCCGAACGGGAAGAACTCATTGAGCTCATCGCCATTGCCCTGCTGACCCGAAACAACCTGTTTATCCTGGGCAAGCCCGGGCAGGCCAAAAGCCATTCCATCAACCGGTTCCGCCAGCGCATCACCGGCGCCCGGCAGTTTGAACGGCTTCTGTCCAAGCAGACCGACGAAGATCAGCTGTTTGGCCGCATCGACCTATCCAGCCTGATTCCCGGTGCTGTGCCGGAGAGCGTGCTGCAGGATGACGCCGTGTACTGCCAGCTACGGGAGGAACTGGACCTGGCTATGCAGGCCCTGGCGCAAACCAACGACGCCGCCCACGGGGCCCGGGTGCAGCTCTGCACCGACCGTCTGGAACAATATCGCCGGGCCGTGGCAACACTCCATGCTAACACGCCCACGGTGCAGACCAGCGGCAAAATCCCTGAGGCCGACATTGTCTTTCTCGACGAGTGCTTCAAAGCCAACGATGGCGTGCTGAACTCTCTGCTGACTGCGTTGAATGAGCGAAAGTATGACAATCTGGTTTATGATGCCGATGTGGATGTCACCGGCCTTTGCCGTCGGGCGGAGGAATTGTTTGAGCTGTATCAGACGTGCGCCAACCGGCGGCAGGTGGAAACCATCTGTGTCAACTACATTCGCTCTCTGGAAGCTACCAAAATCAGCATCAACGGCCACCTGTTCTTTGTTCCCCGGCACACCATGGGCCGGGTGGACGTACTGGAAGACTTTCTGGCGGAGATCAACCGTCTGAACCGGACCCAGCTGCCCGTGCTGGCCAACTCCATCTACATTCTGGACGATGCCCGGCAGAGGGAAAAGATGACGGAGGAATTCTATGCCGCAGTCAAGAAGGAGATTGCCGACTACCAGGAGCGTGCCGGTTATCTGATCCAGAGCGGCAGCCAAAGCCCGGCTGTTCTGGAACGCTGGGTCGCACGGATCGACGCGCTGGAAGAAAAGAAGCGCCACTATGAGACGATCCTGCGCCGTGAACTGGACGGGCTGGATGAGGAGTTCAGCGCCTTGCAGCTTTTGTCCCAGGAACTGGCCATACGGGCCCGGGGGCTTCGATTTCAAAAGGCCGCGTGATTGACCGTTCTTCCAAAAAAGAAAATCCTATTCGTTTCCCCGTTTCGACAGAATAAATAGTGTGCATCTGGTATGGTTATGACAGCAAAACACCCCATTTCTCTAATATTTTCCACTTTTTTACAATTTTACACAGATTGCTGCTCGTAACAAAAATGGGAGGTTACACTATGCTAGAAACGGTACGGAAACAGGTGGAAGCCCTTTTGAGATCGTATCCCGAACTGATCCGCAAGGTCGAGTTGCTGCGATACGAGTTGAATCATTCCGCCGCCATCTCTCCCCAGGAGATGATGGAAGCCATGGCCTTTGCCAAATCCGACGGCATGGGCCATGGCGCCGGTGGGATCTCCAACAAAACGCTGTACATCGCCATGAGCTACCAGGACGCCGCAGAACGCATCAATATGGAAGCCGTAGAGGAATTGGTGGAGCGTCTGGTCCCTATGGAACGAACGCTCCACCGGCTGGAACACCATCTGCGCCTGCTGTCCACCCCAGAGCAGGAGGTTATCCGTCTGTGTTACTTTGAGCAAAAATCCCTGCCGGATGCCGCACAGGCTATGTCCACTTCCGTCTGGGCCGTCCGAAAACAGCGGGATGCTGCCGTCACCAATCTGGCCAATATGTATGCCTTTGTGGCAGGTCCCAACCTGTAGATTCAGAGTTCGCAGGAAAACACACGATATTCACACGAAATACACAGGATATTCGCACGGGGTATGTACTTGATTCCACATGGCGTCATGTGGTATGATTAAGCTACCAAAATTGAACGCTCCCCACCCGATTTATCGAGTGCCGGGAGCTTTTTCCTGTCCAGAATTCCATAAACAAGCTACTGCTTCCTGCCATCTATTGTTTATTCAGAAAGGACGGAATATCATGTCTTATGAAATTGAAACCATCCCGATTCATCAAAAAATGACATTGACCATACGGGAAGCCGCCGCCTACAGCAACATCGGCATCAACAAAATCGACCAGCTGCTGCGAATGCCCGGCTGCCCCTTTGTCCTGTATGTGGGCACCAGAAAGTTGGTAAAGCGCCGTGAATTTGAGGAATATATCAGCAGCAAACTGGCTATTTGAGCATCTTTTTTCTATTGAGAAAAAAGGGATCCCGTGATACAATGGGTAAAGTTGCACGGGACTCTTTTCCTAACATCAGGAAAGGAGATCACCATGGGAAAAAATCTCAAAGGCCGGGAGATCGGCAAAGGTATTTGCCAACGCAAGAACGGATTATACTGTGTCCGCTATGTAGACCGATGCGGCAAGCGTATAGAGAAAAATTTCTCTGCACTTGCTGCGGCTCGCAACTGGCTGGCAGATATGCAGAAGCAGCAGATGGAGATTCAGCAGCAACCCCTGCCAACATCCATGACAGTTGATGCTTGGTTCGACTACTGGATCAGCAATCTGGTATCTGACTTGTCTCCCAATACGTTGCGAAACTACCGGGAGCGGTATTTTCGTAACGTTCAACCCATTATCGGCAGCATGCTGCTGACCGACGTCAAACCCATGCACTGCAAGACGGTTCTCAATGCCATGGAACAAACGTATGCCGGATCGACCATTCGACAAGCTTACATCACTATGGGTACGCTTCTCAAGGCTGCTGTGATGAACGACTTATTGGATAAGCATCCCATGAATGGTGTGCGCTTTTCCAAACCTGTTCGTGCTGTGGACAATATCCGGTATCTCACCCGTGAGCAGCAGGCGCAGTTTTTAGCTGTAGCCTGGCGTTCTCATAATTACCGACAATATGCACTGATCCTGGAAACCGGCCTTCGTACTGGTGAGCTGATTGGGTTGACCTGGGACAATATTGACTGGGAAAAGCGTACCTTGACTGTCAGCAAGACCCTGGAATATCGATACCAGCAACGTAGCTGGCGGGCAGGTCCTCCCAAGTCCAAGCAGAGCTATCGTACGATTCCTCTTACCCAGCGCGCCTATGAATTATTGCGGGATGAAGAAGCCATGCGAGAGTTCCGCAAGCAATCGGAGCTTTTGTCCCAGCAGCTGGAATACATGGATCGTCGCACCGGCACAATGGTTTCTATGCAGATGTCCGATTTGGTTTTTATCAACTATCGAACCGGGGAGCCGGCCAAAAACAGTTCCTATGACACACATCTCTATAAGCTGTGCGAAAAAGCAGACATTCCGCATTTCTGTATGCATGCTCTGCGCCACACTTATGCAACTCGTGCCATAGAAAGTGGTATGCAGCCCAAGGTTCTGCAGATGCTTCTGGGTCACTCCAGCATCAAAACAACCATGGATCGGTACGTTCATGTAACAAATGCATCCATGACCGATGCCGTTCGGCAGTTTGAGACAGAAAACCAATGGGCGTAAATTGGTGGAGTTATGGTGGACTAATCACTTTCCATACCCCGCAAACGCCCTATTATCAAGGAGTTGTAGAAAAAATGAAATTAGGAATCGTCGGACTGCCCAACGTGGGCAAGTCCACCCTGTTCAACGCCATCACCAACGCCGGCGCCGAAGCCGCCAACTATCCCTTCTGCACCATCGACCCCAATGTGGGCATGGTCACCGTTCCCGACAAGCGTTTGGAATGGCTGCGCGACCAGTTCCAGCCCAAGAAGTTCACCCCCGCCGTCATTGAGTTCGTGGACATCGCCGGTCTGGTCAAGGGCGCGTCCAAGGGCGAGGGTCTGGGCAACAAGTTCCTGTCCAACATCCGTTCCACCGACGCCATTGTCCATGTGGTCCGCTGCTTCGACGACCCCAACATCACCCATGTGGAGGGTTCCACCAATCCCCTGCGGGACATTGAGATCATCAATCTCGAACTGGTCATGGCCGACATTGAAATGGTGGAGCGCCGCATTGAGCGCGGGCTGAAGGCCATGAAGGGCGGCGACAAGAAAATGGCCCATGAGGTGGAGCTGTTCAAAGAACTGCTGGAGCATCTCAACGAGGGCAAGCTGGCCCGGACGTTCCCCTGTGATAAGGACGACGCGGCCCTCATTGCCACCTCCGATCTGCTGACGCTGAAAAAGACCATCTATGCCGCCAATCTGGATGAGGAAACCGTGGCCGCCCCCCATTGCAGCGAACATTATGCCGCAGTGTGCAAGCTGGCCGAGGAAGAAGGCTCCCAGGTGCTGCCCATCTGCGCCAAGCTGGAGGCCGACATTGCCGAGCTGGACGATCCGGAAGAAAAGTCCCTGTTTATGGCGGACCTGGGCCTGGAGGAATCCGGCCTGGACAAGCTGATTCAATGCAGCTACAGTCTGTTGGGTCTCATTTCTTTCCTGACGGCAGGCAGCGACGAGTGCCGCGCCTGGACCATCAAGAAGGGCACCAAGGCCCCCCAGGCCGCCGGTAAAATCCACACGGATTTCGAGCGGGGCTTTATCCGGGCCGAAGTCATCTCCTTTGAGGATATGCAGGCCTGCGGCTCCATGGCCAACGCCCGCACCAAGGGTCTGGTCCGCTCCGAGGGCAAGGAATACGTCATGAAGGACGGCGACATTGTCAATTTCCTGTTCAACGTATAAAATCTGACAAAAACAGTCACAATGGGAGGGATGGATTTTGTCCGTGCCTCCCATTGACTTTTTTTGATGTTTGCACTATAACTGTTTACAATATTAGTTTATCATAGACAGGAGTTGCGGCCATGAAGACGCCCTTTGTCACCCTGCCCCAGGTGCAGGACATCGTGAAAACATACCCCACCCCCTTTTATCTGTACGACGAAACCGGTATCCGGAACTGTGCCCGCCGTCTCAGGGCCGCCTTTTCCTGGAATCCCGGCTTTCGGGAATATTTCGCCGTCAAGGCCACGCCCAATCCGCAGATTTTGAAGATTTTGCAGGAGGAGGGCTGCGGTACCGACTGTTCTTCCCTGACGGAGTTGATGATGTCGGACCGCTGCGGCTTCTCCGGCAGCGACATCATGTTTTCCTCCAACGACACCCCTGCCGAGGAATTTCAGCTGGCCGCCAAACTGGGCGCCACCATCAATCTGGATGATCTGACCCATGTGGACTTTTTGCAGAGCACCTTGGGCTTTATCCCGGAGACCATCTCCTGCCGCTACAATCCCGGCGGTGTGTTCCAGCTGGGCGAAAGCAAGGAGGGCTTCCAGGTCATGGACAACCCCGGCGAGGCCAAGTACGGCATGACGCGGGCCCAGCTGACAGAGGCGTTCACCAAACTCAAAGCCCTGGGGGCCAAGCGGTTCGGCATCCATGCGTTTCTGGCCTCCAACACCATTTCCAATGAATATTACCCGGCATTGGCCCGGATTCTGTTCCAGACCGCTGTGGAATTGCAGCGGGAAACGGGCTGTCACATTGCCTTTATCAACCTGTCCGGCGGCATCGGTATTCCCTACCGGCCCGAACAGCCGGAAAATGATATTGCCGTCATCGGTGAAGGGGTTCGGAAAGCTTACGAGGAAATTCTGGTCCCGGCGGGTATGGGCGATGTGTCCATTTTCACCGAGCTGGGCCGCTTCCTGCTGGGACCCTATGGCTGTCTGGTGACGAAAGCCGTCCATGAAAAGCACACCTATAAGGAATACATTGGTGTGGACGCCTGTGCCGCCAATCTGATGCGCCCGGCCATGTACGGCGCGTACCATCATATTACGGTACTGGGCAAGGAGAACGCTCCCTGCGATCACACCTACGACGTGACCGGTTCCCTGTGCGAGAATAACGACAAATTCGCCATAGACCGGCAGCTGCCCAAAATCGACAGGGGCGATTATCTGGTGATTCATGATACCGGCGCCCACGGCTTCGCCATGGGCTATCAGTACAACGGCAAATTGCGGTCGGCGGAACTGCTGTTGCAGACCGACGGCACCGTTCGGCTGATTCGGCGGGCTGAAACCCCTGATGACTATTTTGCCACTCTGATTTGGTAACAAAGGCGGCGCAACGCTTCCATGGGAAACGCTGCGCCGTTTTTCTGCCTTGTTGTTTCCAACACCTATCTTGCAGACTCCGGGAATGTCCCGTCTTATGTATCTACTCCGCGTATGGGACAAACGAAATCCGGTAGCCGGACGCGCCCTCTTTCATCAGCTGATAAATCCCCGGCGACGCCGTTTCTCCCGTTTGTTTCTCATAGGTGTCCAACCGTGGCCTTACGGTGGAGGATGTCAAATCCGCTGGCTGCTGCACTGTTTCTGTGGAAGCGGGTGCCGCCGCCTGTGAGATGTCATTTTTTGCGGCCCGCAGTTCATCGGATACCTGTTCCAAGGCTGCTTGCAGCTGTTCCTGCTGCTCTGCGGTGGAAACACCACTATCGGTGCCTGTGGATTTCAACAGCAGCAGCGTGTTTTGAAGTTGCTGCTGCCTGGCCTGCAAATCCGCTGTTTTGTCGGCTTGGTTTTTTCCAAAATTCAAGAACCGTTCCTTTGTATCGGTCCTTGCCGTCAGTGGGTTGCTGTAACCCGGTCGTATCTGTATGGACATACCATTCCCTCCTGTTTACCAATTCTGATAAGGGGCATCCCCGGAAGTCTACATCCATTCTATCGGAAAATCCAGCGGAACCGATAGCGAAGCACCGTAAACGGTTGGTTTTGCCGCGTGAATGGTATCCATTTGCAATTTTCAGCAACAGAGCAGCACGCTGATCCGAAAGATTCCATCGGCAATTTCCCACTCCGCTGCGCCCTGGTACCGTGCCGCTGCTGTCTCAATATTGCGCAGTCCAATTCCCTTTTCAATGGGTCGGCTGTCGGCGACGGGATTGGTGGATTCCACCACCAGGAACCCGGCCCTCGCCTTGGTTTTGACCCGCAGAACACGTCTGGACGGCTCCACCATCCTGCACGCGGCCATGGCGTTGTCGAGAATATTGGAAAAAATGGTACAAAGGTCCATATCCTCCACGGAATAATCCGGTGGAATCCGCACTCGGCAATCCACGGAAATACCCCAGCGGCGGGCCTGGCTGCATTTCTCATGAAAAAGCGCATCCAAAACCGGATTCCCTGTGGAAACGCGGACGGTCAGCGCATCGCACCCGGCCTGTAAACGATTGGCATACCGTTCCGCCGCCGGATAGTTGGACTCCCGCAGCAGACCGGTCAACACCAGCAGATGGTTTTTCAGATCGTGCTGGAATGCGGCCCATTGGGCAGTTCGCTTTTCGGCTTCCTCCACATAACGCCGCTGCCCATCCAGCTGCTTCGACAGTCGTGCCGCTGCGGTTTCCTGTTCCGTCAGCCGGTTTACGGTGCAGACCATTTCCATCACAACGAAAAACACCACCGCCGCCCCCGTCATAAGCAATACTGCCATAACACCGGTATCCAGCCGGAACGCGGAGAGATACGGTGCAAAGGCCGGACCGTCCAGCCGCAGGCCGCACCGAACAGCCAGCACCATCAACGCGCCGGAAAGCAGCAGGCTATACAGACCGGCGGAATGCCGCAAAGCAGCCCCGCTCCTCTCTTGCAGCCACCGCAGCAGAGCCAGAAACCCCAGATTCATCGCCAGAGACAGCGCAATTTGTACCAGTGGTCCATAGTTGGACAACTCCAGATGAGCGGCGGCACAAGCGGTCACCACAGCGGTAAGCCCCTCCAGAAACGTGCGCAGGGTGAACAATATGGTAAGCGGCGCCAGCAGCTCCCGCCATCGGATTTTGAGGAACATCACGCCGTACAGCATCCACAAGGGAAATTCCAGCCAGAAAGCCGCCGGAAGCTGCCATCGGGTGACGGCCACCGTCAGGACAGCAGCGGCAGTCAGCAAGGCGGGCAGATGCCGTTTACCGTCTGTTCCGGTGACGGTGCAGAAAAACGCGGCGGACCCATACACAACCATCCCATTGGACAGGACCCACCAGAGATACCAGAAAACCGGCACATTCACTCCCCCTTTCTGCACCATTCCAACAGCCGCATGGTAAATTCCTGCTGTTTTCTCCGGGCAACATACACTCTGCCGCCGTCGGCCAGCAGGGCCATCCCCGGTTCCTTTCCCACCACATAGCCCAGATTGACCAGATAGCTTCTATGGCACCGGAAAAAACGGCGGTCCAGCCTCTGTTCCAGAGAATCCAGCGTACCGGCATATCGATATGGATGGGTCATGGTATGGAGCATGGTCTGGTGGTCGAATACCTCACAATAGACGATATCTTTTATGCGTACTTTGGTCACGGCGGCACCGTTGGTCAACAGAATGGTTGGTCCGCCGTCGGAAGCGGCCCGGTTCCACGCCTTATCCATGGCGGCAAAAAATTTCTGCCGCTCCAGGGGTTTGATTAAATATTGTACAGCATCCACATCAAAGGCTTGAAAGACATACTCCGGATATGCGGTTATAAAAATCACCGGACTGTCGCATCCCGCCGCCCGAAGCCGCCGCATGGTTTCCATGCCGTTTTCCCCGGATAGCCGGATGTCCATTAAAAGCACATCGGGCATCTGGCCGGAGCGCAGCAGCGCTTCCCCGCTATCACAGGTCCAGACGGCGGCGCACCGCCCGTTCTGTTGCAGATACTGGTTTACCAACTCCTGTAATCGGGCGGCAAAATACGATTCATCCTCGCAAATCACAACGGTCATGGTTCTCCCTCCTCTTTTGCATTGGTATTGTACCACAGTCATCCGCGGCTTTCCACGGTTCTGTCGCACAAGCCGGACCGGCATGCCCCGCAAACAGCCGCCGGGCGGTATGACCATTCGGCCATACCGCCCAGCAGCGATTATTTGACGCTTCCATGGCGTCTTGGGAACATCAGCCCTCAGCCAGATGGCCGGTCTTCTCCAAATACTCGTCGTAGGTGCCCCGGAAGTCCGTCAGGGTACCGTCGGCGGCAAAGTCGAAAATCCGGTTGGCTACGGTCTGTACCAACTGATGGTCATGGGACGCCACCAGCACATTGCACTTGACGGCTTCCAGGCCGTTGTTCAGAGCGGCAATGGACTCCAAATCCAAGTGGTTGGTGGGCTGGTCCAGCAGCAGGACGTTAGCGCCGGACAGCATCATCTTGGACAGCATGCAGCGGACCTTTTCACCACCGGACAGGACCTTGACCTGCTTATAGACATCGTCACCGGAGAACAGCATCCGGCCCAGGAACGTCCGCAGATAGCTTTCGTGGGGGTCCGGGGAGAACTGCCGCAACCATTCCACCAGATTGTCGTCATTATCCTGGAAATAGGCCGTATTGTCCTTGGGGAAATAGGAATAGGTGGCCGTCTGACCCCATTTGACGCTGCCCTCGTCGGGCTCCATCTCACCGGTCAGGATCTGGAACAGGGCCGTCTGGGCGTTTTCGTTCTCACCGACAAAGGCGATCTTGTCGCCGTGCTGGACGGCAAAGGAGACCTTGTCCAGCACCTTGACGCCGTCGATGGTCTTGGACACGTCGGTGACAAAAAGAATATCCTTGCCCACCTCCCGGTCCGGGTTGAAGCCCACCCAGGGATAGCGGCGGGACGAACAGGGAATCTCCTCCACGGTCAGCTTGTCCAGCAGCTTCCGTCTGGCCGTGGCCTGGCGGCTCTTGGACTTGTTGGCCGAGAACCGGGCCACAAACTCCTGCAATTCCTTGATCTTTTCCTCATTTCGCTTGTTCTGGTTGCGGATCAGCTGTTGGACCAGCTGGGAGGACTCATACCAGAAATCGTAGTTGCCCACATACATTTTAATCTGGTTGTAGTCGATATCGACGATGTGGGTGCAGACGGTGTTGAGGAAGTGGCGGTCGTGGCTGACCACGATAACGGTGCCGGGGAACTCCAAAAGAAAATCCTCCAGCCAGTTGATGGCGTCAATGTCCAGGTTGTTGGTGGGCTCGTCCATCATCAGGATATCGGGGTTGCCGAACAGAGCCTGCGCCAGCAGGACCTTCACCTTGAGACGGGCATCCATATGGGCCATCTGCGTTTCGTGGAACTCGGTACCCACGCCAAGGCCCTGCAAAATCCGGCTGGCGTCGGACTCGGCTTCGTAACCGCCCAGCTCGGCATATTCGGCCTGGAGATCGGCGGCCCGCAGGCCGTCCTCATCGGAAAAGTCCTCCTTTTCGTAGAGGGCGTTCATCTCCTTGCCGATCTCATAGAGGTGCAGATTGCCCATAATCACCGTGTCCATGACGGTGTAGTCATCGTACTTGTTCTGGTCCTGCTTCAGGACGGACATACGGACGTTGGGCAGAATGTGGACCTCGCCGGAGGTGGATTCCAACTCACCGGAGAGAATGCGCAGAAACGTGGATTTACCGGCGCCGTTGGCGCCGATGATGCCGTAGCAATTGCCCTGGGTAAACTGCAAATCCACATGGGAAAACAGCGGCTGGCCGCCGTACTGTAAACTCAGATCGGATACTGTAATCATCTTAACGCTCCTTGAAACCGTAATTAAAGACACGATACCACAAAACGGCGAAAAAATCCAGCACTTTTCCCCGCCGCCGTATAAATTTAACAGTTTCGACGCAAACTGTTAGTAAAAAGGAGGGAGTTCCATGGACGTCTTCACCAACTATCTCGCCCGCATTCAGAACCAGCAGCAGCGGGACTGCATGGCGGGGCTGCTGCAATGGATGGAGGACCAGTTTCCCAAACTGACGCCGCGGCTGTCGTGGAACCAGCCGGTATACACCAGTCACGGGACGTTTATCATCGGGTTTGCCCGGGCCCGCCACTACTTATCGGTGGTACCGGAGCCACAAGGCATCGCCCATTTCCGGGATACCATTGAATCCAGAGGGTACAGCTGTTCCAATGAACAAATCTGTATGCGGTGGGATATGCCCCTGGACTATCATCTGCTGGAAGCGCTGATTCGATTCAATTTAAAAGAAAAGGCCGGTTGCCATACCTTCTGGCGTACCCCCCAACCGTCATAAGGCCCAAAACTAAAGTTTTACTCGATTTTGTCTTGTGAGGGCCACCCACCGTCCGTGTGTCTGCGGTGCTCGCCGGGCCTTTTCCGCCATGCCTGCGGTGTGGCTTCTTGCCATACATCCAGTATGGCTGCAAAGCCGCACCTTGCCCTGACGAAAAATTCCTCGCCGACCACTCTTGCCAACGAACGGCGGGCAGCCCAAAATCGCGGAGTCCAGAGGCAGAGCCTCTGGTCGCCCCGCGCACGGGGCGAAACTCCCGCGCCGCGCACGGCGCGAAATCCCCCATCGTCCCAAAGCGCCATCCGCAGATGGCGCAATCCCCACGGCGTCAGCCGTAAGGCCGCCGTCCCCACCCCGTTGCGGGTGGCGGACGACGGCCTTCTCGTGTCCCCCCACCGTAGGGCGCGGCATCCCTGACGCGCCTGCACCGCCATCCGGGGTCGTCAAGGATGCCGGCCCCTACGTTGGAGGCAGGCGGAAATACGCACCAGCGGCAGGTGCAGGTCCCGCCCTACAGCGCAGAACCCATTGTTTTTTGCAATGGAGCTGTGCCCCTTTCCCCCGTCGTTTTTTTCTTCCAAAAAACAAAAAATCTTTATACCCTTTTTACATCTTTTATAGTATAATGACTGGTACCAATACTTCCGGCAAAGAACCGGCGAGGAGAATCTTCCCATGTGGTTACACGAACAACTGAAAAAACTGTCTTCGGCCCAGGTCATCAGTCTGGGCTTTGCCCTGGTCATTCTCCTGGGCAGCCTGCTGCTGATGCTTCCCTTTGCCACCCGGGACGGCCAGGGGGCCACGTTCCTTGACGGCCTCTTTACAGCCACCTCCGCCGTCTGTGTCACAGGTCTGATCCTCCATGACACCGCCACCTACTGGACCGAATTCGGCCAGTTCATTATTATTCTGCTGATTCAGATCGGCGGTCTCGGCGTGGTCACCGTGGCCGGCGCCTTTGCCGTCTTGTCGGGCCGCCGCATCGGCCTGATGCAGCGCAGCACCATGCAGGAGGCCATCGCCGCCCCCAGCGTCGGCGGCGTCGTCCGGTTGACCAATTTCATTCTGAAATCCGTCTTTACCATCGAGCTCATCGGCGCATTGCTGCTGCTGCCCGGCTTCTGGAAAGAATTTGGGCTGCTGCGGGGCCTCTGGTACGCGGTATTTCACTCCATTTCCGCCTTCTGCAACGCCGGTTTTGATCTGATGGGCATCAAGGCCCCCTTTTCCTCCCTCATGTCCTACGCCGGGTCTCCGGTGGTAAACATCACCATCATGGCCCTGATTGTGGTGGGCGGCATCGGCTTCCTCACCTGGGATGATATCCGCACCAACCGCCACCATCTGCGGAAATACCGGATGCAGAGCAAGGTCATTCTCACCGTGACAGCCCTGCTCATTGTGCTCCCCGCTCTCTATTTCTTCTTTTTTGAGTTTGGACGCGAACCCCTGGGACGGCGGATTCTTCTGTCCCTGTTCCAGTCGGTGACGCCCCGTACCGCCGGATTCAACACAGCGGACCTCAACGCCATGAGCGAGACCGGCCAAACCCTGATGACCATTCTCATGCTCATCGGCGGCTCCCCCGGTTCCACCGCCGGCGGTATGAAAACCACCACCGTGGCCGTGCTGCTGGCAGCGTCCATCGCCGTGTTCCGCCGCCGGGAAAGCGCCCATTTCTATGGACGCCGGGTGCCTGATGAAGCCGTCCGCAACGCCGCCACCATTTTGATGATGTATGTGGTGCTGTTTCTGCTGGGCTCCCTGGCCATCAGCCGCATGGAGGGGCTGCCCATGGTGGACTGTCTCTTTGAAACGGCCTCGGCCATCGGCACCGTGGGCCTGACGCTGGGCATCACGCCTATGCTGTCCTGGGTCTCTCAACTGATTTTGATTCTGCTCATGTTCTTCGGCCGCGTGGGCGGTCTGACGCTGATCTTTGCCGCCATGGCAGGCATGCAAAAGACCCGCGCCAAGCTGCCCCAGGAACGCATTACCGTGGGCTGACGTGTTGTATTGAGAAATTTGGAGGAAGTACATACTATGAAAACCATTCTGCTCATCGGACTGGGCCGTTTTGGCCGCCACATCGCCCGAAAACTCAACGAATTGAACCACCAGGTCATGGCCGTGGACCAGAACGAGGAGCGGGTCAACGCCGTGCTGCCCTACGTCACCAACGCCCAGATCGGCAACAGCACCAGCGAGGAGTTTCTCTCCTCCCTGGGCGTCCGCAACTTCGACGTTTGCATTGTGGCCATCGGCGACAACTTCCAAAGCTCCCTGGAGACCACGTCCCTGCTGAAAGAGCTGGGAGCGCCCAAGGTGGTGGCCCGGGCGGCCCGGAACGTGCAGGCCAAGTTTTTGCTGCGCAACGGCGCCGATGAAGTGGTGTATCCGGAAAAGCAGATGGCCATTTGGACGGCCATCCGATTCAGCTCCGATCACATCGCCGATTACGTCTCCCTGGGCGACGATCACGCCATTTTCGAGGTGACGGTTCCGGAGGGCTGGGTGGGCAAATCCATCGGGCAGCTGGATATCCGGAAACGGTACAATGTCAATTTGCTGGCCATCAAGCAGGGCGGCAAGTTCTCCATGACGGTCATCACCCCCGACACGCTGCTGCCCGCCAACAGCACCATTCTGGTTCTGGGTACCCACCGGAACATCCAGAAGTGTTTCCATATCTGACCCCCACCGCCGGAGATGTCTGTCTCCGGCGGTTTTGTATTCCCTGTACAGTTTTTCCATCTGTTTTTTGGCAGGTTTTCCCTGCCACCATGACCCGTCATTTTCGTTTAAAAAAGTGAAAAGCAACTCACCGGTTCAAAAGAAGGAGGAATCCACCATGAAAAAGCTGACCAGCCTGCTGCTGAGTCTGGCGGTACTGACCACGGCGGTTCTGCCCGTGGCGGCGGCCACGGACCAGCGGCTCACCCAGGTGACCCAAACGGTCAAAGAAACGCTGTCCATTGACGACGGCTACGACACCTTCTATGGAGAACTGGAGGAAACCACCTTCCAGTCCTTCTGGAGTCTCAACTGGGAGGGCGAGGGCCGCTCCCTGCGGGTGTCGGCGTCGGAGGACGGCACCATCTACCATTACAACTACAGCGATTCCAACGGCTCCACCAGTCAGAATCCCGCGTTCCCGGAGTACAGTCCCACGGAGGCCCAGGCCATTGCACAGGAATTTCTCGACACGGTGGTGACTGCGCCCCTGGATGCCCAGCTGGAGGACACGGAGACCATGGGTTCCATGGACAGTGACCGCTATTACTTCCATGGCACCCTGTACCTCCACGGCTACCCCACCCCCCTGGGATTGTCCATCTCGGTGGACAGCCACACGGGCCAGGTGCTCAATTACCGGCGGGATGACCGCTATGATGTCTATCTGCCCTTCCCCGCCGCCCCGGCGGCCCTGACGGAAGCGCAGACCGCCAACGCCGCCAATCTGCTCAAAGGCACCCTGGCGCTGCGGCTGGAATACGTTCTGGACGAAGAAAGCAACACGGCGGTCCTGCGCTATCTGCCCGAGGATTCCAACAGCTTTTATGTGGATGCCGCCACCGGCCAGCTGGTGGACCTGACGGCCCTCTACGGCGATCTCAGCAAGGGCGAAGGCAGTGACAGCGCCACCGGCGGCACCACCGAGGACAGCGCCGACAACGGTCTCACCGACGCGGAGCTGGAGGGCATCGCCCAGATGCAGGATGTCAAGGACAAGGACGCCCTGGACAAAGCGGTACGGGCCTACAGCGAATTGGGGCTCAGCGGCTACACCCTCAACAACTGCTCCTATGCCCTGAATCGGAAGACCCAACAGGTCACGGCTACCCTCCGCTACAGCCGCAGCGGTAATTCCGACGGCCCCGATGCAGTCAGCACCCCCTACGAGTTCAACCGTTCCATCACCGTAGATGCCAAGACCGGGGAAATCCTGTCAGCCAGCGGCACGTCCTGGGCGGACGAGGACTTCCAGCCCACCGTCTCCCTGGATGCGGCGCAGACCAAGGCCGAAGCATTTCTTCAAACGCTGTGGGGCGACGATTTCGCCCAATCGGCCCTGTATGACAGCCTGGAAGCCGGTCCGGAAATGGGTCTGCGGGTCCACACCTTCACCTATGCCCAGCAGGTCAACGGTTATTTCTTCCCGCAGAACACCCTGACCATCGCCATCGACGGCCAGACCGGCGACGTCATCAACCTGTACCGGGACTTCGAGGCGGACCCGGCCTTTGACAGCGCCGACGGCATTCTCACTGAAGCAGCGGCCCTGGACGCCTGGTTTGCCACCTTTGACGTGGTTCCCGGTTATACACAAGTCCCCGTGGCCCTCAGCGACTACGGCGAGCAATACCGCCCCCTGCTGGACCTGGGCTACACCTATGTGCATGAATTGAAGCTGGGTTATACCCTGTCCCAGAAGGATTACTACCTGGGCATCGACGCCAAGAGCGGCGACGCCGTGGAGCCTCCGGCCACAGGGAACAGCCGCCGCATCACCTACAGCGATTTGGAGGGAAGCTGGGGCAAAAACATGGCCGAAGCCCTGGCCGACTACGGCGTGGGCTGGCTGGGCGGCAAGCTGGAGCCTGACAAGTCCCTGACCCAGCTGGATTTGATGGCCCTGCTGCTGAGCACCCGCGGCATTCTGGTGAATCTGGAAGACGAAGACAGCGCCGACACGGTCTATGATTTCGCCTATTCCACCGGTCTGCTGACGGCTTCGGAGCGAAACGACAGCGCCATTCTGACTCGCGGCGAGCTGGTGCGGTATCTGCTGGACGCCAACGGCTTTGGAGAAGCGGCCCAGCTGCCGGGCATTTTCCGGTGTGATTACAAGGACGCCGATGCCATTCCCGACGCCCTTTTCGGCTACGCGGCCATTGCCCAGGGATTGGGCATGGTCACCGGCGACGACGACGGCAATTTCTCCGCCGGGCGCACCGTCACCCGGTTGGAGACCATCGCCATGCTGTACCGGCTGTTGTCCCGTTGACCCATCGGACGGGGGTGTTGCAAACTGCAACACCCCCGGGCAAAATGCCGAACTCTGCAATGGAGTTCGGCATTTTGTGTCGCCTGCGGGCGGGTGATGAAACGCGAAGGGGGCTCAAGGCCGCCCCCTTCACACTTCCCCTGCCAAGTGATTTGTGCATCTTTCCAAATACAATCTATTTTGCAACAGGCCCGGTTTTTCCCCTGCCCGTTCATACTTTATCCACAGTTTTGTGGATAACTTTGACATTGTTCTACATTTCCCAGCAAAAAACCGGCAGCTTTCCGCGAAAGCTGCCGGTTTTTCTCCGATTTTATAGTTTTTACACTTATTGGAATTCCCCACTGGACGGCTGTTGAGAAAGGTTCTTCAGGTCGTAGGGCGTCGTCTGGTAGACGAAGTAGTTGAGCCAGTTGGAATAGAGCAGATTGGCGTGGGCCCGCCAGGACACCATGGGCGGCTGGGTGTCGTCGTCATTGGGGAAATAGTTCTTGGGCGGGGCGATGGGCAAGCCCGCCGCCTTATCCCGGCGGTACTCCTTGTCCAGGGTGCCGGGGTCATATTCAGAGTGGCCCATGATGAACACCCGCCGCCCCTGCCGGGACGAGACGGCGTAGACGCCGGCCTCCTCCGACGACGCCAGGACCCGCAGACTGGGCACCCGCTCCACGTCGGCCCGGTCAATGGTGGTATGGCGGGAGTGGGGCACCATAAAGGTATCGTCGAAGCCCCGGAACAGAATGGACCGCTTATAGTCCACCGTATGGGGGAACACGCCGAACATTTTTTCCGGTAGCTGATGTTTCTGGATACCGTAGTGGTAGTAGAGACCCGCCTGGGCGCCCCAGCAGATGTGGAACGTGCTGTGGACGTTGGTGGTGGTCCACTCGAAGATCTCACACAGCTCCGGCCAGTAGTCCACCTCCTCAAAGGGCATCTGCTCCACCGGCGCGCCGGTGATGATCATGCCGTCGAACTTCCGGTGCTGGACCTGGTCGAAGGTCTTGTAAAAGGCCAGCATATGCTCCGACGAGGTATTTTTCGATTCATGGGTGGACATCTGCATGAGCTCCATATTGACCTGGAGGGGCGTGTTGCCCAGGAGCCGGGCCAGCTGGGTCTCCGTGTCGATTTTGGTGGGCATCAGATTGAGAATCAGCAGGTCCAGGGGCCGGATATCCTGGGTCATGGCCCGGGTCTCCGTCATAACAAAGATGTTTTCATCCAGCAGGGTTTTGGTGGCGGGCAGATCGTTGGGAATCCGAATGGGCATAGTCGGCTCCCTTCTCAGGCCAGAGCCTGGGCGATATCGTCCATGAGGTCCTGGACGTTTTCCAGACCCACGGACAGGCGTACCAGCTCGGGGCTGACGCCGGCGGCCACCAACTCCGCGTCGTTCATCTGGCGGTGGGTGGTGCTGGCCGGGTGGATGCAGCAGCTTCTCGCGTCGGCCACATGGGTGGCGATGGTGATGAGCTTCAGCCGGTCCATACAGCCCTCGGCGGCGGCGCGGCCGCCCTTGACGCCGAAGCTGATGACGCCGCAGGAGCCTTTGGGCAGATACTTTTTGGCCAGATCATAATATTTATTGTCGGGCAGACCGCTGTAGTTGACCCACTCGATCTGGGGATGGTTTTGCAGGAACTCGGCAATGGCCTGGGCGTTCTGACAATGGCGCTCCATGCGGACGTGGAGGCTCTCCAGGCCCACATTCAGCAGATAGGCGCTCTGGGGCGACTGGCAGGCGCCCAGATCCCGCATGAGCTGGACCGTGGCCTTGGTGATATAGGCCCCCTCCTTGCCGAACTTCTCGGCATAGACCAGACCATGATAGCTCTCGTCAGGAGTACACAGGCCCGGGAACTTGTCGGCGTGGGCCATCCAGTCAAAGTTGCCGCCGTCCACGATGCAGCCGCCCAAGGCCGAAGCGTGGCCGTCCATATACTTGGTGGTGGAGTGGACCACGATATCCGCGCCCCAGCGCAGGGGCTGGCAGTTGATGGGGGTGGCAAAGGTATTGTCCACAATCAGGGGCACACCGTGGCTGTGGGCGGCCCGGGCGAACTTTTCGATATCCAGCACCGTCAGGGCCGGATTGGCGATGGTCTCGCCGTAGACGGCCTTGGTGTTGGGCCGGAACGCGGCGTTCAGCTCCTCCTCGGTGCAGTCGGGATGGACAAAGGTAAACTCCACGCCCATTTTCTTCATGGTGACGGCGAAGAGGTTGAAGCTGCCGCCGTAGATGGTGGAAGAACAAACCACATGGTCGCCGCAGGTGGCGATATTGAAGACGGAGAAGAACACCGCCGACATACCGGAAGACGTGAGCATGGCCGCCGTGCCGCCCTCCAACGCGCAGATTTTGGCCGCCACATTGTCACAGGTGGGGTTTTGCAGGCGGGAATAGAAATAGCCGTTCTCCTCCAGGTCAAACAGCCGTCCCAGGGACTCGCTGCTGTCATAGCGGAAGGTGGTGGACTGGATGATGGGGACGGCTCTGGGTTCGCCGTTGCCGGGGACGTAGCCGCCCTGGAGGCAGCGGGTTTCGATTTGGTAGGGATTCATAACAAGGTTCCTCCTGTCTGTGAAATGGATGAGCAGGCAACAAAAAACGCGTCCCTGCATAGACTGCAAGGACGCGAGCTGCTGCCGCGTGATACCACCTTGGTTCTCCCCGCCCTCACGGACGGAGACTCTGCGGGTGCCGTTGCCGATACCCCGGCGCTGTAATGGGCGCACCCATCGCAGCCTAACGTTCCCACCGGAACGGTCGGTGCGAGGCTCTGAGGCCATGTTCCCCCCGGCCTATCGGGCTTCCTTTCACCATACGGAAGCTCTCTTTACCGCGTCGGCAGGGCGTACTCTCCTCTTCATCGCCGTTGTCATTGATGAACTTACCGTCTCAGTGTAGCGCACCATTGCGAAAAAGTCAAGGGCCATCCCTGGCGGGGGCGAGCCGTTTTCCGTGAATTTTCACGAAAAATCCACCATACTTTCATAAAGTATTCAATTCCTATTGACACCATTTGTCGCGTATGCTAAACTTCTAGCAGTTGAATAGTGCAATAAAACGAATGATAGAGGCGCGACGCATCAAGAGTACCGGTTTTGCCCCAGGCTTTCGCAGAGCTGTGCGGATTGGGAAAGGGATCGTCGCCGAAGGGGCCCGAGGCGGAAAGGTACCCTGGGCAGACGGTCAACAGCCGTCTGACTGTCGCATTTGCGGAGTGCTATGCGGAGTGCTATCAGAACACGGCGTCTGTCCACGGGACCCTTTCAGAAACCCCCCGGCGGATGGATTGCAGGGATTCCGATAGTCGATGCTTGCATCGGCTATTTTATTTTTTCCAGGCCATTTGAGACTATGAAGGAGTTGCGATCATGAAGCATGAACCCATTTTCCGCGGCGTAGCCACGGCCCTTATCACCCCCACCGACGAGAACGGCATCGATTTTGCCGCCTTCAAAAAGCTCATCAACTGGCAGATTGACGAGGGCATCAACGCTCTGGTCATCTGCGGCACCACCGGCGAAGGCTCCACCCTGTCCGATCAGGAGCACCGGGACGCCCTCCAGTGCGCCGTGGAGACGGCGGCGGGCCGGGTGCCCATCATCGCCGGTACCGGCTCCAACGACACCTCCTACGCCATCGAGCTGACGAAGTTCGCCTGCTCCATCGGCTGTGACGGCATGCTGTGCGTCACCCCCTACTACAACAAGGCCACCCAGAAGGGTCTCGTGGCCATGTACAACGCCATCGGCGACGCCTCCACCAAGCCCATTATCCTCTACAACGTCCCCTCCCGCACCGGCGTCAACATTGAGCCTGCCACCTATGTGGAGCTGGCCAAGCACCCCAGAATTGCCGGTATCAAGGAGGCCAACGGCAACATCTCCAAGATTGTGGAGACGGCGGCCCTGGTGGGCGATCAGCTGGCCATCTACTCCGGCAACGACGATGAAATTGTGCCCATTATGGCCTGCGGCGGCATCGGCGTCATTTCCGTGCTGTCCAACGTGGCCCCCCGTCAGACCGTGGAGATCTGCGACAAGTTCTTTGCCGGTGACATCGCCGGGGCCATGGCCTTGCAGGCAAAGTATCTGCCCCTGATCCGGGCCCTGTTCTCCGAGGTCAACCCCATTCCCGTCAAGGCCGCCATGGCCGCCATGGGCTTCTGCAAGGATTATCTGCGTCTGCCCCTGACCCCCATGGAGGAGGGCCACAAGGCCGTTCTGCTCCAGGCCATGCGGGATGTGGGCATCCAGGTATAAGGAGGCTGTTCCATGAAACTTCTTGTCAACGGCGCCTGCGGCCGCATGGGCCGGGCGGTTCTGGCCATGATCGACCAGGGCATTCAGGGGGCCGAACTGGCCGGGGCCGTGGATTCCTACAGCAGCGGCGACGGCATCCTCAAGAGCCTCAACGACTTCACCGGCGAAGCCGACTGCATCATCGATTTTTCCAACCACGCCGCCACGGCGGAGCTGTGCGATTACATCCAAAAGACGAAGATTCCCGCCGTCATTGCCACCACGGGCCAGACGGAGGAAGAGCTGCAAATGATCGACGAAGCCGCCAAGGCCGCCCCCATTTTCCGCTCCGGCAATATGTCCCTGGGCGTGGCGCTGCTGATGGAGCTGGCCCGCACCACGGCCAAAATGTTCCCCGACGCCGATGTGGAGATTGTGGAAGCCCATCACAATCAAAAGCTGGACGTTCCCAGCGGCACGGCGCTGATGCTGGCCGAAGCGGTCAAGGACGCCCATCCCGACTATGACGTGCTGGTGGGCCGCCATGAAAACGGCAAGCGGCCCAAAAAGGAAATCGGCATCCACTCCCTGCGGATGGGCAACACCGTGGGCATCCATGAGGTCATCGTCAACACGGGGACCCAGATCATCACCCTGAAACACGAGGCTCAGGACCGTTCCCTCTTTGCCGAGGGCGCTCTGTCCGCCGCCGCGTTCCTCATCGGAAAGCAGCCGGGCCTCTACAATATGAACGACATCGTAACCCAGTAAAGGAAGGATTTTACATATGACTAGAATCGGCATTGTTGGCTATGGCAATCTGGCCCGGGGCGTGGAGTGCTCCATCGCCCAGAACGCGGATATGGAACTGGCTGTGGTGTTCACCCGCCGCGATCCGGCTTCCCTGACCATCCGCACCCCCGGCGTCCCCGTGGCGTCTCTGGACGACGTCCTCAGCTGGAAGGACAAGGTGGACGTTCTGATTCTCTGCGGCGGCTCCGCCACGGACCTGCCCACCATGACCCCGGCCCTGGCCAAGGACTTCCATGTCATCGACAGCTTTGACACCCATGCCAACATCCCGGCCCACTTCGCCGCCGTGGACGCTGCCGCCAAGGCAAGCGGCCACATGGCCATGATCTCCCTGGGTTGGGACCCGGGCCTGTTCTCCGTCAACCGTCTCTACGCCTCTGCCATTCTGCCCGAGGGCAAGGACTACACCTTCTGGGGCAAGGGCGTGAGCCAGGGCCATTCCGACGCCGTCCGCCGGATTCCCGGCGTGGCCGACGCCCGTCAGTACACCATTCCCGTGCCGGAAGCGCTGGAGCGGGTCCGCAAGGGCGAGAATCCTGAGCTGACCACCCGGGAGAAGCACACCCGTTACTGCTATGTGGTGGCCGAGGAGGGCGCCGACAAGGCCGCCATTGAAACGGCCATCAAGACCATGCCCAACTACTTCTCCGACTACGACACCACCGTGGAGTTCATCACCGCCGAGGAGATGCAGAAGAACCATTCCGGCCTGCCCCACGGCGGCAGCGTCATCCGCAGCGGCGTCACCGGCTGGGAGAAGGAGTGCCATCAGACCATCGAATACAAGCTGACGCTGGATTCCAATCCCCAGTTCACCGCCAGCGTTCTGGTGGCCTGCGCCCGTGCGCTGAACCGGATGAAGGACCGGGGCTGCACCGGCTGCTATACCATCTTCGACATTGCCCCGGCAGACCTGAGCCCCCTGGGCCGCGACGAGCTGCTGGCCCATATGCTGTAAATTTCGCGTTGTCCTAAAAACGCTACACAAGGAGAATCTTCCCATGCAGACGAAAGTAGTCAAATTCGGCGGCAGCTCCCTGGCCGACGCCGCCCAGTTCCGCAAGGTGGCGGCCATCATCAAGGCCGAGCCGGAACGCCGCTATGTGGTGGCTTCCGCCCCCGGCAAGCGCTTTTCCGATGACATCAAGGTCACCGATATGCTCTACGATTGCTTTGACCTGGCCGCCAGAAAAGAGAACATCGACGAGGCCTTTGCCAAAATCGAAGCCCGCTACAACGGCATCATTGCCGACCTGGGCCTGGATTTTTCCCTGGACAAGGAATTCCGCAAAATCCGCATGGCCATCGAGCACCACGCGGGCCAGGACTATGTGGCCAGCCGGGGCGAATATCTGAACTCCATGATTCTGGCCAAGTTCCTGGGCTTCACCTTTGTGGACGCCGAATCCGGCATCTTCTTCCACAGCGACGGCACCTTTGACGACAAGCAGACCTACAAGGCGCTGTCCGCCCTGCTGGAGGATGTGGAATACGCGGTTATCCCCGGTTTCTACGGCTCCATGCCCAACGGCACCATCAAGACCTTCTCCCGCGGCGGCTCCGACGTCACCGGCGCCATTGTGGCCCGTTCCGTCCACGCTTCCATCTATGAGAACTGGACCGACGTCTCCGGCATGCTGATGGCGGACCCCCGTCTGGTGGAGAATCCCCGGGTCATCGAGGAGATCACCTACCGGGAGCTGCGGGAGCTGGCCTACATGGGCGCCACGGTCATGCACGAGGAAGCCATTTTCCCCGTCCGGGAAGCCTGCATTCCCATCAACATCCGCAACACCAATTCCCCTGCCGACCCCGGCACCATGATTGTGCCCAAGTCCGACCGGCCCGTGCCCACGGTCATCACCGGCGTGGCGGGCCGCAAGGGGTTCTCCTCCATCACCATCGAAAAGGACCGCATGAACACGGAAGTGGGCTTCGGCCGCAAGGTCCTGGGAGTTCTGGAGGACTTCGGCGTGTCCTTTGAGCACACGCCCACGGGCATTGACACCATGAGCGTGGTGGTATCCACCAGCTCCATCACCGACTGCAAGGAAGCCCTCATCGGCCGCATCTTCCGGGACGCCAACGCCGACTCCGTCACCATCGACGACAACATGGCCCTGATTGCCATTGTGGGCCGGGGTATGGTCAGCAACAAGGGCACGGCGGGCCGGGCCTTCGCGGCCATCGCCAACCGGAACATCAACATCCGGATGATCGACCAGGGCTCCGGTGAGAACAACATCATCGTCGGCGTGGACGAGGACGACTACACCGCCGCCTTGCAGGCCATTTACGGCGCCTTTGTCGGGGAGGCATAAATGCTGTACGACAATCTGACCATCAACGACCGGGGCCATCTCACCATAGCCGGTCACGATACCACCGAGCTGGTCCGGGAATACGGCACCCCCCTGATGGTGCTGGATGAGGACCGGGTCCGTGCCCGGTGCCGCACCTATGTGGAGGCCCTGCGGGAGCATTTTCCCGCCGGGTCCCTGCCCCTGTACGCCTCCAAGGCCCTGAGCTTCAAAGAGATTTACCGTCTGGCCGCCACGGAGGGCATGGGCATCGATGTGGTGTCCATCGGTGAAATCCACACGGCCCAGCAGGCGGGCTTTCCCCTGGAGCGGGCCTACTTCCACGGCAACAACAAGACCGACGAGGACATTGCCTTTGCCATGGAGCACGGCGTGGGGTATTTTGTCTGCGACAATCTGGACGAGCTGGACGCCATCGACGCCAAAGCGGGCCGCCGCGGTATCCGCCAGAAGCTGCTGCTGCGTCTGACGCCGGGCATCGACCCCCACACCCACGAAAAGATCAACACGGGCCGCATTGACTCCAAATTCGGCGCGGCCATTGAGACGGGACAGGCGGAGGAGCTGGTTGTCCGGGCTCTGAGCAAGCAAAATGTGGAACTGCTGGGCTATCACTGCCACATCGGTTCGCAGATTTTCGACCATACGCCGTTCTGTGACGCGGCCATTCTGATGCTGCAATTCCTGGCAGACATGCGGGACCGGCACGGCTTCTGCGCCCCGGTGCTGAACCTGGGCGGCGGCATGGGCGTGCCCTACACCGACACCGACCCGGTCATCGATTACAAGGCCAACATTGAGAAAATCGGCAAGCTGGTGGCCGACACCTGCAAGAAGCTGAACATTCCCGCCCCGGCCATTCTGATGGAGCCGGGCCGCAGTCTGGTGGCCGATGCCTGTACGACGCTCTATACGGTGGGCGGCACCAAGGTCATTCCCGGTTTCAAAAATTACGTCTCGGTGGACGGCGGCATGACGGACAACCCCCGGTATGCCCTGTATCAGGCAGCCTATACGGTGGCGCTGGCCAACCGGATGCAGGACCCCGCCGATTTCTGCTGTACCGTGGCGGGCCGCTGCTGTGAAAGCGGCGATCTGATTCAGGAGGATGTGACCATCCCCACGCCCCGCCGCGGAGACCTGCTGGCGGTGTTCACCACCGGCGCGTATAATTACTCCATGGCGTCCAATTATAACCGGGTCCCCCGTCCGGCCATGGTGGCCCTGTCCGACGGTCAGCACCGGTTGGTCATTCGTCGGGAATCCCTGGACGATCTGACCCGCAATGATGTCTGAACATTAAAAGTTTTACTCGATTTTTTTCAAAAAATCGCGGCGACCAGAGGCAGAGCCTCTGGTCGCCCCGCGCACGGGGCGAAATACCCGCGCCGCGCACGGCGCGAAACACCCCAGCGTTCCAAAGCGCCATCCGCAGATGGCGCAATCCCTGCGGCGTATGCCGCAAGGCCGCCGTCCCCACCCCGTCAGCGGGTGGCGGACGGCGGCCTTTTTTGTACCAGCCATCCGTAGGGCGCGGCATCCTTGACGCGCCCGCATAGCATTGCCGTCCGGGGCCGTCAGGGATGCCGGCCCCTACGTTGGAGGCAGTCGGAGGTGTGTACCGGCAGCGGCGGCCAACGCGCCAAGGCACCCCCAAACCGGTGGACGGCTCTGGAATCCGTCCACCAGTTACCATTCCATAGATCCCCGGCGGTTCCGTTTCCCTTTTCCCGCTCCGTGTGCTATAATCATTCCATACCGTCTCATTCCATCAAAAGAGGAGGTCCTACCCATGGCCGCACCGGTCCTCACCCAATGGAAGACCCTGCTGGAACTGCTTTATGACCCCAACGCCCCCAAACCGCCCCTGCCCCAAAAGACCCTCCGGGCGCTGGCCCGGACCGCTGCCTTTCCCGAGGCGCTGGAGGACTATCACCCCCATGGCCGCGTATCCTGTGCCGATGTGCTGCAGCTGTGCCGCCCCGTTCTGGACCAGCTGACGCCGGAACCGAAGGGCGGCTGGCTTCTGTGGTTTTACGGCTACCTGAGCCACCGGCTTTTCCCCGACCCCAACCGCCCCGCCGACACCCGGGCCCAACAGCAGGCCGCCTGGTTTTACTGCGCTGTTTTGGACCGGCTGCTGCTCCAGGAGCGGACCCGCTGCCCCTATGACCCGTTGACCGACATTCCCCTTCTGACCCAGGAGGAGCTGCGCACCAGCCGGGTCCGGGAGGAATATGGACGGTTTCTCGACGCGGTCCGGTCCTCCTGCTTCCCCCTGCTGATGCGCATTGGACGGGAAGTGATGCCCTTTGACCCGGCATCCCATACCATCGGCGTCCACCATGTGGCGCTGACCACGGCCCGCCAGGCCGCCGCCGCGGGGCTTCCTGTGGATGTGGCCCTGGTCAGCGCGGCGGCGCTGAGCCACGACACCGGCAAATTCGGCTGCCGGGGCGCCGACGCCCGGCGGATTCCCTATCTCCACTACTACTTCACCTACCAATGGCTGACGGAGCACGACTGCCCCACCATCGCCCACACGGCGGCCAACCACTCCACCTGGGACCTGGAATTTGAGAATCTGCCCCTGGAATCGCTGATTCTCATTTACGCCGATTTCCGGGTCCGCGGCACGCGGGAAAACGGCAAGGAAGTGGTCCGCATTTACTCCCTGGCCGATTCCTACGACATGATTTTCTCCAAGCTGGCCGATATGACCGAGGCCAAGCAGCGGCGCTACCGGACCGTTTACTGCAAGCTGCGGGATTTTGAGGAGTTTCTCCACACCCGGGGCATCGACCCCGACGCCCCGGCCTTGCAGCCGGCGCCGCCCCGGAAAGACGCAGCATTACGGAGTTTGCCGGAGACCGTGGACGCCTTGCGGGACCTGACCTTTACCAACAACGTGACCTTGATGCACACCATCACCGTGGACGCGTCCTTTGAACAGCTGCTGGAATCGGCCCGCAGCGAAAAAAGTCTCAACCGTATTCGGACGTACCTCCATCTGTTCACCGAATACCACACCTACATGACCAGCGCCAACAAGCGCCGGGTTCTGAGCTTTCTCTATGAGCTCTTGATGCACCAGCAGGGCGACGTGCGCCGCCGGGCCGCCAAGCTCATGGGCCGGATTCTGGCCAACAGCGGCCCCCGGTACCGCAAGGAGCTGCCGGCCAACGCCCCCCATGAAGCCATGGCCCCCACCCTGCTGGCCTTTCTGACGGAATCGGTGGAGCTGTGGGAATCGTATCTGGAGGACTGTCTCCATCCGGACCACAAAATCTCCGCCAAGCACGCCATCCGCATTTCCAACTCCGTAAAAATCATTGCCGAAAACCTGTTCGCCTACTGCACCGCCGAGGAAGCGCCCCACTATCTCCAGCCCATCCTGGACCGGCTGTGGAATGCCCAGGGCGACGACCGGTTTATTCTCATGGATACCCTGTGCCACATTCCCGTCTCCCTGCTGACGGAAGAACAGGTACTCCGCTCCATCGACGCCGTGGGCCGGATGCTGGACGGCGGCGAGCAGCGGCTGGCCATTGCGGGTCTGCTGGCCATGGAGCATCTGCTGGCCTCCGGTGTGGCCGCCGCGCCCCTCCACATCCAGCAGACCCTCCACGCCGTGGGCGACAGCGACGACAGCGCCGTACGCTATCTGGTGAGCCGTCTGTGGACGGCCATGGGCCATCCCCGGTCCCTGTCGCTGACGGTGCCTGTGTCCCAACTGTATCTGGCCAACCTGAAAAACGCCGTCCACTGGAGCGTCAAGATCACCCACATCGATCTGCTGTGCGACGACGCCCGGTTGGACCCGTCCTCGGCCTTCCACACGGCCACCCACCTGTCCAATCTGCTGTCGGTCAGCGAGCATCTGCCCGTCCGCATGAAGGCCGGTCAGGGTCTGGTGGAGATTGCCGATCTGCTGACCACGGACCAGCGGAACGAAATCGTCGTGGACCTGCTGCGGGAGCTGGAAACGGGACAGGAGGAGATTTCCCGGTATATCCCCAAATATCTCGGCACGCTGCTGTGCCGTCTGCCCATGAAGGAAGTGGAAGAAGGTCTGACGTTCCTGGAGGACTTCGTCCACGCTTCCAGCGTCTCTCCCGCCCGGGCGGCGCTGCTGACGCTGGGCGTCATTCTCTCTGAGCTGGCCCGCTCCGGTCGGGACGGCGATCCGCTGGTGACCCGGGTCATCGGCCTGCTGCTGACGGGCGTGGCCCACTACGACAACACCATTCATCAGACGGCCCTGTCGGTCCTCTGCAAGGATGTACTGGGCGAGGACAGTCTGCCCCTGCCGGTGCGCCAGTCCTATTTCCTGCAAATCGGCAAGAAGCTGCTGACGCTGCTGTGCGAGCCCCGGGACGATCAGCTGACCTTCTTCACCCGCGCCGCCACGCTGAACCATCTGTACCGGTTCCTGGTGCTGTGTCAGGTGGATTTGGGCGACTTCCCCTACCCGCCCCTGCAGCCGGTGGCCTTCTTCCCCGGCACCTTTGACCCCTTCTCCACGGGCCACAAGCGCATTGTGGAGGAAATCCACGCGTTGGGCTTTGACGTCTATCTGGCCATCGACGAGTTCTCCTGGAGCAAACGGACGCTGCCCAAGCTCCAGCGGCGGCAAATCGCCTCCATGTCCACGGCGGACCAGCTGGATGTGTATGTGTTCCCTGACGATGTGCCGGTGAACATCGCCATGGCCGCCGATCTGGCCCATCTGCGTTCCCTGTTCCCCCAGCAGGAATTATACCTTGTGGCGGGCAGCGACGTCATTCGCAACGCCTCGGCCTACCGCTCCACGGAGCCGGGCTCCGCCGCCGAATACAACCACGTGATCTTCTGCCGCGACGAGGACGAGACGGCCCCGCGGGACGGCAAGCCCATCTCCGATATCATCCGTGGAAAGTTAACGCTGCTGTCCCTGCCCGCTTACTACGAGACGGTCAGCTCCACCCGCATCCGGGAATATGTGGACAAAAACATGGATATTTCCATGCTGGTGGACCCCATGGTGCAGAATTACATCTATGAAAACGGCCTGTATCTCCGGGCGCCCCAGTTTAAAAACGTGCTGGCGCCCCAGGAGCTGTATTTCCGCTGGCAGCGGGGCATTCCCGAAGGGCTGAAGGACCGCTGTCCCGTCCTGTCCGAGGACGAGGAACGGTTCACCGTGGAGATGCTCTCCCGGACCACCGGACGGCTGCGGGGCTGGGCCACGGGCCACACGGTCCGGGCGTCGGCCCTATATGACGCCCTGGGAACCCTGGAAGACGCCGACTATGTGCGGCAGCACACGTCGGGCCGGGTCCTGATGGTGGACGCCGTCCAGGACGTTTCCCACAACCGGGAGGTCTGCCGGGCCATGGTCAATGAACTGCTGGTTCGCAGTCTTCTGGATGACCACACCTATGCGCTGTTCCGCAGCGCCGATTCCGCGGACCCCCTGTACGATTTATTGCCGGAGCTGGGCTTCCAGCCGGTGCCGGGCAGCAGTCACACCCTGGTGGTGGACATGCGCATGCCCCTGGCGCTGATTCAGGACGTGTTCCTCTGGATCAAGGAGCCCCACCACGACGACCCGGCCGTTCGCGCCGCCGTTCTGGCCACCCGGCCCCGGATGCGCCGGGCGCTGGCGGGCCTGTTTCCCGGACGGCTGGTGCTGACCTTTGACGCGGAACTGCTGAATCAGGCCGTTTTGATGAAGGTCCAGGCCTGCAACGGCGTTCTGGATGTCCCCGCCGGGCAGCGGCGTCTGGGCCCCTATATGTGCGTCCCCTACGGTAAGATTCTATCGGGGGAAATCGTCCCCAACACCGTCACCAAAACCCTCCATGTGGACAAGGTTTACAGCCCGTCCCTGCGCCATTTCGACATTGTCCAGTATCCGGGCTACTCCAATCTCCACAATCAGGCCCGGACCATCAAGTCCTTCCGCCGTCCTGTACTGCTGGTGGACGACCTGCTCCACAAGGGCTACCGGATGGAAAAGCTGGACCCCATTTTTAAGGAAGAGGATGTGGCCATTGACCGCATTATTGTGGGTCTTATGTCGGGCCGCGGCAAGGATTTGATGCAATTGCAGCACCGGCAGGTGGAATGTGAATACTTCATTCCCAATCTGTCCTATTGGTTTACGGAAAGCCAGCTGTATCCCTTCCTGGGCGGCGACAGCGCCGCAGGCCAGCGGCAGACCGAGGGCATGCTGTCCTCCATCAACCTGATTCTCCCCTATGAGTTCCCCGAATACATCCGGGGCGCGTCGGAACGGGGCCTGCGGGTTCTGTCCATGACGGCGCTGGAAAACGCACGGGACATTTTACTGGCGCTGGAGGAACGCCATCAGGCCGTGTTCTCCACGTCCCTGACGCTGACGCGGCTGGCCGAGGCGCTGCACCGGCCCCGTCTGCCCGACAAGGGGCGGCATCTGCAATACAATTTAGGGATGCCCGCCTCGTCCTATGTGGAGGACGACATTGCCACGCTGCGGCGCATCTGCAAGGAGGCTGATTTCCAGTGATTCCCTGTTACACCTGGCGCGGCATCTGCTGCGCCGACTTAGGAGGCCGTCTGCCCGCGGGCGCGGTTCCAACCAACACGCCCTTTGACCCGCTGGTGCTGCTGGTCCATCGGGACCCCCTCCACAGCCGGGGCATCTACGCCGTCACCACCCCGGCGGAAGTGATGGAGCCGGAGGGGCCGGGCCTGCTGCTGCCATCCCCCACGGGCTGCCTGGACCCGGATCTGGACCCGGTGATTCTGGCCCATGGGGCCACGGTGCTCAACACGGCCTTTGACCGGTGTTTTGAGGTGCTGGACCGGTTTCTCCATCCGAAAACCACCGGTCTGCGGCTGACGGTGGCGGGCCTGGGCGACGTGGGCGGCACCGTTTTAACGGGTCTGACACTGCTGGGCGACTGCATCGAGGAAATCGGCGTTTTCGATTTTTACGAACCGCTGATGGACCGCTACTGTCTGGAATTGAACCAGGTTCTGTCCACCTATGACGGACGAAAAATGCCCCGCATTGTGGCCCGGTCCGCTGACGATCTGTTCGACTGCGACGTGTTTCTCTTCACGGCTTCCAAGGCGGTACCGCCGGTGGGCAGCGAGGTCAAGGACGTGCGCATGGTCCAATACGGGGCCAACCGGGACCTGTTGCGCAGCTATGCCCAACAGGCCAGAGAAACGGGATTTTGTGGCCTTTTCTGCCAGATTTCCGACCCAGTGGACCATTTGGCCCGGTCTGTGTTCTTAAACAGCAACCGAACCGATGACGGCACCCTGGATTTTCGCGGCCTGCTTCCCGAACAGATTCAGGGCTACGGCCTGGGCGTCATGGAAGCCCGTGCAAAATTTTACGCCCGGAAGCGGGGCTTGGACGAGGACCGGGTGGCCGTTTTCGGCCCCCACGGTCAATCGCTGATTGTGGCCAACGACGCGGGCGACGGCTATGACCACGACCTGTCCTGTGCGCTGACCAAGGACACTGTGACGGCCAATCTGGCGGTGCGGGAACTGGGCTTCAAGCCCTATATTGCCCCCGGCCTTTCGTCGGCAGCCATCAGCATTCTAAGGACCGTGACGGGCCAATGGCATCCCGGCGCCCTGCCCCTGGACGGGGCCTATCTGGGCTGCTACAGCCGTCTGACGAAGAAAGGCCCTCAGCTGCTGCGCCGTCCCCTCCACCCCACTCTCTACAGCCGCATCGAAGCGGTTCACAAGGAGCTGCGGGAGTTTGATTACGATGGATGAGGTGGTGGCCGTCTCCGTAGGGCAGCACCAACGTTTGGCCGGTGTGCTGGAATATGCCCTGACGGCCGCGCCCCACACGGTCTGTACCCTGGATACGCTGCCGCCCCTGACGGGGCGGCGGGTGCTCTTTGCCGTCTCCCTGGGGCCCGACGGTCTGGACGAGGACTTTTGCCGTCTGCTGCGGCTGCTGCGTTCGGGAGCGCTGTCTCTGGACGGTTCCATGGGGGCGGTGCTGATGGACGGCGAGGGCGAATTTTACACCAAACAGGCGGCCCAAATGCTGGTGCTGGCGGCCAATGGGGCCGGGTGCCTTTTCCCGGGAAAGCCGCTGGTGGAAGCCACGGGTTCCCTGCGGAATTTCGATATCCAGTGCCGCCGCCGTGGCACGGACCGGCTCCACGCCTACCGGGCCATGGCCCGGGAATTGGTGGAGCGGTTGTCGTCCTTTGTGCCGCCGGTCTATGAGCGTCCCAGGGTGCTGACGCTCCACGCTTCGGACCGGAAAACCTCCAACACCCTGGCATTGGGCGGGCAGATTGAAACGCGGCTGGCCAGCCGCTGCGACTGTACGGAGCTGTCCCTGCGCAACGGCACGGTCCACGACTGCCGGGGCTGTTCCTACACGGTGTGTTCCCACTACGCCCAGCAAAATTCCTGTTTTTACGGCGGCAGTATGGTGGATCAGGTGTATCCGGCGGTGACGGAGTGCAACGCGCTGTTGCTGCTGTGTCCCAATTACAACGATTCGGTCAGCGCCAATATCATGGCGTTTATCAACCGGCTGACCAGTTTGCAGCTGTTTCATCCGCTGCACCATACCTACCTTTGGGCGGTGGTGGTGTCGGGATACAGCGGCGGCGATCTGGTGGCCCAGCAGGTTTTGGGGGCGCTGTGTCTCAATAAGGGGCTGATTCTGCCGCCCCGGTTTCTGCTGGCCCAGACGGCCAATGACCCCGGTTCGGCTCTGGCGGACCCGGAAATGCTGACGCGGTTGGACGGCTACGCCGCCAATATGCTGCGCACCATGTCCCCTGATGCACCCAAAAATTAAAGTTTTACTCGATTTTTTTCTGTGTGGCAACTTGCCACCGGTGTGTCTGCGGGTGTCGCCGGGCCTTTTGTGCCATAGCTGCGGTGCAGCTTCTTGCCATACATCCAGTATGGCTGCAAAGCTGCACCTTGCTCTGACGCAAAATTCCTCGCCGACACCTCTTGCCAACCGGCGGCGCGTTGCCTAAATCGCGGAGTCCAGAGGCAGAGCCTCTGGTCGCCCGCCGCAGCGGGCGAAACACCCGCGCCGCGCACGGCGCGAAATCCCCCATCGTCCCAAAGCGCCATCCGCAGATGGCGCAATCCCCGGCAAAGCCGAAGGCCGCCGTCTCCACCCCGTCAGCGGGTGGTGGACGGCGGCCTTATGCCGTACCGTGTCCGATGATGTACCCGCCCTCCGAACCATGCGGGGCAGTCCGTCGTATTCGTAGGGCGGCACCTGTGTGTGCCGCCGCCGGTACGCACCATCAGCCATCCGGAACGTAGGGGCCGGCATCCTTGACGGCCCCGGATGGAATGCGCCATGGACGCGTCAAGGATGCCGCGTCCTACGAAACGGTTACGGTTTCGCCCCCATACGCCGGTTTACGCCACCTGGTACGGCGCGGCGGGACACGCAGGTCCCGCCCTACAAGTGCCATTGCGGGCGGTTTACATCTCCTTTTCTCCAATTTTTTCTTTACCACAGCAATGCTTTATATCAGAATTTTTACCGTGCTTATATCCAGCTATTAACCGATGTTTTTCCCGTTTTTTAAAACCATACACGGAATAATGCACAAACCAGGCCAAAATTTTTTAGCCAATCTCACAAAGAAATTTCTAAAAAACCTCTTGACAATGGTTTTTTCTGGTGCTAGAATGCGTCCATCAAGTTCATAAAACGAAATGCGTTGAGGGAGACAAGTACCTCGGAAGGTCGGTCACAGTGAGCGGGAGACAGTGGAAACCCCGCATCGGACGCCGTCGGGAATAACACTCCGGAGCAGCAAACTGAACGCCCAAGCGTGGGTCAGTAGGGGCGCCGTGGACGGCACGTTACGCCGTATGGGCTTGTTGGAGCCCGAGAAAGGTGACTGCGTTATGCAGTAAATTAGGTGGCACCGCGGATTTGCAGCTGATTCGTCCTAATCGTTTTTAGGACTTACTGGCTGCAATTTTATTTTTTTGGAGGGATTTCCAAATGTGTGCAATTATGGGTTTTAGTTCCAAGTCCATCCCGGTGGAAACCGTCCGCCGGCAATTCGCCCAGACCATTTCCCGCGGTCCCGACTGCACCCGCATGATCGACACCGGCAGCGGATACCTGTGTTTCCACCGGCTGGCCATCATGGGTCTCACCGACGAGGGTATGCAGCCCTTCGAGCTGGACGGCGACTACGTGGTGTGCAACGGCGAGCTGTACGGCTTCCGCCGGATGAAAGCGGCTCTGTCCAGCAAGTACACCTTCCACAGCGATTCCGACTGTGAAATTCTGCTGCCCATGTACCGGGAATTCGGCCTGGATATGTTCTCCATGCTGGACGCCGAATTTGCCCTGGTGCTGTACGATCACAAAACCGACTCCCTCATCGCCGCCCGGGACCCCATCGGTATCCGGCCCCTCTACTACGGCGCGTTGGACGACGGCTCCCTGGTCTTTGCCAGCGAACCCAAAAACCTGGTGGGCATCTGCCGGGAGATCTTCCCCTTCCCGCCCGGTCACTACTACGCCCACGGCCAATTCGTCCGGTACTGCGACATCACCCGGGTGGACCGGTACTGTACCGACGATCTGGAAACCGTCTGCGCACAGATTCACCAAAAACTGGTCGCCGCCGTGGAAAAACGCATGGACGCCGACGCCCCCCTGGGCTGTCTCCTGTCCGGCGGGCTGGATTCCAGCCTGGTCTGTGCCATCGCCGCCAAGCTCACCGATAAGCCCCTGCGGACCTTCGCCATCGGCATGGACACCGACGCCATCGATCTGAAATACGCCCGCCAGGTGGCCGACTACATCGGCAGCGATCACATGGAAATTTACATGACGCGGCAGGAAGTGCTGGACGCTCTGGAAACGGTCATTGCCCTGCTGGGTACCTACGACATCACCACCATCCGGGCCAGCCTGGGCATGTATCTCTGCTGCAAGGCCATCCACGAACGGACCGACGTGCGGGTGCTGCTGACCGGTGAGATCTCCGACGAGCTGTTCGGCTACAAGTACACGGACTTCGCCCCGTCGGCGGAGGCGTTCCAGAAAGAATCCCAAAAGCGAATCTCCGAACTGCACATGTACGACGTGCTTCGGGCGGACCGGTGCATCAGCGTCAACTCCATGGAGGCCCGGGTTCCCTTCGGTGATCTGGATTTTGTCAAATATGTTATGGCCATTCACCCGGCCAAAAAGCTCAACACCTACGGAAAAGGCAAATACCTGCTGCGCCACGCCTTTGAGGGCGACTGGCTGCCCCACGACATCCTCTACCGGGAAAAGGCCGCCTTCTCCGACGCCGTGGGCCACTCCATGGTGGACGATCTGAAGGAGTACGCCGAGACCCAATACACCGCCGAGGAATTTGAGCGCAAACGCCGCCGCTATTCCTTCGCCACCCCCTTTACAAAGGAAAGTTTGCTGTACCGGGAAATTTTTGAAAAGTACTACCCCGGTCAGGCCCATATGATTGCCGACTTCTGGATGCCCAACAAGAGCTGGAAGGGCTGCAACGTCTCCGACCCCTCGGCCCGCGTTCTGGCCAACTACGGCGCCAGCGGTTTCTAAGCGTACCGCTGCCGCACCATCGGCAACCCATATCAGTGCCCTACCATTTGCTCACCCGCACCGGCGGGAACACTCCCGCCGGGCTGGAATCAATTCTCTGAGAAAGAAGTGTGTGTTATGAAAACAAGCGCAGCAAAGGTCCCCGAACTGTTCGGCTCCATGGTCTTTAACGAGGCCGCTATGCAGCAGTACATGTCCAAGAGCACCTTCCAGGCCTGGAAGCAATGCCTGCGGGACGGTACCACCCTGCCCCTGACCGTTGCCAATGAAATCGCTGAGGCCATGAAGGAATGGGCCACGGACCGGGGCGCCACCCACTTCACCCACTGGTTCCAACCCATGACAGGCGTCACCGCCGAAAAGCACGACAGCTTTATCAGTCCCATTGAGGGCGGCCGCGTCATTATGGATTTCTCCGGCAAAGAGCTGGTCCGGGGCGAGCCCGACGCCTCCTCCTTCCCCTCCGGCGGTCTCCGCGCCACCTTTGAGGCCCGCGGTTACACGGCCTGGGACCCCAGCTCCTTCGCCTTTATCAAAGAAGGTTCCCTGTACATCCCCACGGTGTTCTGCTCCTACTCCGGTGAAGCGCTGGATAAGAAGACGCCCCTGCTGCGGTCCATGGACGCCGTCAGCAAGCAGGCCATCCGCATTCTGCGGCTGTTCGGTGATACGGAATCCAAGCGGGTCACCGCCAGCGTCGGCCCCGAACAGGAGTATTTCCTCATCGACAAGGCCCTCTTTGCCCAGCGTCCCGACCTGCGGTTCTGCGGCCGTACCCTCTTCGGCGCCAAGCCCCCCAAGGGCCAGGAGCTGGAGGACCACTATTTCGGCGCCATCACGCCCCGGGTCGCCGCCTACATGCAGGACCTGGACGAGGAACTCTGGAAGCTGGGCGTTCTGTCCAAGACGAAGCACAACGAGGTGGCCCCGTCCCAACATGAGATGGCGCCCATCTTCTCCGACGCCAACACGGCCAGCGACCACAACCAGCTGGCCATGGAAACCATGCGCCGGGTGGCCGACCGTCACGGCTTTGTGTGCCTGCTCCATGAAAAGCCCTTTGCCGGTGTCAACGGCTCCGGCAAGCACGACAACTGGTCTCTGGCCACCGACACCGGCAAAAACCTGTTCGCCCCCGGCGCGACGCCCAGCCAGAACGCCCAGTTCCTGCTGTTCCTGGCGGCGTTTATCAAGGGTGTTGACGAGTACCAGGAGATGCTGCGGTGCTCCGTGGCTTCGGCGGGCAACGACCACCGGTTGGGCGCCAACGAAGCCCCGCCCGCCATTATCTCCGTGTTCCTGGGCGATGAGCTGATGGCCATTGTGGACGCCCTGATTCACGGCACCAGCTACACCGAGGCGGAAAAGCGGACGCTGTCCATCGGCGTGGACACCCTGCCCCACATCCCCCAGGACACCACCGACCGGAACCGCACTTCCCCGGTGGCCTTCACCGGCAACAAGTTTGAATTCCGGATGCCCGGTTCCTCCCAGTCCATTGCCGGTCCCAACATCGCCCTGAACACCATCATGGCTGAAGAGCTGCGGAAGTTTGCCGACGAGCTGGAGCAGGCCGAGGAGTTTACCGCCGCCCTCCACGCGTTGGTGGTGCGGACCTTGAAAGAGCACAGCCGCATTCTCTTCAACGGCAACGGCTACGAGGACACCTGGATTGTGGAAGCGGAACGCCGGGGCCTGTCCAACCTGCGCAGTGCGCCGGAAGCCTTCGGCGTCTACCTCAAGCCGGAGAACATGGCCCTCTTCACCAGCCACGGCGTGTTCACCGAGGCGGAAATCCGTGCCCGCAACGAAATCCACTTTGAAGCCTACTGCAAGAAAATCCACATAGAAGCCCAGACGGCCCTGGATATGGTCCGGCGGCAGATCCTGCCCACGGCCCTTTCCTACATCCACGAGCTGACGGACGCGGTGGTGTCCAAGCAGGCGGCGGTCCCCGGTCTCAGCTGTACCGTGGAGACGGAGACCATCCGGCAGCTGACGGCTCTGGCCGAAGGGCTCCACGGCGGCGCCACCATGCTGGAACGCAGCCTGGACCAGCTGCCGGACGTCATTACCGAACAGGCGGCGTACTACCATGACACGGTTCTCTCCCACATGGACGCCCTGCGGCGGGATGCCGATTTGCTGGAAACACTGATTCCCGCCCAGCGTTGGCCCTTCCCCACCTACGCGCAGCTCCTGTTTTCTGAGTAACTGAAAAAGTTTTACTCGATTTTTTAAAAAATCGAGTAAAACTTTTCTCAATTTCCCATTGTCGCCATAGCTTCTCAAAAGCTTGTTATGATTCAGTCCAACAGGTCCAGGATTTCGTCCACCAGGTCCTCCAGGTCCTCATGCTTCTCCGCCCAGACCTCATAGTCCTCGCTGTCCATATCCTCCGGCTCCTGCTCCTCCAGCTCCGCCAGCCGCTGCCGCAGATCATCCAGGCAGCAGCGCAGCTGATCCTCGGTCATTTCATCCAGGAACAACTCGTCCGGCTCGCTGCCGGGAAACGATACCACATCGCCCATCGTCATTCCCTCACTTGCTCCGCCGCAGCAGTTCCGTCACAAAGGCATACACCCGCTGGACCGACGCAATGCTCATGCGCTCCCGGGACGAGTGGATATCCTTGAGGTCCGGACCGATGGAGACGCAGTCCAGCCCCGGCATCTTGCCGGAGAACAGGCCGCACTCCAAACCGGCGTGGATGGCCTCAATTTCCGGCTCCCGTCCGTACTGCTCCCGGAACAGCGCCACCATCGTTTCCCGCAGGGGAGAATCCTCCAGGTAGGCCCAGCCGGGATAATCGCCGCTGAGCTCCACCGTACCGCCCAGCTGTTCCACCAGGCAGATCACCTTGTCCTGCATCATGCGCTTCTGGGATTCCACGCTGCTGCGGATGCTGTAGGAGGCCAAAACGCTGTTGCCCTCGGTGGCCAGGACGCCCAGATTCAACGAGGTCTGCACCAGTCCCTCAATATCAGCGCTCATGACCTGAACGCCGTTGGGGGTGCAGGTCAGCAGTGTCATCACGCGGGTTGTGGAAGCTTTGTCCATGGCCGGGGCCGTATCGGCGGAGGTCACCGTCAGACGGAGGTTTCCGTCGGTGACCCGGAACTCCTTTTGCAGATCCCGCTCCAGGGCTGTCCAGGCGGCCCGGACCGCCGTCTCATCGGAGACAATGACATGGGCCACAGCATTGGCGGGAATGACGTTGTCCTTGACGCCGCCCCGCACCGATACAATACGCAGGTCCGACACCGCGGCGGCGGCCCGCAGAACCCGGCCCAGCAGGACATTGGCGTTGGCCCGGCCCTTGTGGATTTCCACACCGGAGTGACCGCCCTGGAGCCCTTCGACGCTCACATGGAGACCGGCCCCATGAAACCCTTCCCGGGTCACAGGCAGAGTGCCATGGGCGCGGCAGCCGCCGGCACAGCTGACGGTGAACACGCCCTCCACCTCGGAGTCGATATTCAGCAGCTTCCGGCCCTGGAGGGGCGAAACGTCCAGCTCCATGGCGCCCAGCATACCCACCTCCTCGTCGGTGGTGAACACGGCCTCAATCCGGGGGTGCTCCAAGGTGTTGTCGTCGAGAATGGCCATGGCCATGGCCACGGCGATCCCATCGTCACCGCCCAGGGTGGTACCCTTGGCGTAGACCCAATCGCCGTCCACCGCCAAATCCAACCCCTCGGTGACCATATCCTTTTTGCAGTCGGCGTCCTTCTCACAGACCATGTCCAGATGGCCCTGGAGAATCATGGCCGGGGCATTCTCATAGCCGGGGGTGGCGGGCTTGATGAGGATCACATTATTGGCGCTGTCCTGGTGATATTCCAGGCCCCGCTCCCTGGCAAAGGCCACGCACCAATCGCTGATGGCCTTTGTATGAAAAGAGCCGTGGGGAATGGCGCACATGTCCTCAAACAGGGCAAAAACCCGCTTCGGCTCCAGATGTTCCAGTACTCTCATTGTTTTAAACTCTCCTTTCCGCGGCGCAAAGCCGCAGGCAGCAGCGGCCGTCGGACGTCTGTTCCAGCGGCCGCTGCTCCATCCGATTGTTGACCGGCGCCCAGGCGAAGGCCGCCGGAGCGCCGGCGGTGATTCCATGGCGTTCTCCCGTGTTCCTCACTTCATCCGGTCTTTCCCCGGAAAGAACACAAAGCGATGATTGCGCAGCGTCTGTATATACTGTATCAGCCGGTCATAGAGGGGTTCGGCTGCGTCGCCAAAGTGGTCCCGCATCGCATCGGCCAGCTGTCCCACATCCTTTTTTCCATCGATCTGCTGCCACAGGTAACTGCCGTAACGGTCCAGGTGGATGTGGCTGATCCGGGGTGTGTGGAAGACTTTCTGGGCGACGGCGGCACAAATCCCCTTATGAATCACATGGACGGTCACCAAACCGTCTCTGTCGGCGGTCCATTCAAACTCCTGGTTGCAAACCGGCACAAAATCGAGATAATTCTTCGTATTTTTTGCCATGAAGACCTCCTTCCAGGCCAAAGGCCATGCCATATACCATTAGTATACAGCCCAGATTGGTCCGTTGCAATCGTTAAAATTTACTTTTTTCCTCCCTACAGCGTCAAAGAGAAAGAAGTGTTTTACAGGGTGGGGAAAGCGTGATACGATAGAGAGAAAGGAGTGGATGCAAATGGAGACCATTACCACCTATTCCGGCGTGGAGTTTGCGCCCCGGGACCCGGACCCCACCGGCGTATCCCTGGCGGACATCGCCCATGCTCTGTCGCTGCTGTGCCGGGGCAACGGCCATGTGGCGCACTTTTACTCCGTGGGCCAGCACAGTCTCAACTGCGCCCGGGAGGCGGCAGCCCGTGGGGATTCCCCGTTGGTGCAGCTGGGCTGTCTGCTGCACGATGCCAGCGAAGCCTATCTGTGCGATATTCCCCGGCCCCTGAAGGCCGCCATGGAGACGTACCGGCAGGATGAAGCCCGGCTGCAACGCTGCATCGAAGGGGTCCTGCTGCCCGCTCCCCTGTCGGAAGCGGACCAGGCGGAGGTCAAGGCCATTGATGACGATTTGCTGTTTACGGAACTGCCCCGGCTGCTGGGCCGGTCCGATATCGTTCCGACACCCCTGGCCGCCGAACCGGATCTCGATACGCTGCCCTTTGCCCAGGTGGAACAGTCGTTTTTGGACCTGTATCATCGGCTGTTGGCAGCGTGTACGGCGGGGTAACACGCTTTGCCTGATTGCATACCAACGCACCGGGGGACAATTTCTGTTGTCCTCCGGTTTTTTTGCCCTGTGATGTAACCGTTTCCCCTGGATTGCGAGTAGATAGACGAGGGCCCCAGCAACCAGAGAGAGGAGGAATTGGATGGAGGACGCCCACATTGTCGATCTCTATTGGGCCAGGTCCCAAACCGCCGTTGCGGAAACCGCCAAAAAGTACGGAACCTATTGCTATTCCATCGCCCATGCCATTCTTACCAACCCAGAGGACGCGGAGGAAAGCGTCAACGATACCTGGTTGGACGCCTGGAACAGCATGCCGCCCCACCGTCCGGCCATTCTGGCCACGTTTCTGGGCAAGATCACGCGCCGGATTGCCATTGACAAATGGCGGGCCCGCAGCGCGGAAAAACGCGGCGGCGGGGAATTGCCCCTGGCGTTGTCCGAATTGGCCGACTGTATCCCGTCCCGTAAAACGGTGGAACAGGCGGTGGCAGACGCGGAGCTGGAAGCGGCAATCAACCGTTTTGTCCTGCCCCTGACCCGGCGGCGGGTGTTTCTCTGCCGGTATTGGTATCTCGATTCCATTGCCGCCATTGCCAAGCAGTTTGGACTTTCCCAGAGCAGCGTGAAGGTCCTGCTCCATCGGACCCGCAAAGCGCTGCGGACGTTTTTAGAACAGGAGGGAACCCTTTGATCAACAGCCAGCAGATTTTCCATGCCATTGGCGCGGTCAGTGACGCAGCCATTCTCGACGCCAAATCCCATTCCTGCCCCAAGGCCCGCCGCCGGGTCAAATGGGGCGTGTTGGCCGCCTGCCTGTGCCTGACGCTCCTTTTGGCCATACCGGCCATGGCCGCCGCAATTCCCGCGTTTTACCAGGCGCTTTATGAGATTTCCCCGTCTACCGCCCAGTTTTTCAAACCGGTTCAGATGGCCTGTGAAGACCAGGGGATTCGGATGGAGGTGGTGGCGTCCTACCTCCACGAGAATACCGCCGAAATTTATATTGCCATGCAGGATTTGGAAGGCGACCGGCTGAGTGCATCCACAGACCTGTTGGACAGCTATTCCATCCACACGCCATTTGACAGTTCTTCCCGCTGTGCATTGGCTGGGTATGATGGGGAGACGAAAACCGCAACGTTCCTCATTACGGTGGAACAGTGGAATCAGCAGAAACTTGAGGGGGAAAAGCTCACCTTTTCCGTCCGGCAGCTTTTGGGCCGCAAGGAAGCGTATACAGGCACCATTCTGAATTTGGATGGCGTCGCGCTGAACAATGCCGCGCAAATGGTGGAATTGAGAGGGTTGGACGGCAATCTTGCCACAGACTGGGAAGCCGGTGGCATGGCGCAGCGTCTCGCCGCGCTGCAACCCACCGCTCCCCTGGTCTCCCCCACCGATGGCGTTACGGTGACAGGCATCGGGTATCTTGATGGCGCCCTCCACGTGCAGCTTTATTTTGAGGACATTCTCAAAACCGACAATCACGGATTTGTCAGTCTGGTGCACAAGGAAACCGGGGAACAGGTGGAATCTTACGGTTCCCTGTCGTTCTTTGACGAAGCCCACGCGGGTTCTTATACGGATTTCATCTTTAACGACATTCCCGCCGAACAGCTGGGTCAGTATGAATTGTACGGGGAATTTGTGACTTCTTCCGGGAGTATCCAGGGAAATTGGAGCGTGACCTTCCCCATCCAAGCCATGGACACGGCAGCGCCCTGAATCATGACCTATATGCAGAACGCCCCCCGCAGAAGACTCGCCTTCTGCGGGGGGCTGCTGGTTCAAAAAGCAGTTTCCTTCTATTGAACGTGCGGGAAACGGTTTCCCCACTGCTCTGTGGCGGGCGTTGAAGCGGGACCATCGTTACAGCGCCGCGATTTCTCTTGCAATTGCAACGGCACACTTATCAGAGGTGTCGATCTTTATCGTATGCAACGTTTGATACAGCGGAAGACGATTGACGCTCCGCGCAATCACATCATGCGAGCGGACGCCAGCAGCAATATCTTTTTTCAGGCGTTGTATCAGGGTTTCTTCTGAACAGAGCAGAGAGATGGAAAGAAACCGACACCCCGTGATGTCCAGACGAGAAATAATCCCATCAATAATGGACTGTTCGTGCATGACCCCGCAAAAAATCACGTTGTCATATACGGAGCATTTCAAAAAATTGTTCAAAACTGCGCAGATATTCTCCAAGACCATTTCTTTTGTTTCTTCCGTAACCTGAAAGGGGTGCGCATCCCAGCACCAATCTCCATCTAAAAATACACTGTTCTGTAATTGCAGTTTCAGCTGTTGGCTGACGGTACTTTTCCCAACTCCCATGGTACCGCCGATAAAATAGACTGTCTTCATGCTTCGCTCCCGATTCCGATGGACCTCAATTTTGAGAATAAAAAACGCGGAGTGTCCTTTGTAGGATACTCCGCCATGGTGCGCGAGGCGGGACTTGAACCCGCACCAAAAACGGCTATAACCATTGATAAATCAGCGGTTTTTGTCATCCGGTGTGCAATTTGTGTGCAGAATTGCATAAAACCGGGCGTCCACCGCATCGTCCACCTCCTCACGGGTGCTGACAATGATATGTTGGTATACACTCTTTAGCATGTTGTCCGTCGCGTGGCCCATGCGGTCTTGGGCGTATTTGTTCGGTATGCCAGCGGCAAGCATGATGGAGGCATTCAGGTGCCGGAGATCGTGGAACCGGTAGTGCGGCAGGCCCAGGCGCTTGCACATCCGGGAAAACCGGTCATACATGGACTGCCCGGAAAGGTTCACCACATAGTCCCCGCGGTGCGGCGTCCTGGCCAGAACGTCCAGGATATAGGCAGGCAGCCGGAGCCGCCGGTCTCCGCTGAAAGACTTCGTGGTTTTCTCCACCGGTCCATTCTCGCCCCGGACAATGGCCGACCGGACATGGAGAACATTCCCGGAAATATCATCCCAAGTTAGCCCCTGGATCTCCGACCGTCGTAACCCCATCCAGATAGCCAGCAGCAGGGGCAGCTCCATTTCGGTGCCCTTGGCCTCCTCCAGGATCGCGGCCACTTCGGCCTCCGTCGGTATGCCGATTTCGTGGCGGACCTTTTGCGGCAGGGTGGTGTCCAGCCGCAGATCCGGCGCGTACATGGACAGGGCGGCACTCAGCAGACCGTGGGCATTGCGGACGGATTTGGGGGACAGTTTCTTTGCGTCGTCGTTTATGGCCATCTGCACGGCCTCCGGCGTCAGTGCGCTCAGTTTGACGTGCATGATCGTCTGGAGATTGTTTTTTCTGATACCCTTATACCCCCGGACCGTAGAGGGTGAGAGGACGCCGTCCTTGCTGGCTATGTATCGGTCAATGGCCTCCCCCACTGTCAGATCGTCGGGGCGTTTCTGGACCTTCAAAACCTCGGCCTTGAGCGCGACGGCCTTTGCGTGGGCAGTTTTCGGGTCATCCTCAACCACGCTCACCCGCTTACCGTTTACGGTCACCTGGCACCGCCACCGGCCCGACGGCAGTTCCACGGGCGTGGGATTCTTTAGGGCCTTTGCCTGGCGGCGCTGGACTGCGGTTGCCATTACTTTTCCTGCGACAGCGCAGAAAACGCATCCTGTACGCTGGTGTCGCTGCACTCCAAAACAAATGTCCCAACAACCGGCCATTCGTCCATCATTGGCGCAAACGTTTCTTTGGATTCTTCGTATTTATCTTTACTTTCGTACTGATAAACTTTTACAGGAGTAGTATCGTTCAGATAACCCATCCAACCGTTGGAAGCCCCAATCATAGAATACATTGGTTCATCGTTAAATTCAAATTGGGGATCAACAGTCTGGATAGCTTGTGTAACATCGTCTAATGTAATTTCCGGTTCGCTTTCCTTTGAAGAGCAAGCACACAAAATAAGAAAAATCGATGCACAGACAATCAGCATAACGTTTTTGCATTTTTTCATTTTTATTTCCCTCTTTCTATTTATTCTGCCACCTGGCGGTTTGGGAACTGATTCAATTATGCTTCCTTTTTACCCAGTTCAGCCGAACAAGGTTTTTTAAACCGCCCCCCGGCGGCAAGATCTTCTGCGTACTCCACGACCCGCTCCCGGCCCTCTTCATTCAGCTGGGACATTGCAGCAGAAATACGAGACAGTTCTTCTTTTGTAAGCGCCCCTTCATCATCTTCGGATGGTGCGGGGGATTTTTTTGTTGCTGGGGTTTCTGGGCTCTCAAATTCTGTAGGTGAATAAATAGAAAGAACAGAGATACCCAAAACATCGCAAATCCGGGGGACCATATCAACATCAGGAGAATTGTTCCCACGAGTCCAGTTATTCACTGTACCCTTACTTATGTTTAATTTATCCGCAAGCTGGACTTGATTTATTCCTGCATTTTCCATTGCCGCCACAAGATTTAAGCGTATGCGTTCACGCAAAGATATCGCCCGGGGGTTCTCCATTACATCACCTTCTTTGATGTTAGCATATCACATAAAAAAACAAAAGTCAAGAATTTCGTGATTTCCTATTGACGGTAGCGAAATATTGTGATACCATAATCACAAGTCCAGCAAATCGCTACTTATGCAAGGGGGTGACATGGTTGAGTGTAGCGCAGAGTATCAAGACATATTTGAAAGACCACGGCATCAAACAAGCGTTTATCGCTGAGAAGTGTGGTTGGTCTAAGCAGAAAACCAGTTGTATCATCAGTGGGCGGTCCAAAATGGCGGCAGACGACTTTTTGGCAATCTGTGAGGTGATCGGGGTTCCTTATGATTACTTTAACGACCGATCAGACTCCACCCAAGGCTGAAAGGAGGTGGTTTTCATGCCAAATGTAAATCTGACGGCCAAAATCGACACGGCGGAGATCGACGAGGCCATACAGAAACTTCAACGGCTTCAAGAGTTGCTGAAAGAGGTCAGCTCCCTTATTAGAGAGCTGACCTCAACTGAATTAAGTCTTAATGTCAAGTTGTAAATCTATTTCCTCGCCGCACTTAGGACAAAGGCTTTTCCCGACTGGGACTTTGACAGAGGTTCCGCACGTTGGGCAAGTAACATCATACATGCGACTCATCATTTCCTCGATGGCCGCATCCTTGATTCTTTGCTCTAAGTCCTTAGCGTACTGCTTCATATCAGATTTGCTACTCAATTTGTAAGTGCTCTTCATCGGCATACCTACTTTCAAAAGAAGTAAGGGAAAGTGGAAGTTCCCCTTTTTCGTATAATTGTATTTCATTAAGCCATAAAAATCAATATATTGTGGATTAATTTTTTTCCATACAATATATAGGAAGAAAAATTCCAAAATCAGAAAATATTTTTCCCGGTATGGATTTGGACTTTTTGTTCCAGTCCGACAACAGCAACTGAGAGGGGGTGAGACAGATGGATGAAAAGAAATCATCCCCTGAGATTGCGCCTCAGGGGATGACCAAAGAAGATTTACAACGGCTGGAGGAATTAGCGGAGGTTAAGTACCGCTCCATCTTTCAAGTCGTCGTAAGCCCGGATGCTGTAAGCAATCAGCACGGCGATGACCTCTAGTTGTTCACTGGTCAGCCCGGATTTTTCGGCAAGGGATTTGGATTCTGTGTCTTCAGTTAGAAATTTTCTGGAAAAAGACAGAAGGCTGTCGAACTGCTCTTTGCTCATCATAAGTATCACCCCCTTCCCGCTTTAGTTTATCACAGCGGCAGTCGTGGTGCAATGACCTGGAGTACCTTTTTGCACAGTCCGACAACACACAGTGAGGAGGTGAGACAGATGGAACAGAAGCAGGTAAAGGAAATCCTCGGCAAGCAGCTGGAACTGCTGGCCGAGGTTTCCAAAGGCAAGCCGGATAATTTGCCGGAGTTGTCGGTGGCTATGTGCGAGATAGCTGACCGGTTAGAAGAGATCTGTGACCCGCTTATTCATCGGGAAGAGACTTGACAGCATCGTAGAACGCTTTGAGCAGGACCTTTAGGTCTGAAGGTTCGGGGAGCTTAACTCCGTCTCTGGAATAGACGGCTTGAATGTAATCCCCTGCGAGTTCAACGGCGAGTTCTTTGTCGGTTTTCAATGGTTCACCTCCTTTCGCCCGGCTTGCCAATAAATTGTAGCATAGCGAGAGGGATGGGGGCAAGCCTTGGAGCCGGAACTACCAGTCCGACAACAGCAACACAAGAGAACGGAGGAAATGGAAATGTTTGCAGCGAAAGAGAACATCATCCCTCATTTTGAAATCATGTCCAGCGTTGACCATGGCGCTGACGTCAACTGGAAAGTGTGGGCTTGCGAATCCATCGTTAAAAAGGCCATGGAAAGCACCGCTTTTCAAGTCAGCGAACTGGAAGCGCGGATTCTCCGCGGCGCACAAGTCAACCTGGGACTTGATGCAGAAGATTTTCACCTGGTTTGCTGCCTCGATCTTAGCTGCATCGAACTGAGCGAGTACGGTCGGGGCGAACTGATCGACTACCTGGCAGAGCTGACCGGGGAAAACTTCTGGTTTGCGTTGCGGGTAATGGGCCGCATGTAAATAGCCTAACCACCACCGCCCCCGGAAAGCCGGGGGCACAGAAACAACTGCAAAGGAGGTGATGCTGGTGTGGCGTGACCCCCTGTATGGCTGGCGATGGCTGTTCTGGTTTGCAGCTGGATGCCTGGTCGGGCTTTTCATCGTGAAATCCACGATAGTATAAGGCCACCAACAATCGTCACCAGGACGCCGGAGACAAAGCCAAAAATCCGTTCCTTCCAGCGCTCCCGTTTGGAAAGAATACGTAAGGTGTTCCACCGCTTAACCTCTATACGGCCCCAATCGGTAGCCACAAGGTTATTCATTGGCGGATCGGTATAGTCTGACCCAGACGGCAGGAACGGAGCAAGGTTGGATTTGTGCTCCTTTATGAGCTGGTTTTCCAGCAGGAAGTCCACGGTTTTCAAAATCTCAAAGCCGTGTTTTGATACCAGATCTTCACGAGACCATCCATCCTTGCAGTCGGCTATGTCAGCCAAAACCATCATATCAAATTCGGGCACAGTCATTACAATGCCTCCTTTCGAGACCATTGTACCAGACATACCGGCCCTGGGCAACCGGGGCACCAATTAAAGAATGGAGGGAAGAAGCCATGGATATGGTCGAACTGCATTTGAAGCACCTGGCGGCCCAGGCGGCCGTGGAGAAGCGCACCCGCATCGTGGAGAACCACCGGGCCCGGCTGCTCAAGCTGACCCAACTGGGGGCCTCTGAATCGACCCTGCGGAATATGCAGGGGCTGATTATGGCCGCCGACGAACGGCGTGAGCTGGCCGAGGAAAACCTGGCCAAGGTAGAAAAGAAGCTGTGCGATTTAACGAAGGAGGTAAAACCCCATGAGTGAACGTGAGAAGAAACTGGCCGACACCATCGCCAAGGCCGTGACCAAACTCCCCGATGGAAAGGTCGAGTATCTGCTGGGCTACGCCGAGGGCGTGGCCGCTATGGCCGCCAAGGCCGAGCAGAAGCCGGAGAAGAAGGAGGGGTAACCGTGCCGTTTACCCCCGAAGAACTGGCCGCCATGGCCGCAGCCGACGCAGAGATTGAAGCCAATTTCCATCTGACAAATGAGGATTTGGCCCGCTCGCGTGCGCTGGACCGTTACACCGCTTTTAGCCGCTTGCCGCCTGAAAAACGAAAACAGTCGGCCCAGAAAAAGGCCTGGTACGAAGCCAACCGGGACAAGGTGGCCGCCCAGCAAAAGGCCT